>JBGQGB010000013.1:0-2120 GCA_041497195.1 Candidatus Doudnaibacteriota bacterium | reverse complement strand
GACAAAACGGTTTCCATACGCTGGGGGGAATTATGGGATTTCACGGCTTCCGCCGTAGGCGGAAAGGGTTTTGGCGAAAATCAAAGCGCGATTTTGGCTTCCGCAAAATCGCTCCATATTCTTAATTCCGAACAAGTTACTACTGGTGCGCGGGAGAGGATTCGAACCTCCAAGCCCTTGCGGGCGCTACCACCTCAAGGTAGTGCGTCTGCCAGTTTCGCCACCCGCGCGCAGTTTCTAAAGTATATAGTTTTGTTAGTCCTGGTTCAATCTGTTAATTTTAGTTATCGGATGGTGATTTTAAGTCTTTTTCCATAAGCTGCTCCCGAGAGTTTACTTATGTTTTAAAGAATCACTGATTGGATTTTTAAGATATATTATTGCAAGATAAATTGGGCATAATGTCAAATGAAATAGGAAAATCTTATCCGAGATGGCGCTTGTCTAAGGTGTTTTTTTATATTTTTCTGGTAATTTTACCTTTTCAGACTCGAAAGATTTTTTTTGGGGTAGATAGTTTCTATCATGGTTATAATGTTTTTTATAATACTTACTATTTATACTTGACAGATTTGATATTTTTATGTGTAATATTGCCTTGGTTATGGGAATCATGGAAGAAACACAAACAAATTGTTCAAACCATGGCAAGTGACAAAATATATTGGTTTTTAGGGGCATTTTGGCTTATCTTAGCGACATCTCTGATGTTTTCACGTGAAATCTTCCTAGGATTTTACGGGTTTGTGAAAATTACAGAGTTTATCCTTCTGTTTGCTTATGTCAGAGAGTCATTTTTTTTGGATCGCGAGTTTTCACGTGAAATTTTGCGTTTTTTTTGGCTTATTTTGGGGACTTCTTTATTCCAGGGGATTTTAGGGATCTTTCAGTATTTAAGGCAAAGTTCCTTTGGGCTGAAGTTTTTAGGTGAAGAGTTTCTCAGGCCAGGTCTGACTGGTTTGGCTCAATTCCCCTCCCATATGATCGCAAACCCAGTTTTTTTTAGATTAATTCCATATTTAAGCGCTATCTCGGCTAAATCACTCAATATGAGGGCATATGGGACTTTCCCGCACCCCAATGTTCTAGCAGGGTTGTTGTTTACAGCCCTGATAGTCAATTTGTCATGTCTTTACTTTTCACGTGAAAAGTTGTTTCTCAGTTTGTCATTAATCATTATTAGCACTGGTTTGGTGGTGACTTTTTCCCGATTTGCCTGGGGAGTCGCAGCACTTGGAATTGTTGGATGGTTTGTTTGGGTAATGACGAGGTTGGGTCGGGAGAAAATGGACCAGGTCAAGCTTGGTACAAATCAAAAAAAGGAAGTGCCGTATTTTCCTGGGCGAGTTGCCTGGATTTTGCTAATTTTGTTGTTTTCTTTGGGATTGAATTGGTCGTTGTTCGGCATGCAGATCAAGGATCGGTTAGGGGTCAATCACGAAGCATGGCAGCAAAATTACCCAAATGACGAAAGCATTACGGACCGGATTTTTTACGGCAAAATTGCCGAGAGAATGATTGTGGCCAATCCAGTCTGGGGCGTGGGGGTAAAAAATTTCGTGGTCGAGATGCAGAATTACGTACCCCAAAGATTATTGCCTTATTTGCATCAGCCAGTACATAATATTTTTTTGTTGATTGCCGCCGAGTCAGGAGTTTTGGCGCTTATCGTTTTTATCATTTTTTTATACTATATTGTGCGACATGCTTCGGCAAACCTTGCAGAGCCGATTTATCGATATCCACTTTTTATAATTTTTTTCGGATTTTTGATTTTGGGTTCTGTTGATCATTACCTCTGGACGATTCAGCAGGGGAGCCTGTTGTTTTGGATTGTGCTAGCGCTGATGAGCTTAAAAAAAGAATTTGTTCTCGGTCAAAGTTCGGATGCGCCGCCCTCCCCACAGATCTAGTAAATTCGGTAGCGGCTAGTTTTTCAGAGGTAAATAAAAACAGCCCCTTCGGGCTGCTTTGTTTTTTTCTGGTGGTGTCTTTATGATACTGTTCGGACTCATTTTGAGCAAAATCCCGACTGATTTACCTAGTCATACGGGTAGTCATTCGCCCTACCTCGGAATGACTACCCTCCGTTCTCAAATCTGCCTATCATTCCTCGCTAT
>JBGQGB010000012.1:0-5089 GCA_041497195.1 Candidatus Doudnaibacteriota bacterium | reverse complement strand
CTGATCTCAAGCCTTACTGCATACGGCCCGAGGGGCGGTACTGAGCGAGCGCCTAATAACGTGGCGATGGAGCATAAATTTTATAATCTTGCACCCGCGGGCCTGCCCCGCTCAGGCCTTATTGCCGCATTATTTCTTTGCCTGGCCCTGCTGCTTACCTACTTGATTTACCTTCCAGGGCTGTCCGGACCCATGATTCTGGATGATTACCCTCAGCTTGATCCAATACTTGAGAATATCGGCAGAGGTTCATGGTCCGGTCTTCTGCTGAGTGAAAGCGGGGTGCTGGGGCGCCCCGTGGCCATGGCGAGTTTCATCTTTAATGCCGTCGTCGCCGGGCAGGATTTCTGGTGGTGGAAATTCACCAATGTCGCAATCCATCTGCTCGCCGGGGCGCTGGTGTTCGTTCTGAGCACGCGGCTGCTCGCTGCGGAGGACGGCAGAATTCGCCGCAAGGTTCATTATCTGGCGCTGCTGACGGCGGGGTTGTGGCTGCTCCATCCACTGCAGGTGAGCACGGTGCTGTATACCGTGCAAAGGATGACGCAGCTATCCGCGCTGTTTGTTCTTGCCGGCTTGCTGAGTTACACGCTGGGGCGGGGAAAGCAGTTGGCCGGCCGGCCCTATGGCTGGACCGGAATGGTCCTGGCTTTTCTGGTTTTTTTCCCGCTCGCCGTATTCAGCAAGGAAACCGGCCTGCTTTTCCCCGTTTTGACTGGCCTGCTCGAGGTCTTCTTTTTCGGGTTCAAGGGCGATCGCAAGGCGCGGCAGCTTCTCGCCTGGTGCTATACATTGTTCCTGCTGATACCCGGGATCATCGCAGTGTATTGGCTGACGACCCATTTCGATCAACTGGTGCTGCGCGGATATGAGGCACGCAACTTTACGCTGTATGAAAGGGTGCTCACCCAGTTTCGCGTCCTGGTTTATTATCTTTACCAGATGGTTGTTCCGCAAGCGGGCAATCTGGGTTTCTTCCATGATGATTTTCCGGTTTCAAAAGGGTTATTGTCGCCACCCTCTACCTTACTTTCTCTGGGCGTATTGGCCGGGGGGTTGGCGGCGGGCTGGAGGTTGCGCCGTTTCAGCAAGGCCGCAGCGTTCGGCATCTTTTTTTTCTTTGCTGCGCATTCGCTGGAATCCACCATCTTTCCGCTGGAGCTCATGTTTGAGCACAGGAATTATCTCGCCTCGTACGGGATTTTGCTTAGTCTATGCTGCCTGGCGGCGAAAGGGCTGAACAGCCGTATTGTTACGAACGTTCTTGCTTTGGCCGCCGGTAGTGTGTTCACGGTAGTGACTGTCGGCTATGTTGACACATGGACCACGCGGCATGATCTGTATACACGCATGTTTGTCCTACACCCGCAGTCGCCACGGCTCACAATCAATCTGGCCAGCGATTACGCAGAAAATGGAGAATTTGATAGAGCCAGGAGAATGCTTGCCCGTTTTGCGGGTCAGGGATTTGATTTGCAGCGGGCTTACGTTTCCTGCCGCCAGTCGGGGCGGCTCTCCAAAGACGAACTCGGCCAAATCCAGTTCCAGTCAAAAGACAAGGTCACCACCTACGAACTTCAGGGGCTGGTTGAACTCGCCAATTTGGGTCTGGACAGCCAGTGCGTTTTTTCCCACGAGGATTTTTTGCGCCTGTTGGACCAGGCGCTGCGGGCGCGCGTCATAAATAACAGAAGCATCCAGGCATTGTGGATTTACAAAGCGCATTATCTCCATGAAACAGGAAAATTTGAGCCGGCGCTGGCGGCACTGGACACGGCTTTTCAAGCTTACGACTCAAACCCGGTGCCCTTGTTTCTCGCCACCGAGTGGCTGGTCGAAGCCAAAGACAAAGTAAGAGCGGAGAAGTACTTTGGGCGAGCGCAGGCAATGGCCGAGAAAAGCCGTCAAGATTTTACGGCGGCCATTGACAGGATCCGGACAAATATCCGCAATTTGTAGGCGCAGGCGGGAAGAATCTGGGCGGTTTTTTCAGCCGGCGGATTCAAAACTATCTACAGCTTGATCAATGATAGCGCCGCCCAGCATTATTTTATTATTTCCGCCAGCATTCCGACTGAGGGAAGATTGTCGTTGGGCTCTATTTTTTTCATCGATATGATCTTTGCCCTCTGGCCGAGCCGGGAAAGGGGGTAGAACGATTCTCCTCCATACGAGGGGCTCTCAAAAGGCAGGAAATAAGCATAACGACACTTTTCCATGCCCCGCCAGAACTCCTGGTCGCTTACGTCAATTTTTGGTGGACCGTAGCTGGACCGTCGGGCGTAAAAAGTAACGATGGTCGGCTTGATGGCGTAAACGCATTCGTTTTCCGGAATAAAAGCATTGATTTCTTTCAGATGGGAGATCAGGCGAGCATGAAAATAAGCGCTGAAAATGGCTATTTTCCGATTATCATCAAACCACTCGGCAATATGCTTGCTGTCGCGGATTTCGGGAGGGACTTCTTGCAGGAAATAACGGCTATTGATGACAAAAGAAGGCAATAAAGTCAACATGAGGATAGCCGCCAAAACCGCCTGGACCATTGCAGGATTGCCCATCCGCAACCCGCTTTGCGAGAGCCCGACCACCAGCAGGAAGCCCTGAGCGAGGAGAACGGGCGTCACCACATAAAAATAGCGCAGCGGTTCGGGATTAGGCCACGCAAACACCATTGCCAAATAGATGGCGACGTAAATCGCGTCGAATTTGAGGTATCTTAGCCGATAGAGCCAGCCGGCAAGGCATATCGCACCGAAGGCTGTTACGACAAAAACCAAGACTGGCGGTTGACTGCCTCCAAGCCACCCAAATTGCCAGGCGTAGTACAGCGCCAGTGATCCGGTGTGAAGCTGGTGGGAGAGAATTGTCAATAGCGGAGTCGTGAGATAAACCTTCAGCCAACTGTGCGTATAGCCCGAAAGCCCCACTTGCGTGGACGCGCTGATGATTGTCCACAGCACGAACGGAAGCGCTGAAACCGCCATCAGGTATAAATAATTCTTCGGCCTGCGCACTGCCAGAAAAAACCAGAATGCCAGTAAAATTGAAAGAGCGGCGGTGCGAACCAGGGTTGCACAAGCGACAGCAAATGCGGCGAGCCAAAGCCATTTGGGCAGGTCTTTCCGCGTAGCAAGGCAGACCCCCAAGATCGCAAGCAGGCTGAAAAAAGTGTAGGGGTCTTCCGTCCAGATTTCGAGGGAAAGCAGGTAGGTGGTCGGCATTAATGCAAAGATCAGACTGATGGCAGCGCTTTGCCAGACGGAAAGTGATTCGTGCCGCAGCCAGAAATACAGGACCAGCACCGCCAGGAGCAAAAAAGTCATGACGATCAGGTGCGCAGCGAGAATGCTTTCTCCGCCACCCGCGAGGGCAAGAATCCATGGGAAAAGCGGCGGGTAAATGATTTGCTTGCTGTATTCGATGAGTATCGGAGAGGCGGGCTGGTAAGGCGAAAAATATTGTGCGGCCAGCAGATAACCGGCGCTGTCCCCGCCCGCGCCGGAAAGCTCATGAGACCATCCGAAGGCATAATAAAACACCGCCAGGGAAAGAAAACCGACCCCGAGCAGGAGCGACTGAATTTTCGAATTCATGGGCTGTACCTTCTGTTGTGTTGACCGGTGGCGGAAGAATATTCCCAGTAACTCATGACGGGCCGTCTTGGGCACACATCTTAGCATTCAAAGGCGTGACGGTAGAGCTACAGTTAGTACCGCTGCCGTCAATATGAAAGCGGTCCATATCTGGCAGTTTTATGCCAGTCTCCACAGACTGACCCTAAATAAGGGGCAGGGATAATACAGAGTACGGACTTTTTCGGCCCTGAAACCGATTGCGCCGAACTCACGTTCAATTTGGTGGATGTTTTTGACATGGTAATGCCCGCTGAACCCGGCGAGTTTACGCCCCAGCTTATACCAGAAGTTTTCTGTGGGTCCCGACAGAATGATTTTACTGCCCGGCTGCATCATATCCTTGAATTTCTCAAGCAGGCCTCCGCTGTTTTCAATATGTTCCAGCACGTCCAGCGCGAGAATATAATCGAATTTCCGGCCGTCAATGGCGGACAAATCCTGATAGAGTTCGGCGTTGATGTTCAAAGCCCGGCAAACCTGCTGCGCCAGCACGATATTCTCATCGCATCCTACAATCCTGCAATGCTTTTGATTTAAGCATTTGAAAGTCACCGCTCCGCCGCAGCCAAAGTCGAGAACGGTTTTTCCGGATATATCGCCCATGAAACACAGGGCGATGTCTATTCTTTTCCAGAACAGCCAGGCCATGAGCCGGTTGGGGTGAGTGTACGATGGCAGGGCGTTTTCGTCGTATTCCCCCGGGGCTGCGCGCTGCAGGAGGTCACGGTAAATCGCTTCCATCTGCCGGCGGTAATTTTTGTCTAGGGCGATCAATTCGCTTTAAATGTCAAAAGGTATTCAACACTCGAACGCATGACAAAAGAATGTCAAGTTGCGATAAAGAGCTTTAGGCAGGCGCAGCTTGATGAGTGGTTTGATCGCCGTGAGCAGCGGATACTTCCAGGGCAAAAGGCCCGAGTTGGTTTGCCGGATGAAACGAGTCGTCACGATGTCCCGCTCCCGCACTTTTTCCTTCAGGTTTGCGTACACCACTTTCTCGCTCCGGGGAAAGTGTTGATAAAGTATTTCGAGCAATTGTTCTGCTTTTTCCGGGGGAATATCCGCCTCGCCGTTAACCGAAATATCAAAAGTGACGATCAGCATGCCGGTTTCCTTGAGCACGCGCCGGAATTCTGCGACGATGGTTTGGTACGCATCGGTATGCTCCAATACGGATACGCAAAAGACAATGTCAAAAGTATTATTCCGAAATGGCAGGTGGCGCAGATCTCCGGGAGCAAATTGTACCCGGCTCGAGAGGCTGCGGTTCAGGCGGGAATAGACGTCGCCCAAGGACTGGTCGTAATCACAGCAGGAGATGGCTGAATTGCTGAAATGGGATGACAGGAAAAAGGGAAAGAAGGTGATGCCCGAGCCCGCGTCCAGAATATGCAACCGCGGCCCCGCGTTTCTTGCATATTCCGAAATTCTGGAGAATACGAACGGGTATT
>JBGQGB010000011.1:0-8083 GCA_041497195.1 Candidatus Doudnaibacteriota bacterium | reverse complement strand
GGCCGTGTTGCTGCTTAAGAGCCCCACGGCAGCGCCGCCTGTGGGCGCAGCTGCTGTCAGATTGACTGTGCCTTGCGAAGCGTTGCCACCGACTACGCTGGTGGGATTGAGGGTCAGAGAAGAGAGAGCGGGAGGAGGGGGAGTTTGGGGGTTGAAGAATTCTCCCATGTCAGCGGCAGTGGCGCCCGCTCCGGGGATAGTGGTCAGACCGAGACCGCTGAGGGACAGGCGCAGGAGATTTTGATGCTGGTATAAAGTGGTTGACTGGTAGTGGAGTTTGGCAAACGGACTGACTGCCACCATGGCGACACGGCCGCCGCCATTGGTACTGTCGCCATCGTTTTCATCGAACACGATGACCAGCAAGCCGTCTTGTTGGAAGGCGGCACTTTGGATGAGCGGATTGAGATTGGTTTGCAGCCAGGTGTCGGCCACTTGGGGGGGCGTGGGATCATGCAAGTCATTGATTTTGTTCGGAATGATGAAACCGTATTGCGGCAGGGTGCCAGCGGCCAGGTCGGGCGCGAATTGCGTAAACGGCACTAAGTTGTTTTTTTGGATGGCGTCATTGCGCACGTCGGAAAAATAGGACAGCGGATTGTGCCGTTCGAGATAGTTGCCCGTGTTGCCGCCAATGTAGCCGACCGAGGGGAGATCTTCTGCATAGGATTTCCAGGTTTTGCCGGCAGCGACGAGCTGGCGCACTACGTTGTCGACGCTGACCGTGGCGGTGAAGGTGTCATCATTGGTGACGATTTGGCCGGTCGTGAGCATGAAGTAATTGCCGATGGAGGGGTGAGTATTGCCATAATATTGGGTAGCGAGGCCGTATTGAGTGGCCAAACTATTCAAATAGGGCATATTCGCGTTGCCGATGACATCGGTGTAAGCCAGGCTTTCTTCCAAAACCAGAAAAACGTGCCCGAATTGGGGCACGCCCGTGCTGGCGGCTTCCACCCGCGGATTCAGAGAAAGATTCATCATCGGCAGGGCGATCAGGACAATTAAGGCAGCAGTGAGAATTGATTGATTAAACTGGGCCTTGTTTGGTTTCTTCATGGGTTCGAAGTACTCTTAGAAAACAATTAATTTTTTAGGTTTTTCCTAAATTTCTAATATTAGTATACCATATTTTTTGACTTTACGCAAGAGCAAAATTTTAATTTTCGGCTTAATTTTTTTCTAAATTTTGAGAATTTTTTCTAGCATAACGCGAAAAAAAATCCCCTGGACCACGCCAGAGGATTTTTGTGAGATGAGTTTTGTTAATTTTTGCTATCGTGGTTATTTTGGTCGCCTCCCTGATGTCCGTTGTTTGGTGGTGATGACCTGGTTGAGGATTTTTTTGAGCTTTTCGATGCTGTCAAAATCATATATAGAGACTGCCAGGATTTTACTGTTGCTTTTTTTCAAAGCCGCCAGGATTTTTTTCAAGATTTTTGGCTCGACTGCGTCGCTTTTGCTGACAAACAGATATTCTGGTTTTTTCAGCAGCAGTTTGTTATAGAGCCCCAGCTCCTGGCGGATAGTTTCATAATCCTGCAAGGGATGTGCCGATTCGGCGGACACGAAATGAAATAAAGTCTTGGTTCGTTCGACATGACGTAAAAATTTGACGCCCAAACCACGGCCGGAGGCAGCGCCCTCGATGAGGCCCGGCACATCCGCCAGGATCAATTCATAATAGACGCCGAGGTTTGGCTCCAAAGTAGTAAAAGGATAATTGGCGACTTTGCTTTTGGTATTGGTCAGTTCGTTGAGCAGACTCGTTTTGCCGACATTGGGCAAGCCGACAAAGCCGACGTCCGCGATCATTTTCAGCTCGAGACGAAGCATAATGATTTCGCCGGGCGCACCTTCCTGAAACTGGGTGGGGGACACATTGCTGCCGGAGCGAAACAAAAAGTTGCCTTTGCCGCCGTGGCCGCCCTTCGCCACCAAGATGCGTTCCCCGATCTGGACGATCTCGCGCTCCGTTTTTGCATTCAAGTCATGGATGACAGTGCCCACCGGCACCGGAAAAATCAAATCTTGGCCAGTGCGGCCGTCCCGAAACTGCGGCCGCCCAGCCTCGCCATTGTCAGCTTTCAATTCTTTTTTGAACCGGAGCTGGTTGAGGGCACTGAGGTCAGACACACCCTCCAGGTAGACGCTGCCACCGCTGCCACCGCTGCCGCCACTGGGGCCGCGGCTCATTTTGACATTATTAAAAGCGACCGAACCCCGGCCGCCAGTCCCGCTTGTGACTTTGATGGTGATATCGTCAATGATCATGCTTAGGTATTCTACTGTGCTGCCGCACTTAAATCAATTGAGATGGGGTCAGCAAGAAAACAACCACAGGCTTATTATTGAGGGTGATTCCCTTTACAAATGACAGATTTTGCATTATACTCGGGAGAAATCTGAAAATCGCGGTTAATTCAGATATGACCTTGCCATATTGGAAAAGGGGGAGACATGAACGCTACTATCCTTACGCAAGATCAGATCAGAGGCCAAATCGCCACACTTGGCATGGTGCTGTTCGCAATCCGGTGGGGCAGACCTGTTCCGGACAAAAAGGACCAAACCTTGACGGTGGGGGTGACTATTTGCGAGCTCCTGATTGAAGGGCAGAGGCTCAGTCCCTCTTCGATCAGCAGTTTCAACGACCTTGAGGTCATGGAAGTATTTCAACAACTCCAACGTCTACATGGCGCGGTGGCCGTATCTGAAATAATCCGAAAAGTCCCTGGAGTCAAGCAGACCCTCCTGGATCTTCTGCACTTGCAGAGCCCGAGACCAAAAAACTCGATGAGGCAATGCAATTCTGCACTTCTTTGGGCAAACTGCTGCTCGCGCGGTAGCCCCACACCTAGGGTAATTCGCGTCGCTGGTGAGTCACGGGGCCAGCTTTGATCTTAGAGTTTCTGGGATACTGTGCTACCTGGCGGGGTGCAACGTGCAATTCTGCGTTGCCCCCGCCTTTATTTTTTTACACTAGCCTTGCCTACCCTGCCTACCGGTCAGGCAGGCGGCAGGCGGGCTTACGCTAATGCTTTGCCGGCCATAGCGTTTTGCGTTGGCTGGGTTTTTTATTGGCTCAGAATCTCGGACGATACTAAAAAAACCTCGCGCTCCCTTTTGCAGGTCGCGCGAGATGGGTACTTTGAAGTCCGTGACAAAGCACGGTCACAGTCTGTATGCCTTGATGCAGAGAAAATGATGAAGCGGCGTTGCAGCCACAGATCCACCGTGCTCACCCAAATATTTCATCAACAGTTCGTTCGCCCATTTCTCTGACTGAAGCCTCATCTGCACGGCATGCTGATTATCTTCGATATGGACTAGCTCCGTGCACCTAGTAGGACTTGCGGTCACGCGGCAGACCAATGGTCGAGCCTCATAAACCCCCCAGCTGCCGTCTTCCTGAAGCAGAGGACAGCGCTGTCCGAGCCAATTTTTGGCCAAAAGAATCGGGTCCAACATTTGTTGAGGCGCCAACAGCCTGTGGTTTCTGTACCAATCTTGCCATTTTTCCAGTAGTGGGCGCGCTCTCTCGCGCAACTTTTTTCTGACCGGCGAAGCTTGTTTTTTGATGTAGCTGTTAATCGCATCCATCTCTACAGGGAAAACCGCGACCATCTGTAGGCAGCACACACTGCATCCGCGCGTACATGCTGGGTTTCCGGCTGTTTCACGTTCGACGGCCTGGTATTCGTCCAAAGTTTTGTAGAGAGCTTGAATGAAGCCCAAGCGGCTTGCCCTCTCTTTGACCGTGGCTGTAAAAGCCTGTTCAGTCATATCCGGCTTCATTTTTACCTCCTTGCCGTTGGTTATTGATACTATCAAATTTTCTGGACAAGTCAACATTTCTCAAAAATAAAAAAACACCAACTCTTGTTGGTGTTTTTTTATTGCCTCGATTATGTTAACGACCTGCGAATTTTGGGGGAACATAGTACCTCGCAAATACTAAAATTGGAGTGGTTAAGCGCGACGGCTTCCAGCTTAAGTATCACACTTATTACTTGGCCCTTACCAAAAACTTAGTGAGTTTGTCGAGTTGCTGGGTAAAACCAGCTTGCATACCTTGGACAGCCATTCCAGCCCCAGGTCCGGTTTTGTGTATGACTGCTCTAAGGTTTAATTTAGTTTTGCCGTTCTTTTCACTTAATGTTAGTTCTGTGGTTTGGTCAATCGTGGTTTCCTCTTTTTGTCCCTCAACCCAAGCCTTGGCGGTATAAGAAAGTTTGGAATGTGGTTCAACCACAGTAAATTCTGCGAGCATTGGCCACTTTGTCCCTTTGTACGGGCCCATTGCTTCTCCTGCTTCCATAACAATGTAAAATTTGCCGCCAACCCGCAGGTCAACTTCGCATTCAGGAATTGTGACATTATCTGGCCCCCACCATTGCTTTAACCTTTCCGGATCAGTCCAGGCCTGCCAGACTGTTTCGGCTGAGGCGTCATATATTCTTTCAAATGCTACTTCTTTAATAGGTTCCATTATTTTTTCCTTTCTTATTCTTATTAATTAATTTTAAATATTTATCCAATGAATCGAGTCGGTTCTCCCAAAGTTGTGCATAAGTCCCAAGATACTTACTCGCTGCAGCTAGGGTATGGGGAGAAATACTAACAATTTGTTCTTTGCCACGTCTGTTTTTACTTATCAGTTTGGCGCGGTGGAGGACACCCAGATGTTTAGCAACAGCAGAAAAAGTCAGCTGATAGTGTATTGCCAACTCGCCCACACTCATACTTTTTTTGCTAACTCTTGTGAGGATATCCCGCCTGGTTGGATCGCTTAATGATCCAAATACAGAATTGAGCTTGTTCGTTTGTTCAACCATATGGTTGAATGATATATTAAGGTTGGGATGTGTGTCAAGAGAGGGTAGAGGAAATTATAGCAATTTAATAAATAGGTCCGAGCCGCTACTTTCCCGTAAGAAAAAACACCAACAAACATTGGTGTTTTTTGGCCAGCAAGGCCATGAGCTTGTCGAATGGCTCGGCGTCGTGGACAAGGTTAGAATCATGTTCCAGCGGCAAACCCAGTATATTTACATACCGGATTTGAGATCAGAGGCGATAAGGGCATAATCACGCTCCCTGCGACTCACTATTGCTTATTGAAATTGTCTCGCATATAAAGCTCGAACCGCTCTAATGGGTGTAAAACGAAAACCCTGCATAGGGAGGAACTTTCCTGGAGAAAAAACTGGAGTTACTCTACGATAATTATGCCAGTTCTCTCGGGCTCAAGATGATTGTGATAACCCCATGATCCTTGTTTCATGAATGTAAATGAATAGCTTTCGCCGATACCATAGGCTTTTCCCGCATCGAACCCGGGGTAATCCGTATGTAGGGGATGGGGATTCGAGGCTACCCACATCTTATCCATCACATTCTTACACACGTTCTTGAACGTGACCGTTGTACCTACTTTTACATGCAGCGTTACAGGGGAAAAACCATCTTCGCTGTACTCCACAATGGTATTTTCCGTTTGAACATTTCCTCCTGTTGACGGCTGAGGAGTTTGTTCTCTTGGAGTCTCTGAAGTCTTCGGCGCCGACGCTCCTGTATTGAGAGGGGCAGTTGTTGTATTTTTAGATGATGGCTGCCAACCTTTTAAGAGAAAAAAAGCAGCAAGCACAAGCACTATGACACCAACAGCAATAAGAGTTTTATTCATATTCGTTTAAGTTAACAATTATTTTATTTGCGACAAACCGAGTATATTTACATACCAGATCTATCGCCGAAAGTGTAGGTTTATTTTAGCAAAAATTACCCCACCCCGCCACTCACTATTTTTTACTTCAGTTCTACCGTCCCACCTCCCTATACAAAAATCCTCAATGCTCATTGAGAATTTTTGTTGGCTCCGAGGCTTATCGGCAATTCGAACTTCAATTATAGAACAAATGTTATTAGAAAAACATCGATTGAACGAAATCTCCTCCGCTCCTAGTTAGCGTGCCAGAACCGGATCAGCCTATTTTTTTAACCAAAATGCTACTTTTTATACTCCAAAATATCCCCAGGCTGACAATCTAAAGCCTTGCAAATCGCCGCCAAAGTTGACAAACGGATTGCCTTAGCTTTTCCATTCTTCAATATGGAAATATTCGCCATCGTGATGCCGACTTTCTCGGCAAGCTCAGTGACCCTCATCTTCCGCTTCGCCAACATGACGTCGATGTTAATGATGATTGCCATAGCGTTAAACGGTTAAGTCGTTCTCAGACTTGATATCCACGGCGTTTTGCAAAACTCGTTCAAACACAGCCGCGGCAGTGGCGATTACGATCGAACCGAAGGTGATGAGAATGCCCATAAAAACCCCGCCTGCAGGATCATCACTACCATGGCTCAACATAATGAAGATTTCTTCTACCGCGACAAAACCGATAATAGTAATCGCGCAATATTTTATACTGCGCAAAGCTTTCACGGCCGGTTGCGAGAAAATCTTATTTTGTCCGGCATATCCCAATACCTTGAATGCCTGATAGAGTGCCACGAAAAATGGAATAGATCCTATATACACCAACGCTATAAATGGATCGAGGTACATCTCAAAGAGCGTGGCGTGCGCGTTCACGCCCTCGAGGTGGGGTTCCCAAAGTAAGAGAGCAAGAGTGCCGATGCCTAGAGCCACAATGATTGCCTGAAGAAATATTGTTGAGCTTTTTTTCATAGTGATTTTTGGTTAGTAATAACTACACCTTAATCTATTGCTTATCGTTTGTCAATATACTTTTATTGTTATGTGAATAACCGAGGCTAGGTTGTTCGAATCCTGTCAGAAAAGAAAAAACTGACCGAAGTCAGTTTCTTTCTTTTGGCTCCTTTTTCTCAATCAACCAACCAAACCTGTTTTAAATTCGCCGGACCTTTTGTAGTTAGCTAGAATAACACCGCTCGGTAAAGCTTTAGAATTCAGTAACTCAAAAGCGGCAGGGATTGTTCCCTCTGCAAATAAACGCTTTCCGGTGCCAATCGTAACAGGGTAGATTCTGAGCCGTAGTTCATCAACCAAATCGTTCTTCAGGAGTGTCTGCAAGAGCACACTGCTACCCCATACGTGGAACACTGGGCCGTCCTCTTTTTTCAAAGATTTGATTTTGGCGACAACGTCATCATGTATAAGAATTGATTCTTTCCATGTCACGTCCATGACTTCATCAGATACCACGTATTTTTTAGCCTTATTAAAAGGGTCGGCTATAAAACCTGTCTGCTTAGGCCAATACGCGGTCCATATTTCATACGTCTTCCTGCCGAGCAGCAAGTCAAATGGCACACTCAATTCTTCATTGAGTATTTTGCCGAAAGATTCATCCGCATATGGGGCGGTCCAGCCTCCATACTTAAAATTTCCCGAAGTATCCTCTTCCGGACCACCGGGCGCCTGCATAACCCCGTCAAGGCTGACCATCGTAAAAACAACTATTTTTCTCATATATTTTAATTAGATAAATAATAACAAAATACACTAGCTTCCGCTAGTGTATTTTGTTGGCTCGGCACTGTGCAGGATGTTAGAACTGTGATCCAGAGGCAAGAGAGGTATATTAGCATTCCTGATCTCACACAGAGGCGGATTTAGTTTGGATTATTTTTGTAAGCTTCGAGCTGCCTATCTAAGTCAGCAATTTCTTGTCTTAAACGTTCCATTTCTACTTTGTCCTCTGCTTGCCTTTGTTTGATAGCCTCTTCCTTTGCCTTAATTTCGATGTCATTTCTAGCTTTCGTTTCGGCTAGTCTCTTAGCTCCGCTAGCAACTGTATCTTCATAATCACGGGCAGCCTCCGCCAACTCCAATTCTGCCTCGCGTTCTAACCTTTTAGTTTCCGCGGGTTTTTGTCGAGCAGCCTCGGTTTTGGCATCTTGGCTGGCTATAAATTTTGCTTTCCATTTTTCAAACATATTTTATTTGCGAATAATTCTAATTATTTAAATTGTTTATTTTTCCTTTTATTAATTATAACATATAAGAGTTGAGAAAATAAGTAGCGGTTCTAACCGTCTACATTCCCTACAAAAAACCAGCAATATATATTGCTGGTTTTTGTTTGGCTCG
>JBGQGB010000010.1:0-9834 GCA_041497195.1 Candidatus Doudnaibacteriota bacterium | reverse complement strand
TGTTTCCATCGGCTCGAACCGCCGCCTTGCCTCGGGAACGCTCTCGGTGGATTTCCAAAAACCCTTTTCGTTCTTGGCTGAAACAAGAGATAAGGTGCGAAGCACCGAATCAAATTTTTCTGTAAATACATTCTGGTGGACCTAGGGAGAATCGAACTCCCGCCTCGGCAATGCGAATGCCGCGTCATACCACTAGACCATAGGCCCGCTTTGACTTTGCAGAAAACCTCTAACTTACAGGTGGGAAGTCAATTTGTCGATTATCCCGGTTTTTTGGTTGAGGAAAAACAAGCCGACCAAAATCACGATAATCACGAGATTGGTCAGGAGAACCTTGCGTACATCCCGTTTGATGTGCCGGTAGTCGTTTTGAAATTCCTGGGCGTCGCTTTGTCGATTCTCGGGCATATGCTTATAATTAAGTAAACTTATTCATATTATATGGGAGTTATCTTGAATAATCCATATTTTTTGATTTTGGCCATTTTGGTCCTAGCCAATCTGGTTTTTTCGGGATTTTTCTTTTGGCAATTTCGGACGTATCGCCAGCGCCAAACGGCATTGCTGCAGGGAGAGGAAATCCCCGATCTGGAGGCTATTGTGTTGAAGCAAAAAAAGACGCTGGCCGTGCACGACAAGAATCTGCGCGAATTGGGAAAACTTTTGGTTGAGCTCGTGGACAATAACAAATTTAATCTGCAAAAAATCGGAGTCGTGAGGTTTAATCCGTTTGCCGACACCGGCTCGAATATGAGCTTCGCCATGGCTTTACTGGATGGGCAAAACAATGGTATAGTAATATCTTCATTGCACAGCAGAGAGGGGACGAGAGTTTATGGAAAACCGATTCAGGATGGCCAGTCGAGCTTTGTCCTAAATGAGGAAGAGAAGCAAGCTATTCAGAAGGCTGGGACTAAATAAGTGGTTTCAAAAGCATTATTAAACAGTTTTTAATTAAGCAACCATGGCAAAACGCGAAGAGTTTGAGAATGCAGCCCCAGAAACAGTAGTCGGGGCGACAGTCAAAATCGAAGGCGATTTGGTGAGCGAGGGAGATATCAAAGTGGACGGGCTCGTCGCCGGGAAAATCAAAACTAGTAAAAATTTATACGTGGGCCCGATGGCCAAAATTGAAGCGGATGTGGAAGCCGCCAACGCCATACTGGCCGGGATAGTTCAAGGAGAGATCAAAATCAAAGATAGTTTGGTCATCCAGGAAACCGGCAAGGTTGACGGTAATATTTCTTGCGGTCGTCTCGCGATCGCGGAAGGAGCGCATTTTTCCGGGACTTGCACCATGCCGGAAAAAGAAAGCCTCAAGCATCCTCTACCAGAAGAAGAGGAATAACCAGAATAGCTTCTTCGAGATGTCTATGAGCTAACCAGCTATCAGCTAGTAAGCTAATTAGTTATGTATTTTTATATTTTTGATCCCGGTCGGGACAAAGAGCTTAAATATTTTGAACGCATTCAGGGGCGGCTTTTGAATCTTTTAGCCGAGTCCCATATTGAAGGCGAAACGTATCGGATAACTGCCATCCGGACTACGGAGCTTTTGGTGGAGCAGGCGCTGGGGGCTGAGGCCAAGACTATCATAGTGGTCGGTTCGGATGGTTCTTTGAATCGCGTCATCAACGCCGTGATCAGGAAAAAGGCGGACATCATCATCGGGTTTATTCCTTTGAATGAGGGCAGTGCTCTAGGGAGAATTTTGGGAATGGCTGCGAATATCGAAGAAGCCGTAAAAATCCTGGCCGGCCGCCTCGTTCGGGAACTGAACATGGGTAAAGTCGGTGAACACTATTTTTTGTCTCAGGTGGATCTGGGCGAAAATTCTTTCGCAAAGACCGACCCTGGAGTGTGGGGGTTGAATGCGATGCGGACTTTTATGAATTTCCAAGCCTTTCCCCTGAAGCTTTCTTTGGAGGATTCGTTCACTGCCACGTCTGAGGTGTTGGCCGCGCAGGTCATCAATTGCCGCAATAACGACGGCTGCCGACTCAAACTGGGGGATCCGACTGATCAGCTTTTGGATGTATTACTGCTCAATAAATTGACCAGCTCGCAAATTTTTCGTTATCGGAAAGAGCTCGCCTCCGGCTGTCTGGACAATGTTCCCGGAAGCACGGTCATGCATGCCAAAAAAATCGACATCTTGGGCCCAAAAAAATTGCCACTTTTCATCGAGGGGCAAGTCTACACCAAAGCTCCGGCGACAATTACGGTCGCCAAAGAGAAAATAAAATTGATCGTAGGAAAAAGCCGGCAGTTTTAATTTTTTTGTTGTACTGAGTATTCAACCCCAGAGGTTTCTCAAGGCCAGGGTTGTTTTTATGGTTGTCATAATCATCATTTTTAGGTATAGTGAATTATCATTATGGACCTTTCGACATTGTCTCGCCAACTAAATATGTCAGTGCACGAGCTCAGAAATCAGATGAAGCAAGCTGGTTTTCGCGTGTCGGAAAAAGCGCGCAAAGTGGACAATTCTGTGGCCCGAGAAATCATTCAAAAATTATCCGGCCGACCGGCTCCGGCCCCTGCCGCCCCGATCACAGTCACCAAGATTAGCATCCCGTCTTTTCTGACAGTCAAGGATTTTTCCCAGAAACTGCAACAGCCGGTTACGGTTGTGATCAAAAAACTTATCTTGAACGGGGTCATGGCCAGTATCAATGAGGAAATCGATGCCGAAACCGCTACTATTATTGCTTCCGAGTTTGGGGCCGAGGTTGAAGTTGAGCGTCAGGGCGAGGAGCATACCAGATTGGGTCTCGGCTATGTGCACGATTTTTTGGCCAAAGAAGATCCGAGTAAGTTGCAGCCGCGGCCCCCGATTGTGGCCGTGATGGGACACGTCGACCACGGCAAAACCACACTCTTGGACGCGATCAGAAAAACCAATGTGGTCGCCACCGAGGCTGGGGCCATTACTCAACATATAGGAGCGTACCAAGTCGAGCATCAGGGCAAGTTCATCACTTTTTTGGATACCCCCGGCCACGAGGCTTTCGCTGCCATGCGCGCACGCGGGGCGAATGTCACAGACATTATTGTGTTGGTGGTGGCGGCTGATGATAGCGTGAAACCGCAGACTGTAGAAGTCATCAATCGGGCCAAATTGACCAAAACCCCCATGATCGTGGCCCTCAATAAGGTGGATAAACCAGAAGCCAATCCGGAACGAGTGAAATCTGATCTGGCGAGTTTGGGCGTGACTGTAGAGGATTGGGGGGGAACTGTGCCGGCAGTACCGATTTCCGCCAAAAAGGGGCAAGGATTGGATAAACTTTTGGAAATAATTCTTCTCACCGCTGAAGTGGAAGAGCTCGTCGCCAATCCGGAGGGGCAGACCTTGGGCGCGGTGATTGACTCCAATCTCTCCCGCGGGCAAGGGGCAGTGGCGACTGTTCTGGTCCAGAACGGGACTCTGCACATTGGTGATGCGGTTGTGGTCGGCACTACCTACGGTAAAGTCCGGACCATGGAAGACGCGTTGGGGAAGAAATTAAAAGTGGTGGGGCCGTCCACCCCGGTCCAGATTTCCGGACTGTCCGATGTGCCCGAGGTCGGTGACATTTTGCAAGTGACCAAAACTTCGGAGGAGGCCAAGCTCAAAGCCCAGGAATTGCAGAAGCAGGAGCGGGCTAAAAAGTTGCAAGCCCGGCCGCTCATCAAAGCCGATCCCAATAAAAAAGAATTGAATGTCATCATTCGCGCTGATGTGCAAGGCAGCGTTGAAGCGATTTATGATGTCTTGAGTAAACTCGGCAGCGATGAGGTGAAGCTGAATATCGTCAATCAGGGAGTCGGCGACATCACGGATTCGGACATCCAGCTGGCGGAAAATACGCAGAGCGTAATTTTGGGTTTTCACAGCAAAATGAATGCGGCGACCGTGAAACTGGCCAAGCAAAAAAATGTCACCGTGGATTTGTATGAAGTGATTTATGAACTCGTCGAGGATGTGACCTCAGCACTCTTATCTATGATTCCGGTTGTGGTCATTTCCGTAGTCATTGGTCGTGCCAAAATCAAGGCGGTGTTTCGTACAGAGAAAGAATCCATGATCATTGGCGGGGAGGTGATTGAAGGCAAGATCGTGGATAAGAAAAAATTCAAAATTCTGCGGGACAAAACTGTAGTCGGAGAAGGCAAGATTGACGAGCTCCAGCAGAATCATATTGAGGTCAACGAAGTCACCCAGGGCAAAGAGTTTGGACTGAAGGTCAAAACCAAAGTCCCGGTCAAAGCCGGCGATATTTTGGACGTGTACGACGAGACAGTTAAAAAGAAAGAGTTGCCAAAGGCGTGACCAAGCGGCAGCAGCAAGTAAACTCTTTATTACAGAAAGAAATTTCCTCTTATCTTGTGGAAGTCGGCTTTGAGGAGATTACCGGGTTTTTGACTATCACTGGGGTTGACGTCAGTCCTGATTTGGAGCATGCTAAAGTCTTCTTTTCTGTCGTCGGGCAGAAAGAAGCTCATGTGCAGGCGGTTTTGCAGAAACATATTTACGAGATTCAGGGTATGTTGATGGGTAAAATCAGGATGAGAAAGATTCCCCGCATCGCTTTTGTTCTGGATACGTCCGGAGAATACGCCCAGCACATCAGCAAACTAATTCACGATCTGCACGAGGATGATAGTCAGCAATAGTCTGCAAAAGGAATTTCAAAATGCCAAGGCCCTTTTGGAAAAATACCAAAAGGTGCTTTTGGTTTCCCATGAATACACCGATGGAGATGATCTCGGCGCAGTCCTGGCTCTGGCGAGAGCTTTGGAAGATATTGGCAAGAAAACGTACAAACTGGTCAAGGGCGGGGTGCCGGACAATCTGCTTTTTTTGCCAGGACAAAACGAGGCCAGGGAGACTTTGCCTGATTTGTCCGAGTATGAAATTTTAGTGACTTTGGGTTGCGGGAATTTGGGGCGACCCGGGTTTGCGCAGCTGGAGCAATGGCAGAAGCCAATTTTGAATATTGACCATCACCACGATACTCAAATGTTTGGCACCGTAAATGTCTGGAACGAAGACATGGCCGCCAATTGCGAACTCGTCTATTTGATGTTGAAAGCCTGGGGGGTTGCGATAGACAAATACACGGCAGTCAATCTGCTGACTGGGATTTTTACGGATACCGGGGGATTTAGGCATGCGAATGTTCGGGCGGGAACATTTGAAGTCGCGGCCGACCTTTTACGTAAGGGCGCCCGGCTTGACCTCATTTCCCGTTTCACGTTTTCCCAGAAAGATTTGCCGAAATTGCGGGCTTGGGCCGTGGCTCTGGAGAACGCGCGTTTCGACCCGCAACGCAAGATGGTTTATACTGTAATCACGGCCGATGATTTGGCCAAGACCGAAGCTGACGAAACGGACCTGGATGGGGTAGTCGAGCTTTTGAATACTATTCCTGACGCGAAATTTTCTATGCTTCTGAAACAACGGGGCGAGGAAATCAAAGGCAGTTTGCGCTCCGAAATCGACAAAGGCGTGGATGTTTCGGAAATTGCCCGAGCTTTTGGTGGTGGCGGGCACAAATTGGCAGCTGGGTTTAAATTTCACGGGACCATCGAGAAAACTGAAAGCGGGTGGAAAATTACATGACCAAAGTCAAAGATCTAATGACCACAGAGGTGATCGTTTGTCAGGCTGAAACTTCGGTGACCGAAGCGGCCAGGCTGATGTATCTCAATGGGCTGACTGGACTCCCGGTTCTTGATCAGAACGACAAACTAGTCGGGATAATTACAGATTCGGATCTGATTAAAATCGAAGAACATTTGCATTTACCCTTGACTTTCGGTTTTTTGGGAAGCCTCGTTTATCTAGATAATCCTCTCAATGGAGACGAAATTCAGAAACAGCTGGAAACTCTTTTGGCGACGAAAGTCGAATCGCTCATGGTGAAAAAAGTCATCACCATCGGGCCGGAAGACTCCATAGAAGACGCCGCTGATCTTTTCCTGAAAAAGAAAAGTAACCCCATCCCAGTCCTGGAAAAAGGCAAACTCGTTGGCATTATTAGCCGGGCGGATATTGTGAAATTGCTCGCTGGTGACAAAGAAATCCGGGAGGCGCACTGGAAAGCCTTGATGAAAAAGTCGGCCGGGTAAAGACGCGGGGCAACGGCGAAGGCTAAATTGGCGCCACAGTGGCGCCTTATTTTATCAGGTTGTCGTTGAGCCTTGATTCGGATAAAATACAGTAGACTGGCAGAGTCCGAAACAGCGAGTAGTTCCCTCGAATCGGAACAAAACGGGCCCTTAGCTCATTTGGTAGAGCGCTTCCATGGCATGGAAGAGGTGACCGGTTCGAGCCCGGTAGGGTCCACCAGAATTTTTCCGCACCAGAATAATCAGTTGCGGTTCTATAAGATAGCGTGTCCGCCAGAGCCGTGGCCCTTGTAGCTCAACGGATAGAGCAGATCCGTCCTAAGGATAAGATAGAGGTTCAATTCCTCTCGAGGGCACCAGCGAACAAATTACGGGGTGGAGTATGCCGGTAGTACGCACGATTCGGGTTCGTGTAGACTGGGTTCAATTCCCAGCACCCCGACCATTGAAAGAGACGTTTTGAATTGTTAAAATGTTGAACACACCTCGGTAGCTTTAAGGGGTAGGCCTGCCCGCTAAGTGCCAAGAATATATCAGCCGGACTAGCTCATCGGTAGAGCGCTGCCCTGAAGAGGCAGGCGTGCCCAGTTCGACTCTGGGGTCCGGCACCACGGGCCAGTCCATACTTCAGTTTCCGTGGATGGCTTATGTATATCGTAGTGACTTGCGAAAGCAAGACACGAAGTGTATGCCAACTGCGACGAGCGGGTATCGTATAACGGTATTATGCTTCCTTGCCAAGGAAGAGACACGGGTTCAATTCCCGTTACCCGCTCCAAGATAAAACTTGTTTTGTCGAAGTTGATATTGAAAATCCCAGCACTCTGGGTTTTTTTATTTTCGCGCTCTTTGTATACTGAAGGTAAATATGATTACGCCCACATATAGCAAAGAATTGAAATTTTTCAAGGATTATCGGTTTATCGCCGGTCTTGATGAAGTCGGTCGGGCGCCGCTGGCCGGGCCAGTCGTGGCTGCCGCGGTTATTCTGGATCCGCAAAAAATCGGGACATATCGCAGCAAAACCAAATGGTGGCAAGGGCTGCGGGATTCCAAAACCCTGTCTGCAGGAAGGCGCGAGGAATTAGCCGCAGCCATTCGAGCGAGTGCTCGTGATATTGGGATTGGCTGGGCTAGTCACAACGAGATTGATGAGCTGAATATTCATTATGCCTCATTGGCAGCCATGCGGCGGGCTTTGGAAAACATGAAAATCCCGGCGGATATGCTTTTGCTTGATGGTCGGTTTACGATGCCGGGGTTAGCGATCCAGCAGACAGCTATCATCGATGGCGATGCGCACGTTTTGTCGATTGCGGCCGCGTCTATCATTGCCAAAGTCTACCGCGATGCTCTCATGACAAATTTGTCGAAAAAATTTCCCGAGTATGGGTTTGCCGCGCACAAAGGCTATGACACCAGCTTTCACCGAAACGCCCTCAGGCAGTACGGTCCGTGCGAGATTCACCGGATGAGTTTTGCGCCAGTGCGGGAGGCAATGAACGAGCGGTTCAGAGAACTGGTGAAAGTTTGAAACAAATATCACCTTGTCCCGGCTCCAGCAGCCTCTGTCAGGCGGCTGTTTTTGTTTTGTGCAAAACAAGCACGGCTTGACACCGGGGCGTTTTCTTGTTATCATTGCGAGTTCTTTCCAATTTGTATCGGAGGAACGTTCCCCATGATCCCTGCTGGCCAAACTCATTCGTCAGCAGGCGTACCCAATGGAGGTGGTAAATGGATAGAAAGGCTTTTTTCTCGCGGGATAAGACTGGTCTGATTTTACGCACGTTCGTCACCAGCCCGTGGCAGGTTGCTGATCGAGTGGAAATGCTTTATCAGACTATCTATCGGGCGCTTGAGTTTCGGTTCGAAAACCTGAGGCTCATCAGCCGAGTGGATGTTTTGGTTTGGGCTGACGAACGCTACGGTCGAGCAGACTGTGGCGAGACTGCACCCGCACTACGCCGGCGGTTCGATCGATACGAAAGTACCGTCGCGATTCATGAAGTCAAGAAGGCTGATTTGTATTGCGGCCTCTTGAACTATGGCATCGCCACGCAAACCAGGGCTGGGTGTGATTATTCGGTCATCGCGTCCAGCGAGGCTTACAGTTATTGGACAGAGGAGACTATCACGGCCATGGTAGAGGCGGTATGCTGCGGAGCACGCGCAGTCGGGGTGGCCATCAACGAGCTGACTCCATCAGTGCTTGAGGGTCGGCTCGCCAATACGTTTTGCATGTGGCGGAATGTCGATCTCCTGACAGTTGGAGGATTTGATCTGCGAGCCGCCATGATTGGAGTCGAGGAAGTCATTCCATTGGCGCGGTTAGTCGAATACTTTGGGCCTTGTCTGGCCCCGATTCTGCCGCAAGGGCCAGGGGTTCAGGAGTGCCGTGTGCCTGATCCGAAAACCGAGCCAGACCTGTTGGCGCGGCATATGACCAAGATGAGTACCAAGTTTAAGAGGCAAGCAGAGCTTTTAGCTCTAGTCGGCAAGGATCCCTCCTTCCTGAAAGGTGGTGTCATGCCGGACTATTGCCGGTTTTGAATCTCGACCGCGGATTCTTGCAGCATTTTTGCAAGGATCCGCGGATTTATTTTGTCAAAATCTGGGCGTGAGTTTTTCGACAGTTCGGGATATAATGAACGAGCGATTTCACGAGTTGGTGGAAAGCTAATGCCCTCTATAAAATGGGGTCCCCAAAAATCAGGAGCGCATCCTGAGCTTGTCGAAGGGGAGCACGGGTTTTTGGGGAAAAGGAGCAGCAAGGCTAGCGGAGCTCTTTTGCGGAAAGCAAAAAGCGAAGTCGTAGCCCAGCTGTGACGAGGAGAGGTAGCCAAGTGGTTCAAGGCGGCGGTCTCGAAAACCGCGGCCCCTTATACGGGCCTCGTGGGTTCGAATCCCACCCTCTCCGCCAAAATTCGGAATCAGAAGAAACGGACAAAGCGGGGTCGCGCCGAAGGCGCGACACTAATGCATTCCCCCCGCCGAATCCAGAATCCAAAAGGGTTTTCCACGCTCCGCGTGGCTCAAAAAGTACGGTTCGATCCTTAATTTGAAAGTTCGAACCGACTTTTTTGAACAAATGAGTATTTTCCTCATTTGTTCGGTCGTTTGCCAATTCCATATTGTATTTCAAAAACTTTTCTGTAAGTTCGAACCGATTATTCGCTTTTTGCTCAAAAGCCGATAATTTCTCTTTGAGAAGCTGATTTTGATTAACCAACTTGTTTTTAGCTTCTCGATATTCTTCAAGCGACAACGCACTTTCAAGATAGGCGTTCATCAGCTTCTCTATTTTAGAATCCAAAAGAGAAATTTCGGATTTTATACTATCCACAAAAAGCGTACTCGATTGGACTTCTGATTGCTGATCTTTTGCATTTTCGGCAATCATCCATTCCGTCCAATCGAGAGGCAAAGAAACTTTTTTGATTTCCTCTTGAATTTGAGAAGTGATGAGCTCCTCACGGACATATCTCTGCGTACAAGGATTTTTCCGTTTGGTACATCGTAAATAGTTATGACCTTTTTGTTGCTCGGTGGTAATGAAACATCTACATTCTCCGCAACGGAAAAATCCTCTATACAAAAATGGTTTTAGACCTTTGCTATGCGGTTTAGATTTTCGGCTCATCACTTCTTGAACGGAATCAAAAAGTTTCTTTGAAATAATCGGTTCGTGCTTACCCTCAAAAATCTCTCCGTTATACC
>JBGQGB010000009.1:0-13051 GCA_041497195.1 Candidatus Doudnaibacteriota bacterium | reverse complement strand
GCTCGGGCGGCAGGATTCGAACCTGCGACCTGGGGATTAACAGTCCCTCGCTCTACCGCTGAGCTACGCCCGAAGGTAAAAAAATTTTAGCAAAATTGTGTTCGGTTGTAAAGCGATGGAGGATTTGTTCCGCTGGTTCATATAGAGTATAATTAGCTTGAACTAAATAATAATCCAAGAAGGAGACACACAAGATGTTGAGTCAAATGCCAGTCAGCGCCGTCCTGCCAGCGCAGGATATCAAGCGCGCCGTCAAGTTTTACCAAGACAAATTGGGCCTGAAGGTCAAGGACACCGGCCCCAATGGCGAGACTTCTCTCGAAGCCGGTCGGGGGACCACGATTCTTTTGTACGAGCGCCCCGCAGTCAAAGTCGAACACACCCAGGCCGGATTTTGGGTGAAAGATCTGGAAGCGGAAATGAAAGAGTTGCGCGGCAAGGGCGTGGTGTTTGAGGAGTATGATTTTCCCGGGTTGAAGACTGTCAATGGCGTGGCGACCGAAGGGGAGGTCAAATCGGCGTGGTTGAAGGACACCGAAGGCAATATTTTGGCCCTGACCCAGATGTAGAGGTGGGAGTTTACTCGGGATAACTTTGCCGAGATAGCGCGGTGTGATATCATAACGACACCGAAGCTAATTGCGATTTGATGTCTGAAACAAAATTTTTGGTGGCCGTAACCCGTCACATCCCGGAGGCCGGGTTGGTTTTGTTGCGGGACCGCTATCAGTTGCGCTTGAGTCCGTTAGATCGGGTGCTGACGCCGGTGGAACTCGTTCGGTTCGTCAAAGGCGCTAGCGCGATTTTGGCCGAGCTCACGGACAAAATCGACAAACAAGTCCTGGCAGCGGCCGGCAAACAGCTGCGCGTTGTGGCGAATTACGCAGTCGGTTTTGACAATATCGATCTGGTTGCCGCCCGCAAAGCCAAAGTCGCGGTGACCAATACCCCGGGAGTCCTGACCGAGGCCGTGGCCGAGCATACGATTGCGCTGATGCTCGGGGTGGCGCGCCGTTTGGCGGAAGCGGACCAGTTTGTCCGCGCCGGCAAATACAAAGCCTGGGCGCCGGAACTGATGCTCGGCCCGGAACTGAAAGGCAAAACTTTGGGCGTCTTGGGACTCGGCCGCATCGGCAGCCGGGTCGCGGAAATTGCGTCCCTCGGTTTGCAAATGAAGGTGATTTATTATGATTTGGGCAAAACGACCCGCGAGTTTGAACAGCGCACGGGCGCGGAAGCCGTGACGATTCGCAAGCTGTTGACGTTTGCCGATGTGTTGTCGCTGCACGTCCCGTTTACCCCAAAAACTCGTCATCTCATCGGCAAAACCGAATTGGCGAGCATGAAAAAGACTGCCATTCTTATCAACACTTCGCGCGGCCCGGTAGTAGACGAAGAGGCCCTGGCCCGGGCGCTGAAAGCCGGGGTGATTTGGGGGGCTGGCCTGGATGTTTTTGAATTTGAACCGAAAATCAGGCCGGAACTTTTGAAATTGCCGAATGTGTTGCTGACTCCGCATATTGCTTCCGCCAGCCAGGAAGCCCGCGATGCCATGGCGGTTTTAGCCGCCAAAAATATCATCGCGGTCCTCGAAGGGCGGGCCCCGCTCACTCTGGTAAAATAGGAAAAAACCAGCTTTTTTGGCTTTTTGAAAAGATTCTGATATAGTAATAAGGACTAATCTTGTTTTCTTTCGAGACCAAGCGAGACCACACAAAAATTTATTAATTAACAAAATATATGGACGAAACTATAGCTACAGAAATCAAAAATCCAGAACTGGTGGTGGGCACCCCGATGACTCCACCGCCGGGCAGTCTGACCACTGATTCTGCCGATATGGAAAGAACTTGGGACAGGGTCATCCAAGGCATCATCTACGCCCTGACTTTTTTATTGCCCCTGTTATTTACGACTTGGACTTTTGAACCTCTGGAGTTTTCCAAGCAGATTTTACTGTTTGTCCTCGCCAGCGCCGCTGTCATTGCCTGGCTGTTGAAGCTTCTCGTGCTCAGGCGGATTCAATTCGTCAAAACTGTGCTAGATTTGCCGATCGGGATTTTCTTGCTGATTTATCTGCTGGCTTCAATTTTTTCCGTGGACCGGGTCGCGTCGTTCTTGGGTTTTTACGGGAGTTTTCACGGCAACTTTTTCCAGGTTTTATTCCTGATCGTCTTTTATTATCTGGTGGTTAACAATTTCCGCACCCTGGCTGAAATCAAACGGTTGGCCGGGGTTTTTCTGTTTTCGGTGTTTCTGGCCATGCTTTATGTGATTTTACAGTTTTTTGGTTTGTTCCTGATTCGGTGGCCCACCACCGCGGTGACTAGTTTCAATACCATCGGCGGCCTCTTGATGATTTCCTTGTATTCGGGTTTTGCCGTGGTTATGAGTCTCGGGCTTATGGGTAAATCGTGGTTCAATTGGCAGGACGGTCGGCTCTGGCGGATCATCACGATTGTCTCAGCTTTCATCGTTCTTTTGACGGTAAATTTCACTTACGCCTGGGCCGGGCTCTTAGTCGGCATATTGGTGTACATGGTTTTCCAGATGGGCTTGGCCAAGTCGTTTTCCATGAAAACGCTCATCGCGCCACTGGTCATGCTGATCATCGTGGTCGCTTTTATGCTCTCCCAAGCGGTATTTCAGGTCACCCCGTTTCGAAGTTTGTTTTCTTTCAATCTGCCCTCTGAAGTCCGCCTGGACTATCAAACAGCCAACCCGGTTCTCGTTGGCGCTGTGGCGGAGAAGCCGATTTTGGGATCGGGGCCGAATACTTTTCTGTATGCTTTTTCCAAACACAAATCCCCCGATTTCAACTTGTCGCCTTTCTGGAACGTTCGTTTTGATCAGGCTCCTTCGGAAGCGGCTGAATACCTCGTGGGTTCCGGGATTTTGGGACTGTTGGCGTTTGAGACCTTGACTATCATATTCATGGTCTACGCCGTGCTGTTTCTGATCCGGCGCAAGGAAGAAGAAAGCTGGGGCCTGGCTCTGGCCTTGTTTGCCAGTTTTGCGGTGTTGTGGTTTGCGCATTGGTTTTTCTTCTTCAATACGGTCGTGGCCTTTAGCCTGTGGTTTGTCATCGCGGCGTTTATGGCCATTACCCGAGTGGTCGGAGGAGAGCAGGTCAAAATTTCTGGTTTTTCGTTTGCCACTTCGCCGCGGCAGACAGTCAGCGCGGTGTCCGTGGTCTCCCTGTCTCTGGTCCTGCTGGTAGTTTTTCTATTTTTCGCCTTGGCCATATATGCTTCCGACGTATACTATGTGCGGGGATTGCACGCGGCGACCAAGCCTCAGTTGTATGATCAGGCGCAGCGCGATTTTGAGCAGACGATTCGGCTGAATCGGTTCCGGCCGGATTATTATCTGGCTTATGGCGAGTTTTTGTTTTTGCGCGTCAACCAGGAGCTGACGAAATCCAAACCAAATTTGAGTCTGGTCCGACAGTGGCTGGCCGCGAGCATCAACACCGCGCGTGTGGCCGTGGCTTTGTCGCCGAGTAACTGGACAGGATGGGAGCGTTTGGCCAATCTCTACACGTTTGCCCGGCCTTTGGTGGCGGGAGTGGACCAGTTCACCATTGATTCTTTGACCAAAGCCGCTGAGAATGACCAGCACAATCCGATTTTGTTCACGGAATTGGGGCAGGTCTACCGCGCCTCGGCCACGAAAATTGATCCTGGGATTTTGGGGACTGGACCGGATGCGGACAATGACGGGCTCTCCGATGAACAGGAAGCCACCCTCGGCTGCGATCCCCGCAATCCCTCGACTGCGGGCGACGGCGTCCTGGACGGCACCAAAGTTTTATCCGGTCTCAATTGCAACGGGACCGGGCTGCTGCCCAATGCCTTTGTCGCCAAATACGTGAAAACCGACGCTGGTAAGCTCGTCAAAGCCGAGGACGCTTTCAAGCAGGCCATGAAACTAAAACCAGACTACGCCGCGCCGTATTACCAGCTGGCTCTGACCTACGAGCAGGAAAATAGGCCGGATTTGGCCATCACTACTTTGGAACAGATTGTCCAGCAATACCCGACCAATACTGATTTGAAGTTTGAACTCGGCCGGTTGTATTTCAATGCCGGCAAGGTCCAAAACGCCCAGGTTCAATTTTTGCAATTGGTCCAGCTCATCCCGAACAATTCCAACGCCCTCTTTTCCCTGGCTCTCAGCTACGAACGGCTCGGCCAGATACAAAGCGCTTTGATCTACTATCAAAAGGTTTTACTGATCAACCCCGCCAATCAGGACATCAAGAACAAGGTCTTGCAGCTGCAGCAACAACTCGGGACCCAGCCGCTTAACAAGACAAAATAAAGCAATCAGCGAATGGTGGCATTGTTTGTAGAAAAATCCTGGAGCGAGCGGCTCCGCATAGTTTTCTGGCTAATCATCATCGCCGGCGTCATCCTGGTGTTCTATATTCTGGTCCGCGGGCAGGATCTGGTGATCCGCGCGCCTGATTCGTACCAGGCCGTGTTTCTGGATAACGGCCAGGTCTATTTCGGCAAACTGAAATCCCTCAACCGCGATCTCTGGAGCCTGAATGACGTCTATTATCTGCGGGCCGGGGCGCCCCAACAGGCTGGTAACGCGCAGACGCCGGCCTCAATCGATCTCATCAAGCTGGGCGCGGAGATTCACGCCCCGCGGGACGAAATGTTCATCAACAAGTCGCACGTGGTTTATTATGAAGATATCGGCGGCAACAGCGAAGTCATGAAACTGATTCGGGACCACGAGAACAAAGCCCTAAAATAAATTTGTTTTTCGGGAAAGTTTTCGCACATAACAAAGTCTTGACCCGCGGTCAAGACTTTGTTATTATTAATTCTGTTAATTCTATAAGTTTTTCACGATTTCTACGCAACACCAACAGGTTCGGACAAACGAACGGATCAGAGCAACCGAAGTGCGCGTCATTGACGCTGAAGGAAAAATGCTTGGGGTGATGGCGATTGCCGAGGCGCTCAATCTGGCCAAGGCGCAAGGACTCGATCTCATTGAGATCGGTTCCAAAGCCAGTCCGCCGGTGGTCAAGATCTTGAGTTACGATAAGTACCGCTACCAGCAGGACAAGGCCATCCAGCAGCAGCGGAAAAAGCAGAAGAAAATCGAGGTTAAAGGCATCCGCCTCTCTATCCGTATCGGCAGCCACGATCTCGCTTTCAAAGCCAGCCAGGCCGAGAAATTTTTGCAAAAAGCCAGCAAAGTCAAGATCGAAATGATCTTGCGCGGCCGGGAGCGCGCCAATCTCGGGTTTGCCTTTGAAATTATCAAGAAATTTCTCGCTGCCGTGCCCGTGCCCTATATTGTCGAGCAGGAGGCCAAGAAGCTCGGCAACACCATCACAGTCGTGATTGGCCCGAAAGTTTAGCAAATAGTAAGCAAGTTGTAAGTAGTAAGCCATGTGGGCAAACTTACAACTTTATCACTTACGACTTATAACTAATCAAATGCCCAAACTGAAGACCCATAAAGGAACTAGCAAACGAATCTGGAAAAGCGGCTCTGGCAAGCTCCTGCGTCGTCATGCTCAGCGCAGTCACCACCGGGGGCGCAAAAACGTGAAACAGCTGCAGCGCCGCAAGATTGATGAAACCGTGCCGCGGCAGAACCCGCGAATAGCGGAATTAATTCCTTATAACTATAGATAAATGACCAGAATCAAGAGAGGGGTCGCCAAACGGGCCCGCCGCAAAAAAATCATCCAACGAGCCAAAGGGTTCCGCAGCCACCGGAAGACCAATTATCGCGCGGCCCTGGAAGGACTGATGCACGCCGGCATGCATGCAATCAGCGGCCGCAAAGACCGCAAGAACGATTTCCGCAGACTGTGGAACGTCCGCATCAGCGCCGCGGCGCAGGAACTGGGCACCTCCTATAGCCAGCTCATGGGCAAACTCGCCAAAAGCAAAGTCGGCCTTAACCGGAAAATGCTTTCGGAATTGGCCCTCACTAAGCCCGAGGTGTTCAAAAAAATCGTCGACAGCGTGAAGAGCTAAAGAAGTACAAAGTAGTAAGTTGTAAGAAAAAAAGGCCGCAAGGCCTTTTTTGTTTTGTCCGTGCAAAAATAAAGAGGAGGGGAAACCCTAGGGGGGGCTTCCTCTCCTCGTGGGGGGCACAGCTGGGGGGACATCTTAAACTTTGTTTGGCGGCGGGAGTAAATTGCGGCCAGGGCGAAGGCAACATCGGTAAATGATGTAGCCGAGAACGCCGAGTGCAATCGCTGCGCCTGCGCGCTTTATGTCGAAGCTGTGCAGGGTACCAAACAGCCAGACGTCTTTGGAAATGAGCCAAAGACTCCGGCAAATGAGAATTAAAGCAAAAATCGATGCGAGGCCTAACCTTAGATCCCCGTGCTCGTACCGTAGCAAGTCTTCTTGCATGGGTATCCTCCGTAGAACTTGGAATTTTTTCGTATTTTTCAGAAAGAGGTAAATATAGCACAAAATCGCTTTAGGGTCAAGCTTGGCCTTGAAAAGGCTCTTGATTTGTGCTAAATTGCGTAAACGTGGGGCTGACAAGCTTCGACAAAAGATCTTTGACAAACAATCGCAAGTCCTGGTTCGTTGCCCGATAACAGGTAAAAAAGGGTGACAATATACAAATGCCAACACATTTGTCGCAAAAGTGAAGAACGCTTTTAGCGCTCTCTCCTTTGCACCAGCAGTCGCCTAATAAGTGATTGCGGTCCAGTCTGCGACACCGATAGCAGAGGAAGACCTATCATTTTCGGTTAGATCGCTGCCACCGCGTGATGGCGGCTGGTCGAAACGTTTTCACGCTGGCTCCGCATGTATTCTGGAAGCCTTGAGCATGAGGAGCGACACACAAAAGACTTTCTAAACTTGTAGTGATTGTTTGTTTCAGCTTTTGGACGCGGGTGCAATTCCCGCCAGCTCCACCAGATAAAAAATCGCCCTAGGGGCGATTTTTTGTTAAAATACGGTTATGACAGTGTTGGCCAAAAACAAGCAAGCCTATTTTGATTACAATATCGAGGACCATTTGGAAGCCGGCATTGCCCTCACCGGCCAGGAGGTCAAAAGTGTCAAAAAAGGCGATGTCTCCCTCAAAGGCGCGCATGTGACCATCCACGGCAATGAAGCTTTTCTGATCAATGCGCATATTTCACCTTATAAATATGCTGGTGATCTGGTCGGCTATGATCCGACCCGTTCGAGGAAACTGTTGCTCAACCGCCACGAGATTTCGGGGCTGATCGGCAAATATAAGGAACAAGGCATGGCCGTGGTGCCCCTCGAATTTTTTACCAAGCATGGTTTGGTCAAAGTACAGATCGGCATCGGCCGGGGCAAGAAAAAGCATGATAAGCGGGAAACGATTAAAAAACGCGAACAGGATCGCGAGATCCAGAGAGCAGTAAGATCAAGGCGATGAAGGATACCATCAAACAATCTCTTCAAAAGGCGATTGGCAAACTCTATCCGGAAGCGGCAGAGGTACAATTTGTCGTGGACTACGCGCCTGATAACGTTGACGCAGATTTTGCCTCAAACGCGGCCATGGTTCTAGGGAAGAGGCTGGGGTTGAAGCCTGTAGAGCTGGCAGTACTTCTGAAAGAAAAACTCGATCAGGAAGATGCGGATTTTGAGGTGTTTGCTGTAGAGCCCGGGTTTTTGAATTTCAAATTGCCGAAAGAGCACTGGTATAAGGAGCTGGGTCAAATCCTCAAATCCGGGGTGAAATACGGAGAAAGCAAGATTTACAAAGGTCAGAAAGCCCGCGTCGAATATGTCTCCGCCAATCCCACCGGACCAATTCATATTGGCAATGCCAGAGGCGGGCCTTATGGCGAGGTGATTTGCAAGGTCCTGGAGGCTGGCGGGTACAAGGTTTTACGCGAGTATATTCACAATGATATCGGCGGGCAGGTGGAAAAGCTCGGCGCTACCATGTGGTATTGGTACAAAAAACTGCTAGGAGAGGAAATGCCGTTCCCGGAGGGTGGCTATCAGGGAGAATATCCCAAGGAAGTGGCCGAGGCAGCTATCAAGAAGTTGGGGAAGGGCTTGGCCGAAAAGGCTCTGCCGAAACTCACGGATTTCGCTCTCAAGTACATTTTTGAAGAAAACCTGCAGACCCTGGCTGATTTGGGCATCAAATTTGATGTAATTGTGAAAGAGTCCGATCTTCATACTTCGGGGAAGACGGAAAAGGCGATTGAAGAACTCAAAGCCAAGAAGCTGACTGTGGAGAAGGATGGGGCAATATGGTTTGTGCCAAATGACGAGTTTTTGGAAGACCGGGAGGCGGTGATCGTCAAAAGCAATGGCCAGACCACCTATTTTGCTTCTGACATTGCCTACCATAAAGAGAAATTTACTTCCGGCTATGACCTAGTCATCGATGTGTTTGGCAGTAATCACCACGGCCACGTGCCGAAGCTTCAGGCTTTGACGAAGATCTATGGCTTTCCGCCCGAGCATTTCCAGGTGTTGCTCTATCAATATGTGCGGGTCAAGAAAGGCCAAGAGGTGGTGAAGATGAGCAAGCGGGCGGGGAATTTCGTGACGGCAAGGGAAGTTTTGGAGGAAGTGGGGCGGGATAGCATGATTTTTTTGCTGCTGCTGACCGCAGTCAATACGCACGTGGATTTTGACCTGGACCTGGCCAAAGATACGTCCGAGAAGAATCCAGTGTTTCGGGTGCAATATGCGCATGCGCGAATCAATAGTATTTTTGTCAAAGCCCGAGTTTCCGCGAGCAAACTTGGCCAAGCAGATCTGAAGCATTTGCAAACCAGGGAAGAGTTGGGCCTGATGCGCACTCTGGCGAAGTACCCGGAGTTGGTCGCAGGAATCAGCGAGAGTTTCGCCATTCACCAGTTGCCGCACTATCTTCTGGGTCTGGCGGATGGCTTTCACTCTTTTTACGAAAAGATCCATGTCATAAACGCAGAGGACGAGAAATTGACCGACGCCCGGCTGGCTCTGGTCAAAGCTGTCCAGACTGTGCTGGCGAACGGCTTGCAGCTGTTGAGCATAAAACCTTTGGAGAAAATGTGATGCGCATCGGCATTGATTGCAGAACCATACTCGACGAACATGCCCGCGAAAAAGCGGGCGTTGCTCACTATACTTATTATTTGGTGAAGTACCTTCTCAAAATTGATCGGCAAAATACCTATGTTTTGTTTCTCGATGAACGAACTAACTCCGCAGTCCTCCAAGAAATAGGAGAGTGGGGCGGCAAAATCGAGCTAAGGAAATTGCGCTTCTCCAGCTACAAACGTTTTTTGCCGTATGTTTATTCGCACCTCCTGATTGCAAATCAAATCAAGGCAGCCAAGCTCGACGTTTTTCACTCGCCGGCCAACATTGTGCCCTTGACTTTGCTGCGCTCCAAACATCGTCCGAAAATCGGAGTGACTATTCATGACCTGGCGATTTATCGTCATCCGGAATGGTTCCCGTCGCGGCAGGGGTTCTCGGTCAAATATCTAGTTCCGCAGACAATTAAGAAAGTCGATTTTATCATCGTGCCGTCGCACACGACTGCCGAAGATATCAAAGCTCTTTTTGGCATCCCGGCCGGACGGATTTCTGTTATCCCGCACGGAGTGGAGGAGCGGTTTTTCGAAGGAGGGGATGCCTTGCCCCTTTTGGAGATAAGCCCCAAGCGAAAATACTTCCTATTTGTCGGTACCATAGAGCCGCGTAAAAATCTCCAGACCCTGGTCCGGGTTTATGCCAGTTTAGCCCCCTCAATCACCTCAGAATACGACCTCGTTTTGGCCGGGTCATTGGGATGGAAATACCACAGTCTTTTGGACCAGATTGCTGCCCTGCCAGAATCTTTAAAAGGCCACATTAAGCTTCTAGGTTATTACCCTGGCAAAGACCTCCCGACCCTTATGAAAAAAGCCGCGATTTTTGTTTATCCTTCTTTATATGAAGGATTCGGTTTGCCAGTCCTGGAGGCAATGGCTGCTGGCACCCCGGTAATTGCTTCAAGCCAGGGCAGCCTGCCCGAGATAGTGGGAGGACAAGGCAAAGCCGGCGTTTTGGTAGAGCCTCATGCGCCTGCTCAGTTGGCTGAGGTTATGGAGAAGCTGATCCGAGATGACGCATGGCGAGCGGAGATGTCCGCTGCCGGCATTGAGCAAGCCCGGAGGTTTTCTTGGGACCGAACCGCGCAGATGACCCTGGCTTTATACGAAAAATTTCTCAATAAATAAGCTTCATCTCGGCATTGACGTAGGGGCCGATTTTTGCTATAATAATAGTGTCAAAACATGATTTGTCGCTTCAACAAGCGCCATCTCGGATGAAATTCTGAAATTTTCAAACCAGGGCCAAAATTAGCCCAAAGTTTGGGATCAAGAAACCAAAACAAAATTTAAAATTTCCCTTTTTTTCTGTGTGTCCAAGCAGCGTGCTTGGATTCTGTGTTATATAGGGGAAAGCACGCAAAAACCAAAACAAAAAGTGACCCCCCAAGGCAACAATTTGACCCCCTTATCGGAGCTTTCCGAGCTGTTTGGTTACACCCGTGACCACTTGGCTTATTTGTGCCGGACCGGGGAGGTGGCCGCCCAAAAAGTCGGCCGTTCTTGGATGACCACATTCGAGGCTGTGGAGGAGTACCGAAGCCGCATCGAAAAGATCCAGGAATCGAGGTTTCAGGAGATGTCTCTCAAGCAGAGCCTCAGTCCCAAAAAAGACGCTCCTCGACAGACCCAGCTGGGCAACCAAAAGTGGTCGTTGCAGCCTATCGCCAGCTTGGCCAAAAAACGCCCGCGAGTTTTGCCGAAACGGGCCTGGGATCAGGTAATTGCCGGAGGGCTAGATATTGCCTTTCACAGCCTGCACGTAAGCGCGCGGATTTTGATTGGTTTGCCCTTGCGAGCAGCCCTGTTTTTGACGCATATATTCCTGCGTGGAATATATGCGTTTTTTAATGCGCCTATTAGCGTTGCCGGCAAGATTCGGAAATTTTTGCCCAAGTATTTTGAGTTTTTGAGCCGCCCCGTTGTGGATCTTTACCGCCGGTACCAAAATGAATATTCCCTTTTCCGGCTGACTCGTTCGGTGGTGGTCGCACGAAACACCCGGGCCTACGGTCTGGGAGTTGTGGCTTTTGTTATTTTGGTTGGTTTCACGGGTGCCGCGCTCGGGCTCGTCAGTCCGTCACAAGCGCCGAAGTTTTTATCCGCCCTGACTCAGGAACTGACCGGAAAGCTCAGAGCCAATGTTTCACAGCTGGCGGTTTCCCAAAAACTCGGCCAAATAGAAAAAGCGCGCCAGGCCACAAACGAAGTCAGCGCTTTGACGAGCAAACCTCGACCTGAATCATTATTGGCCAGAGACTATATGGCTGCCGGGATAAAAACCGGTACAACTGGTCCGGAATTTGCGAAGCACGGGACAGTGGCATTCAATTCCGGAGGAAGCGCTAACGAGCAAGGTCGGGTTTTGGCCGCGCAAACTGTAGCTCCTGGTTTTTGGGCCCAGGTCTTGAACAAGCTCAGAAGTTTCACTACCGGGACGCGCTTATTTTTGGCCGACTATTTTATTGGCATGAAATTTCAGATAGCGGCGCTTCTGCAGTCTCGTTATGTCGGTCAGTACGTTGTTATCGAGCAAACAACCCCGGGACAAAACGGCCAGACCCAGATAGTCCGCGAAATCGTTTTGCGTGACACGATCGAAAAAGGAATTCCAGGGCCGATCGGGCCAGTCGGTCCTCGCGGGGAACAGGGGCCAACTGGGCCGCCGGGTCCGGCCGGAACAAACGGCGTTGCTTCTGGAAGTAGTGCGCCAAACCCGTTTCCAATCAGTTATGTCGGGGCGCCGGGGGTGGAGGCGCGGGATGGAGCGGGTATTGCCGGCGCTTTCAAATATTTGGACGCTGCCAATTTGACCGCTGGTAACCTAGAGGTCACCGGCAATATCACCCAAACCGGGGGCGGCACGGCAACGCTGCAAAATACCACAGTCAACAATCTGACCGTCACCGGGACTTTTACTAACAACGGCGTGAACGGGCGGACTCTTTTTTCAGACACGAGCAACGACTATATCCTGGGGGTTAATCAGTCCGGGCCTGGTGCGGGGTTGCGCTTTTTATCCTCTCCAAACGCTTCCTCAACAATCGGTTTGCTGCAGTTGACTGACAATCCAATGGTTACGGGTAGTCCGAATGGAACTTTCATTGCCGCCGATCCCCAGACTTTTGCCGGGGACTTTATCAGATTTCAGTTGAATGGGAGTGATCGGTTTAGAGTTGATAACAACGGTACCGTCACAGCGGCTGGAAAATTAGTCGTTTCCACCACTACGGCAACTTCGACATTCGCACATTCTCTGGTAGTTGGCACAAACAGCCTCCTCGTTAATACTCAGGAAAATCGTGTTGGCATCGGGACCGTATCACCTTCGACCACGCTTGGGGTAGTAGGGAACGCTCGATTCAATGGTCCGGTCACTGTTGCCGGAGTTTTGAGTGTTGATAGTTGTATCGGTTGCGGCGTCGGTGGCGGATCAAGTGGAGCCCCTGGCGCTTTTCAATCTATCTTTACTGGCAACACCCTCACTCCCACCAATACTGCAGCCGGGATCTTTGTCTCCGGCTCGTCTACGATTGACAATACCCTTCGGGTGACTGGGGCATTCTCCGCAGTCAATACTGCGACCAGCACTTTCACCGGAGGCGCTACCTTTAACGCCAATACTTTAGTGGTCAATACCAATGAAGGGAAAGTCGCAGTCGGCACTGCCTCTCCTTCGACGACCTTTGCGGTCCTGGGAGCGTCGCGACTGAATGGCGACGTGACTGTGACTGGCAATCTCACGGTAAACTCTCTGACCAACGGGACCCAGTGTTTGCAGGTTGATCCGTCTGGGTTAATTCAAGGCACTGGTTCCACTTGCGGCTCCGGCTCTGCCAACAATGGTCAGAACGGCGCCTGGCAGAGTACCTTTGGCGGCACCGCCCTGACCCCCACCTCCACTTCCAACGGCATCTATGTCCAAGCTTCCTCTACCATTGATAGCACTCTGCGGGTCACTGGGAACTT
>JBGQGB010000008.1:0-14220 GCA_041497195.1 Candidatus Doudnaibacteriota bacterium | reverse complement strand
CGCAGAGGTCGCGGAGTTCTTCGCAGAGGTCGCAGAGAGAGGCGTGCTCTGCGTTCCTCTGCTCATCCCTCAGCGCCCTCTGCGGTTAAAAAGCACTTTGTTAACCACACATCATGAGTTTTGACACAACCTCTTCAAGGCTGGGAGCACATTGACCCCTTCCGGTTGCGTCGCGTCAGCGACGCAATGAGCCAAAAGGCCCGATTTTTCATTCCGTCGCTACGCGACGGACGGCATTTAGGTTAATCGACGATCCCGGCCTTGAAAGGCCGGGCTACTATCAACGCGACGCTACGCGTCGCCTAAAGCAACTCGTTTATTGTCTTTGAGGCAAGGCTACCTGCTGATTGAATTCCCCGATCAATTTGTCGAACAAAACCACTTCTTCTTCAAAAATAGTTTGCCAGTACGCCGGTTCCCATTGCTCTTTCAGTTCTTCCGAAGATCTTCCCTGTTGTTCCACCCACGTAAAGTATTTGAGGTTGTGTATCGCTTTCTTGTCGTAGTAAGAGAGTTCTTTATAAAAGTCGATTCCCTGGTGAGCAACAGGCCCCGAAAAATCCATCGCTGCCTGAACCTCAGAGTAAGCGCCGCGTTCATGTGAAAGTTCGTCGAGACGCGAACGGTACATCTCAACCGAATCCGTAAAGACGGTCATGACCACATCGTTTTCTCCCATCTCATAATACTTCGCTGTTTTAATCGCAGCCAGCAGGTTCCCGATGCTTGAGATACCCAACAAATCTAATTCACCGATTCTGCTTTCATTGATGCCCAGCGATTTGAGGAAATCTTTTCCATGATCTTCATTGAATAACCTCAGCACCCGCATGCAGTCCTCGTCATCGATTGCTGCAACAGCATCAGTATTGCGTACGTTATGAACCCAGGGAATGTGTTTATCTCCAATACCTTCAATCCGGTGTTCACCAAAACCATTCATATATAATGTGGGGCACTGCAACGCTTCGCTGGCAACAATTTTCAGCGATGGATACAGGTTCTTCAGGTAGTCGCCGGCAGCGATGGTTCCTGCAGACCCTGTTGCTGATATATAGGCAGCAGCGCGTTCATTTTTTACAGCAAGCGCCTTAAATGCTTCGTCAAGCGCCGGACCAGTAACGTTATAATGCCAGATCGGATTACCAAACTCTTCAAATTGATTGAAGATAATATTCAGCGGATTCTTCCGGAGCTCCCAGCATTTGTCATAAATTTCTTTTACATTTGATTCTGTACCCGGCGTGGCGATTACTTCAGAACCAATCTCTCTAAGCCAGGTAAATCGTTCTTTCGACATCCCTTCGGGCAGGATGGCGATCGGCGTACAACCCAACAAGCGGCAGTCAAAGGCGCCGCCCCGGCAAAAGTTTCCCGTTGATGGCCAAATTGCTTTGTGAACTTCAGGATCGAATTCACCGCTTACCAGCCTGGGAACAAGGCAACCGAAGGCAGCGCCTACTTTATGTGCGCCGGTAGGAAAGTATTTCCCGATCACGCCGATGATTCTCGCCTGTACACCGGTTATTTCCCTGGGTATTTCTATGTAATTAACACCGCCATACAAACCTGTTTTGATATCATTCTTCCATGAAATGCGATACAGGTTCAGCGGGTTTATGTCCCACAAACCTACTGCAGGTAATTTGGCTTTTATCGATTGAGGAATCGTTTCGGGATCACGCATCTGGGCAAAGGTGGGAATGGTAATTCCGCGAGCTTTGCATCTCGCGGCGGTTTTCTTAACCACAGCGCGATCAACTTTCTTCATGATTCTGGACATAAATGATAATTGGTGTCAGAAGCCCGACCGTCAGGGAGGGCCGCCTTGGCCGAGATGCTACGGTGTGGTACCGAAGCCTGCCCTCCCTTACGGTCGGGCTTCTGACACTTGTCTAGACACCGCTAAACACTTCTCTTCTTATTGTTTTCAACGATGCTTCTCAGCTTATTAACCGGATCCTTTATGCGCGAAAGGAAGATGATAGCTGCGATAACAAATGGTTTGTAACCGGCTTCAGCGTATGTGGCAAGACGGCATTTTTCAAAGACATCTTTTGATACTTCACCCTGCTTGCAACTTACACCCGTGATGTCAGCCGGCAGGCAATGCATATACAATGCTTTGCCATCTCTTGTCAGTTGCATTTTCTTTTCATCACACTCCCAGTTTTCAAACTTGGCATTGTTTTCAAGACATTCTTTTTCGAGATCCTTAAGTCCCGGCTTATCATTCTGGTTTAATAAAACCGTTCTGCGCTGCATGACATGAAAAGGGGCCCATGATTTTGGATACACGATGTCCGCATCCTTGAACGCATCTTCCATCTTATTTACAACTTCAAAACTGCCGCCGCTTTGTGCAGATTGTTTTCTTGCCTGTTCAATTACTTCGGGAATCAGGCCATAGCCTTCCGGAAATGCAAGGGAAACATTCATTCCAAAACGTGACATGAGTCCGATGATTGCCTGGGGAACTGAAAGCGGCTTTCCATAACTCGGCGAATAGGCCCATGTCATGGCGATCTTTTTGCCACGCAGGTTTTCAACCGAACCGAAGGTGTTTTTCAGATGCATCAAATCGGCAAGTGATTGTGTTGGATGGTCAATATCACACTGAAGATTCACAATGGTCGGCCTTTGATGAAGGATGCCGTTTTCATAGCCTTCCTGCAGTGATGCGCCAAATTCCCTCATGTATTTATTGCCTTCGCCGAGAAACATGTCATCGCGGATGCCGATCGTTTCCGCGAAAAATGAAATCATGTTGGCCGTTTCGCGAACAGTTTCTCCGTGTGCGATTTGTGATTTTTCTTCGTCTAACTCTGAAAGTCCCAACCCAAGCGCGTTTGCCGCAGAAGCAAAACTGAAGCGAGTACGTGTTGAATTATCCCGGAAAAGAGAAATAGCCAAACCTGTGTCAAAGGAACGGATGGATACACCCGATTTGTGCAGGTCGCTCATCAGTTGTGCGACATCAAGAACCGCTCTGATCTCATCGTCATTTCGCTCCCAGGTTAAAAGGAAATCACGGTTAACCATTTCTGTTTTTAAGTTGTTCAGTGATTCCAGCAGCATATCTGCTTTCGATTGCGTGAGCGTGCTCATGTTTTCGATTATTTATTATTGCGGATGATGATCGGTAATCTTATTTTCAGGTTAATTTATTTCAGACTCTGATTGCCTTCGCAGCGGGAGAATCTTTCATAGGCAGTTTATATCTCCGGATACCGTCAAATTTATACAAAGCTCCGGCTACGGCTCCGGCCGTAGGGACCAGCCCTACTTCGCCTACGCCTTTTGCTCCAAACGGACCTTCAGGTTCGTTTTCTTCAATTAAGAGAATTTCCGTTTCAGGCATATCTCTGGCGCGCAATATTCCAAGTGAACGGAGTTTGAAAGATTCAGGCACGCCGTCTTTTAACCTGAGTTCTTCCGTAAGTGCATACCCTAATCCCATATGAATCGAGCCTTCCAGCTGCCCTTCAAGCATCTTCCGGTTGATGACCCTGCCTACATCATGAGCGGCAACAAATTTTTTAAGTTTTCCGTTATCATCCAGAATGCATACCTGCGTGGCAAAGCCGAACGACATGTGGGTAATGGGTTTATCCGTCTTTGTTTCCAGTGAAGTCGTGTAATCGATGTTAACTTCCCCGAAATATTTTTTACCTGTCAGCTCTTTTAAGGTTTTCCCTTTATCCAGGTCTTTCTTTATTTCCTCCGCCGCTTTTATCACGGCTCTTCCTCCAAGAACGGTAGCTCTGGATGCGGTAGTCATTCCGCAAGGCGTGGGTTCCGTCGTATCAATTTTTACCCTTACGATTCTCGGATCGATGCCGGTAACATCGCAGAAGAACTGGATCATAACCGTGCTGAAGCCTTGTCCCATTTCAGTGAACCCGGTATGGATGGAGATGGTCTGATCAGGGCTAACTGTGACGACTGCCTGGCCGGATTCCTTCATGCCATTACCGATGCCCACATTTTTAATTCCACATGCAATCCCTGCATATTTGGAAGAGTAATACAGATCTTTTACTGCCAGCAGGGTCTTCTTAATACCCACCGCTTTATCAAAAACCTGGCCCGTGACAAACGTATCACCCAGGTCAACGACATTTCTCCATCTCATTTCCCATCCGTCAATACCGGCTTTTTCAGCAAGGATGTCCATCATTCCTTCCATGGCGAACGCGGCCTGGTTGGCTCCGAATCCGCGCATGGCGCCGCAAGGGAGATTATTGGTGTAAACAGCAAGGGCTTCCACATCGGAATGAAGAATATTATAGGGTCCGCAGGCATGTCCGGCAGCGCGCTCCAGGACTTTCGTTCCTACGGATGCATAAGCGCCTTTGTCGCCAATCATGCGTGCATGAACGGCAGTCAATTTTCCGTTTGCATCACAGCCCACGGTGTATGTCATTTTTATGGGATGGCGCTTGGGATGAAAGCGGATACTTTCTTCCCGCGTCAATGTAGCCTTGACCGGTTTCCCGGTAAGCAAGGTCATCAATGCAACATGCGGCTGTATATTCAGGTCTTCTTTACCTCCAAAAGCACCGCCGTTGGAGATGAGTCTAACTGTAATCCTATCTTCGTTGAGATTGAGGAAGGATGCTATTTGTTTTCTGTCGTCAAATATTCCTTGTCCCTGACTCAACACTTCAATAACCCCGTTGTGGAAACTGGCGATTGAACTTTCGGGCTCAAGAAATGCGTGCTCAATCATTTGTGTTTCAAAGGTCCTGGTTTCAACAAATGCGGAATTTTTAAGCTGTTCCTCTACATTTCCTCTTTTAATGATTGATTTTGACAGTACGTTCACGTGATCCTCGTGAACCTGGATCGCACCCGGTTTCAGTGCTTCTTCCACATCAAAAACAGCCGGCAGGATTTCATATTCAAGGATGATTTTTTCAACCGCTTTCCGCGCCGTCAGAACATCAGCCGCTACAACCCCTGCCAGAATATCGCCGATACAATGCGTAATCTGTCCTACAGCGATAAATGCCGGCCAGTCCTGGTAAATCGTACCTTGCCTGATTCTTCCTGGAACATCTCTTGCCGTTACAATCCTGCTGACACCGGGCATTCTTTCCGCATCGGAAGTATTAATTTTATTCACTTTGATACGAGGATGCGGTGAGAATAAAAAGGCAGCGTATTGCATTTCGGGAAGTGTGATATCGTCAATATAAGGACGCTGTCCGAGTGCCAGTTTTTCTCCATCCATTTTCGGCAGGCTTGAACCTATTTTGCCGGAATAGTCTGCTTCAGGAAGGGGTTTGCCATTCAATGCCTGAGAAGCCATTTCTATGGCATCAACAATTTTTACGAAACCGGTGCAACGGCAAATATGATTGTTAAGGGAATTCGTAATTTCATCTCTTGAAGGAAGCGGGTTTTTATCAATCAGATGTTTTGCGCGCACAATGATTCCGGGAATACAAAACCCGCACTGGACGCCTCCCGTAAGCGTAAATGATCTTGCAAAGATGTCCCTTTCTTTTTCTGTAAATCCTTCAAGCGTGATGACATTCTTGCCGTTCGCGTTTTTTGCCGGAACCGCACAGGATGAAACAGCTTTACCATCAACGATGACAGTACAGGAGCCACATGACCCCTGTGGAGCACAACCGTTTTTCGGTGATGTCAGCCCAGCCTGCTCACGAAGAACAGTCATCAGTGACGGATCATCGTCAATCATCGCGGAGAATGCTTCTCCGTTGAGAATAAATTCAAGTTTTGATTTTTGTTCCGTTTCTGTCTGGCTCATAAGATTGGCGCCTTATGATTGATGGGCTTCAATATTCACGAAGTGTACACGGCTTGTATTTAACATTCCTTTCAGCAAAACTGACATGGCATGATAATACTGCATGTCTATGACTCCTGTTTTTGTATTGATCAATGAAGCTTTTCTTATTTCATGTGAGGATGCATTTGTTTCGATGGCTGCCGTGCCGGAACTGAAAACATATCTGTCAAGGATAGAATCCCAGGTCAGTTCAAATTCCCGGTCTTTGAAACGGCCTGTCAATTTAGATTTATTTTGTCTTATATCAAGATAGAATCCGCTGAGGTTTTTATGATGCCTGAATGAATTAAGTGATCCGAAAAACCTGGGCTTTTCGATGTAAGGACCACCATCCTCGGGACAGAATACATCACAGTTACCGCAGTCGTTGCAGGCATCAGCAAAGTTTGCGATCTGGTTTACTTTTTCAATTCTAAAATTACCGCCTTCTGTTTTATTCCATCCATTCTCGTTCACTTCGACTATGAAATATTTCAGATCAACAGGTTCTGTGTCAAAAAAGAAATTGGCATCATTGGGGCAAACCGGCAAACATTTATCGCAGTTGAGACAATCCCAGACAACCAGATGGCTTCCGACTTTCCTGGGTCCTTTTTTGTTGTTGGCATAATGATACCGCGGATTGTCAATACTCCTTTTCAGAAGTTCTGACGTGTTGGACATCACCGCTTTTTCAAAAACTGCAGTTTCGTTTACATCCTGTGAGTTATTTGATTTTATAATGAATGCTTCAATGTTTTTTGATCCTGTTGCTTTCATCTTCAGTTCTAAATTCTGAAGATACTGCGGCAGCCTTCCATACCCTTTTGGCCTGAGAAGGTCAGTGCATGTAGTAACCGGTACCAGCCCGATTGAAACACAATCAGCAAAATTGTTTGCGTCAACACCTGCTGAGAAAGAAATCGGGAAATTCGCACCGAATGTCTTCCTCCATTCATCCACCAGTTGAAGATGCAATATATGCAAAGGCTGGCCCGACAAGTACTGTACTTTGTCTTTCAGGAAGTTTCCTTTATTGATCACTTCAAGTGTGTTCCCGAATTTAACGCCGACTATTTTTCCTTTTTTGCCTGCCTTTACCTGTAGTCTTTTTACCAGTTCAACAGCGTCGTTGTAAGCGATGTTTACCTTATATGCATTCTCATTTACTTCAATATGTGTATACCCGAGCTTTTCATGCAGCAGGTGCTCTAGCTTTTCTTTTCCCAGCATGGGAGGATTCATTTTGATAACCACATTAAAATCCAACTCAGTAATAAGAAATTCGCAGATGCTTTCAATTTCCTCCGCCCTGGTTCCGTGAAATGTGGAAAGGGTGATGCTGTCGCCGATTTCAGGATTGAAATAAAGGTTTTTGTATGCTGAAAACTCAGCGGGAATTTGTTTCCTGTATTCTTCAATGAGTGAAGTTGAATTTCTCATTGAATGCAGCCAGCTGCGGATCTTATCGGACTGAATTCCCGCAAGATCATAACCGACACTGAGATCAAAAATGGTGTCGAATTGTTTTGGCTGGTATGACTTACTGCGGTCAGACAGAAACATCCACTGCTTCAGTATTTCAATGATCATGGATGCTTTCACATATTCGCGCAACGACTCATCCAATAATAGTTCCTGCGACCATTCGGTGTTGTAACCGACGGTTGCCATGTCTATACACGGCCTTGTCAATTCAAGCCGGTCGTTGATCTGGACTGTTTTCAGTTCCAGGATCCTGGAGCCTGCCAGCCACGCGAGAATAATATTCTGGGCGAGTTGTGTATGTGGTCCTGCCGCCGGCCCTGCAGGATTAGCAGCATTTTTCCCGAGAAACCTTACCGATAAATCATATTCGTTTCCCGGCCGATGAAACTCTTTTGATGAAAGATCGAATATGGAACCCGTCTTTCTATATTCATAAAAGATTCTACGTAGCAGGCGGTCAAATGGTATGGGCGTTAATTTGGCCATAAATCTTATTTCTCTATTCCCACTCAGGTGCTTTTCTCCATCTTCATCCATAACTTTCTGGCAAGTTGCTGGGATTTCGCAAAAACTCTATTTTCGTCAATTCCTGGAATTTTGCGGTTTTTCATCACCCATTTTCCGCCCACCATTACCGATTCAACCATGGACGACTGCATCCCAAACAAATAATGGCCAAGCAGGTTGTCTTTCTCCATGGGTGTAGGTTCAGTGTAGTCCATCACCACAAGATCGGCTATTGCACCTTTATCAAAAGTGCCGAACTTTTCTCCGAAGATGTCTGAAATCAGTTTTTGTCCACCTGTGATGAGATTCACATAATTTACGCTCTCATCAATGCGTGAATCCCTTTTTTTATGAAATGCGAATTTGGCTTCTTCAAGCATGTCAGCAGGAAACCCATCCGTACCCAGGGCAAGCTTTTCTCCGAAAAGGTGGACCTTTGCATACCCTACACGATTGTTCATGTTTGAACGGGGATTGTGAACCAACCAGCACTCTTTTTCATTACTGGTTTTGAATTCACTTAATGTCAGGTGTACGCAGTGTGCAAGGATGGACTCTTTTGTCAATATTTTATGTGGCGCCAATCTGTCAAACACAGTGCTTTTATATTTCTCCTCAGCATCCTTCACATCACATACATCTTCCGAAACGTGAATGTGAACGCCGGTATTGTGTTTTGCGGCCATCTCACCGCAAAGATGCAATGACTCGTCGCTCAATGTAAATGCGGCATGTGCGCCAACATATCCGCGGAAATATTCATCCGTTTTATTTCCTTCAATAAATCTTTCGTTTTCTTCTAGTCCTTCATCACGTTTCTTTTTACCGCCGCGATCAGTTACCTCGTAACAGAGCACGCCGCGAATTCCGACCTGGTTCAATGCTTTTTTGATGAGATCGAGAGAGCCTTTGATCGATGAAGGAGAGGCATGGTGATCCACAAGAGTTGTAGTCCCGCATTTTATTGCATCAATCGCTCCGACAAGTGCGCTGTGGTAGATCGTTTCTTCATCGAGTGATACATCCAGTTTCCACCATATTTTCTCCAGTATCTCAGTGAAATTTGCAGGCGCTGTTGCCGGCATGGGCATGCCACGTGAAAGACTTGAATAAAGATGTGTGTGCGCATTGACAAACCCGGGAAGCGCGAGTCTTCCTTCAAGATCAACTACCTCTTCATTCTTCGTTGGCACAAGTGATGGACCTTCGCCAGCGATCTCGGATCCTGTGATCCTCAGACGTGTTTTCTTTAGCTGTGCCGGTGCTAAGGTAAATGTGCGGATATTCTTAATTAGCATAGTAAGAGTTAATGTTCTATCAAAGATTTGACAGAACCTCTGTTAGGCTTGCTAACGTAGGTTTCACATCAAGTGCTTGTCCGACTGCCTGTTTTGCTGATTGAATATCTTTCAAACCGTTTCCAGTAATTACACAAAGCACAGATTCGTTCTTCTTGATTATTCCTTTTTGAATTGCCTTCTTTAAACCCGCTACTCCAGTTACTCCTGCAGGTTCTCCGAATACAGCTCCAATACGGGCTGTTGCGCGCATTGCTTCCAGTATTTCATCATCACTTACCGCAATCATTTCTCCGCCCGATAACCTGATTTGCTTTAATGCCCTCCTCCAGTTGCGCGGTGTGCCCACGGCTATGCTGTCTGCAAGAGTATTCGTATCCGATGGTACGAGCTCTTTTCCGCTGATGAACGCATCCACTATCGGTCTTGCTCCTTCAGCCTGTACTCCCAGCAATCGAGGAACACGGTCTGTAATTCCCAATCGTTTCATTTCCTGCAAGCCTTTGCCTATGCCACCAATTGTGCATCCGTCGCCAACTGAAACTACAACCCAGTCAGGCAAATTCCCACTTAGTTGTTCTGATATTTCAAGTCCTGCTGTTTTTTTTCCTTCAACCAGGAAAGGGTTGCTGCCGCTGTTTCGGTTGTACCATCCGTATTTTTCACAAGCAACTTTGCAAAGGTCGAATGCCTGTTCGTAGGTGCCAAGCACACGAAGAACCGTTGCTCCGAATATCAGTAACTGTGTCACTTTTGGCTCAGGAGCCCGTTCAGGAACAAAAATGTAACTCTTTAATCCTGTTGCTGCTGAAAGCCCTGCGAGTGATGAGGCAGCATTTCCGGTTGATGCGCAGGCTATTTGTCCGAATCCAAACTCAATACTTTTAAGCACACCAACTGAGCTTGCCCTGTCTTTGAAAGAGTTGGTTGGATTACGTCCTTCATCTTTCAGAAGAAATTGCCTGATACCGAAAGCCTCTGCAAGACGAGGTATGTCGTAAACCGGTGTCCACCCAACAAATAAATGTGGCCGTGCAATATCGGCAGATACCGGAAGCAGTTCATTGTATCTCCAGATGTTTTGTTCCCGGTTTTGTAAGGGTTGCTTTGAAAATGCTGACGCAATACTTTCGTAATCGTACTCAACATCCAATATGCCTTCATCACCGCAAGCGGGGCATGTGTATATATTTCTGTGTTTATAGGATGTTCCGCAGATTTCGCATTTTAGGCCTGTTACGTGAACAGGTGGTGCATACTTCATAAAAAGTTGTTTGCAAGATTCGTTCCCAAAACTCACTCCTGCTTTGTCCCAGCTATCTGGAAGTCAATCATTGTTCATTGGGCGCGGATGCGAGAATATGCTCAGCCTCGGCAGCAGAATTCCCCAAGACAGCTCAAAGGCCTGGGTGCTGGCCCAGGTCTATTGAATAGCCCCAGGCCATGGGCTCACCACCAGCATTTTGTTTAGTAACTATACAAGGGCAGAGTGGGTCGGCTCAGTGATGCACGCCGAGAAGCATTCCGAAAGCGGCGAAGAGATACCGGCAGCAATGGATTTGTTACATCTGGCAGTTTCCCGTCGCGTCTATACGCAAAGCCATATTGATTATGTCTGCATATTGCGCCACCCGCGCGCCTGGATAGCAGTCGTTGCAATGACTGCAACAATTCAGGTTCCTGAAATAAAGCGTTTGGAGCAACGGAAGAACCGCGAGTGAGGCTAAGTTTGTTGGGATTGGTAGGCGCGTGGGGATTTGAACCCCAGACCCCTACCGTGTCAACGATCCTCGAAGGCTCTCTGCCTGCAACACTTAGAAAATTGCTTCGGAAAAATGAGCGTGCATGCATTGCATGCGATGCATAGTGCAGCTGGATTTGCGCGAAGTTGCGGGACATTTGCGGGACAATTTATCACGAACCGACTGCCCTTACTAGACCCCCCAATTTGCCATCTAGTTACTTGGCTCGATCGCCAGAGAAATCAAAAACTTTCAGCAAGACGCTGGGTTTCGTTTAGCACGCTGCGGATTGTGCTGCCATGTATTACCGACACTGATATTGGTATTGCGGCTGAAATTGTTGTTCACGTTTACGTTGATGTTGTTGTGTTCCCCGGCCGCAGCCTCAGCCGCCGCCCCACGCGGTGCCCATGGCAACACCGACCAAGAAGGAGATCGCGCTAGCAGCAATCACAGCTCCCGTCGGATAAGGCGGTTGTAGATCGGTGGGTACGGATAGATGGCGCGCCATGCTCTAGTGCTGGCTAACTCTTCTGGAATCAACAAGCGCTAAATTTGCTCAGTAACATTCGCACTGCATTCCACTGCATCCAGTGCTTCAACTGCACCTTCGGCACATTTTTGTGTGCCACTCTGTGTGCCAGCTTTATAACAACGTTTCGCGTTATGTACAGGAAATTTTCAATCAACGTGATTATCCGACATTGTCCTAATTGTAGATTTAGTTTCATTAGCGTAAGGGCGACAAACCCCTCAGAGAAAGAGAGATTGGCGTCTACCAGCTTCGGAAATAGCTACGTTCACTGCCAAAGTCGATCAGTCCATTGATGTACAAAGAGAGGGGAAGGTCGACAACGCGTCGGGTTTTAAGGATCCATACGATTGGATTAGGGTTGTAGTCATATTATTCGCGTCTGCATTCCCATAACAGTGCTCGCCTCAAAGCAGAAAGATATTTGAATATCAATCATGGGCCAAAGCGTTGGCGATACTCAGTCGAAGTAATAAAGGCCTTGACCATCTCAGCTTCGATAAAGTTGCCGTTGAATTGGTTTAGCTTAGCGAGCCAAAAATTGTAGCCATCGAAGTTGTTGTCTGGCGCGTCGTTCGGATTCCTTCTCAAGTAGCCGAAGTACTGCATCAGAACGAAAGCGCGGTTGAAATGTGCGCGAGTGAACTCTGCATTTTCAGCCACTGCACGCAACACCTGCGCGCGAGTCTTTGCGCCGCTCGACAGTTCGTTTACAAGCTGATCACGCTCAGACGTCGAGAGCGCTCCACTGGCATTCGCGTTGAGAGAATCAATAATCATTTGTGTTGGTAATGTTCGTCAGGCCGCTGCCGTCCGGGTTCATCACGAAGAGGTCACCGCCTTGGCTGCCGATGATTTTCGTGCCGTCTGGTGACCATGCGTGGGTGTTAGCCAGGGTATCTGTAAGCTTCGTCGGGTTGGAGCCGTCGGCATTGACCACCCAGAGGTGTTCGGTTTCACAGCCCCAAAAGCAACCGGTCCCCCTGGTGAAAGTGATCTTTGAGCCGTCGGGCGACCATGCCGGCTCGTAGTCCGCATCCCAATATGGATCAGTCGGTTGAGTAATCTGAGTCCGGTTGCTACCGTCAACGTTGATTAGACAGATACCGCTGTCAGCGACCGCTAATTTCAAGCCGTCGGGAGACCACGCAGGTCCTGAGGAGAAGCCGGAGGCTACGTCTCGCTGATCACTGCCGTCGGCGTTCATGACGAAAATCACTGCCGTCCGGGTTCATCGTGTAGATGTCAGACTGCGCGTTGCCCTCACTGCTAACGAACGCAACACGTCCGTTGGCCACGGCTCTTGAAACTTGCTGACCGGTCGGTTCTGTGACGCTTGCTCGAGTTGCTGCCTGTACTGCCTGGGCTATTGCGAACCATCTGATGGCGCCTCCATAGGGCCCATTGCCGGACCACCGGTTAGAACTCGTCTGACCGAAGGCCACTGATGAGCAAGCGCTCAGCCCCAGTGTCACAATCAATAAGTATCGAGCGATGTTTCCCGGGCTTTTCATGATTGTCTCTCCCGCGCTACTTTTAGTTCGCGCCAAACCGTTGCCGATACTCAGTCGAGGAAATGAAAGCCTTTACCATTTCGGCATTGATAAAGTTGCCAGCGAACTGATTCAGTTTCGTCAGCCAGAAGTCGTAGCCGGCGAAGTTTAAGTCAGGCGCGTCGTTCGGGTTCCTGCGCAAGTAACCGAAGTACTGCATCAGTACGAAGGCGCGGTTGAATTCCTGCTGGGCCAGTGTCGAGTCCTCCGCCACACGTCGCAAGGTGCGCGCGCGCGCCGCGATGTCGGCAGTATTCGCAGCTGAGCCAAACTCGTTGATGGCTGCCGCGCGGTCAGTCGCTGAAGGCGTCACACCAGCGTTCATGAAAAGCTGATCGACGAATTGCTCCGGGGTCAACGAGGTCGGATACGCGGAGGTGAAGCGCGAGCGCTGCACAAACTCCGCCGCGAACGCTTGTTTGTTATTTTCGAGCACCGTCTCCCAGCCAGCCTGGTTCACGATGACGCCTTGCCCAATCTTCTGGGTGTCGGGCAGAAACTCGCTAAACCTCAGCGGGACCGGCGCGCCGGGCAGATTTCCGTATGCACCTTTGTAGAAGCGATAGACCAGATAGCCGGTCTGTTGAAATTCTATCGAGAGGAAGAACGCTGCCGAGACGTTGATGCGCTTGGCCTCGATGCACTGCGGGTCCGAGCCGCAGGAGGTAATCTCGTTCGTCCAAAAAGCAAGTCCTAAGTCATCCGCTTGGCGGTTGAGGAAGTCGCGGTAATGCTGGCGGACGAAGAACTGCGGGTCGTCTATTGGTCCGGTTGGTCCGGTTGGTCCGGTGTTCAGCAAAATCGAGACGGTCGCGGGACCGGGATCGTTAACAAAAATCGAACCAAGGTTCGCCACCGCCAGATCGAGATTGCCATCGCCATTGAAATCGCCCACCGCCACCGAGACTGGACCGGCGCCAGTGCCGAAGTCGGTCTTCGGCCCAAAGCTGCCCGTGCCCGTGCCCAGCAGAATCGAGCCGGTGTTGCTGTCAAAGTTCGCCACCGCCAGATCGAGCTTGCCATCGCCATTGAAATCGCCCACCGCGACTGATTGTGGACTGCTGCCCGTGCCGAAGTTGGTCTTCGCCCCAAAGCTGCCCGTGCCCGTGCCCAGCAGAATCGAGACGGTCTGCGGATCGGTATCGCTAAAAAAACCACTGGGATCCCCATTCGCCGTCGCCAGATCGAGATTGCCATCGCCATTGAAGTCGCCCACCGCGACTGAGGCTCCAGTGAAGAAGGAGCTCTTGTGAGCGTAGTGTCCGGAGCTGCAGGTCCGAGTGGAGTGCAGAAACGAGTG
>JBGQGB010000007.1:0-28720 GCA_041497195.1 Candidatus Doudnaibacteriota bacterium | reverse complement strand
TGTAAGTATTGAGAGTAAAGGTCGCCGTGACTGTGGTATTGGCATTCATAATGACATTGCAAGTACCCGTCCCAGAACAGCCGCCCCCGCTCCAACCCGCGAAGGTGGAACCAGCACTCGGGGTGGCAGTCAAGGTGACAGCAGTGTTGTAATTATAATTGGCGCTGCAAGTCGCGCCGCAATTGATGCCAGCGGGAGCACTCGTGACTGTGCCCGAGCCAGTGCCGGCTTTGGTCACTGTCAGAGTGTAAATATTGAGAGTAAAAGTCGCGGTGACGCTGGTATTGGCATTGATGGTCAGACTGCAGGTACCTGTCCCCGAACAGCCTGCCCCACTCCAACCCGCAAAAGTCGAACCAGCACTCGGGGTGGCAGTGAGAGTCACTAAGCTGCCACTATTGTAAGTGGTGGAACAAGCGGCCCCGCAATTAATCTTTCCATCACCACTGGTCACAGTCCCCGAACCAGTGCCAGCTTTGGTCACTGTCAGAGTATAAGTATTGGTAACAAAATTGAGAGTATAAGTAATGCTGCCGGCGCCTGCTAGGGTCTGGGAAGCGCTGGGAGTGATATTGCTAAAGCTCGCTCCCCCTGGACCGCCAGAGTTGTAGGTTAAGGTCCAGGTGCCCGGGGTCTGGTTGGTGAAGGTTTGGTTGACGGAAGCGCCGTTGACTGTAGAGGGACCCAGGAGGGTGTAGGAGACTGCCCCGGTCCAGGCACTGCCGTCGAGGGTGGCGTTGACGGTGATAGAGCCAGTGCAGGTGGGGGCCACCACAGCTTGGGAGTTGGAATTGCGGAACGTGCTGCCATCAGTGGCGCGGATCCAGTAGTTGTAGCTGGTGCCAGTGGTGACCGCGCTGTCAGTGTAGGAAGTGACATTGCCGAGCGTGGCGTAAGACACACCTTGGCGCCAGACTGCGTAACCGGTGGCGCCGGCCAGGGAGTTCCAGGACAGATTGATCTGCGGGTTGGCGCCGGAACAAACCGGAGTGGCAGTCATCACGAAACTGGCCGCAGTATAGGTGACCGTGACAGTGCGGTTGGCATTCATAGTCACTGTGCAAGTCGCTCCGGAGGTGGAGTCACAGCCAGACCAAGAGGTAAAGGTCGAGCCTACGTTGGCGACAGCGGTCAGAGTCACGGAAGTGCCGCTATTGTAGGTGCTGCTGCAAGTGGCGCCGCAGTTGATGCCAGCGGGCACGCTGGTGACTGTGCCAGAGCCAGAGCCGGCAGGAACAACCGTCAGAGTGTAAGTATTGAGAGTAAAGGTCGCCGTGACCGCGGTATTGGCATTCATGATGACATTGCAAGTACCCGTGCCGGAACAGCCGCCCCCGCTCCAGCCTGTGAAGGTGGAGCCAGCACTGGGGGTGGCAGTCAGAGTAACTGCAGTCGCGCTATTGTAAGTGGCAGAACAAGTGCCACCGCAATTGATGCCAGCCGGAGCACTGGTGACCGTGCCTGAACCAGTGCCAGCTTTGATGACTGTCAGAGTATAGGTATTGGTAACAAAATTCAGGGTAAAAGTAAGGCTACCAGCACTGGCTAAAGTCTGGGAAGCGCTGGGAGTAATATTGTTGAAACTGGCTCCCCCCGGACCGCCGGAGTTGTAGCTTAAGGTCCAGGTTCCTGGAGTCTGGTTGGTGAAGGTCTGGGCAACCGAGGCGCCATTGACTGTAGCTGGTCCTAGGAGCGTGTAGGACACTGCCCCAGTCCAGGCACTGCCATCGAGGGTGGCGTTGACGGTGATAGAGCCAGTGCAGGTGGGGGCCACCACAGCTTGGGAGTTGGATTTGGCGGATTCGCCAAACGCATTGTAGGAACTGACTTGATAAGAATAATTGGTGCCTGAGGTGACCGTACTGTCTGTAAATGAGGTCGAATTTCCCACATCCTGCAAAAGACTGCCCGCACGATAGACTTTGTACCCAGTCGCCCCTGCCACCAAATTCCAGGACAAGACGATCTGCGGGGTGGTGCCGGAACAGGACGCGGCCAGAGAATTGAGAGTCGGCGCCTGCAGAATATTAAATGTCGCGGTCACGGTCCGGTCGCTTCCCATCGTGACATTGCAAGTGGTGCCGGCAATGCTATCGCAGCCAGACCAGGAGGCAAAAGTGGAGCCAGCGCTCGGGGTGGGGTTCAAGCTGGAAGTGCCGCCGCTCGCGTAGGAGGCGGTGCAAGTGCCACCGCAGTTGATTTTGCTGTCAGTGCTGGTCACTGTCCCTGAGCCGCTGCCGTTTTTGGCCACAGTCAGAGTAAATGTAGCGACATTGAAAGTGGCCGTGACAGCGGTATTGGCAGTCATGGTGACACTGCAAGTGCCAGTTCCAGAACAGCCGCCCCCGCTCCAGCCCGTGAAAGTCGAGCCAGCGCTCGGCGTGGCAGTCAGAGTGACAGCAGTCCCGCTGTTGTAATTAGCTGAGCAGGTGCCCCCGCAATTGATGCCAGCCGGAACACTGGTGACTGTGCCAGAGCCAGTGCCAGCTCTGGTGACGGTGAGAGAATAACTGTTGAGAGTAAAAGTGGCCGTGACGCTGCTGTTGGCAGTTATGGTAAAACTGCAACTACCTGTGCCAGAACAGCTGCTGGCACTGCCTGTTCCAGCGCTCCAGCCGACGAAGGTCGAGCCAGCGCTCGGCGTGGCAGTCAGAGTGACAGCAGTCCCGCTGTTGTAATTAGCTGAGCAGGTGCCCCCGCAATTGATGCCAGCCGGAGCGCTGCTGACTGTACCGGAGCCAGTGCCGGAATTGCTGACTGAGAGAGAATAACTGTTGAGATTGAAATTGGCCGTGACATTGGTATTGGCATTCATCGTGAGATTGCAAGTGCCAGTGCCAAAGCAACCACCACCGCTCCAACCCGTAAAGGTCGAGCCAGCGCTTGGCGCAGCAGTGAGCGTGACAGAAGTGCCATTGGTATATGCTGCAGAACAAGTACTACCGCAGTTGATGCCAGCCGGAGCGCTCGTGACTGTGCCTCCGCCATTGCCACCTTTGCTGACTGACAGAGTGTAATTAGCTGTTACTGTCAGCGTGATATTCACCGACTGAACGCCCAAATCTAGGCCAGTTGGTTGACTGACACTATGAAAATTGACAGTCGCAGTATAAGTGCCAGGGCTGGCAGGAGGATTGACAGTGAGAGTGACAGGCTGGGAAACAGGCGCGCCTGAAGATGGTATGGTCAAATCGCCTGAGCTAGCCACACTCAGCCAGGAGGGATTGCCCGAGGCCGCCCAATGCAAGTTCGAGCCAGGGGCGCCAGCATTGGTGATTGTGGCTTGACAAGTCTGGCTCGCCCCGCCCACTTGGGCTGCCATGGATGCCGGGCAGGAATTGGAAAAACCGAAAGTCGCAACAGGATCCCACTGAAGATCGATATTTAAGGTCCCGCCAGAAGCAAGAGGACCTGAAGACTGCAAAATGCCATTATAGAGTCTGGTGAAAGCGTGCGCGGATTTGACAAACCAGGACCGCAACAAGCTCAAGAGGGAACCAGGTTTCGCTGCGGCAAATGACTCTTGGGTATTCTGATGATAAACATAGAGATTGCTATCTGGGACTTCATTTCCTGACTGATACGTGCCGACTGGGGCATTCTTGTAAATCGCCTGGCTGACATGGGTGCTGCTGAATGTTTGAGGGCCCAAATCAGTCCAACTCGCGTTTACTGGCGAACCAGAGCCAAGGACTGAATTGTAAGAGTGAACATTGATAGTGCCAGTCCCTAGGTTGACAGTCAAAGTCTGCTGCCCAAAGAAAGTGTTGTATGGCGCATATTGCGAGAAACCGGAATCGCCTTCGAAATAAATAGTGTGTGTGCCGACACTTAGAGCAGAGGTGTCGATGCTGATGGAGAAAGAATACTCATAATGATCATCTATGATTAGAGCGGGACAACCATTCTGCCCATGAAGCTCTTCGACCAGACTATTCGTAAAATTGTTGTTGTATGATTGGTTATCTATACTGTAGAAAGCCTGGGCCGCATAGGCTGTATTACGGTTGCCTCCATCGGGCAAGCAGGTCGTGCCAGTGTCTACCGATAGGGCGCCTTGGATATAACCAGTAGCAGTAGTGCTTTGTCCTTGCGTCACGGTCGTGGGGCTGATCGAGGGACCGGTCTGAAAATAGCCGCAGGAAAAATTGACTGTGCCGAACGTGTGAAAACATCCCTGAGCAATAGCAGCCGGAGAGGCGGCAAAAAAAAGCAGGCCAGTGAGCAAAATAAAAAACACGGGCAGGGAAAGCTGACTACTCAATTTCGCAAAAAGTTTGTGCATGGTTCGTAAAGGTTTGTGTGTGTCTGCTTGATTTGGAAACAAAAGGATATGAAAAAACTTCGCTCTCTCCTCTCAACTACTGAAGTGCATATATGATGGTCACTTGGCTTTGCTGATCCTTGGACAAAATCGTCAAATTGACGTCCGTCTGGCCTTTGCGCGCGTAGAGACCGTCCAGGCCTTTGGTGCTTTCGTTGAGGATCTGCCAGCCGTTCTTCGTGAAATAAGTTTTGTAGAGCGCGTGCAAAGCGGCAATCTTCTGGTCAGAGACAAACACTGCAGAATATGATTTTTGGGCCTGGTCATAGGTAATCGCATAGCTTTGGCTGACTGCGGCCTTTTGATCAAGAATCAACTCTTTGGGAAACCCGGCAGTGAGCTGCCCTTTGGGTGCGTACACCGGGGCCGGGCCAGAGCTTTTTTGCGTGGCAGGACTGTTTTTGGCTGGCGTCTTGAATACACTCAGGATGACTGCCGCACCTAAGAGCACAACGAGAAGAATCACAAAAACAGAGAGAACTAATTTGGATTTGCTATTGTTCGGCGCCATAGGAATAAAAAAATAGCAGCGAAAGTCAGGCTTTCGTTGCTTGGTTTAAAGAGAAAATTGTGGTTTTTGTGTGTTTGTCTTGAGACACCCTCTGCCCCCACTGGATAGAAATTTTATAATCTAATTATACCATATCTGAAGTATTAATGCAAGTCTAAAAAAAAGAGAGGGTCACGCACTTGCGATGCACGACCCTCTCATTTCCTTCCCTCTGTCACAGGAAAGGAAGTTAGGGTTTCAAGATGCTAAAGCGAGGCTGCAACGTCTTTATGTCAAAACCTCCGACATAAAGCGTGACAGCGGAGCCGTTCTGGACAACAAGGAAATCCGCAGCTCCGTAATCCACGGTGAGTCCGGGCACCACGACTGAGGCCCCAGTGACTGGGACAAGCCTGGCAAAACGAGTAACGCTCGCCTGGTCATCCCATAACGCTACCCACAAGGAGTCATCGCTGCTATTGAAAGCCAAGATGACGGCGTGGCCAGGGAAACTACTGAGGTCGAACCGCTGACCGATTTCCTGGCCAGTTGTCAGATTGACCACCGCGGTCTGGTTTTTGAGGCCGTCAAGAACAGCACCGAGGGTTCCGGAGTCATTAGTCGCGAGATCCCACCCGCCTCGGAAGGAAAGCGGGGTGATATCGCTAAGCCTCGTGAATCCGACCAGAGTGACTGGGTTCCACAGGAGCTGACTTTGCGGGAGTTTGACTGCCCAGAAAGCCAGGTCCCCGAGATTGAAGCCCAAGCAGACTGCTTGACTGCCTTGCTTGGTTGCAGCAAGGTTCCACGGAGTGGTACCCACTGGAATATGCAGGACCGGGTGCGGCGGAGTTTGGTTGATATCGAAGCTGGCCATTTGATTATCCGAGGCCTGGCTGGCGCAGATTTGGCCGTTGTTTGCAGCCACACCTGCAACTGTTCCGCCAGTGTCTGTGGAATGGTTAGTCGGTTGTCCAGTGCTGGTCAAAACGCTCACCACTTTGAAATTTTGACCGAACACCAGGTCACCAGTTTGATTGTCCCGAGCAAAACTGCCGCGGTGACCAACAAACGGCTGAAGCAAAGTGCCACTTGTCTTGTCAAATACCGAGACTTGTTGATTGGAGATGTCAAGCAAGTTACACTCTGTTTGGGAACAAACCAGAGAACGGAACACTGGCTTGAACCCGAAAGTCAGAGTATTGGACACCCCGCCGCCTGAACCGGGATTGACAGCTGAAACATCAAACATCATTGACTTGAGAAGCGAGGTGCTCGTGTTGAGGTGGAGCTTGACGTGAATGGAGTCGGTCTGCTCCCAAAAACCGATGTTTCCCAGAGTAGAGACGAAATTGGTGTTCGCACCAATCCCGGTGGCCCCAATGGTGATGACTGGCTCACCTTGCGGACTAGTAACGAAGTAATTCGGATCACCGGAAAAACTCAGGACCGGAACTGAACTCGTATTACTCACTGTCACGCTGACCGGAGCGCTCTTGACCGCAGTGCCGACCAAAGTGGCAACGAGGGTGTGAAGGGCGTTGCTGGTCGTGGTCGTGTCCCACGACATTGAAGCAGCGCCGCTTGTGACCGCGACTGCCGCGCCGAGATTGGCATTGTCCAGCTGAAACTGCACTTGCGCCCCCGACGGCGGATTGGTCACACTCGCTGTGATTGAAACACTGCCGCTCACAGTCGCGTTGGCCGCTGGTGCGGTAATGGTCACAGATGGTGCTGGGGTGCTGACGTGAAAGATCGCTGTAGCCAACGCCGGCTGACCGATCCCATTAGTGGCTGTGCACGTGATGGAAATCGCGAGCGCAGAGCTCACCGATGAAGGAGCAGTGTAGGACAGTGCCGAGCTAGTGGTTGACATACTGCCTGGATCGTTAGGGTTGTCCTTTCTACAGACAACCTGGGGAGTCGGAACGCCCCCCATACTGATAAGAGCGGCTGAAGTCGCCCCCGCACTGATAGGATCAGGCGCAGGTGCGCCAAGAGAAATGGTCGCTGGGGAATCTTGGACTGGACCGCTACCGCTGGTCTGACCACCACATCCGGCCAAGGCTATTGCTACGCAAAAAAACCATGCCAAAAAACCATTGTTTCGCATCTTGATTCCTCCTTGAAAATCGTAAGGAAAAATGGCTGACAATAAACTGATCTGGGCCAAAAACATGGCCTCCAATCATCCAGTATTTGATAGTAGAGCGGAAAACATTTTTTGTCAATTCCCAAAGCGATTCCAAAAAACCCCGCCAGCTGGCGGGGTTTGACCGAAAATTTGGTTAGATGAGGCCTAGCGCTTCAGGTAACTGGCACTGACTTTGACGTCGCTGCTAGTCTTTGTTAACTATTGATATGCTAGCGGACATATGTTAATTCTTTGATTTGACAGCCTTTGCTGGAGGGTTATAATAGCTTCACACTCAAAAAATTCTTATGCTCACCGACCAAGACATAAAAAAATTAGTGGAAGTATTTGCCACCCGCGATGAGGTTGCTCTTAAATCTGATTTCGCGGACTTAAGGAAAGATTTTTCTAATTTGCAGGGAGCGGTTGACGCTTACGCCAAGAATGCGGACACCTATTTTCAAGAAATGTTAGTACTCGCCAGAAGGGTTGATCGCATCGAAAAATGGCTCAAAGAAATTGCTGAAAAGGTTGGGGTCAAATTGGAATTTTGATTTTCTCGCAAATAAAAGCCGCCCTCGCCTATGGCGGGACGGCTTTCTTGTTCAATCTGGAATCAGTTTTATTTTACTTCTTCAGGTAACTGGCACTGACTTTGACGTCGCTGCCGGATTTGGTAATCGTGATGGAGAGGTCGTTGTTGTCTTTGGTCGCGTAGTAAAAAACCATATCTGATTTTTCGACTTTGTTGCCGATCTTGAATCCATTGGCATTCAAATAATCAAGAAAGGTTTTTTGATTTTGGGCGACCGTCTTTTGCGAGATATATTCCAAGGTTGACTGCTGCTGCGATGACGCGGCTGGCACGTATTTGTAACTGGCCGTATTTTGGGCCGCAGCTTCCACGGGGAAACCCGCAGGGAAAGCACTCACCACTGTGGTGGGCGTTTGTTGCGTGACTTGCGGGGTCGTATTGGTGCTACTTTGGCTGCTGTTCTGCTGAGTATTAGCCGGCGCGTTGGTATTGCCTTTCGGTCCGCTGAAGACCAATATGCCAACCAGGACGATGGCGGCCAGAACCACGACCATAACAATTGTACTCGTTTTCATGTTTGTTTCCTTTTAAAGTTTAGTTTGTAACCATATTATACCACGGCTATTTTTTCTTGTCCAGGGCTTGGTCTACCGCGGTGGCAAAAACCTGATATCCTTGGGCCCCAACAATCATCTGGCCATTCACGAAAAAAGTGGGGGTGCCAGTGACCCCGGCCGCCGTGCCGTCGGCCATATCCTTTTTGACCACACTGTCATACTTGGCTGTGTCCAGGCAGGAATTGAACTGCGAGGTATTGAGGCCAGTATCCTTGGCCCATTTCTTCAAATCAGCCGCGCTGAACTGGACAGTATTGGGGCCTTGCTTGTCCTGCTGAGAAAACATCTGGTCATGGAACGGCCAAAACTTGTTTTGGGCCAGCGCGCACTGGCCGGCCAGGGCCGCGATCTGGGCGGACGGATGGAGTTGGGCTATCGGAAAATTACGATAAACCAGCCGGGCTTTGCCAGTGGCAATGTAATTTTGTGTCAGGGTCGGCAAAGTGTCGCGCCAGAACGCCCGACAGAACGGACACTGAAAATCACTAAACTCAATGATGACCACCGGAGCATTGGCCTGGCCAAGGCTGGGTCCGTCGGCCGCCACTGTGACCGGCTGCTGTTTACTGCTCCCCTGGGGATTGCTGACCGCAAACTGGGTGCTGGCTGGCTGGCGAAAAAATGGGCCGAGAGCCAAAATGATCGCAATGCCGATAATGATGGCACCGGTGAGAATCGCGATCGGAATGCTGAATTTCTGAAAAGACCGGCCAGCCGAGTTGGCAGCCAATGTTATTGATGGCTCAATGGGGGCAGCTGGAAGCGGGTCTGTTACTGGCTCGTCCACACGCTTTCGCCTGGTGGCCGCCGGGCGGCGGCGCGGGCGCCCTAGTTTCGCAGGCTCTGGAAAAATATCTGAATCTTTAGTATCTTGCATAAAAACCTTTTATTTCTCGCAAAAACTTATTGTAAATATAACATATCGGCGGATGGTTTACTGCACTGCGATGCGGCCGGAAATGCCGTCAATGATGACTGCTTTATTCAGTCCCGTCTTGAGGTGAGTCAGGTTGATCTGTACGACCCGGTTGATGGCGCCGCTGATGGACACCTCCCCGAATGGCGCGGACATGCGTATCCGCACAGGAGTCAGGTCAACGCCGTTGACAGTAATATTATTTATTTTGACGTTGACCGGCAGCGACATAGTCTCGGCGCTGGTGCTGGTGGAATTGGGATTGTTAAAAATGTAATCAATGGTATATTGCTGGGTGTTGGCTGTAAAAACCATGTCATAGGCATCAGCTCCGGTTTTCGTCCCAGTGCCGGGATTGTTCACCAAGCCGCCGGAGAGGACCGCGTTTTGGATGCCCCGGACCTTGGAGGTCATATCATTGGCCGCGTTTTGGATTTCCTGAGCCGTCCGAATCCGGAGGAAATTGGCCGTGACCATGGCCGCCAAAATTCCGGTGATTGAGATAACCACGATCAATTCGAGGAGCGTGAACCCACTAGAAATTTTCAATTTTAAATTTTCAATTCTCATTGAATTTCAATTTTTGAAGTTTTCGGCGTTTTTAACGAAATAGTAATTTTACTAAAAATTCAGGTCAACTCCTGGGCTTCTAGCCAAGGCTTTCTGATTTCAGTCTTGCTGTCAGGGCCACATTCAGCCAGCATCCTTAACCAATGTTTAGTTTCTTGTACTTCCTTTTTACAAATATAGATTTTGTTTTGAAAATCTTTCTTGGAGCTCGCGCCGTTGGCCTCCATATAATTGGCGCCGACACTGGTGGCCGATCTTATTAATTGATTTATTATCGAACGACTAATATTATCTTCTTTTATATGTTTACATAAACCGATGATTGCCTCGCCAAACCTTGCAGTTCTTTCTTCTAAATCGTACTTTAAATCATTCGTCATTAGGAATTGACTGAAAATTGAAAATTAGAAATTTTAATCTATATTCCAATCAATCTAAAGTACCAGTTGATTATATCCTGCCCCCATAACATAGCAAGAAAAGCTGCAAAAGTTAAAAAAGTTCCAAACGGCAGACGGTCCTGAACTTTTTTGGCCTTCAGGAGCAGCAGCGCCACGCCGACGAGTGCTCCGGAGAAATAAGCGAAGAAAAACAAGACGAGGACTTGCGGATAAGGCACCAACAGACCCAAGAACAAACCGAGCTTCACGTCCCCGGCTCCAATCCACTTGCCCCGAGAGACCAGATACAAAAGGGCAAAAAAACCTGCCAAAATCGCGGCTCCCAACAGCCCGGGCCACAACATTTTATTCAGCGCATCAAAAACCAAAGCGAAGGCCACTGCTGGCAACACGACTGTATCCAAAATCAAATAATGCTTGAGATCATAGACGAAAATCACAATCAAAAAACAGACAAAAATCAGTTGAAAAATTAGCTGGTAGCTTATAGCTTGTAGCGAAAATTGTCCGCCCAAAGCGGATCCGCCTCCGGCGGAAAAAAAAATTAGTACAAATGCAAATCCTGTCGCTAGCTCGACAGCCGGATATTGCCACGAAATCGGTTTGCCGCAGTAACGACAGTGGCCTTTCAGCCAAACAAAACTAATGAGAGGGATGAGGTCTGCCCAGGATAATTTATGGTGACAGTGGGGGCACCGGGAGTGTTTTTCCAGAATCGACTGCCCGGTATGCAGGCGGTGAATGACGGCATTTAAAAAACTGCCAACTAGCAGTCCGAAGATGAAAAGCAGCCCGGGCATCAATTTTTATTTCAAGAGCGAATCAAATGACACCACGACATTGCCGGCGTCGCGCACGGTGCCTTCCTGGTCCATCGTGTAATAAGCCGCTTTGTTTTCGATATAAAATCGCAAAGTATAGGCACTCCATACCGTGCCGCAACCATTGGCACTGACGCTACTGGTGCCGCCCGTGGTATAAGTGTACGAGTACAGAGTAGACGGGTCTTTGGGGACCTGGACAATAGTGGCGCCGGCACAATTTAGGGTTGAGCCGATGACCCACAAGGCACTGTCCGGATAACCGCCCCCGTTACTGTAATACAAATCCATGCCCGCCTTCAGCTGCTTCATGTCCGAGATCCGCCTGGTATCGCGCGCCTTTAGCCGGGTGGTATTGAAAGTCACACTAATAAGCGATAACAGCAAACCGATTATGGCTACCACCACCAAAAGTTCAATCAGGGTAAACCCCTGCTGGTTTCGCCAGTTTGCGCCAAATTTTGGTTTGAGAATAAAACCAGAGGTCATTTTCTTTTGATAACTCAGGAGTTGCAACACGAAATAAAAAAACTAGTTAATCCCTGCTGGGCTCGCAGTATGCACAACGCCACCGGCAAGACCGCCAGTCGGACCACCGACGCAGAAAGTCAAAGTATAGGTGCTATTTGGGGCAGCGGAAGTATAAACGTAAGTATTGTTCGCCACGGTGCAAGCGCCGTCTTGCGGGGTAGGGGCGGCAGGGATACGCGCCAAAAAAGTTCCAAATGTGGTTCCAGCCGGACAACCATTGTTTGCTCCAGTGGTCAGTGTGGCCGGGTATTGCACGCAATCATTGTAAAACAGTTCCAGGGCAGTCATGGTCTGGCGGACGTCGGAAACGCGTCTGGCGTCGCGGGCTTTGGCGCGGGCGGAGTTGAGTGAGACCAAAACTATAGCAGCCAAAAAACCAATGATGGAAATGACCACTAAAAGTTCGATCAGGGTAAAACCGAGACGGTCACGTGATGCAAAAAACGAGCGCTTGAAGTTGAATATGAGACTCATATGAGCAAATTAAGTTTACATGATCCCCCACTTGGAAAAATCAAGTTAAAGTGAGGGAAACAACTAAACTCAAAAGGAAAGCTTAGTTAATTCCTGCTGGGCTCGCAGTATGCACAACGCCACCGGCAAGACCGCCAGTCGGACCACCGACGCAGAAAGTCAAAGTATAGGTGCTATTTGGGGCAGCAGAAGTATAAACGTAAGTATTGTTCGCTGCCGTACAGGGGCTATCAAATGGAGTCGGGGCTACCGGGATGAGTGCAAGGTATGAACCAAATGTGGTTCCAGCCGGACAACCATTGTTTGCTCCAGTCGTGAACGTGGCCGGGTACTGACCGCAGTCATTGTAATACAGCTCGAATGCGGTGGAAGCCTGGCGGACGTCGGAAACACGTCTGGCGTCACGGGCTTTGGCGCGGGCGGAGTTGAGTGAGACCAAAACTACAGCGGCCAAAATTCCAATGATCGCGATTACGACCAAAAGTTCGATCAAGGTAAAACCTGAGCTTTTGGCTAACTTATGAATTGTTTTCACTTTTTGTTTCACCCCCTCTCAGGATTGGAGGATAAAATATCCACAAGAGATACTACCCTTAATTATTGAGCACTAGCTAAATTATAAATCGGAAGTAGGATTCCTGCAACCATCACGGCCACCGCGACCCCCAAAAGAATCATTATGATCGGCTCCATCAGAGTGGTTAGGGTATTGAGCGTGGTGGCCACTTCTTTGTCATAGAAGTTGGCCAGCTTGCCCAGGATGTCGTCCAGGGTGCCGGTCTGTTCCCCAATCTTGATCATCTGAGTGACCAGTTTTGGGATCTCGTGATGCTCGGCAAAAGACGCCCCAATGGATTTGCCGGTTTCCACCTCGGAGGCTGCTTCCAAAATAATCTCCTGATAAACCTTGTTGCCGATGACTGCGGCGACCGTTTGGAGGGCATGCACGATCGGGATGCCGCCGGCGACCAGGCTGGAGAGGTTGAGCGCAAACCGATCCATATAGATATTTTTTAGAAGTTTGCCAAAGACCGGAAATTTCATTTTCACATTGTCCCAGACCAGACGGCCGCTGCGGGAATGGATGTAAAACTCAAACGCGAAAATCCCGCCGATTACAATCAACAGGATCAAAGCCCAAAAATGCTGCACAAATTGAGTGACGAAAATCAAAATCAGGGTCGTCAGCGGCAGGGCCGCGCCCGCTTCGTTGAGAACCGATATGAGCTGGGGCAACACAAACACAAACATCAAGGCGCCCACCACAAAAATCGCGGTCACGATAAAGATCGGATAGGTCAGAGCGCCCCGGACCTTGGACACCAAATCATAATCTTTTTCTTGCTGGTCGGCGATGTAGAGCAAGGACCGGTCCAGGGTCCCGGACAATTCTCCGGATTTGACGAGATGCACGTACAGATCGGAAAACACCTCGGGAAAACGCGTCATCGCTTCTGACAAACTCTTGCCGCCCGTGACGTCCTCTATCAAATCCAGGATGGCTTGGTGTAAAATTTTGTTGCTGATTTGTTCGCTCAAAATATCGAGCGCTTGGACAATCGGGACTTTGGCGTTTATGAGGGTGGAAAGTTGCCGTGAAAAAACCACAATGTCTTTACGCGAAACCTTGTTGACAAAAGGAATGTATTTGGAGATGGCGTGTTTCCGTTGCAGTTGGGGCTCCAGGGTCACCACAGTCAAACCGTGACCGTGCAAAACCTCTGAGGCGGCAAGCGAAGACACCGCTTCCACAATCCCGGTTTTGACCAGCCCCTGCTCATCTTTGGCTCGATACGCAAAAGTGCTCATCTCAAATTTTTCTGACGCGGCGCTCGCCGCTGGTTTTGGTAATGAATGATTAGAACCGCTTCACCAATGATCTGAATAAATCCTGGTTGTTGGCAAAATTCAAGGCATCCTCGACTTTGACGAGTCCGCGCCGGACCGCGTCCGCCAGGCTTTTCTCCAGACTGACCATCCCGTCAGCCGCGCTGGTGTGAATGATGTTGGGTAGTTCATAAGTCCGCCCTTCCCTGATGACGTTGCGGACCGCATTGTTGCTCATCAAAATCTCGGTGGCCGGTAAACGGCCGCCACCGATGCGCGGCACCAGGCGCTGCGACACCACGCCGAGCAAAATATTCGCCAGCTGGGAACGAATCTGCGCCTGCTGATGAGCTGGAAATACGTCAATGATGCGGTCCACGGTTTGCGCGGCATCATTGGTGTGCAGGGTCGTAAACACCAGGTGACCGGTCTCCGCCACGGTAATAGTCGTGGAAATAGACTCCAAATCGCGCATTTCCCCGACCATCACGACGTTCGGATCCTCGCGCAAAGTCGCGCGGATAGCCGGCCCGAAGCCGAGAGTATCCAAGTAGACTTCCCGCTGGCTGATGATGGATTTATCCTGGGTAAACAAATATTCAATCGGGTCTTCAATCGTGATGATGTGTTCGCTGCGGGTATGGTTCACGATATCCACCAGAGCCGCCAGCGTGGTGGATTTGCCATGCCCGGTGGGGCCGACAAACAGGACCAGGCCCTGGCGATATTTTGTGAAATTTTCCAGCTCTGCGGGCAGATTCAGCTCCGCGATAGTGCGAATCTTGGCCGGAATGAGCCGGAAGGCCGCCGCGATAGTGCCCTTCTGATAATAAACATTGACCCGGAACCGGGCCAGTCCTTTGAAACTGTAGGCGAAGTCTACTTGCTTTTTGGCCTGCAGCTGGTCCTTATACAAATCCGTCAAAAGCACGGTGATCAACTTTTCCAAAGCGTCGTTGTCAAACATGGGGTAGCCGCCCACTGGCCGGAGGACGCTGTCGACTCGAATCATCGGTGGCTTGCCGACCAGCAAATGCAAATCAGACGCGTCCGCCTCCAGGACGTGGGCAAAGAGTTTGTCCATTTCCATTTCCTGACTTTTGTACCCTGCAGTAGTCATTTAGATATTTAGACTTAGAATTAACTTTTTAATATCCGCGATACTATCCTGCCCTTTGACGAAGTAGCCGGCGATACCCAAACCGAGGGAGGCTTTCACGTCATCGAGGTGCGCGACCTGGGAAAAAATTATTATCGGCAACGGTTTGCTCTCCCGTGATTTCCTGATCTTGTCCAAAAGCTCGTAACCACTCTGATCAGGCAGCAGCAAATCCATAATCAGTATATCAGGCTGGCTATCGCGCAAGAGGGATTCCCAGCGGAGAGCGTCCGGCTCTATGAGCAGCTCCGCCACCGCTCCCAAACTTTCCAGGAAACGCGCGTGATAGTAGGCATCCGGTTCGAGTAACAAAATCTTCATACCAAGCTTTAGCTATTCCTTAGTAACCCGGATAACTTCCTCGGCCGTGGTGATACCTTTCAGAATTTTAATGAACCCGTCCTGCCTCATGCTAATCATCCCCTGGGCCGCGGCCACGGCCTGAATTTTTGCCACCGACTGGCGCTCCAGGATCAAATTTTTTATCTCCTCGGATAAAGGCAGCACTTCAAAAATCGCAATCCGGCCACGGTAGCCGGAATCGCCGCAGACTTTGCACCCTGCTCCGGCAAACAGCTTGATGTTTTTGAGATCGAGGCCTTCCGCCTCGGCCGCTGGAATATCCTTCAGTTCGGCAACGATCATTTTTTGGATTTCCGCCGGAGCCGCGATTTCTTTTTTGCAATCCGCGCAAATTTTTCGCACCAGGCGCTGCGCCATCACGGTGTTCACTGAGGCAGTCAACAGAAACGCTTCCACCCCCATATCTAAAAGCCGCGGAATCGCCCCGATAGCATCATTGGTATGCAGGGTCGAAAAGACCAAGTGCCCGGTCAGAGCTGAGTGCACGGCCAGTTCCGCAGTCTCGCGGTCCCGAATTTCGCCCACCATGATAATGTTGGGGTCTTGCCGCAAAATGGAGCGCAGTCCCGAAGCAAAAGTCAGGCCAATGTCCGGATTGATTTGCGACTGGTTGACGCCGTCGATATAATATTCGACCGGATCCTCGAGGGTGACGATGTTGACCCCGATTTTATTGAGAATATTGAGGACCGCGTACAAAGTCGTGGATTTGCCCGAACCGGTCGGCCCGGTGACGAGGAGCATGCCGTGGGCTTTGCTGATGTTTTCTTTGAGCCGTTCGAGTTTCATGCCCGTCAGCCCCAAATCCTCGAGTCGGGGCACGCCCCCGGATTTGTCCAAGATACGCATCACGACTTTTTCGCCGTTGACTGTCGGTAAAGTCGAAACGCGAAAATCAATGGAGCGCCGGTCAATGTCCATATGGAACCGGCCGTCCTGCGGAAGGCGCTGCTCGTCAATCTTGAGGTTGCATAAAATCTTGACGCGGGAGACTATCGCCGGATGAACGACTTTGGGCACCACCAAAGAACTGTGCAGGATGCCATCCACTCGATAGCGAATGCGCAAATCATTTTCCTGCGGCTCAATATGGATATCCGATGCCCGGGCCGTGATGGCGTGTTTGATGACCACGTCCACGATCCGGGAAATCGGCGCTTCCGGAGCCATCTTCCGGGCCTCAGTCTCCAGCTCCGGCTGGCTCGTCTGCACGCCCCGGCTCTTCTCTTTTTCCTTTTCTTTGATGACGGCGAGCGCTTCCCCGACTTCGGTGCTGATATTCTGAGTCTTCCTGAGAGACTCCTGAAAACTTGTCTTGGAAGCGAGATACAACTCGACGCGGTATTTATTTTTCTGAGCGAGAAATTCGAGCGCTTCCAAAGCCTGTAAATCCGTGGGGTTGCTGAGGGCCACTTTCAAAACGTTTTTTTCCTTGGCAAAAGGCACGAACTGATAATGCTCGATCGTGTCCTTGGACACGATCGCGAGCGCCTCCCGCGGCAAAGCCTGGTTGCGCAAATCGATATAAGGGAGATGGAAAAAACTGGCCCGGGTCCGGGTCAATTTCTCCTCGTCCATGAGTTTGGCCGCGACCAAAGCTTGCTCCAAACTTTCTTTGCTTTTGACCTGTTCCTGGTGCACTTCCGCCAACTGTTTGGCGGTCAAATATTTTTCGTCGAGCAAAAACTGTTCAAAAGTCCCGGGGTTGCCGGGTCGGGTTTTGGATTTTTCCGCGGTTACTGTGGGCATAAAAAACTATTTGCCGAATAAATTCGCGTTGCCCAATTGGGCCGGACTAACTGTCAAAGGCGGGGTCGGGCGTAAAGCCTTAAATTTATCACTATTCAAAACTTTAGTATCAATTTTTGATCCATAGGGCAGCAACTCCGCGCTCCCGAGATTGACTGGCACTGGTGTACTCCCGGAAACGTTACTGGGACTAGTGGAGGCGGGCCCTGGGGCTGCAGTATTGCCGCCGGAACTGCCTTTCAAAACGAAAATCGTGGCGCCAATAAACACGGCGATCAAGGCGACGGACCACATGGTTTTCTTGCGATTTTCGGGGAGGAATTTCATTGTTAGTTCAATTTCTTTTGATAATAAACCTGGAGGACGATTGTGATGTCTTTGGTTTCCGGGTGTTCCTCACTGGTCGACTTGATTTGCACTGACTGGACGTTCATGATGCGCAAATTTTGTTCCAGACCGGCAAAAAAAGTCTTGAGATTGACATAGGCGCCCTTCAGTGACAGCGACGCTTGAATAATTCCCATATTCTTGCCCTGAGGACTCGGCAGGACGCTCAGCCTCGGCACTGTGGGCGTGCCGATCTGCACCGCACTCGCGTCTGTGAGGACCGGCTGCAAATTCACAGAAGTCAAAAACAATCCGCTTTGTTTGGTCAAAGCGTCAAAATTGGCCAACAGTTCGGGGATTTGGGGCGCCTCCGGCAAAGCCTCATCCAAAACCTGCAAATCCGCTTTCTTGGCTTCGAAATCGGCAATCAAAGTCTGCACAGAGGAGAGTTCTGATTCCCGCAACGTCACTTTCGCCTGCTCCTGCGCCAAATTTGTCCGAGTGTCCTGCAGGTCCTTGTATTTGGCCCAGACCAAAAAATAAGCGACTACCCCGATGGCCACGATCAAGATCGGGACCATGATCCCGCTGGAAAAATCAGCGCTGCTTAGTTTGAAACGTTTGGCCATAAAAACTTTATTTCAAGAGCAATTTCGGATCAAACGTCACTTCCAAATTGAAAGTATAGCCACTACCCGTGATCTGGGACTGACCGCTCGTGACCAAGGTCACGTCCAGAATTTTCGAAGAGGTCTGCAGCCCAATAATGACTTTGGCCACGTCCGTATAGGTGGGCGCGTTGCCGGAAATCAGGAGGGTGTTGCCAGTCTCGCGCACCTGCAAATCCGTAAAGTTGGCGAGTTTGTAGGTCACGTTTTCCAGTTCCCCGAACACAGCTGACCAACCGAGGTGCGTATTCAGAAGCGTTTGTAAATTCGCAAGCCTCGCCTGCGCGGCCACCGCCTGTTGCCGGTTGTTATTGTTTTGGGACACTTTAGTGTCTACTTGCGCCCCCCGCTCCTGGACCGCCTGGATCTGCCGGTGCACCTGCAAATTGTAGCCAAACAAGCCGGCGTAAAGCAGCAATTCCAAAACCAAGATGGTCAGAGCGACATACAAGCCCGTGGGGTTGGACCCTTCCAAAGAAAACTTGGGACGATCTTGCTGGCTATTTTTGAGGAGATTTATTTCCGCCATGTTGGTATCTTTAGTCGCGCATGGCTAGTCCCAGAGCCACAGACAGACTCAGGGAGACGCCGTCTAAATTAGCTTTTAATTTGGGGCTGTAACTGACAAATTTCAAAGGGTCGCCGATTGAGCACTTCGGGCCGATATCCTCAAAAAATTTCAACAATCCTGGCACATAGGTTCCCGCTCCGGAAAAAATGATTTCCTGGATGGCCCCGCCGCCGCTGCCGAAAATCTTGATGAGTTGCTGCACTTCGTTTTTTATCGAGTCAATGACCGGCCGGATCGTTTGCGGGATTTGCTGCATGTCGGTGACGAGCCCCAAGTCTCGTTTGAATTGTTCGGCGCGGCTCGGACTGACGTGCAAACTGTTGCCAATGGCGTCGGTAATGGTCTCCCCTCCCACCGGTAGATTCCGACTGACCCGCAAATATCCTTTGTCAATGAGATTGAGGCTGGTCGTGCGTGCCCCGATATCGATAAGAATCAAACCGTCCTGGCGGGAACCGACCAGAGAGCGAATCAAGGCCAGGGCTTCGATTTCCAGGGCCAGGGGCTGGAGATCCGCGAGTTTGAACATTTTCAGATAATTATCTATAACTGTTGTGGGCACTGCGGTCAAAAGCACTTGCAACTGGCCGCCGGTAGCAGCCGATTTTTCCAAAACGCTCCAGGACAGAGTGACTTCTTCCAACGGCAGGGGCACGTAGCGCTGAGCTTCCCATTCAATCGCGCTCTTCAATTCTTTGTCCGACATCGGCGGCATGTCGATGACTGAGACAAACACGATATTATTCGGCAAGGACGCCACGACTTTTCTGGTGGTGACCCCGGCTTCGGTCATGAGCTTTCTGAGGATGCTGGCCGTCTCGGTAATTACGTCAAACTGCATGTCTGAAGGCCTCTGGTAAGCGACTTTGACTATCCCATATGTCTCCAGAGCATACTGGTCTGCCCCCTTTTTTAGTTGCACAACTTTGATGCTGGAAGTCCCGATATCAATGCCCAATTTACTTTTGTTTCCGGAAAAAAACATTTTTCAGACTTTACCCCGCAGGTACCGGCCAAACCGCATAAAATGGGGCTTCGGCAAGGTTATCCTTTGGTGAAATTACTTTTATCTTACTTTTCCCATTTCCTATGCGGTTTATTTTTGCTTTCAAACATCAAATCGCTCAAAAACTTGGTGGCAGTATAGCACAAAACCCCGAAATTAGTCAAAATTGCCCAGGGGATGCAGCTGCGGCTAAATTTTCCCGATAATCCGAGTATAACGAAAGTAGCTCCATTGGCGAAAAACCCAAACATCCCCTGACCTGCACGCTCGTTTGAGTTTGGTCACTGACCCAGTCAAAGACGCATACTTTAAGTTTACAGGCCAGGGCTTTTTTGCTAAAGTATTAAGGCTTTTTGGCAAGCCTTAGGGCGTATAGCTCAGTCGGTTAGAGCGCGTCACTGATAATGACGAGGTCCCAAGTTCGAATCTTGGTACGCCCACCACTAGCGCCCACCAGAACTAAAAATAAACTACAATTAACAAAATCAAAATGCGTTTCATCTGGGGTTTGTTCGGGGTCGCAATCGGGGTCATGATGATGTGGAAGCGTTATGCTCTGACGCAGTTCATGGGCCGGTTTGATTGGGCGGAAAAATATTTTGGCGGCGGCTTCGGCGGCACTTATTTTTTCTACATATTGGCCGGCTTCCTGGTCATCTTCCTGTCAGGACTGTATATGTTTGGCATCCTTGACCACCTCCTCTCGCCGGCTGGCACGATTTTCGGCGGACTGAAAAATCAATAACTTTTCCAAAAAAACGCGGGCCCGTAGTTCAGTTGGTAGAACGCCTCATTTGCAATGAGGAGGTCAGCGGTTCGAGTCCGCTCGGGTCCAATATCAAAACCCTGGCAGGCAGAGCGCTGTCCGCCTTGGGCGGACAATGCAGGGGTCTGGGTCCCTCATCTCTAACAAAAAATTCCTCACTTCTGGGGGATTTTTTTGTTTGTTAGGTAACGCCAACATAAGGATTTGACGTTTAAGTTGGCGGAAAGTACAATAAAAAAACACTCGTATAAATTAAACGAAAGGGGAAACTCATGCAAAAATCTTCACAAGCTGGCGCCTCCAGCCAGATGGTCATCATCGCCATCGTTATTGTGCTAGTCCTCGGCGGGCTGATTTATTATGCGACCAAACCCAAATCCGCTACCAATCCCTATGGCAATGGCGCGGCCCAGACCCCGCCGCCCTCTCCTGCCCCAACTCCAACCCCCGCCCCGGCTACCAGCAGCCAGACTGTGACCCTGGCCCTAAAAGCACAAAACCAGTCTGGCGAAACCGGCACAGCCAAGATCTATGACGAGAACGGTGTAGCCACTGTGGAAGTGGAGATGACCGGCGAACCGACCGGGGCCACACAGCCCATGCATATTCATCTCAAATCATGCGCTGATTTGGGAGCAGTCAAATATCCCCTGACGAACCTCGTCGGCGGCAAATCCGAAACCAAACTCACCATCACCACGGCCCAGCTCCTGAGCCAACTGCCTCTGGCCATCAATGTCCACAAATCCGCGGTGGCAGCCAATGTCTACGTCTCTTGCGGGGACATCCAAACAAGCTCAGCGGCCCAAGCCAGCCCGGCTCCCGCTCCCCCAACTCCTCCGGCCGGCACTACACCCGCCCCCACCCCGCCACCCGCGAGCATGAATGTAAAAACCTTCAATGTCACGGAAACCAACTACAGCATCGCTCCCAGCCAAATCCGGGTGAAAAAGGGCGACACTGTCAAAATCAACGTGAGTATTACTGGTGGGTTTCACAATCTCACGGTCTCAGGCTATGGCGTGGGTACCGAGTCCCTGAATGCCGGGCAATCCGCCGTCTTGCAATTCGTGGCTGACAAAACCGGCACTTTCGAGTACTACTGCAGTGTTGATAGCCACCGGGACAAAGGCATGACTGGCCAGCTGATTGTTGAGTAACCGAAAAATCGCCAACTTGCTTTCCAAAAAACCCTCCTCTCGATTCCACTCGAGGCGGAGGGTTTTCATAAACTACTTTTTTAGAAAAACGAGGAGTGGTGAGTAGCGCCGAAATGCCGTAAGACGCGCTTGGCTTCAAATTTATCGAGATCCCCGTTTTGCACGAGCTTGTGGATCTGGTCCTGGACCTTGCCACTAGTGAGTCCGTTGTGGCGCACGTCAGCGACCGCTTTGGCAATTTTTTCCCGCTTGGTCGCATCGAGCATGGTGCCGAGTGATTCATGCAAACCAGCCCTGACCTGCAACTCGAAATTGCCAGTGGTGTGCTCATACAAACCCTCGTTGACGTGAATCGGCCCTTTGGACAAATCGATTTTGCTCCAATCCCGCTCCCCTGGTGCAGGCGACACTACTGCTGCCGCTTTCTGTGCCCCGGCCGTCGGTGCTCCTTCCTGTTTGGGCCCGGCCGTGAGCGCATTGCCGAAAATCCCGCGGGACAGATCGAGGATCTTACCCAAACCACTGGCAGGTTTCTTGGCCGGTGGTGGCATGCTGCCGGATTGGGCAGAGGCTCCGGCCGAAGACGGCAAGGGTGCTGGAGCACCTGGCACGGCATGCGACTGCGATGTGGAATCAGTAGTTTCTTCTGCCATGTTTTTGGCCTTTCAGCCTTTGGGCTGCTCCGCCTAGGCCGAATGTTTTTTATTTCTAAAATCAGGCTGCTTTTGTTATTCTTATTATATCATAATTTTTGCGACTATTCAATGGTTGCTGCAGTTTTATTGAAAATCTCAGGCCAGGTCCATGGGGTCGGGTTTCGCTATCAGACCCGGGAGAAAGCTAGGGAGCTGGGACTCACAGGCTGGGTCCGCAACGCGCCAGGCGGGACTGTAGAAATTTTTGCCCAAGGACACAAAAAAACCCTGGAAGAATTTATTACCTGGGCTCGCCACGGGCCCAGCTCAGCCCTCGTGGAAAACGTCTCGCTCCAGTGGAAAAAATCGCAAAAACTGGACTCGGAATTTGCCATTCTCTAAAAAAACTCCCCTGATTTCCCTCTTGCCAAACCTCCAGGGTTGAGATATGCTATTTTGTTACGCTTCGAGCACTTACAAGGGCGTACAAATGAGGAGGAACCATGAGGTCTTTCTTTGGTATCCTGTTTTTGGCTTTTGCCTTTGCAATCGCATCCCCTGTGTTCGCTGCAAACACCCCGCCAGTCAACTTTTCCGGGGTTTCGCTTTTGAAGGACACCACGAAACCGAAAACCCCCATCCCGACCGACCCCTCGCCAGCCGTGTTGCGCGGGGTAACCGTGACAGAGCAAAAGACTACGCCGACCAGAACCGTACCGCTGCCGGTCCTGCGGGAACCAGCCTGCGACCTGATTGTCAATTTCGGCGTCACAGCCGCCGGCCAGTTAGGCTATTCATTTCCCAATGTAAACCTCGGACCGGAAGTGCTCTGCACAGGCGGACGACGACGCATTGAGGTGCGCGCCTTTTTCAACTACACACCTACGGGTAAAACCGGGGTAGGCGGCTCCACTATCAACGGCGGGGCAGAAGCTCTGCTGTGGTGGCGATACTTTGCAGTCGGCGGCGGCATTGAAGGTTCCAGATTTATGTCATCCGCGTTCAACAAACACGGATACAATCCCGAACTGCTCTTCGGAGCGCGCTGGCTCACCACTGGCGTGCCGACCCGTCTGGTGGTCGCCTACCTCCTCCCGACTGGCTCCAGCCATTGGGGCGCTCCAGCGAGCACGATACAGGATCCCATGCTGCAAGGGCCGCAGTTTCGGTTCCAGGTGCTAATAAACAGCCACCTTGTCCTGGAGCTCAACCCTGCGTATTACAGCTTTTACGAGCAAGGGGTGGCCTCGAACAGGGCCGCCGGCAGGAAACAGGACCATGCTTTCAGTTTCGGCATAACTCTGAAGTTGCTCTTGCACGGGTCTGACCCCACCAAGGTCAGGTAGCCTAAATACCCAAAGCACCAAGGCTTGACCCTCGGACGAATCCTTTCCAATCTTTTTTGGAAAATTCGTCCGAGGATTTTTTATTTCTACAAAAACCCCTCGGCACGTGCTGAGGGGTTTTTACTTACAACTTTGTACTTACTAACTTATTTACTTACTCACTTACTACTAGTTAATTCAGCGTTTTGACAAAAAGTCGTCAGCGTCAACCATCGCCTGCGTAGTGATATGGCGCAGCGTCCCCGGAGCCAATTCTTTATGTTCAGGTACGATGACTGTGATCATTTTACCGTCAATAATCTTTCTTAACTTTATATGGCTGCCTTTTTGGGAAATAAACAAAAAACCAAAGCTCTTCTGCAGTATGGCGATGACTTCCTTGCCAGAAAATCCCGCGAGCTTCGGCATGAATATTTAGGCTTTGCTAATCTCTAGCGTTTGTACAAAAGGCGCGTCAGCAAACTTGGCCAAGTCTTCTTTGGGAACATCTTCCAGATACAGCTCGACCGCTTCGCGGATATTTCGCTCGGCTTCTTCCAAAGTCCCGCCCTGGGAAGTGACGCCCAACTCTGGACAATAGGCCACATACCATTTGCCTTCTTTGTGATAAATTGTGGTAAATTTGAGTGACATATTTATTTAATGTTAGCACATTTTGTCAAATCAGGCAACCAAAAACCCCTCGGCACGTGCTGAGGGGTTTTTACTTACAACTTTGTACTTACTACTTACTAACTTAATCGAGCTTTAGTTTGATATCTTCTTGGCCAGATTCAAGATTGTCCATTCTTTTCTCTAGCCTCCCTATATCTGCCTTGGTCGCTGTGTTTTCAAAGCCTCAAGCGACCATTCTGGCCAAATCTTCGATTGTGGTATTTTTTTTGTCCATTTCTACAGAGTTAACTTATGCTTGAGCATTGTAAAAAACATTTCCTCGCCTGTCAACCATTGAAATACAAAAGCCCCCGTCTCGACTGAAATCGAGCAGGGGCTTTTTGAATGACTTAATTATTTACAACAGCACCGACGATATAACTGAATTTGCCGCAATCCACGACCACGATGTTGTCCCAGGAATGGCCGCGGCTGAGGAACGCATCAGCGCTGGTAAAAGGAAATTTCTCATTGCCCACGACCTCAAAAACCGTGGCGGAAGTGCCGCATTTGATGAGCGCGCCCTCTGGATGAGAAACGACATTGTTGATCGGTGAGTCGGCAGGAATGGTGCTGAGATCCTGGTCAGAGATTTCCTTGACCTGTTTGAAATCAAATCCGAGGGCGTGAAACACATCAGCGCTCGTGAAACCTTTGCGCTTGCCGTCTTTGGTCACAAACCAGACAGTCTTGTCATGGCCTTTGATGAGCGCACCCGCACCTGGCAAGACCGGGTGCCCACTGATGGTGACACCTGCTGGTAATGACGGTAAAACGGTAATGTTTTGGAATTTCTTCCCGCGCGCGTGGAACACCGCTTCTCCGCGGAACGGCTTCAGCCGGCAGGCAGCGGCGAGATAGATAGTTGGACTGCCGGAAATTTGGTAAAGCTGGCCATTCGTGAGGCCATTGCCGCAAATGCCGCGGCCCTCGTGTTCCTCACCCTCATCGTCCCGGTCGTCGCCCTCGGATGTTTGGCCGCCAAAAGTCCCAGTGATGATTTGACTGCCTGTGCCTAGGTTGCCGGCGAGATCCTGGATGCCTGTTCCAATCACGGTGACTGTATCACCTACTGCCACAGTCGCAATCGTACTCGACGGAGTCGTGGTGCCACTCAGGGCCACACTCAAAACCGTGCCCGCGACATTCCAGGTCGCTGCGCCCAAATTACCGCCCAGGTCCAGAAATGAATGCCCGTTATTCAGAGTGAAATAAGAGGCGATATTCGCATTGGTAATTATTGGTTTGTTGGTGCTATCCGAAAAAGTCAGCTCAATGGTATCCCCGGCTTCTTTCTGTCCAGTACCGCCCGTGTTTTTGGCGACAGCACTGAGGAGGACTGGCCCAGTAGTATCCGCAGTGATGGAATTGGTAGTGAGCGCGCTGTAGGAAACCGAACCCGCGGAAAGAGCGATTTGCCCAACTGGCAGAGTCACGGTGACACTATCCGCCGGAGCAGCCCCACTCCAAGAAGTACTGGTCGCCAGGGTCACGAAAAATTTCCCAGTGGCCAGGGTAGTAGTGGCCATCGCCACAGTAGTATTGGAGCCGACATTCACAGTCGTTTGCGTGCCTTCGATGACGTCAGAGACAGTAGAAAAAACTCCGTCGCCATTGTCTTTGTATACGGCGACATTGGCCAAATCCGCTCCGGAAACAGTTGTGGTCGCGTTTTGGTTGACGAGTACTGACACAGAAGTCAGGTTTTCTCCCGCATCCTGGGAGAGAGTAAATGCGAGAAGCGGCACTGGCGGGCTCGCTGCTTTCACGAGGATCGGGTCAGGCACGAGCGAGGTCGGGCCAGAGGTAATATTGACTGTTGCCTGCGCTGCAGGGGCCAAAACTATGGCGAGCGCAAAAATCATGGCGAAAGCTAGTATCCGACTGGTTTTTTGCATTTTTTTCGATTATTTAACTATTTAAGTTGCCTTTATTATGACGGCGCTCCCTCCGAATTCTTACACCTTACTATAGCATAAACCCCGAGAAACCTAAGTAAAAACAAAAGCCTCCGCCGCGGCGGAGGCTTAACTTACAAGAGCTACGAATGCGGCTCCTCGAGATATCAATTTTTTCATTCTTCTCCCTTCTCCGCCAAAGGCGGAATTAATTTTGTTTATAGCCTAAAAGCCCCAAGAATAATCCTGGGGCTTTTTTTGAATCACTTAGTTGAGCGGGCAGTTCTCTGGAGCAGTGAATTCAGGATTTGCGCCGCCGTAATAACTGTTCACAGCACCTTTTGGACTCGAAGGAGCAGCATCAAAGGTGGCTTGGAACTTCGCAATTACTTGAGCTGGGGTCAGACCAGAATTGATAGCATCAGCATTGAGCAGTGCACCAACAGTTGCTCGGCTGTACGCGATCAATCCGCCGCCGCCAGTTGATAAGACCTGGACAAGGGTTTTGTCTGGGAAGGCAGCTCTGCCAAAGACATCGTCAAACAAATCAGTCGGATTGTAGTTCACATAGCTATCAAAATGCTGCTCCTGTTTCCAGTAGCCAGGAGAGCAGTATTGTCCAGCAGGCTGATTGATTGTCACTGGCTCAGCCTCACAGCCACTGCTTGCAGCCTTGTTGTTGAGGTCCCCAGGATAATCAGCTGTCCAGTGCCAGACTCCGGCCGCGTTGCTCGTGAAACCAGGGCTGGTCGCAGCCGAGTTGCCGGTAAGCGCTACTACTTGCATGTAGATACCAGAACCGTCACAAGTCGCATTGCTTGGCGGGTAGAGATTGAAAGTGATACTGCCAGTTGGGTTGTAGGCTCCGGCCAGAGTAGCAGTGTCGTTTAAGACAACACCTATGTCACCGCCAGCAGAAGGGGTAGTACCGAGGGTCGGCTCCTTTTGGGTAACTGTTAAAGGCTCACAATCGCTAATGGCGCCATCTGGATAATTGGTGTCAGCTTCATAATGCGCCTTGAATGCATATGTGCCAGCGTCAAGAGGTCCCTGTGCAGCAGAGGGGTGGGCTACACCGCTCCCATCCAGCGCCACCGTGCCAATAGAGGTGAAGTCCAATTCAGCACAAATGTCCTGGCTAGTTCCACTGTAGAAAAAGAATTCTACATCGCCTGTCGGGACTGGGTCTCCATTATTCGTTCCGGTTACTGTAGCACTGTCGTGAACAGTACTGCCAGCTGGAACTGAAGTAACTGGATTATGAGCTGAATCATGAATGGTAGTAGTCACATGTGCAGTAAAGCTCACCCAATGCTTGACGGCTGAATCACTGTTGTCTCCAATCCCGTCTGTAGTGCGGTGCAGAGTCACACCACCTACGACCACATCTGTTGTGGCATCAATTACAGTAGTGCCGATGACTGCGGAAGTGAGAGTTACTGTGCAAGAACCGGTGGCAAGCACTGTTAGACAATCGCCGGAAACTGGCGTGAGACTACCAGGGCCGGAAGCAATCGAGAAGTGAATTGTAGTTCCAGCAGGAGCATCCACATATCCGCCTGTTCCAGTATTTACATTCACATGACCCGTAAGAGTATGCTGATCGTTTATCGGATCAGTATCCTGCAAAGGACTAATCTGAATGTTGGCATCTACCCATGTTTTTGTTGCAGAACCAGAATTGCCGTTAGAGCCATCGGTTGTCACATGTATCGTTGTGCCATTTATTGTAATGTCAGTAGAAGCGTTTACTACGGTCACACCCGCCGTAGCAGACGTAAGATCTATTGTGCAAGAGCCTGTGCCGCCTGCCGTAGTACAATCACCGGAGACAGGGCTGAGGCTTCCTGGGCCGGAAGCAATCGAGAAGTGAATTGTCGTTCCATCAGCGACATCTGCGAATCCTCCACCGAACCCAACATCTACCTGCGCATGAGCTGTGAAAGTATGCGTGTCATTTATCTCATTTGTCCCATCTGGGGTAATGGAGATCTTTGCGTGAGCAACGGTCTCCTGATCATTTGCCGACGCGTTCACTCTACCGGTGTTACCGACATTGTTGTGTACTATGCCGTTAACGTAATCGGTTGTTGCATTTATCATGCTGCTGACCTCATCGGCAGCAAGAACCGTGTAAGATACCAGACTCGAATCAATACTTGGCACACCGCCTCCGCCAATCTCTGGGACGGCACCAAGTCCTGTAACATCTCCATGCGGATCAGTGAACGTCCAAGTACCGCCCTCGAATGCACACTTGTTCCCACCTGGATATCCGAGAGTCGCTTTATATTTGATTAGTTCCCCGGCGCTGACGTTATCACTACCGGTAATGGGAGTTAAACCGTCGGATCGGAAAGCCGAAACTGAAATGCTTACGCCACTACCACTGCAGGTCGCGGGGTCTTGATGTGCACCAGTAGGTCTTATAAATAAAAACGCGAGCATAGCTGCGCCCATTGCTATAATGGCCGCATACTTATACTCGGAGAGTATGTCGAGAACTTTGGTTCTCATATAATTTGTCCTTTTTATTAATTTTCTTGTTTATTAAAGACTTTGTTGGGCAATGAAAAGACTCAAACTTTGAAAGCCTGAGTTTTTTGTTTGTTTTTTCCTCCATACCCTCGATGTTTGCACCCTGGTTAAATATCCCGACTTGTCGTGATCCAGCTTTGCTGGATTTAACAGGGTAAACAAAAACTCCCCGCCAAGGCGGGGAGTTTTTGAATATTTATTTGAGAATGTTATTTATCTAACCACGCAATAGGCAGCCGG
>JBGQGB010000006.1:0-32484 GCA_041497195.1 Candidatus Doudnaibacteriota bacterium | reverse complement strand
GTCTGCAGTCAGCCTCAACCCCACCAGCGTGGTGGGCGGCAATACTTCCCAAGGGACGGCGACCCTGACTGCGGCTGCGCCTGCGGGCGGAGCAGTGGTGACGCTATCGAGTAGTAATACGCCCGCTGCCGTCGTGCCGGCCAGTATCACTGTGGCCCAGGGCGTCACAAGTGCTACGTTTACCGTCACCACGACCGGTGTGGCTAGTGCCACGATAGTGACGATTACGGGCGCCTCAGGCGGCGCGCAACAGACCGCAACCTTGACCATCAATCCCCCGGCCATGTCCTCGGTCAGCTTGAGCCCGAGCACTGTCAAAGGAGGCAATACCTCGCAAGGAACAGTGAAGCTCAGCGGGATTGCTCCAGCCGGAGGCGCTATTGTCACTCTTTCTAGCAACCAAACCTCGGTAGCCACGGTTACAGGAAGTGTGACGGTGCCAGCTGGATTCAAGACCGCGACTTTTACCATCACCACGAAAACCGTCTCACAAACTACTTCAGTCAGTATTTCCGGCACTTATCTCGGCGTCAGAAAAAGAGCCACCTTGACAGTGACACCGTAGACTCCAAAAGATCCTCCACCAGCAATCTCGAATCAACAACCCCTGCATCGGCATGCGAGCCAACGCAGGGGTTTTTGTTTGCAGAAACAGGGAGCTAGTGGTCAGCCTGAAACTTTTTGATAAAATTTGTCTTTGACAAATTCCACACCGAAAAGGTAAAAAACGGTAATAATTATGAGGCTCATGAGAACCGAAGCAGGGAGGGGGGTGAAGTGCATGATTTTGCCCAAAAAGCTCAAACCCGTGACCCAGCCGATGGTGATGGCGGCAAAAACCGAGTAGACCACGTATCGGCTCGGGGTACTTTTGTGGAAAAACAATTTGGTGCGAATCACAAAGACTACCAGGGCCTGCGTAGAGAGTGATTCCAAAAACCAGCCAGTTTGAAATTGCGAGCCGACTAGATGAAATCCAAACAGCAACACGAAAAACGTCAAAAAATCGAATACCGAGCTGAGCGGCCCGAAAATCAGCATGAATTTTCGCAAAAAATGGATATTCAGTTTTTTCGGTTTTTGCAGTTCGGCCTCATCGACATTATCGAGGGGGATGGCAAACTGCGAGCTGTCGTACAAAAGATTGTTGAACAGAATCTGGGTCGGCAGCATGGGTAAAAACGGCAAAAACAAAGACGCCCCGGCCATGGAAAACATATTGCCGAAATTGGAGCTGAGGGCCATCATCAGATACTTCAGGGTGTTGCTGAAGGTTTTGCGCCCCTGGATCACTCCGTCCACCAGCTCCCGCAAATTTTTCTGGAGCAAAATCAAATCAGCGGATTCTTTGGCCACGTCCACGGCATTGTTCACGGAAATGCCCACATCAGCCGTCTGCAGAGACGGGGCGTCGTTGATGCCGTCTCCGAGGAACCCGACCACGTGCCCGTTTTTTTGCAGAGCCTGAATAACGCGCCGTTTCTGCTCCGGGGAAACCCGAGCAAAGATGGTCATGCCTTCGACTAATACTCGGAGCTTGTGATCCGTCGCTTTCTCGATTTCCGGGCCGAGCAACACTCCCTTGACCGGCAATTTTATTTCGCTGGCAATTTTTTGCGTGACGAGTTGATTGTCTCCGGTAAGAATTTTTATCTCAATGCCGTAATGCTCCAGACGACCCAGGGTCTCCGAGACTGATTTCTTCGGCGGGTCCAAAAAAGCGATGAAACCGAGAAAAACCAGGTCTTCTTCCAGAACTTTAGTATAAACTGACAAATCCGCCGGAACTGGCTTGGTCGCCACTCCCAAAACCCGAAAACCGTCCCTGCTCAAGCTTTGATACTCTGCACTGAGAAGCTCCAGCAGCTTGGCTGTCAGCGGCTGGTGCTTGGTTTTGTAACTGCCACTGACTTTCAGCATCTCCTCAGGCGCGCCTTTAGCAATGAGCTCCCGCTTCCCTTGGGCTTCGACCACTACAGAGTCGCGCTTGCGTAAATAATCAAACGGGATCTCGTCGATTTTGCGGTAGCCGCTGACGTCCAAAGTCTTATAATGCCTCACCGCCACATCCAAAGGATTGGCAAAACCGGTGCGGAAGGAACTGGAGATATAGGCCGCAGCGAAAATGTCTTCGGAGGGCTTCCCTTCGGCGTCCACATACTTGACCAAAATGATTTGGTCCTCGGTCAGAGTGCCGGTCTTGTCCGTACAGAGCACGTCCATGGCCCCAAAATTCTGGATAGAGGAAAGTTTTTTCACGATGACGCCGTGGCGGGACATGGCCAGCGAGCCTTTGGACAAGTTCAAGGTAATGATCATGGGCAACAGCTCGGGCGTGAGGCCCACGGCCAGGGCGGCGGAAAACAGAAAGGACTCCAGAATAGTGTTTTTCAAAAGCGCGTTCACCAAAAAAATGAAAATCACCAGAGCAAAGGTAATTTTCATGATCAGATAGCTGAAATCCTTGATCCCCCGCTCAAATTCAGTGGACTGCTTGATGTTCAGATCCCGCGCGATTTTGCTGAATTTCGTCTGCGCCCCCGTCTGGTCCACGCGCATGAGCCCATTGCCGGTGACGGCATTGGTCCCCAGAAGGATCGGCTCACCGGGGAGTTTTTCCGCGGGAAAAGCTTCGCCGGTGAGTGCGGATTCATTCAAGAAAAAATCCTTGGCCTCGAGGATGACGCCATCAGCCGGGACAATATCGCCGGCAAATAGTTCGACGATGTCGCCGGGCACCAGTTGCGCAAGCGACAGCTCCACCCACTGCCCGTCCCGCAGGGTTTTCGCCGTTATCATGACCCGCGCTTTGAGCGCCTCAGCTGCCTTGTGGGATTTGTAGGTGTTGAAAAAGTCCAGAGCGACGCTCAAAAGGACGATCGTGATGATAATGGCCGCGCTGATCCGGTCTCCCAAAAAACCGGAGACGACAGCGGCAAAGATCAAAATAAATACCAGCGGGTTGCGGAATAAAAGCAAAAACGACCACAAGCCGGAAAATCTTTTGCCCTGGACGATTTCGTTGGGACCAAATTTTACTAATCTTTGTTTCGCTTCCCGCGTTGTCAGACCGACCCAGGAAGTTTTAGTTTGAGCCATAGACTTTAAGAAAATTATAGCACAAAAACCAATAAAAATACGGGGCAGCCAAAAGGCGACCCCGTATGATGTCCAAAAACGTTTGCTGAGGCTACACCGTCAGCCCCATCTCCTGCCAGGCTTTACGCCAACGCTCAATCTGATCCCAGCGCAGCTGCGCGATCTCTCTCATCGCAGCCTGTTCCCGCTCTTCTTTCTGTGTTTGGTTATGGTTGACTCCGACCACAAGAGGGACTCGCAAATCAAGCATCCTGTAGCGGAAGTCCGTGAAAGCGAGCATTCTCGTGAGCAGATCGATGTCCTCCATGCCTCCAAGCTTGTCGCAGACATTGTCGAAATCGCGGACAAATCGGTTGGTGAACACGCTCGTGCGGATCATCATCCCGGTGTTCCGCGGATGCCGGTAAGATTCCCCGAGCGAAACTTCGTTCCCGTGCAAGAGGCCGCGGAAACTCGTCCCCACAATGCCGACATTTTCCTCGAAAGCTGAAACCATTGCCTGAGCAGTCTCATGAACGAAATTCGCCTCGACTGAAACTGCGAATACATATTCTAGAGGGTTGACTGCTCGGGAAACCCGTTGGGCATTGATGGTGTCGATCTGGCCGAGGGCGCGATTCAGGGCATTTGACCAAGTGTACCCCTCACTCATGGGCAAGAGCTCCACTTGGAGGTTATTGAGGAGATTGGCTTCCTCCAGCCAGGCCTTGGTCGCACCGCGATCTTGCCGCTCGTTTACGACTACCAAGATCTTTGGCAAGAACTCGCGATAGTATCATAAAAAAAGCCTAAGGTCAATACATAAAAACCCCGGCAAATTTTGCCAGGATTTTCCTTTTACTGATGCGGTTCAATAATCCCTTTACTATCCCCTACAAGCTACAAGCTAATTCCTAATAGTCTCTAAGTTTCTGAATATCTTTGTGCTCTTTGATCCGCTCCAGGGCTTTGGCCTCGATCTGCCGGATGCGCTCGCGGGTGACGCCAAACTCTTTGCCCACCTCCTCCAGAGTATGAGTAACCCCGTCCTCCAGCCCAAACCGCATCTTCAGGATTTTTTGTTCTCTGGGATCAAGGTCTTTGAGGACCTCGCCCACGTATTCGTGCAACAACTGCCGGCCGGCGGAGTCCGCCGGCATGGTCGTCTGCTCGTCCACGATGAAATCGCCAAGCCTGGAGTCTTCCTCGTCTCCCTCATCGCCGACAGCAGTATCAATCGACACGGTCTCTTGGGAAATTTTTTGCAGCTGCAAAACTTTGCTCACCTCCACGCCCATCTCGGCCGCAATTTCTTCGGCCGTGGGCTCGCGGCCCAGTTCCTGCACCAGCGACCGTTCCGCCTGGGCGTATTTATTGAGGGTTTCCACCATGTGCACTGGGATTCTGATAGTCCGAGACTGGTCAGCGAGGGCGCGCGTAATCGCTTGCCTGATCCACCAAGTCGCATAAGTCGAAAATTTGTAGCCCTTGGTCCAGTCAAATTTCTCCACTGCCCGAAACAGTCCCAAGTTGCCTTCTTGAATGAGATCCAACAGGCCCAAATTGCGGCCCATGTACTTTTTGGCAATGGACACCACCAGCCGCAAGTTGGCTTCCGTCAACTTTCTCCGCGCGGCCACATCCCCTTTGGTAATTTTTTTCGCCAGATCCACTTCTTCCGGTCCCTTCAGCAACGGGACTTTGCCGATCTCGCGCAAATACATCTGGATCGAATCATCGTAAATATCGCCCAGGTCGTAACTCTCGGGTGTGGCGGCAACGGATTTGCTGCGCGGCCCTTCCGGCTCGGCCTTGGCCTGCTCCCAGATGGAGGCGACTTCCTGATCCACTACCTCGACGCCCAAACCCTCGAGCTTGTCGAAGAGCTGCTCGACGGCCGCGAGATTGTCTTCCAGATCGGGCATGACGTTGATGATTTCCGCTTCGGTCACAAACCCCCGGGTCTTGGCTTTCTCCGCCAGGTCGCGGACTGCTTTATCCCAATCAAAAACCGGAGCACTTTCCGGGCGCCCTTTTCTCGCCGTCTGCCGCGACCTACTCACGGATTTCTGCTTTTTCTTGGCGAATTTTTTGAGGCTGGTTTTTTTGCGGTCCTTTTTGGTTTTAGCTGACATGGTATTTGACTAACTCTTGAGTAAGATTATTAAACTCTGAGGACAGGGTTTTGGCTTCTTCCGCGCGGCCGCCCAGCTCCGCGGCTTTGATGAGCATCTCGATTTGCTGCATGCGCCGTTTCGTGGTGGCGAATTTGAGTTCAGTCATGAAATGTTTTTTGAGCTCGTCCAGGTTCACGTCTGGATTGAAACTGAGTTCATTTTCCAGAGCAAACTGCAACAGCTGGATGTCCGGGGCCATTTTCTCGTGGTCGGCGGTGAACTGCTCGAGTTCAAACATGTTCATCTCGACCATGGGCACTGCGGTCAAAAAAATCTCGCGCAATACCGGAAAGGTAAAATCCTCGGCCGTCAGGCTCATCCACTCGTCCCGGAAATTTTTGCCGTATTTCAGCAACAAGCCCAGCACTTGTCTCTCTAGAAGCTCCTGGCGAGTTTTACGCGCCACCGGGCGGGTGGCGGCCGCTGGGAACGCAGTGCCGCCGCGGCGGGTGGCGAAATTTTTGTTGAGAAGCTCGAGAAGCAGCTTCTCGTCCACCCCGAGCTTGAGGGCGAGCTTCTGCAAATAGTGCGCCCTGTCCAGCGGATCCGGCAACAAAGACAAAAGTGGCAGCAATTCTGCCACTGCCTGCTTTTTGTCGACACTGGATTCTAGGTTTAGATTAGCAAAAATCCCGGCAAAATAAAAGTCCAAGTAATTCTGCGCCTCCGCCACAGCCTGTTCCCACAGCTTGGGGTCGAGCCGGATGAGCTCATCCGGGTCTTTGGCCAGGCTTTTGGGCATGGAAATAATGCGGATATTGAACCCCAGCGACAACGCCAGTTCGACGGCCCGCCTGGTGGCCGTGAGTCCGGCTTCGTCCACGTCAAAGGCGAAACTAACATTGTCCGTGAACCGCTTCAGCAACTCCAGCTGCGCTTCGGTAAAAGCAGTTCCGGAGGAACCGACCACGTTGCGAAATCCGGCTTCGTGGCAAGTAATCACGTCCACATTGCCTTCGACCACGACCACACTCCCAAGTTTACGAATTTCTGTTTTGGCAAAATTGAGGCCGTAAATCAAATGGCTTTTGGAGTATATTGCAGTCTCCGGGCTGTTCACGTATTTGGCCGAACCTTCGGTCTCGACGAGTACCCTCCCGGTGAAGCCGACCACGCGCCCGTGTACGTCAAACAGTGGAAACATCACCCGAGCGCGGAACCGGTCAAAATACATGTCCTGAGCATTATCGAAGGACCCGCCATCCCTGCCTGCCGACGAGGCAGGCTTTTCCGAGAGCAACCCAGCTTCCACGGCTTCGCTGCGCTGGTATCCTTTCTTTGCGATAAAATTTTCGAAAGTATGGAAATCCTCAGGCGCCCAGCCGAGCTGCCAGGCTTTAATGGTTTCCGGCCGAAAGCCGCGCTTTTTGAGGTAGTCGCGCGCGCCTTGCGCTGTTTGCGATTCAGCCAAAATTTTGGCGTAAAATTTGGCTGCCAGTTCATTGATGGCCAGCAGGGTTTTCTTCTGGTCAGTCTGTTGCTGATACTCCACGGTCGGCCGCTGCAAAGTGATGCCAGCGCGGGTGGCGAGAATATGCAAAGCTTCGGGAAACTCCACTCCCTCAATCTGCTTCACGAACTCAAAAATATCCCCGCCCAAGCCACAGCCGAAACAATGCCAAATTTGCTTGGTGGATGAGACCATAAACGACGGGGTCTTTTCCTGGTGGAAAGGACACACCGCCCGATAGTTGACCCCGGCCTTCTTCAAAGGCACATACTCGCCGATGAGGTCAACGATATTGATTTTGTCTTTAATTTCTTCCGAGGGGAGCATGGTCAAACTTCAATATTTAGTAATCTAGTTTTGTAAATGGCTTTTTGCTATTTAAACATCTAGCTTACTTACAGTAAGATATAATCGCTGCATACCTTTCTTGTTTATATACCAACGCTTTCCTTTGCTATCTTCGGCAAAGACTTTTTCAAGTTCATTATTTTTAACGTCCTTCATAAAAACCTTATCATCACAGTACTCACCCAGAGTTTCGTATGGTTCACGCATTTTAGGCAGCTCTCTAGTATGAAGTATCCAATAGGGTTTTGTTTTTATATTAGTCTGGGCCTTCTTTTTAAATTCACCGCCAATTTTCGAGACCAAAATTGATCTTCTTCCCATATTTGTAATAAAGAAAACAACCTTAGGGTCCTTTATTTGTATTTCTTTATCGGCGTCTGAGCTTCTAAACATAGTGCGGTTAGTTATGCCCGCAATAGGTAGTACAGTACCAGCTTCGGCTTCAACGTGAATGCTTACCTTATCAAGAATTAAATCTCTAATTATATTCCAAAGTAAAGAAGCGATTGAGGTGGTTAAAGCGATAATGCCAATAATTAAAGTGCTGTTTGATTCCAAATCTTTATGCATAAATTATGATGGGGGCGCATTTCAAAAACTAGACTTGGCGAAAATTTCTTTCTGGCGGTGTCTGTTTGAAAATATCCGAACGGAGCTGGCTGGGCTCGGCGGGCGGAATTCCCCCCACACCCCCCTTCCGCCCGCCTCGCCTTGAACCGGAGCGGAAAGGCAAACTGCCAAAGAACCTGTCAAAAATGTCGGCTCGAACTTTATGCTGAATTCAAAACGGCTTGAAATTTCCCCGAAAAACGGCTGGCGAGCCCGCGTAGCGGGCGAGCCAATGACTTCATTTCCTAACTGGCGGAGAGGACAGGATTCGAACCTGCGAGGGCTTGCGCCCACACGCTTTCCAAGCGTGCGCCTTGAACCGCTCGGCCACCTCTCCTCGTCCTCGCGTGATTCCGAAGCTGCGATTTCCGCAACCCCGTGAAGCGGGTTTCTGCAATCTTCGCTCGGATCCCGCCTCCCCAAAAATTCATTTGCCAACAGATTATACCAAAAATCGGGCAAAATTAAAAGGTGCGGGCGATGTCGAAAAACATGACATTGCTCGCACCTTGGGGCCGTTGTGGGGATAGGCTAGCGGAAACTGGGGGCTGAAGGACTGATGCGACGGTAAGGCGATGAAGTTGTACCACTTGGGTACTTCCCCGGTCGACTTGCGGTCGCTCTTGCGGTCACCGCGATTCTGGGTGCAGGGGTAACCGCGTATCGATGCCATGTTCCGTTGTGTGACTCTGACAAAAAGCTCAGTGCAAAACCAGCACAGAACAGTTCTGAAAGTTCACCGGGAAGAAGCTGCCGCCGCAGACTGACAACATGATGCTCAGTGAACCGGAAACCACCACTGCGCATGATTGTCGTTAATGCCTGTAGCAAAGAGTGACTCCTCATCCATCCCTCCAGGAATGAGATTTGGGCCTGGCGGGCCAAAAATTTAACCCGCTGGAAGGGGGTTGGCGTTTGTTGCGCGTTGCAAGTGGGTGGGTCAGGAGTGATCAGTTTGGCAAAGCCGACATTGGCATGTTTGAATCAGGTAGGGCTGGCTGTTCTCTTGTCTGCCGAAGCCTGCGAAGTACCTCATGAAAGGGCTTGTGTACCTTATTTGCTACTCGCCGCGCTTGTTGCCAATCGGTTTTTGTCGTCCTCAAAGCTCTGACTGCGACTCGGAGTCCTTTATACGTCAACAGAAGCCCGCAACCTGCAAGGGATCCGGCTGCTAGTACGAGCCAGAAGGTCTTATGTTTCTCTACCGGTTCATCGACAACCCTAACAACCTTCCTCAGTTGTGCTTTCAAACGTCCTCCTCAGACTTGGTAAGGTGTGGGCCGGGGTGCCTCTTTGGAAAAGGCCGGATTAAGGATATGCGGAAATTAGGTATAAACTAAAAAGTACGACAAAATAGCCGTCCAGTCAAGGGTTTTGTTTTTAAAATAGGGTCTTTTGTTTCACGATATCACGCTCGAATTTTTGACGCTCTCCGTCAGTGAACACTTTGATTATACCATATACTCCGTCATAGCCAGGGACTTTATGCACAGCCTCGTCCCGGACTCGTTTGACCGCCTCAGCCACCACGAGACCGCCGATGCGCTCGACTTCTCCCACTGGCAAATCCAGAATCACGGCAAATTCATTGCCCGCGGCGGCAATCAGCCTCCAGTACAAATCTTGGACTTTTTTGCTCTTTGCACCCACCCCAAAACAATCCGCCAAGACTTCCTCCAGGGGCACCAGGTGCCGCTGCCCGGGAACCTTGGCCGGGACAAACCCTGCCGGTCGGTCTGCCAGATCCTCCACGCGCGAGACCACGCCAATGACTAATTTGCGGCCGCAGACCGGGCACTCGCCGTGGTGTTTGCGGGTCTGCTCAGGCGTCATGCAGACTTTGCAAGTGGCGTGCCCATCCAGGTGATATTTGCCCTCTTCCGGGAAATACTCGATCGTAAATTTGAAACGCTCCGTGTCCTTTTCTTTGATGATGCGAAAAAACTCGGCATAATTCATCTCCGCCTCCGGGATCTCCATGACATTGGCTTCCCGCCCGATGCGCGGCAGGGAGTGCGCGTCCGAGGCAGAGACTATGGTAAATTTGTCCGTCCCGGAAAATCGCCAATTCATTTCCGGATCAGACGACAGCCCGGTCTCAAACGCATAAATGTATTTGGTCATGTCCCCGAAACATTCCTCAACAGAATCAAATCCGGACTTGCTGCCAAAGATGCCGAAATACGGGGTCCAGGCGTGAGCCGGAATCATCAGCGCCTGGGGCGACGCATCCAGCAGATATTTCAAAACTTCTTGCGACTTCATGCCCAGTATTGGCCGGCCGTCTCCCGCGAGCTTGCCGCCGTGGTCGGCCAAAGTTTTGTTGAATTTCTCAACTGCGGCAAACGACGGCAGGAGCAAGACGTAGTGCACCCGCCGCAACCGCTCTCCTTGGGAATAAATACAGGCGACTTCGGACGACAAAACAAACCGCGTCCCCGTGGTCGAGCCTTTTAATTGATAAAATCCTGGCTCAGCCTCCTGAAGGCTTGAGCGCAATTCCCCCAGCCATAAGGGATGGGTAAAATCCCCGGTGCCGATGAGATCAACACCCTTGATTTTGGCCCATTTATCAAGATTCTGCGGGATCAAATCCTTTGAACAAGCGCGCGAATATTTGGAATGAATATGGATGTCGGATATCACTCTCATCCAGGTAGTAGAAATTGGATTAATTATTCTTTTTTTCTAAGCATATTTTCTATAGTTTATCAGAAAACCGGCAATAAAAACATTAGTCACTTTAAACTCCGATGATTGACTCGACAAACCCCATTTTGATACGCTGTGGCTATGGGCAATCCTGAATCAGACCAAAACCTCATAGAGTTCGAGCGGCCGCCCAAAAGGACGCGCAACGTTTTCAAAGCAACGACGAAAGAAGACGGCTACGGCCCTTCGTATTACTACGGCGAATATGACGAGGTTGACAAGCGAAATAGCGATGGCAGTATCCGGCACGAGAGTCACTTGGTGCCAGGTTCGCTGCGGAAAGCCACCTCTGAAGAAATTGTTCAGGCCGAGGCAGAAAGACATGCTCGCGAAAATGAAAAAGGTAATGGAGAATTGAAAAAAGCCGCCTGAAACATCGGATACAAACCTTTATCCTTGGCTAGACTCCTTTGCAGGAGTCGTTTTGTACTTAATAAAAACCGAGCGCTCTCTGGTCCTCAAAAATCGAGAACAGGAAAACGCTCGGGTCAAACCTCCGGGTAGAGCTGCTTGTAGTCCCTGGTGATGCGGCGCGCGCCGGTTTCTTTGGCCAAAAGTCTGATATTCTCCGGGGTGACATCGCGAAGCAGCACTTGCACGACAACTGCACTGAAATGCGGACCGGGATTATCCGGGCCGCAGCCAGAATACAAACACCCATCGGGATGGGCGCACTCCTCATACAGCTGCGTTTTAATTTTTTGAAGCACCTGTGCTGCCCAATTGGCATCTTTAAACTCAGCGTACACCACTGGGCCCTCTAAAATCATGACGCCCTCCTTCAACTGCTTTATCACTACTATATTCCGGTTTTTAACAAATTCAAACTTTTTTGTGGATAAAAAAAGGGAGTGAGGATTCGTTCTTTGCAAATGCATGCAAAGTTTTACGAAAACTCACTCCAAACTCGCGATGATGCTCGCGAGCAGATTCGGATCGTGACGAGCCAGCTGCGCCCCTTCAGGCACAAACCTAGCACCAATCACGAACCGACCGTTCCAGGTTGCCGGGATGTCAACCTCTACTGTGCGCGACTTTTCTGCCCTGTATTTCTCCTTGAGTTTTGTGGGCAGAGCAGTGTTGCACAAGACAAAATTGACTTGTCGGCCAATGGCAGCTTCGAGGTGGGTAACGAAGTCGCTTGCTTTCCACCTCGGAGTTTCCTTTGGGTGGGTGGTGATGTTGACCACATAGGCCAGGCGCTTGTGGCGCAGTGCGGCGACCATGCCCTTCACGCCAAGGACCGCCATCAAGGATGTGTAAAAACTTCCCGGGGCGATGGCGATGAGATCAGCACTACGAATGGCTTGCATGGCTTCGGGCAAAATCTGGGGTTGAGGCTTCAGAAAGACGCGCCTGAGCTGTTCCCGAAGGCCGACCTTCTTCTCCGCGTAAATCCATTCCTCGATCTTGCCTTCGCCCACTATAAATCTCCGGTTAGTCTCAGCAACGAGCTCAACCCGTTTGTTCAAGCTCACTGGCAGGACGTGGCCATGGCAATCCAGAAGCTGCTCCATAGCAAGAACCGCTTCTAGATCATTACCTGTCCGCAATCCGAACATCACCATCGACAGATTGCCGAAAGTGTGTCCCGCTAGGCGTGGCAGGCCATTCCCTTCCGTAAACCTGAACTGCAACAGCTCGCGGGCATAGACCTTGGGTGATAACGCCACCAGGGATTTCAAAAGATCTCCTGGAGGCAAAACACCGAGCTCGTCGCGCAGCATTCCCGAGGATCCACCCGAATCGGAGACGGTAACGATCGAATTGATTTCAAATCGCTTGCGGCCGCCGAGCTGGACCAGTCCCCGCAGAATAGCTGTGGGGCCAGTTCCGCCACCGATTACAGTGATCTTCTTGCGCTTCATTTTCCTCACCTCCTTGGCAAGAAAAAATCCGAGGGGGCAAGCGCGTCTGCGCCGCCCCCGAAAAAACGCTTCCCTACTGCCGCTCACCGGGTGGTAGGTACTGTGGCTTGCAGATAGTCCATGCGCTGCCTGACCAGATCGGCAAACGCTGGTGTTGGTGGCGTCTCGAGCAAATGCTCGGGATACGTCGACTCGCAAAGGTCGCTCGCGCAGACCGCGTACCCTTGCCCGTCTCCGCCCAAATGGACACGCGCATCAGCCTTGCAAACTGGGCAGATGCGAAATCTTACTGGCTGAACTAAACTCAAAACTGGTACGTGGAAATGCCCGTTCTCTACTCTCGTCATGCTGCCTCCTTAAAAAATTGAAGTGAAATGCGAACTGCTACTACCATACAGCGGTGATGCTATTGCAATGTTTGTTTATCTCTTCGCTCGTTGCGACATTGGAGCCACCGAGCTTGGTGACCTTGATGCCAGCAACTCGTCTGGCTACTTCGGCGCAATCATGCAAGTCTCGGCCCAGAAGAAACTCGCGCAAGAAACCGGCGAGAAAGGCGTCTCCCGCTCCGGTCTCGTCGACCACTTCTCCCGCGCGGTAGGCTTCTACGTGGAATGAACGCCCACTGCGATCGGAAATCAGTGCTCCCTGACCAGCTTTGGTGACGATGATGATTTCCGGGCCTTGGCCATGCAGAACTTGCAAATAAAAATCTGTTGACGAACGGCTGTCACGCCCTGCCCTAGCTTCATACTCTCCTTCGTTGATGCAGAGTATATCAGCATACTCCAGCAGCCGCTGCAGCACGCCTCGATCCCGGCAAAGACTCTCCCGGGGATTGAGAACGCAAATGCAATCATTCGGAGCCGCTGAAAACATGGCTGAAATCAGAGGCTCCTCCTCGATAGTGCAACCAGTCGCCACGACCGCAGTTGGTGACTCGCGTCTCACGATCTCAGCAACCTCAGCTGCCGGAAAACGCGCGTACGCTGTCTTGTAAGAATCGATTCCTCTCTGGCCGCCCAGAGCTATCCGAACGTAACCGAAAGAAGTCTCGACTCGACAGGACAACATCGTATGGCTCAACGAGTGTCGTTTGAGGGCTTCCTGGATATAGTCCGCCCTCTTGTCCATCCCAGTAGTGATGATCAGATGGGCTGGCACCCCAAGAGCTCCCAGCGAAAACCCGAGATTCACGCTCGTTCCGCCAATGCGTTCCTCAAACGAACGGAGATCGGCTTTCTCCGAATGGTGTGGGCCATCCAGGTGCACCAGAAATTCCAAATTGCCCGAAAAACCCACTACAACCTTTGGTTCTCTCATCTACCCTCCTCAAAATTGCAAAACTGCTATCCACTTTCCTCCACACACCTGCACTTCTCCTGTTTGATGCAGTGCAGGTGCCTGAAGAAAACCTACAGTGTTGACCAAATCTTTTGAAAGACCATTTCCTGCGTGCGATACAAACCCTTGTCCTCCACAATCACGCCGACCGGCTGTTTGGTCGCGTCAATGGAGATCATGGCCAGTTTGCCGGCATAGATGAGGACATAAGTGGGTGAGCTTTCTTCATGGGAGAGCCATTTGCGTTCATCCAGTCCGGCCAGCTCCCCACCTTCGCCGATGGCAATAGCTTTGACCCTGATGCCGGCCTTGATCCGCTCGGGTGTGAAGTGCGGGTAAGCTTTGTACAAATAATCCCTGATGTCAGCTGAGGAGTAGACATAGTAGGAGTGCTCTTTGGCTTTGGCTACTGTACTGAGCACGTCCTGCAAAATTGTTTTGATCCCGCTGTTGCCGTCATAATATTTCACTACTGGCTTGGTCCCGGATTTTTCATACATACTCTCCAGCTCGGGCAGGGATTTACCGATATGGACCTTTAGGGTATCGAGTCCGCGCTTTTTGTTCTCTATCGCATCCAAAAGCTTCTGTGGCGGCTCTGCCACGAAGTATTGGCGCTTGTCCTCCTTGCCGTAATGCCTGTAATAACTGACTAAACCTAGCTCAACTAAGCCTTTTAAGATATCATAGGTAGTACCGCGGTTGACGTTTGCTTGTTTGGCAATCAGCCGGACCGGAGAGGGGCCCAAAGAAATAAGGCTTAGATATACGGAAATCTCTTTATCATTCAGTCCAAACTGTAGAAGATTTTCTACAATCATATTGACTACTTCTTAATTTTGTTTATAATAAGGGTATATTAAGGCTATTTAATTGTCAAGTAATCATCTACAATGTACGAAAAAGAACTGAAAATTGCCATCCAAGCCGTAAAAAAAGCCGAAAAGACATTTCGGCGATATCATGGCACCAAAACCAAGGTTGAGATGAAAGAAGGCAGCTATCTCAATCTTGTTTCTTACGCAGACAAAAAAATCGAGGCTGATACCAAAAAATTCCTCCTCAAACGGTTCCCTCGTTACGGCTTTATCGGGGAGGAATATGGAAACACCAACGAAAAAGCAGAATACGTCTGGGCGTTTGACCCGATCGACGGAACAACCAACTACCTACAAGGTCTTCCCGATTGCGCCATATCCCTCGCCTTGCTGAAAAAAAATAATCCGGTTGTGGGCGTAGTGTCCGCGCCTTTTGTCTTCCGTTTTTATTCTGCGCGATATCATGGCGGAGCAACACTCAACGGCAAAAAGATCACAACCTCAAACGTGCGTAAACCGGCCAAGGCATTCGGCTCAATGGGATGGGGGCGAGATACAGAATTTGCTAGAAAATTGTTTCCCAAGCTCTTGCCTAAAATCCGGAAAATGCGTGTCCCTGGCTCCGTCGCCTTGGGACTCTGCTACGTCGCAGAAGGCGCTTACGATTTTTTTATAGATAAAAGCATGAAAATCTGGGACTACGCCGCTTCGCAGATTATTTTAAGTGAAGCAGGGGCAAAACTATTAATATCAAAAAAACCAAAATTACAAATTGCGGCAAATCCCCTTCTGACTAAAACATTTTTCCGCTTGCTGAAAAAAATAAAAAAGTGGTAAGCCCTTGGAGAAGCTTACCACTCTACAGACTAGCCTGTTCAGACTTGGTTTGCGAGGAGGCGGAATCCCTCGCCAATTAGCGGGATGGTATACTGGTTGCGCCCTCGCTCCTTGGCAAAACGGATGTCGCCCAGGAGTAACGCGGCAACTAGAATATCGAATTGCTGCCGCCAATTTTTTTCGTCCCCAAGCGATAGCGCGATCTTCTCCCCAGCCTTGAGACATGAATCCTGGATCTGGAGGCATACTTGGGGCATTGAAAGCTCGTAAACGAACTCGACTCGGTTTCGCCCCCTGAGGATGGAAAAGGTCGTTTCAAGGCGGGTTGCGTTGGAACTCCACCAGCCATACAGATGACTCAAGGATAGCCGCCAATCATGTCGGCCGACCCACTCCCAATCGACGATATACCAACTCACGCCGTTATTGGGAATAACTACGATGTTGTCCGCATTGAGATCGGAATGGCAGATAACGGAGAACTGTGGAGCGGAGTAGCGGTCAAAACGGCCGAGCAAACTTCTGGCTGTACCCAGCTCCTTCCCGTTGACTACCAACCGATCATCAAGCTGGATATCTTTTTCGGAAAGAAAAGCCACAACTGCTGCCCGCACCCGCTCCAATCGCGCTTTTGGATCACGTGAGGTGATTGCCTGGGCCGTGGATTTGGTCTGTTGCCACATCAAATGGAAATCATCGATAATGCTTTTGAGGACCTCCAGGATCTGCTCGTCTGGTAGACTTCCGAGCATGACGGCCTCGTGCAGATTGGGTCCATCGATGGCCTCCATGAGCATGGCCTCTCCCTCGGAGTACCGACAATAATCACGGATCTTTGGGAGACGGTTGTGGAGATACTCCGCCAAGATCATCCGGTTGTTGAACTGCTTGGAAATCGGTACTCGGGTATTGCCGTATTTCAGTGCCAGCATGGCTGGCCCGCCGTTTCGCAAGAAAACAACTTTGGGACCGGAAGCTCCGAAACGAGCGGTTGAGATCAGTTCCAGATGATGACGCTTATCGCCAAAGAAAGATTGCAAAATCTCCTCTGGTACCAAGCTAGTCAGCATGATTCCTCCTCAGATTTTGAAAATTTTCTACCCTGGAAAGCTTACTTTCCAGCCCTATCTTTTCTACTCCGATTACTTTCCAGGGCTGGGTTTTGGGGGAAAAATCCGCAAAACTCAACCCTTGAATACTATTTCCAATTTTTCAAAACTTCCGAGTAAACCTCGGGGGTCGAAACATCATACCACTCTGATTCAAAAGGATAGGCGCTGAGTTTGCCCTCTTGAGCCAAGCGCGGGAATAGATCTTTTTCCAGACGCGCTGAGTCTGACGAAATGTATTTGAACACTTCAGGGTTGAAAACGTATACCCCGGCGTTGATGAGATGGGACTTGGTTTTCACTTTCGGTTTTTCCACAAAATCAATTATCCGGTTGCCCTGAATAGTGGCCACTCCCCACATAGATGGTTTTTCCACCGAGACCAAGGCCATGGTAGCCAACCCGCGGGACGAACTTTGGAAATCCAACAAATCCAAAAAATTCAACTTGGTGAGCACGTCCGCGTAAATCAAAAGAAAGGTTTCAGTGGCAAAATATTTTTTGGCCTCCAGCAAAGGCTGGGCTGTGCCGGGCTTAGCCCGGGCTTGTTCCAGATATGTGATATGCAACCCGAAATTGCGGCCGTCACCAAAATAATCCTTGATCTTTTGGCCCAAATGCCCGACTGAGATGTAGATGTCACTAAGGCCCAGCTGCCGCAAAGACAACAGCGTGTGTTCCAAGAGCGGCTTGCCCGCAATTGGGATCAGAGATTTTGGCAGCTCATTCGTCAACGGCCGAAATTTCACTCCCTCGCCGCCGGCTAGAATCAAAACTTTGGTGGATTTCGGCTTGAGCGAGGAGGTCAGTAAAAACTCAATCGCGTGGGAGCGATTGCGGATCTTGGAATGATCAATGGTATTGTCGAGCCGCTTGAGAATGTCTTCCTCAAGCGTGATAGTTAAGCGTTTTTTTGCCATATTGCTACTTTAGCTGAGCTAAATCATACTTTATCATATCTTGTATTATTGTCAAGAGACAAAAACAAAAGAACCGTCAGCCGCGGCTGACGGTTCTTTCTTTCAGTCCTTTTCCAGAGTCCGCTCTTCGCAGTCGGTATTGACCCATAATGGGTATCCCAACTGCGAAGAGCGGGCGGGGTTCCCCAAAAATCCACAGATTTTTGGGGTGAAAAAGCGGGCAACGACCTACTTTCCCAACCGCATTAGCGGTAGTATCATCGGCGCTGACGTCTTTCACGACCTGGTTCGGAATGGAGCAGGGTGGTACAACGTCGCAAATGTCACCCTAGAAAAGGACTGAAACTTACCAATGAAAATGAGTGAAAACATCCGCCAACTGGCGGACTACCAATTACAAATTGCTAGTCAAACCTTCGACAGTCTTTGGCAAGCCAAAGACTGTCGAAGGAGTCTAAAACACTTTCGGTTGATTAGTACTGCTCGGCTGAAAGCCTTACGGCTCTTACACCTGCAGCCTATATGCGGGGTAGTCTTCCCCGAACCTTTCATCCTGCCTTGCGGCAGAACAACGAAACCTAATCTTGAGGACGGCTTCGCGCTTATATGCCTTCAGCGCTTATCCTAACTGGGGTTTAGCTACCCGGCAATGCAGTTGACACCACAACCGGTACACCAGAGCCCCATTCTCCGAGGTCCTCTCGTACTATCGGAGAGCCCTCTCAAGTTTCGTACGCCCACAGCAGATAAGGACCAAACTGTCTCACGCATGTAATTCCATTATTACTAATGGCATGGACTATATCTTCACCCTCTTCAGAAAGGGATCTGAATTAGGGGCTGACGTATTATTCTCCAAATCTCGGAGAATCCAAAGTTAGTTCTTGTCCTAACTTTAAGTCTCTACGGGGAAAAGATTTTGACTTTTCAAGAAAGTGATGACTGTTTCCGATGTATTGGTTCGCTTTTTCGAATAGTTAAACTTTGCTGTCTTATCAACTATTTTACTCAAGCGAACAAGATCTTTCACTGTCATTTTTGTTGGGTAAGAATTTATCAGTTGAATAACTTCTTTTGCCAACACTTTCTTTAAACGAAGAAATGGATAGAGAAGTTCTAAAGTTTCCTTTACTTCTTGCAACCCAACTATCGTGTACTCGGTCATGCCGTCATTACGCTGACGAATATAGCCTAGTTTCAGAATAGTTTTAAGCCAAGAAAGAATTTCTTGATGGCTGTTCTTTTGATAGAACACTATGCTCACTCTGATTTGAAACCCAAAGACATAATCTTTGTGCTTTACCAGTTGAGCCATAATGCATCCATCACCATCAAAAAATCCTGCAATGTATGACTTTTCTTCGTTGGTCACAATCTAATCTTCCCTCGGTATTGCCCTCTGGAAAGTTTGGAAATCCAGTAGGGTTTCACCGATTTTAGTCAGATTAACATAGCACATTTCTGTGCTAAGACGCAATGTAATTTACGTTTTGAACCCAGCTCGCGTGCCACTTTAATAGGCGAACAGCCTAACCCTTGGGAGCTTCTTCACCCCCAGGATGTGACGAGCCGACATCGAGGTGCCAAACCCGGTCGTCGATGTGGACTCTTGGACCGGATCAGCCTGTTATCCCTAGAGTAGCTTTTATCCGTTGAGCTTCCACCATACCACTATGGATGGTCGGATCACTAAGTTCTGCTTTCGCATCTGCGCGGCTTGCCAGCCTTGCAGTTAAGCCAGCTTGTGCCTTTGCACGACCAGCGCGATTTCCATCCGCGCCTAGCTGACCTTTAAACGCCTCCGTTACCTTTTAGGAGGCAACCGCCCCAGTTAAACTACCCAGGAGCCACTGTCCTAGTGATGGTAAATCACCAGTTAGATTCAAAATTCATTCAGGGTGGTATTTCATATTTCGACTCCACTCCGCCCGGAAGCAGAGCTTCAAAGTCTCCCACCTATGCTAAGCAAAATAAATCTTGAGCCAATGACACCCTATAGTAAAGCTTCATAGGGTCTTTCCGTCTTGCTGCGGGAAAACGGCATCTTTACCGATAATGCAAATTCATCGAGCTACTCGTTAAGACAGTCCCCCACTCGTTATGCCATTCGTGCGGGTCGTAACTTACACGACAAGGAATTTCGCTACCATAGGACGGTTATAGTTACCGCCGGCGTTCATCAGGGCTTGGACGACCAGGTTGCCCCAGTCGTTTTAACCTTCTGACACTGGCCAGGCATCAGCCCCTATACATCAGCTTTTAGCTTTAGCAGGGACCTGTGTTTTTGATAAACAGTCGGGAGGGGTCAGTCGCTTCGACCCCGATAAAACTATTATTGCTAATAGAAATTCGGGGCAGGCCTTATACCGAAGGTACGGCCGCTTTTTTGCCGAGTTCCTGAACGAGTATTGGCTCGTTCGCCTGAGGATTCTCTCCTCGTCCACCTGTGTCGGTTTGCGGTACGGATACCACCAAACATGACTCCGAAGTTTTTCTGGGCACCTTGGATCATGCAAATTTCCCTTGCGAGATTTCCCCAAACTCTCGAAGTCCTCCCCGACAAGTCGGGGAGACGATTTCCGGATTTACCTGGAAATCACTCCTACAAATTTAGGAACGCAATAAGTCAGAATACGCTTGCACTACTATGATGCGTCACTCCTGAGATAATTTGGCGGTAGCGACGGAATATCAACCGTCTTTTCCATCCCACGCCACCTTTGGGCAGCGCGGTTAGGCCCGGCTAACCCTGGGCTGACAATCATTGCCCAGGAAACCTTGGACTTTCGGCGTGCAGGATTCTCACCTGCATAAATATTACTTATCCCAACATTCTCTCTTGTCAACGCTCCACCTGCCCTCGCGGGTCAGACTTCGCTGCTGTTGACAATGCTCCTCTACCACTGTTCCGATGTAAAACCGGAACAATTCGTGTTTTCGGTACAAAGCTTAGCCCCAATACATTGTCGGCGCCCCTGTCCCCCTTCAACCGAAGTTGAAGACTCGAGTAGTGAGTTGTTACACACTCTTTAAAGGATGGCTACCTCTGAGCCAACCTCCTACCTGTCTGGGGACAAAAACATCCTTTACACTATAGCTTTGATTTAGGGACCTTAAACGACGATCTGGGCTGTTTCCCTTTGGACACATGAAGCTTAGACCTCACGGTCTGACTCCTGGGCTAAATTACAAGTATTCGGAGTTTGGTTGAATGCGAGAGATTGCTCTCCCGCTACTCATCCAGTGCTCTACCTCTTGCAATCAAAGCCACAAGGCTAGCCCTAAAGCTATTTCGAGGAGAACCAGCTATCACCCAGCTCGATTGGAATTTCTCCCCTACTCACAGCTCATCCCCTATTTTTGCAACAATAGTGAGTTCGGACCTCCCCCAAGTGTTACCTTGGGTTCATCCTGGCCATGAGTAGCTCGCCGGGTTTCGGGTCTATCCCACACCTTCCTCTCAGAGATTTCGGAAAGAACAGCCTTGCGGCCATATCTTTCCGAAAAATCAGAGAACGCGCTTTTAACACTCGGTTTCCCTTCGCCTTCAGGCTTGTATAGGGCCCTTAGACAAAAGATGTAAGATAACTCGTTGGGTCATTCTTCAATAGGCACGCGGTTGCGCTTGCGCGCTTCCGCTCGTTGTAGATATACGGTTTCAGATACTATTTCATCGCCCTCACCGGGCTGCTTTTCACCTTTCCCTCACGGTACTAGTTCACTATCGGTCACAAGAAGTATTTAGCCTTAGATCGCAGTCGACCCAGTTTCCTACGAGCTTTCACGTGTCTCGTAGTACTTAAGAACCAATCAGGAAACAATTGAGGTCTTTCGCGTACAGGACTATCACCTTCTATGGTCCGCCTTTCCAGGCGTGTTCTACTAGACAGCTCAAAGATTTTTCCCTTCGCCTTTACAGGGCGAATAGACTGGTCTTGCAACACCACATTTACAACGGCTGTAACCTTTAAAGGAGGTTAAGTCTCGATAAATCGAAACTCAACTCCCAACATAAATGAAGTTTTGGCTGTTCCCCGTTCGCTCGCCACTACTGAGGGAATGCACTAGCTTCTTAAATTCAAAGCCCGATGGTGCGGCTCTGAATTAAAAAGCTAGCAATTGTTTTCTTTTCCTCATGCTACTGAGATGTTTCACTTCGCATGGTTGTCGTTACCCATACACCACGTATGAGTACTTCTGAGGTTTACTCAGAAAGGTTTCCCCATTCGGACATCCCCGGATCAAAGCTTGTTTGCCAGCTCCCCGAGGCGTATCGCCGGCTCCTGCGTCCTTCGTCGGCTTCTTGTGCCAAGGCATCCACCGTATACCCTTATCGGTGTTTTAGATTTACCTCTTCACCAAACCCGAAGGTTATGATGTCGAGGCTCTACATTGACTAGCAATTTATAATTACTAGGTTTTGTTTCGTCTTTTCCCAAATAACGAAACAGAATTTGCCGTTCACCCCGTTAGCCATCTCACTTGAGACGAGATACTAACGGAATGACTCCCGTCAATCCGCCTATAGAGCGGACTAACGAGGTTTCACTCATTTTCCCATCCATCAAAATTGACTGATCAAAATTTGATGGACGATATTCAATTGTTAAGCTGCAAACCGTTTACTTACACAGTCCACCGCTTTAAAATTTGGCAAAACCCTTCTATAAAATTAGGCTGCCTCAAGCGGTGAATTCTATAAACAAACTGAGAATAATGACTAAATTTTTAGGTTTAAAGAGGAATGAAAAACCGCCTCACAGGCGGTGCAGGTTACGACAAGATACAGAAATACTAAGCGTGTCTCATAACCGCCTGGTTTTTGTTAACGATAATGTCTGGTTTTTCATATTTTTGGCTTAGACTTAAGCCTCAAGCTTAGCTACTTTCACCCCAATTATACCGCTAATCCACTGGGATGTCAAATATTTAAGCTATATAGGCCATTTTAGTTTCTCAAAAAAACTTTGTCAAGACTCTGAAAACTCTCGATAATACACCTCCCCAGGGCGCGAGGATAATGTTTTTTGCGCCAAAAAAAACGGAGAAGAGCACAACTGGCCCAAAGCCCGGTGTTTTGATTTTCCATCACGATTTCCTGATGATTTGATCGCTACTGAATTATTCGGATACATAAAAAAACCATTGTCAATCATATTTTTTTATGGTATAATTAAATGGTAAAAATCCGTCTTGCTAAAGAAACAAAAAAGTGAACGAAATCCTGGAATATATTCGGAAATGCTTGGACCTTGGCCTATCCGAACAGGACATCAAGGCCCAGCTCAAGCAAGCCGGCTGGGATGAAAATTTGATTTCCCAAGCCTGGACGGAAACGCAAAGAACACTGATGCCCAGAGTTCGCAGCAGTGAACTGGGGCCACTGGAAATACTCAATCCTTCTGCCGACCCAGCCGCAGTTCCCGAAGGCGAGGAAATGCCCGCTCCGCCATCGCTATGGAGCAGGGTTAAATTGTTTATCTTCATTGGCGCGGCAATCATAATCTTAGGAGGAGGCGGGTATCTCGCTTATGCCCAATACGCCAACAATCCTGACCGGATCTGGCCACAGACTGCGAGCAATGCGCGCGCTATCAAAAGCGGCCATGTCAAAATCCAAGCAAATTACTCAGACCCGCTGCCCCCGGATCTAACAAACCAAACTAGCGGCCTGGGCACGACCCTGGCCGGACTGGGAGATCTGGCTTTATCAGCCAGTGCTGAAGGAGATTTTCAAACGTCATCCAGTCCAACTCTCGATTACTCCCTGACTTCGACCGGTACGATTCAACTGGGAAGCATCAAACTGAGCATTGACGGAGAGAGCCGGAAAATAGCAAACAATGTTTACTACAAACTTAACAACAATATTCTCGGTTATTTTCTCAGTAACGCAAACGCTAATACCGCAAAAGCGGATTGGGTCAAACTGGATCTCGCTAGCCCAAACCTCAATAACCCTCTGGCCAAACTCAGCCAGGCGCAAATCCAACAAATCCTTGATGCATTTACAAAAGTTACTCTCGTCAAACCAGGCAAACTTTTAGGAAGCGAAAAAATAGACAACCAGGATGCCTGGCACTACCAAGCTTCCCTGGACAAAACCCAGCTCAGTCTGTATGTCGATGAAGTCAATAAAATCATCGGAATCGCATTGGAGAGCCGCTTGGATGTCAAAAGTTTGGTTGACAAACTCGACATGCGCAAAGTCGAGGTCTGGATAGGAAAATCAGATCATGAGATTCACCAAATCATCGTCGAGAGCAATTTCCCCTCTGTTTATGGAGCAATCGCGGCGGCTCAAAAATCCGCCTTCCCCAAAGCCCGAGACGCAAAGCGTATTTCAGATGTCCGGCAAATGCAGACTGCACTGGAACTTTTTTTCAATGCCAATGGCCGCTATCCAATAGCCATAGACGGACTACCTGATCCAAATGACGGCAATCCCACAAAATTTTCGAGTATTATGGCTGTGATTCCGCATGCGCCCATACCGGCTGACGGCAACTGCGGCACCACTGATAACTATTACTCTTATACGCAACTCAACAACGGGACATCTTACAGTATTGATTTTTGCCTTGGGCAGGACTTAAGCAACGCCTCGCTCAAAGCCGGCCGTGTAGAAACCACCCCAGAAGACATAAGAAACCTCGGCAGCCCTGTCGGGAACTCGACACAAACAGCCTATTCACTCACCGATATTCCTTTCAGTGCGACCCTTACTCTCAAAATCAATTTTTCCAATCTAAACAAATCAGTCAAGATCGAGGAGCCGCAAGGCGCGGTCGATTACAATCAAACGTCGAAAACAAATACGAGTTCGATGACCAGTACCGGTCAGCCTATATTCTACGCCCCCTCTGGACAATTGGTCTCAGAATTTCCCAAAGAGCTGATTCTAGATCAGAACGCGGTGATCAGCCAAAGTTATATCATAACTGAGAACAAAATCACTCAATATACAACTATTTTTACCTCCGGGCTGACTCCCGCCCAGGTGCTGGACCAATACAAAGCATATTCTCAAAAAAACAACTGGCAACAAACAAATGAAACAGATTCACCGGAATTGAAAGGACTTTCCGAACAAAAAGGAACGGAATATTTGAGCATAGTAATAGTGCCAAAGAACCAGGGCAGCGAAGCCACTGTCACAATAAGTAAATAAACGAGCAAGCTCATTAGTGTTCTATTTTGAACTATAAAAAGGCTGCCAAATAGGCAGTTTTTTAACTCTAGAAAAACTAAACTACTTTAAGTCCGATTTTTTTGGTTTCAGCGGCGGCCACCGCCCAAAACCATCGCGCTAGTGAGAATCTCGACCGGCGCTCGGTCATCTGTCAAGACCGGTTGATGCGGGTCATACGCGACAGTGTTCAGGTCCCGGGCCCAGGTCTGGGCCAGGGAGCGAAGCTGGGGAACAAGCTCGCTCGGCAGAGTCAAAAAATCCACCGGGTGGTTGGCCGAGACGATCATTTCATTCTGGCCATGAGCCTCAGAGAACGCTCCCGTATAAGTATTGGCAAACACGCTCGCCTGAGTATTGGCAATCGCCTCCGCCAACTTGTTTTGTTGAGTACTGCCGATTACATTACTGGCGACAACCCCGTCAGAACTGAGGCGGGAGTGGACCAAGTGCCAAAATTCTTGGGTGGCGAGCGTCCACGGAATTTCGAATTCGTTCTGGTAAGCATCGACAATGATGATGTCATACTGCCCCTGCTGAGTTTGCAAAAAAACGCGCGCATCCTGATTGATCACTTTTACCGCGACATCGTTGAGCCCAAAATAACTCCGGGACAAAACGATGACCGAGGGATCAATCTCGACAGCAGTAAGCTCGATATTATTCCCATAAAAATGCTGGAGTTGCCGTAAAATCGTTCCTCCGGCCAGACCCAAAAGTAACACCTTAGGTCGCTGGTGCGCAGGCACAAGTGCGGGCAACAAATTGTAATAGTCATAGTAAAAACCCGTCAAAATCCGCTGGGGGGAATACAAGGATTGAATCCCGATTCCCACATTGTAAATCAAATAGCGATTTCCAGACTTGTCTTCTAAGACCCTGATAAAATTGTAAAGGGATTCTTTTTGCACGAGCAATTTCAAACCAGATCCAAAATTCAACAGCGGCTGCCCCCAAACTGCGGCAACCAATCCAATCCCCGCCAAAAGCAAAATTACGCGCAGCCAATTTTCGCTCCACCCAACCGCTCCCATAACGATCAAAAGGCTGGCAAACCCGAGAATCGTCGCGTGGGTCCCATAATTAGGAATCAGCCAAAAAGTCGGTAAATAAGTCCCCAAAATACTTCCCACCGTGAAGGCAAAAGAGATTCCGCCCGAAACCCGACCAAATTGGGAATTTTGGAGGGAATAAATTTTCATAAGATACGGGCTGGCCATGCCCAAAACCGCAATAGGGAGGACTAAAATGGTCACAGCAATGCCCCACCAGACGAGAAATAAACCCAAGTCATGATTAGCTTGCCAAAGAGTCGCCGCCTGAGCTCCCAACCAGTCTATTAGACTTGGGACCAAGGCAAAAACAATGCCTGCACCAAACAGGAGTTTGAGAAGCAAATCCAGCTGTGGCCTCAGTTCAGCGAGGTAACCGCCAAGATAATATCCGACGGCCAAGCCCACCAAAATAGCCCCGATCAGATTGGTCCACAAAAACAAGGAAGTGCCAAAATAAGGGGCGAGCAGGCGAGAAAAAGAAATTTCCATGGCCATCACCACTACTCCGCTCACAAACCCGATGACATACAAGAAAGGTTTTAGTCCAAACTTTGGCATAACCAACGGCTAGTTTATTATTTAACGGCAAAAAAGGGTTATGCTACCCTCACTTCCTCAATAATTTCAAAAGGTCTGCTTCGTTGAGCAATTTCACACCCAGCTTCTGCGCTTTATCCAATTTGCTTCCCGGGTTCTCGCCGACCACCAGGTAATCGGTATTTTTTGACAGTGACGATACAAAATCTCCGCCGTTTTCCATGATTGCTCGCTTGGCCTCCTCCCGGGACAGGGATTCAAGCGTGCCGGTCACGATGATCTTTAACCCTTTCAGCCGTTGGCTCTTGTGTTCGACTTTCTCGCTTTTGATTTTAATTCCTTTGTCCAAGAGCCGGTCCACAAATTTCTGGTTTTGTTTATCCGCAAAAAATTCACTAATGCTTTTGGCGACGATATCGCCAATGTTTGCAATTTGATTGAGAGCTTCGAGCGAAGCTTTGCGCAGTCTTTCCAAAGTGCCGAAATAAGCGGCCAGGTCAAAAGCCGTCTTCTCACCAGCGTGCTTGATGCCAAGCGCATAAATAAACCGGGATAGGGAGATGTCTTTTGATTTCTGAATGGCCTGATAGATATTGTCCGCACTTTTCTCGGCAAACCGCTCAAGGGCAGCGATATCGCCGGGTTTGAGATCAAACAAATCCGACGCGTCAGTGATGAGGCCCTCATCCGCAAACTTTTCGATAATCTTGGGGCCGAGGCCTTCAATGTTGAAAGCGGTCTTGGAAGTAAAGTGCCTAATCCCCCGGCGGGTCTTCACAAAACATTTGGGATTCATGCAAAATTGATCAACGCTGCCTTTGATTTTCTCGACTTTCCCGCCGCAAACCGGGCAATTTTTCGGCATATGAAATTTTCGTTCTTTGCCTGTGCGCAACTTCGGCAACACTTCCTCGACAGCGGGAATCACGTCACCGGCCCGGCTGACCACCACCGTGTCGCCAATGAGCAACCCCAAACGCTCAATCTCATCGAGATTATGTAGGGTCGCGCGACTGACCGTTACCCCGCCAACTCGGACTGGCCGCAAAACCGCAACCGGGGTAAGTTTTCCGGTGCGACCAACCTGCACCACTATGCCTTCAATTATAGTAGTAGCCTTTTTCCCAGGAAACTTAAAAGCAATCGCTCCTCTGGGCGCTTTGCCAACGACCCCAAAACGCTGCCTTATGGCATTTTCATTGACCTGCACCACCACCCCGTCCACTTCAAAAGGCAGGCGCTCCCGCGTCTTTTTGACCTGTTCGTGAAAAATAAATATGTCGGCAAGCCCTGTGGCCACCCGGTTTTCCTTGTGAACCTTAAACCCGAGCATTTGGCAGATAAGATGCTCCTCCTCGTGAGTGGCCTGGCCCAGATCGGTAACCAATTGGTAAGCATACCAATCGAGGTCACGGGCAACCGTAATGCTCGGATCCAGCTGTCGGATGGAGCCTGCCGCCGCATTTCGGGGATTGGCAAAGGTGGCGCTACCTCCCCGGCTTTGCTCGCGATTGAGACGAGCAAAGACAGCCTTGCTCATGAGCGCCTCCCCGCGCACTTCCACTGTCCGGACATTGGCCAAATTTTTCGCCAGTTTATCGCGCAACGCTTTGGGGAAACTGGCCGTATGCTTCAATTCCAAATTCAGACGAAGCGGCACCGCTTCAATGGTTTTAAGATTGTTGGTGACGTCCTCTCCCGTCACGCCGTCGCCTCGAGTGGCAGCGGTGCGCAAAATACCGTCGTCGTAACGGAGGCTGATGGCCAGGCCGTCAAACTTCAATTCCGCAAAATACTCCCAACTGCGATCCGGCTCCAGCCGGCGCAAGCGCTCCTCCCATTCTTGCATTTCCGCCTCGCTAAAAGCGTCATTGAGGGACAGCATGGGCTGGTCGTGCCGGATTTTGTGAAATTTGGCCAAAGGCTTCCCGCCGACCCGCTGGGTAGGCGAGTCTGCAGTCAAAAGCTGCGGGAATGCGGCTTCAATCCGCTTCAGCTCTGCAGTCAAGGAGTCGTAGACTTCGTCCGTGACCTTCGGGTCGTCGAGGACGTGATAGCGATACCGCAGGTCATTTATCTGTTCCCGCAGTTTTTGGGCTCTGATTGTGGCAATTTTCTGGTCCATTGTTGATTTTATTATAGTTTTTTTTGGCATTTTTTGCTATAATATTCGCAAGATTGAAGTTGTCCACAAGAGCGGTATTAAAAACCTCTGGGAAATAAAATGATTCCAAAAAACAGAATCCACCTATCCCGCTCCCTTCATGCTCAAACCACCCCGTACCCGGAAGCCGGGCGCTGGATGAAACGCGGCGCGTTCGTCTTGGTCCTGGTGCTCGTGATCGGGATCTACTTCTACGCCCGGATCCCGCACAAGGCGCCAAGCCCCGCCGTACCCAAACAAATCTTGGGTGAACAGGCCCAAAATCCGAAAACGGAATACCAAATGTATTCTGTAAAAAAGGGCGATACCCTGTTCAATCTCAGCCAGCGCTTCAATGTTTCCTGGCAGACTCTGGCTGACCTCAACGGATTGCAAGAACCGTATGTCCTGAAAATCGGCCAACAGATAAAAATTCCGCAAAGCCCGGCCAAATAGAAATACTACAAATCAGAAACCGTCCTTCGACAAGCTCGGGACGGTTTTTTTGTTGAGGAGATTTCCTCAAATACTTGGAAAAGAACCATCAGGGCGCGGGATTGAGATCGATCTGGATTTTGCGCTGCACGCTCCCGTTGTTCCCGGTGACGTTCAGATTCGGAGAAACTGCCGGGACCCCGTTGGGTAATGCTGTCACCTGTACGTTGACTGCCTGGTTGCCGGTGGGGTTAATTACTATAAAATAACGTCCGTCTCCGTTTTGGGGAGTCAACGGATTGCAGGTAAACGTACCGCTATCATTGACCGGCGTCCCGCATATCGGATTGCTCAAATCACCCAAAGAATAAATAGTGACAGTGGAAGGGTGGTCAACAGTGACTGTGACTCGGCTGTAATTGGCATTGAGATTATTGGGATTGGTCGGGTCGTACAGGGCGACTTGGCTTCCTTGACCTGCTGCAATGACGACAGTATAAGGATTGGCATACAAATTTTCCACGACCTGATAGCTAGCCCCGCTTTGAGCCAAGGTCCCGGTCGTCACGGTATTGCCAGTCTGGCGCAACACTTGATAAAGCCCAACCTCCCCGCCCGCGTCTGCCGCGTTAATGGCCGGCTCGGTCTTGAGGATCAGTTGCGCCGCCGCGATTTCGCGTAAAATAATGGTCGAAAGGGAAAAACTAATAAACGTCACCGACGCCAACATCACCAAGGCGATGACCAGAGTGACCCCCTCCTGCCGGGTACCCGGAGTGGACCGGTTGTTTTTCTTTTGACCAATTTGGAGACGTGGGCTGCGCATAGTTAAATTGCAAATTCCATGAGAAAATTTATTTGGGATACTGCCGGGTCACTGCCGTGGTTTGGATGGAAAACAAGGTTTGGTCCCGAGGGTACACATTCCCCTGAAGCTGCAGATACACTGTCACGGTTGGTTGCTGCAAAACGGAGCCGCCCGCAAAAGGATCTGTCGAAGGCCAGACAAAAGCTTTAAAATTGAGAACTTTGACTTCCGCGCCCGTCAAATTCGACGAGCCAAAACCAGTTTTTCCGATGACCAGAACGGTGCCAGACTGAAAGATATGCAGATGCACCCCGTCCCGGTCAATCAAATACAAATCTCCAGTCGACGGTTCGCTCACTAGGCTTCCGGGGTAGCTAGCATAATCGATTTGCCCATTTCTGACAATCTTGGTGATGTCTTCGGTCACGAACCGGCCATTTTGCTGCAAAGCCTGCAGCGTTGCGCTGGCCTGATTGAGCCGCTGGACGGCTAAATACACCCCGACTATGCTGACGGCGGCAAAAGCAAACACTGAGGTCGCCACGACCGCCTCAATAATAGTGAAGCCTGAACTGGCTCGGGACCGAGCATGTTTCCAGGATTTGCTAGTTTGGGAATTTTTCATATTTTGTTCATACGGCATTACTGATTTCAGTAGTTTCGCCAATTGCTCAAATTTTCTTCCGCAATGATTTTGCAGGCAGTGAGCGCGGGATTGACCAGATCGGCAATCTGCGGACAATTTTTACCCCACCACCAGACTGTAGAACGAACCAGAATCAGCGGGGAACTGGTCAAATTATAAGGAGCGGCGGAGGTCACGGTAATAACGGCCATTTTGCGGAAAAAATTCGTTGTCACCGTCCCGGCCCCGCCATTATGACTAAATCCCCCGCCGGGTTGCAGATACAAACGATAATCTCCGGCTGGCAAAAGAGACCATTTGTCGCCGGCTGATATGGGGTCAAAATTCACTCGATACGTGGTCCCGTTGCCGACAGACGGGGTGATGACATGATAACCAACGTCAGTCTCATTTAACCAGTCAGTCAAACACGGCTGACCCCCGCCGCAATCCACCAATTCCCCGGCCTTACTGCCCTCCAGCCAGTTGGAATCCCGCATCCGCCGTATGACTTCTATGCCTTCGCGCGCAAGATCAGTGGCAATGATCCGAGTCGTAATTTGCGTACTTGACCCGAACGAAAAAATCGCCAGAGCCAACCCTGACGCCAACCCTGACGTCAAAACAAAAATCGCAACAATAGTCTCGATCAGAGATTGACCCCGGCTACTTCGGAACACCTTCAATTGGAACTTTTGTGTCATTGAGGATTTACGATTGCTCTTTAACTATACTGCAAAATCCAGCATCTCGCAAAAATTCAGAAATGAAAGCCGGGCTTTCCAAAAAAATAACTGATTATAAAAAGCCGCCGCTATTTTCGAAGCAGGGGGCTTCGATAAAAATTCCGATCCTACTGATTTGCAATCCAGGAGCTCGCGCAAACCCGATGCGATGCGCTTCTGCGTAAGTGTTTGGGGTCTAAGGCGCCACTTCATGAATGGTCGGGACCTTGGCTTGGTTGATTTGAATCGGAGTCAGAGGGCTTTTCACGATCACCGGACTGGGGCCCCCGCCAAAGTTGATGGCAGCACTATTCTGGAAAAAGTCGATGGACTGTTGAGAAGAGGAATTGACCGTGGCGTTGAAATCCAGACACCAGTTGGGCAAGCCTTGAGCTTTGGTGCCCAAATTGTTTCCAGAGCGAGGCCAGGTAATCGTCTGGCCGCTCACGGTTTCGCTGTTTAAGAGCGCACCCGAAGCAGAACTCACGCAATTTGCGTTAAGCCGCGCGCTACTGGCTACATATTGGAGATTGCTAGAGAGTGTATCAACCACGTAGACCGCAGTCGCCGGCGCCGTCCCCTGGGTGTTATCAATGGTAATCCGGAAAGTGACAGTATCCCCATTCTTGATGAGCTGGTTAGTGTAAGGTGAACCATTTACTCGCAGGACGAATTTCTGGGAAGCATTGAGGTTGGCAATGCACTGATTCACGAATACCGGTCCCGCCGCATTCTGGCCGGAAACACTGGAATCGCCCGCCGAGTTGTACGAGGTCACTATATAGGAATAGGAATTGCCCGGGGTCGGGTTATCTGTAGACGAATTGGAAAGATAGGTCGTAACGTTCGGGCCGAGGGTCGCAACAAGGTGATAAGTGTTACCTTGGTAACTCAGGGTTGGGTTGCCGACAGCCTGGTAGCGCCACACATGGAAACCGTCCTCGTTGTTGGAGTTGTCTTGCCAGGTCAGACCGATCTGGCCGCACTGGCTGGCATTGTCCAGCTGGAGATTGGTCGGCGGATTGGGAATAACCTGATTGATGACCACTGTCCCGCTGCCCGGTGCTGACTGTTGACCGACCGAGTTCTGCACAATAATCGTAAAGGTCTTGCTGCCAGTCGTGGCGCAGGAAACAGAGGTGGAACCGCTGACTTGCGCCGAACCGGGCCCCGGACCGCTGCCGCAGGGGAAACTGGAACTGACCACGCTGCCGCCCGAGGCATTGGTGGCAGTCCAGGAAACTGTAAAATTGGTGTTGATCGGAGCTGTAGCTGGAACAGAAACTGTGACAGTCGGGGCTGGCAAATCAAACTGTGCCGTGACAGACCTGCCGGAATTAATGGTCACGTTACAGATCACGCCGCTCGTGCTATCACAGCCAGACCAACTGGTGAAGTTCGAACCGCCAGCGGCAGCGGCTGTCAAAGTCACGTTAGTGCCATTATTGAAAGTGGCAGAACAAGTACCGCCGCAATTGATCCCAGCCGGAGCGCTAGTGACTGTGCCAGAACCACTCCCGGATTTGATTACCGTCAGCCCTGAACTTGAGGTGAGGAAATTCAAGCTAAATGTCAGGCTGCCCCCGGCGCCAAAAGACTGAGTGGCCGACGGGGTGATATTGCTGAAGCTCGCTCCCCCTGGACCGCCGGAGTTGTAGCTTAAGGTCCAGGAACCTGGGGTTTGATTTGTAAAGGTT
>JBGQGB010000005.1:0-76654 GCA_041497195.1 Candidatus Doudnaibacteriota bacterium | reverse complement strand
CGCGGACATATTTCTGCGTACAAGGATTTTTCCGTTTGGTACAGCGGAGATAGTGATGACCTTTTTGTTGCTCGGTAGTTATAAAACATCCACATTCTCCGCAACGGAAAAATCCGCGATATGTGTATGGGTGAAATCCCTTTCTCTGCGGTTTAGATTTTCGGCTCATCACTTCTTGAACGGAATCAAAAAGTTTCTTTGAAATAATCGGTTCGTGCTTGCCCTCAAAAATCTCTCCGTTATACCTCATTAGACCAGTGTAAATAGGATTTTTGAGAAGTTTTTGATAATTCGACACCGCAAGCTCTCTGCCGCTTTTTCGCTTCAATCCAAGGGCGTTAAATTTGTCGCGGACTTCCCGCAAAGTGAAGTTTCCAGTTGCATATGCCTCAAATGTCTTTTTAACTAAAATCGAAAGTTCGGGATGTGGCACAATACCTTTTCCTTTCTCGTTCACATATCCAATCGGAGACATTTGAGGCCATATTCCTTCCTTCACTTTGTTTCTGTGTCCGCGCTTGATATTTTCACTCAAGTTGTCCACATAATACTTGGATTGTGAAAAAGCGATTGAGAGCATGAATTTGCCTTGCGGTGTCGGATCAAACCAAAAAGTTGGAAATTTCATTTCTGAAATTACGCCAGTATCAACGAGGTAGATAATTTTTCCGCCATCTACCGAGTTTCTCGCAAGTCTATCGGGATGCCACGCCAAAATACCAGACGCTTCACCTTTTTCCATACGCTCTATCATTTCGTTAAACACGGGGCGACCTGGTATTTTGGCGGTCTGCTTTTCGACAAAGACATCTACCACTTCCAGTTGTTCTTTCAACGCCAACTCTTTTAATTCACTCACTTGTTCAGAAATACTACGGACTTGTCTGTCTTTGTCGTCCGTAGTCTTGCGAGTATATATGAAACACTTTTTGGTTTGATTATTCATAGAATTGTATTGGCAAACGACGAGCCACGCGGAGCGTGGAAAACCCTTTTGGAATCTCCATTCGGCGGGGGGAATGCATTAGTGTCGCGCCTTCGGCGCGACCCCGCTTTGTCCGTTTCTTCTGATTCCGAATTTTGGCGGTGTATATTGAACGAAGTTCGAATGTATTTTGAATTGAATCCTGACGACCAATGATGCGCGCCTCGGACACGCTCGCGGACTCGCGTGTGCAAAAACCAAAAAATTTCCTTGCATTTTTCTCGCGCCTCCTCCCCCCACCCCTCCGCCGCGAAGCGGAAAAAGAAATGGAAAGGAAATTTTTGGTTTTGCTTCGCCGTAGTCATAAATCTAGTTTATCACAATAATCTAAAATGGTATATTCCACTTTCGACTATATTATGTTAATATCTATATGTCGAAGAAATACCAAGCAAAATATCAAAAACTTACCGCAAAACTCCGTTCCGCTCGCCAAGAGGCAGGTTTAACGCAAGTAGAGGCAGGAAAACTATTGAAGAAACCTCAAGCGTATGTTTCCAAGATAGAGCGAGGCGAGCGAGGAGTTGATGCGGTAGAATTGGCTGAGTTTGCTAAGGTTTATAATAAAGACATTAATCACTTTATAAAATAAAACTATGGAAAACGAACAAGAAATAGAAAGCACGGAGGGTATTACAAAAAAGAAAAGTCTCCTCAAAAAGATATTTAGTGGAATTGGTATTGGCGGAGCTGTTATTGGAGGAGGATTACTTTCTTTAATTCTTGTTGTTATTCGTTTTTTATATATCGCTTCTGCTGGACTATCAATGGTATGGTACGCAATTATTTTGTTTCAGAAAGGATCTATAGTTTGGGGATTAGTCGTTTTAATCATAGGCACACCATTAGCAATTGGAATAGCTTCGTATCTTTTTATACCATTGCTTCTATTTTCAGTAGCTACATTAATAATATGGGGCATCGCGTCACTTTTCGGAGTACATACATCTTTTAGTAATATTTGGGGCTTACTTTGGCTTGCAGTAAAGGTGCTGATTGTAGGCTCTATGGCTTTTTTCGGAGTTAGTGAATTCATTAGATCAATTAGACAAAAAAGAGTTTTCAATTTCTTTAAAGAAAACTGGTTTTATTTCCTGATATTTTTGTTTTTATTTTGGTTATTTTTTATAAATGTTAATAGTAATTCCACTGAAGTATCTCAATCTGATTCAAATCAAGCGACTCAAGTTGAGCCAATGAATTCTTCCGAACTCGATAAATTTTCTACCGCCTTAGCAAAAGAAGAACCACTGACTGATTCTGATTTAGAAAATATACGAGGGGCTCTAAAAAGTTATACCGATAGAACTGGAAATTATCTTACGCAAAATGATGTCGATGGATTTACGGGATTAGTAAAACAATCCAATGATTACCAGTATGAGTTGGGGCAATCATTATTGTTTTCTTGGGATCAACAAAAAATATATACTACTAGTGAGTTTGATAAGCTCTATAAAGAAGTTCAACAGGCGGGTTATCGTAAACCGGGAGCTTTACAGTTAGATAAAGATCGTCTTAAGGCGGCGGCAGGACACCAGAATTACAGTGTAGATGAAGACGGAAATAGATATGAATTTAGCCGAGAAATAATTCTTCAAGGAATAGATAAAGCCAACATAGCAAGAAAAAATACAGATAAAATTATCTCGGTCTTCAATGAATTTGTAAAATAAAACCTATGAAAATAAAAGAATTATTCAAACCTACGGGTATCTCACAATCCATTGGAGGACTGGCAATTTACTTGGACAGAGAAAATTGCCAAGTTATAAATAAAACTAAGAACGAAGACTCGGTGCTTCTTCATCTCAAACGAGAATCGGATGGAGAGGAAGGACGGGCATATCTCCGAGTTCAAGACCAGTTTAAAAGTTTAGAAACTGAATTGTTAAATTGGGCTTTTGTTAGCAAAAGCATTGTTGGACTAACTCTAAACAAACTGGACGATTTGGAAACAAACTTATCAGTTGAAAGTTTTGGAGGAAAACTACAGTTAAAGAAGTAAGGGAGCAATCCTCGCCGTTTTATAATATTTCCTAAAAACGACAGGGATTTGTGCGCGAATGGGAGGGCGGGTCAAGCACAATAAGATTTGTTTGTGCCTCGCACAATCCATTTTAAGGAGTTATCACCGAACTCGGTCGGAGGCACAGAGTTTAGAGCTACCACCAAACGCGGAGAGGAAGCGCCTCGGTCGCCGTGAGGACGGAGAAATGAACAACGCTAGAGAACCACAAATGATATAATACAAATGTTCATTTTGTAGTCTGAAACGGCGAAGCAAAACCAAAAATTTCCTTTCCATTTCTTTTTCCGCTTCGCGGCGGAGGGGTGGGGGGAGGAGGCGCGAGAAAGATGCAAGGAAATTTTTTGGTTTTTGCACACGCGAGTCCGCGAGCGTGTCCGAGGCGCGCATCATTGGTCGTCAGGATTCAATTCAAAATACATTCGAACTTCGTTCAATACACACCGCCAATTGGAATTTTGCAAGAAAGAAAGCTCAACCTCGCGGCGCGGAACGCGCCGCTCGCATAGGATTTGAAAGGACTTTTTGGGCGAAAAGGAAAAGGATTTATCAATCAAAATATGGTTCGAGCCGATTTGTTTTAGAAATGTTGTCATTTCCGATTTATCCCCACTCTCAAGCAAGTTCTCCGCCTGATTCAAGGATTTAACCCACGCACGAGCCGGTTCGAGCCAAGACACACCCTTGTCTTCAATTTCAGTGATTTTCTCTTTAAGCTCTACTCTCTGGTCGAGCATTTTTTGTTTTTGCGCGGCATATTCTTCTGACGTGATTACTTCATCGAGATAGGCAGAAAGCAATTTGTCTAACCGTACTTCAACATCAGCTAACTCACTTTTGAGATTTTCTACGAAAACTTTACTATTCTCCCTAGCTTTCTGCTCGTCCTTGTCCAGCTCGCACAAAACTTTCTCGGTGTCTTGGCTTGGCAAAGAAACTTTTTGAAGAAAACTTTTCACTTGTTCGGTTAGTAATTCTTCGCGGACATATTTTTGTGAACAAGCACTTTTCTTTTTAGTACAACGATAATAGTTATGCCCCTTCTGTGTTTCGGCGGTAATCATACAACTACATTCTCCACAAGTGAGTAATCTGCGAAATGGAAAAGTGTTCTCTGCTTTTCTCGTTTTAATATGTCCGCGATCTTTCATCACTTCTTGGCATTTATCAAAAAGTTTCTTTGAAATCAACGGCTCGTGCGAACCTTGATGCATCTCGCCCTTGAACTCGAAAATTCCATAGTAAAAAGTGCTTTTCAAAATTCTCTGGACACAGGAAACTGCAAGAACATTGCCTTTGTAGCTCCGCAGTCCGAGGTCTTTCAACGCTCTTGCAATCTGCTTCAGTGTATATTTACCTGTTGCGTATAACTCAAAACCTTTTCGGACTAGCGGAGCTTTTTCAGTATCAAGGTCAACATCTCTCGTCTTGTGATTGTTCACATAACCAAGCGGGGCAAAGCTAGGCCAAATTCCTTTGCGAAGTTTTGCTCTATGTCCACGTTTGATGTTTTCTGAAAGATTATCAACATAATATTTGCTTTGCCCAAAGGCAATGTTTAGCATGAATTTTCCTTGGGGAGTATTTTCAAACCAATGTGTTGGAAATTTCAAATCTTTAATCTTTCCTGTGTCCAAGAGATAAATAATTTGTCCTCCGTCTATAGAATTTCTGGCGAGACGATCCGGGTTCCAAGAGAGTTTCTACGAGGAAAACGGACAATTTACTCGCAATATTGTGCCTTACTCTGTTATGCCTTTGTCAGCAAAAAATTGCGTGCGACTCATGATGGGACATTTGTGGGTCACAATCCTAGTAGATACTTCAACTATAGAAAAAAGGCTAAAAGATGCAGGATGGAAAGTTAAAAAGTGTGATATTCAGGATCGAAGAATTAAGGATGGTCATCTGAAAGAGTTAATCGAAAGTGAAAAATTTTTTGAAATCGAGAAAGACGATGAACGAGGAACGTTTAAGAGTAGTGTGCCCATCACTGACATAATGATTGCGATTTCATCGTTCTACAGTCTCGACTTTGTTATTGATTCTGTCGAGAGTTCATATCAAGTTGCAAAGATTACGGGCGAGACTGGGTTCATAACGAAGAATTATCTTGGCGAGAGAAAAATTTTAGCCTGACAAGGATTTACCGCTCGCGGTGGAGTTCTAAGATAAAACAGAATAATCTACGACGTTTTTACCCTTATCCGACTTTGGTTTAGGTGTTTCAAACCATTCTGGATGAACCTTATAAATTCGTCTTAATTCCTGTATACTTTTATCAAGATTCTCGAATTTGAGCCGCACTTTCGGTTCAAAGTTGTGGACATCGTCACCGCCAATTAAATCGTTCGTCGTTTTCGGATAGTACAATCCAATCGTTCGTGTAGGAAAAATCGAGCCGCCGTGCGGCGAGCCGGAAGTTCGAACCAATCTTTTCGAGGAACCCGCGCACGTTTTGGTTATCATCGCTTTTTGCCAAAGTGCGCGAGTACTGGACTGTCGCGTGGCTTTTTCTAGCGACGCCGGAAGGATTTTACTTTGATGCAATAAACCGCATCATCCTTTCAGATGGAAAGATACCTCCCCTCGCGACATCTTGGATTGATGCAGATACCTAAAAGCACTATCTCTCGCTCCTCATGGAATTTGAGAGGAAGTCGTAAGTCATGCTTAATTATTCATGGAAATGAACTCTCCTACATCGTCAGACCTCCTGTACTTCACCGAGCGCGGGTTGGGGCCGCCGCTACTTTTGGTGCACGGGCTGGGAATGAGCGGAGACATGTTCGAGCCGGTCGTGGAGCCGCTCTCGAAGCGCCACCGACTCATCATTCCCGACCTTCGCGGCTGGGGTAGAAGCCGCAACTTGCCGCCTCCCTATTCCGTAAAACAACAGGCGGCGGACTTGGCTGTATTGCTCGACCATCTCGGCATCACTTCGGCGGACGCACTCGGCTATTCGCAAGGCGGCCCGGTGGTTCAGGAACTCGCGCTCGACTATCCGGCGAAAGTGCGCCACCTTATCCTCTCGAACACCTACGCGTACAACATGGCGACCATGAAAGAGAAACTGGAAGGCCATATCGTCCCTCTCCTCATCCGCCTGCTCGGCGTGCGGCTTTTCGTCAAGCTCATGATATCGCAAGGCCTCAAACAAATCCCGAAGGAGCAGGGGGCGTGGGTTGCGAATCTTATCGCCAGCACTTGGGGCGAAGCAGACGCCAAGTCCATTGCGCTCGCGTGGAGGGAAGCGATGGCTTTCGACAGCCGCAGCCGTTTGCATGAAATCAGATGTCCGACGCTCATCATCGCCGGTTCAAACGACAACGCTGTTCCGATGCATCACGCTTCCATGCTCCACGACGGCATCGCCGGGTCGAAGCTTGTCGTAATAGCAGGTGCGGACCATGCGCTCATGTGGGCGCACCCCGACCAATGGCTAGAGAAAGCGAGCGAGTTTCTTGATTCTTAGTTGATCAAGCGCTCGCGCTTGCGGTTCTCGGCCATGCGGCCGTGAGCTAATTATTTTCAAGGGGAGGAATTTTGGGCGCCCGACCCCCCCGCCCGCAGGGCGGTAAGGCACAGACTCGGCGACGAGTTGGGCGTGATCAAATCACAGGCTCGAACGGAGGCACCAAGGAGGGGGTAATGCGGAGTGAAGTGGGGGTTGAGATTTTTCCCAGCGAGAGCGAGAAAGCCGAGCATTGAAGCCAATATCGAGACTAGCTACCCCTACATTCCGAGGGATAGCGAATGTAGGGGTGAATGTAGGGGTAAATTACCCCTGTTTTCTGCTAAAATAGGTTTGAAGAAAGGCGTAGAGCTGCGCCATTAAACTTCGCTAACGCTTCGCTTAGTAGGCGCTGAAGAAGTTTAAGAATGGAAGAGTAGTTAAGTTAAGCGAAACGAAGTGAAGTTTAACCCTCTCCGCCAAGACAATTTATTATCTTTGATCATACCAACATGGGAAACTTGAAATTTACAAACATAGCGGTATTTATCATTTTCTTTGGTATCGCGTTGATTGAGGCGCTGCAAAAACATAATTGGCTGGAAGCAATACTGTTTCTGTGCTTGGGTATCATTTCTCTTTGGGCGGATATTCGAAAAACTTAAAATTGTTTCCCGCTTTGTGTCAAGATTCGACTGTAGAAGATCAGTTTTGGGGATCCGGCGTGTCGAGCATATGTAGCTCGTTTCATTTCCCTCAATTGATTGGACGACAAAAAACTGCTACAATGTCTGCAAAGGTCGGTTGAGGGAATATAATTTTTAGTTCTAAATTACACACACAATCTATGGAAGAAATGAATAAAGACGGAATGAAAGAGGGAAGTCACAAAGACGGGCACGGCCATTGGGGCAATTGCGATTGCGGATACGGGCATAGTCATGGGTATCACGGGTACTTTTTTCTGCGCCTGCTTTTGGGGCTTGCCATTCTCGGCATCGTTTTCGGTCTCGGCATGAAGATTGGCGAATTCAAAGCCGAGTTTGGCGGAGATTATGGCTACCGCATGCATTACGATCGCGATATAAACTGGCCTCCTTATATGATGCAGCCAGTGCCGCTCAATTCTGGAGCCCAGCCGCAGACTACGACCCCGGCGAAATAGTAAAGATTCACAAGTCAAAAAGCCCCTGTTACAGGGGCTTTTTGGTTGGTGCAGCAGTTTGGAAAAAATTCTGGTGCGGTTTCGCCGAACCCCTTATAATGATAGAGTATTTCGGTTTGGTATTTTTTTCGCTTTATGAAACTATATAAAAGTGAAATCGTGGTCCTGATTTTGGTGTTGGTATCCATCGGCGTCGGTTGGTATGCGTATCCTCATTTGCCTACCCTCGTCGTTTCGCACTGGAATACCAGCGGTAAGCCAAGCGGCTATATGTCGCGGTTTTGGGGCACGTTTTTGTTTCCTGTGATTATTTTTGTTCTGTGGCTGTTGTTTCTCGTTTTCCCGCGGATTGATCCGAAAAAAGAGAATATTCGGAAGTTTCGCCAGCACTTTGACGTGTTTATCCTGGTTTTTTTCGCCTTCCTGTTTTATACCTACGCCCTAACCTTGGCTTGGAATTTGGGATACCAGTTTGATTTCGTACGATTTTTGGTGCCGGGCATAGTGATTTTATTTTATGGCATCGGCGTTTTGGTGGCGCACGCCGAACCCAATTGGAGTATCGGGATCCGCACTCCCTGGACTTTAAGCAGTGAGACTGTGTGGCGCAAAACCCACGAGCTCGGGGGCAAGCTGTTTCGCGCGGCTGCAGTTGTGGGGTTGCTGGGCATGGTGGTGCCGCGATACGCGTTTTGGTTTGTGCTGGTGCCCATTCTGGGAGTGGCTTTGTGGACAGTTGGGTATTCGTATTTTGAGTTTCGGCAGGAAAGTTTGCAAAAATAAATTCGGCTGGAATAATTTTGGACAAACTGCGCAAAGACGTCATAGTTTTTTATCTCTACAGTTTTTTCATCGGCCTCTATATCGCTAATGGCACGACTGTCCTGTTTGAGCGGGTCCTGGGATTTTCCTTTTCCAGGATTTTTATTTTGGGCGCCGTGTATATGCTGATGTTTGTAATTTTTGAAATCCCCAGCGGGGCTTTTGCTGATCTGATTGGTCGCAAAGCGACTGTGATGATCGGCTGTGGGGCCCTGGCTCTAGGCGCTGTGGCCACCGGGCTGAGCCACACTTTCACTCAAGTCTTTTTCAGTTTTTTCCTGTGGTCGTTTGGTTTTTCTATGATTTCTGGAGCGGATGAAGCTATGCTGTACGATCGCTTACAGGATGAAAAAACCTACGCCCAAGTCGTCGGTCGCTCCCATTTTTTCGCCCTGTCCGGTATGGCGCTTGCTGGCGTGGTCGGCCCCTATCTGTATTCGCTTAATTTTCGCTCAGCGTATTTGGCCTCTGCCATCCCGTTTTTTCTCGCTGGCAGCGCCTTGTTATTTTTTCAGGAAAATCGGGGGAGGCAGGGCCAGTTCACCCTGACTGCGCATTGGGCCCAGATCAAAACCGGAGTCCTGATTGCCTATCAGAATCGCTTCGTGCTCTGGGCTATAGCCGTGCTATCAATGGTTTTTGGCGTGGCTTATACTTTGAGCAATTCTTATCAGCCCTATTTGCAAAATTTGGGTTTTTCAATTCACGCTTTTAGTGTCATCCTGCCGGTAATGTTCGTTATCCAAGCCCTCGGCGGAATGGTTTCAGGGAAAATTTATGTTTGGCTTGGGGAAAATAAAATTTTTGCTTTTTGTCTGACGGCCCTGGGTATTCTGGTCGGACTGCTTGGCATCTTGACCACGAAACAGGGCCTGGCGATTTTGTTTGGCTATGCGTTTTTGCAAGGCATCCTGCAGCCAGTCTTGAGTACTTATACTAATCGTTATATTGATTCCACACACCGCGCCACGGTCATTTCCGTGCAGAGTATGATAGCGACGATTGCGGCTGCCTTGACGTTGTTTTTGTTTGGTTTCCTCACTGACCAACTCGGCCTCAGTCGTTTATTCCTGATTTTAGGGGTTCTGGTTTTGATAGTCAGCTTTGTGACCCTAATCGCGAAGCCACGCGAACAAACCATATGAGTTGGGGAAAAATTTTTAAATCCATCCTGGCCATTTTCATTGTGGTTGGTTTTATTTGGATTGCCGCTACCAGGATTGACCCGGATTTGGGCTGGCATTTACGTGTCGGGGAGCTGACCTTGCAGACCAGAACAGTTCCCGTGGCAGACGCATTCAGCTTCAGTATGGCCGGTTACCACTGGGTCGATCACGAATGGCTCGTGGAAGCCGCGCTAGCGTGGTTGAAAGGGCACCACCTGTGGCCGGTGGCAGTAATATTTTTTGGGCTGCTGGCAGCCGCCCCGTTTGTGGTTTGGCTGAGGCGCTACAAGAATTGGTTCGAATTGTGGTTCGTCGGGTTTTTGGCCGTCTTGATGAGCGAATATATCGGCATCAGGCCGCAAGTCATTTCGTTTTTTTTCTTTTTTTTGATCTTTGAGCTTTGCCTGAAAAGGTATGTGGCCCGCGGGTCCAAAAAGATTGCGCAACTGGTGCTCCTGATTTTTCCGGTGATGTTTTGGGTGTGGGCTAATCTGCACGCTGGTTTTGCTGCTGGTTTGGCCACGTGGGCTTTGTTTTTACTGGCGAGTCTTTATCAATCCTTTACCAGGCGCGACACAGAGCAACTCCGAAATTTGTCTGTTGATCTTTTGAGCTTCGTACTGAGTGTTGTCGCGACTTTGCTGAATCCCTATGGACTGCACTTGTATGGCGAGATTTTTCGGGTGTTTGTTTCGTCAGATACGGCCCGCTATATCAACGAATGGCAACCCCTCATCTCTTTGCCTGGTTTATTTGACTCTCCGTGGCTGTCTTTGTCTGTTTTTGCAAGTATCACTTTGCTGGCTGGAGTCTACGTGTGGCTGATTGCGCGGTATTATCGAAAATATCCGCTGCCACTCATTTTGGTCAATCTCATTTTTTTTCTGGCGTTTGTGAAAAGTATCAAATACGGGCCGTTTTTTTTCTTGAGCGTGATGCCGCTGTTTTCTCTGGGGTTTGTTTACTTATGGCAGGACATCAAGGCGGCCCGGGACAAGTTTCCGTTTTTGCCCAGGGAGCTGCAAATTTTTTCCTGGCTGAAAATTGGTTTGGTATTTTTTTTGGCTTGTTTACTGCTGGCGGCGGCGGTTTCTGCCGGGCCCATGGTTTATCCGCAGCAGGCGACACTAGTTTTGCATCAGCTGGCTGGGCAAAACCAGGTGGGCAATCTGTTCAATTTTTATGGCTGGGGCGGTTATTTGATTTGGACGCTTCCTGAGGTGCCGGTATTTATTGACGGGCGGATGCCCCATTGGCTCGATCCGCAGACTGGGTACTCGGCGATGGCGGATTACGTGAAGGTCTTTTATCCCAGGAGCCTTGATCACTGGGAGTGGCAGGATGTGTTTGCGCGCAATCGTATCGCCACAGTGCTCATTCCTAACTCGAATTGTAGCAATAAAACTGTGTCCAAAAGCCCAGCGTTTCTACGACCCTACCTGGCCAAGCTCGCGGCTGTCTTCGGTCCCCCGGGAAAAAATAATTTACCTTGTCTGTTTGAAGCAGCGCTCAAGCAACAGGGCTGGCAAACAGTTTATCGCGACAATGTGGCCTTGATTTTTCAGCATGAATCAAAATGATGCAGCCAAAATCCGTTGCGATAACTAAGAAAATTTTAGTAATTTCCGGCTCAGTCGGTTTGGGGCACAAGGTCGTGGCAGAGAACATTGCCGCGGTTCTGCGCACGTATCCTGGCATTCGGATTGACATGTTGGATGCGCTTGAGCTTTATGACAATGTCTTTACCCGCCAGAGCGCTAGACTCTACACCTGGATCTTGCGGCACTGGCCCGGGCTATGGCGGTTTTTTTACACAAATCCCTGGTTTTTGCGAGTGACTTTGCCGCTGCGCGTCCCCGTGGCTACGTGGCAACTGCGGAAGTATCGCGACTTTGTGGTCAAGCTCAAACCTGATTTGATTTTGACTACCCACCCGACTGCCACGGCTCTGGCCGTGTCCCTCAAACAGCAAAAGGAATACTTGGGTGCGATTGTCACGACCTTTAGCGATTTTCACTTTCAGCCGTATTGGGTTTATGCCGGGGTTGATCGCTACCTGGTGATGACTGCGGAACAGCAGCAGGCAGTCATGAAATCGGGCTTTGCGGAAAAAAGAGTAATTATTACTGGTTTGCCGGTCGATCCGTTGTTCAGCGAGAACTACGATGAAGGGGAAATTTGCCGGGAGTTTGATCTCAGTCACCGCACCCCGATAATTTTGGTCATGGGGGGCAGCCGCGGCTGGGGCGTCACGCTGGCTAATATCCAGGGTTTATTGGAGAGTGCCTTTGAAATCCAAATCGCGGTCGTCACCGGCTACAATAAAAAACTTTTGCAGGAGCTGCGAGACTTGGCCGCCAATCACCCCAGGGTTTTGAAAGTTTTTGGGCATTTGGAAAGTTTGGCGATTGCTAAATTATTTTCGGTGGCGAAAATTTTGGTGACCAAGCCGGGCGGGCTCACGATTGCCCAAGCGCTTCTGAAAAATTTACCGATGATTTTGGTCAATCCGCTGCCGGCGATGGAGGAGCTCAATCTCGACTATTTGCGCAAGCGCGGAGTGGGTTTGTTTGCCAAGGATAGTCAGGAACTGCGGTTGTGGGTGGAGCGGCTGCTTCAGGATAAAAAGTTTTACCAGGAGGTTCGCGACCGAACTCGGCAGTTGAGCCAGCCGGAGGCGGCCGCCCTGGCGGCTGAAGCCGTGATTGACATGTTGTAGCGGCCTCATTAAGATGGGAATATATGACAGCCTGGTTTAAAAAAGTTTTTAGCAGCGAAGACGATGACGACGGAGAGGCTGGACTCGTTGCCAGTGATGAGGCTGGAGGCGAGGGGGAAGAGGGACAGCTGACTGTTGATGTTTATCAGGACAAGGATAATGTTTTCATCAAGTCCACGATTGCGGGGGTCAAACCCGAGGATTTGGATATTACCCTCAGTGGTGAGTCGGTGACCATCCGGGGGGACCGTAAACAAGAAGAAGCCATCAAGGACGAGGATTATTTTTACCAAGAATGCTACTGGGGCGCGTTTTCTCGCTCACTCAATCTGCCGGTGGAGATTGATGTCGATCGCGCGACCGCTGACCTCAAAGACGGGATTTTGACTCTGGTGCTGCCCAAGGCCTCGCGCGCCCGAACCAAAAAAGTTCGGGTCAAAACCGAGGTCTAATTTTGCAAATTGTCAAGCAGGACCTTGATCTGCCGCAAAGTCGGCAGGTTTTTCTTTTTGTGATAAAATAGCTCATATGGCTCGTGGTTCCCGAAAACTCAAAGTCAAAAGAAGTTATGGCGCTGACCTGCCCGAATTTCAGCTTTCGCCGCAGACTTGGCGGGGGATTCTTATCGTGGTATTTTTGCTCCTGATGGTTTTGAGTTTTCTGTCATTATTCGCCGCGGCCGGGTCTTTCGGCAAGTTTTTCGGCAAAATCCTCGGCTTTTTTTTCGGGTCAGGCGCTTTAATTAGCCCGGTGATTTTTTTTGGCATGGCCTTGGCTTTGTTTCTGGCCGGAAGGCGGCAGGGACGGGATGACGAGGAAGACGCCCCGTCTTCGAATTTGCGCATTTATCTCGGGGCTTTACTGTTTGCTTTTTCTTTCACCGGGATTTTGCATTTGATAGCCATGCGGCCGGCTCCTGAGACGGCTGTAGACCTCGCCACCCACTCCCTCGGTGGTGGTTATTTGGGAGTTTTAGTTGCGTTGCCCCTGTTTAGTCTTTTGGACTTTTGGGCTTCAGTCGCGATTTTGGCCGGGCTACTGATAGTTTCTTTGGTTTTGGTTTACAATCTCAATCTGGCGGCCCTGTGGCGGCGCAGACGAGACGGGGCTGTCCGAGGCCAGCCAGCCAGAATCAATGTCGGCGGTAATGACATCAAAATCAACAAAATGCCAGTCGCGGATTTCAGCACAGCCAAAGTCTCTTCGCCCTCGCCTTTGCTGGCGAAACTCACAAACGAAACAGAAGAAGTATCAGATGAGACTTTGACCGTGGGTGAAAAAACGGCAAAACTAGTCTCGCACGAAATTTTGGCCGCCAAATATCGCAAAACCAATTGGCAACTTCCGCCCATTTCGCTTTTGGAGGACTCGCATAATATTGTGGATAGCGGCAATATCGAAGCCAACGTGACGATTATTCAGAAAACCTTGGCTGATTTCGGCATTGAGGTGGAAATGGGCGAGGTCAACGTTGGCCCGACCGTGACCCAATACACGCTGCGGCCGGCCCAGGGCGTAAAACTTTCCCAAATTTTGGCTTTGCAGAATGACTTGGCTTTGACTTTGGCCGCGCCTTCGATCCGGATCGAAGCGCCCATCCCCGGCCGGGCACTGGTGGGTATCGAGGTGCCCAATAAAGCCACGGCCATAGTGCGGATCAAAGACGTCATTCAGACGGAAAATTTCGTGAATCACAAATCCAGTCTGGCCTTCGCTCTTGGCCGTGATGTGGCGGGCCATCCAGTAGTTTCGGATTTGGCCCGGATGCCGCATCTTTTGATCGCTGGCGCCACCGGCACCGGCAAAAGTGTCGCGATCAATTCCCTGCTCATCAGTCTTTTGTATCGCAATTCCCCGGAAGAGCTGCGTCTGATCGTGATTGATCCGAAGCGGGTGGAACTGACTTCGTACAACGGCATTCCGCATCTTTTGACCGAAGTGGTGGCTGATTACAACAAAGCCGTCAATGCCCTGAAATGGGCGGTGCGGGAAATGGACCGCCGCTACACGTTGCTGGCCAGCAGAAATAAACGCAATATTGTCGAGTACAATGCCGCGGCAGAAGAAAAATTGCCTTTTATCGTCATCGTGGTGGACGAACTGGCTGATTTGATGGCTGTGGCTCAGGCAGACGTGGAAGCCGCAGTGGTGCGGCTGGCGCAAATGGCCCGGGCCGTCGGGGTCCATCTGGTGCTGGCCACGCAGCGGCCGTCCGTGGATATTATTACCGGACTGATCAAAGCCAACATCACCGCCCGGATGGCATTTGCCGTGGCGTCGCAAGTGGATTCGCGCACGATTTTGGATATCTCAGGGGCGGAAAAACTTTTGGGTTCCGGCGACATGCTCTATATCACGGCGGAGCTGGGCAAGCCCAAGCGCATCCAGGGCAGCTACATTTCCGAAAAAGAAGTCAGCGGGGTGGTGGATTTTGTCCATCAGCAAGCGGGTGCGGTACTCTATGATCAAGAAATTTTGGAAAGGCCGAAAGGAGGCAGTGTGATTCCTGGTTTTGACGGGGATGACGACGAGGACGATATGCTCTCCGAAGCCATCGACGTGGTCAAGCAAGCCGGGAAAGCCTCCGCCTCTTTGTTGCAGCGACGGCTGCGCGTTGGTTATGCCCGCGCCGCCCGTCTTTTGGATTTGATGGAGGAAAAGGGTGTCATCGGGCCGGGCGAGGGGGCTAAGCCTCGCGACGTATACATCGCGACAAGCGAAGATTATAATGACAATGAGGAAGAAGACGTTTCATGATATTCAAAACCAGAAAAGTCAATTTGCAAACCTTAGGAGAGTACCTTTTGTCTTCTCGGGAACATTTGGGGTTCTCCCCGGACGAGGTGGCGAAGATTTCACAAATCCAGCCGAAGTTTCTACTCGCCCTAGAGCAAGGGCAATACCAGGAGTTGCCAGCAACAGTTTACGTCAAAGGATTTTTGAAAACTTTGGCAAAAGTTTATGGTTTGGGCGAGACTCAACTGTTGCAGCAATATGCGGCCGAACAAGAGATCGCCATCCACTTGCAGTCAGCGGAAAAAGCCAAACAAGAACCCAAATTTTTTTTACCCCGGTTCATTTTCAGCCCCAAAACCTTAACGATTTTGGGGGCGGTGTTTCTGGCTTTGTTAAGTCTTTCCTATTTGTATTTTCAGGTCAGTTCATTGCGGCGCGCCCCGGTACTGCAAGTTCTGTCCCCGGACAAGGACGGGGTCGTGGATTCGAGTCTTCTGGTGGTTTCCGGGAAAGCCGAGCCGGGCACTCGGGTCTATCTGAATGACCAGCCTTTGGTGGTGGATGAGAGCGGGGAGTTTCGCGAAAATTTGAGTTTGGGGCCAGGCCAAAATCAACTGGTGGTCAGAGCCGTCAATCAATTCGGCCAGCAGACACAAGTGACTCGCTCGATTATGCTCCAGGAAAAACAGGTGGCCGGGGCTTTTACTGCCAATACCGAAGTGTCCACTGGTCCGACTGTGGAGGTCAGCATCGGGGCGGAGGCAACCTGGATTTATTTGGAAACGGACGGAGTCCAGGATTATTCCGGTACGATGCTGCCGGGCTCGACTCGGACCGTCACTGCTACTGGCAAAATAGTTTTGACCACGCGCAACGCCGGCCAGACCCGGGTCATCCTCAACGGCAAGGATTTGGGGATTTTGGGCAAAGAGGGCGAGGTTATTCGGGATATTGAATTTACGAAATAAGACTTTTTCAAAGAGCTTAAATTTTGATATAATCAACTACTATGGCAAAAACAGTCACAACCCAGGGAGAAAAAACCGAAGTTTCCGGGAAAGCCGCAGCTTTGGAAGGAGCGGTGGAGCAGATCCGCCAGAAGTTTGGCGATGGTTCCATTATGAAGCTCAAAGAAGCCCGGACCATGAATGTGGAAACTATTCCCACCGGTTCCATTTCTTTGGACCTGGCGTTGGGGGTGGGCGGTATTCCCAAAGGACGGATTATTGAAATTTTTGGTCCCGAGTCTTCCGGCAAAACCACCTTGGCGATGCACATGGTGGCTGAGGTGCAAAAACGCAAAGGCAACGCGGCGTTTGTGGATGCTGAGCACGCGCTCGACCCTGACTATGCGGAGAAAATCGGCGTCAAACTGGATGACCTGTTGATTTCCCAGCCCGACACCGGCGAGCAGGCCCTCGATATTGTCGAGACTTTGGTGCGAAGCAATGCCGTGGATGTCATTGTCGTGGATTCGGTGGCCGCGTTGACTCCGCGGGCGGAGATCGAGGGGGAAATGGGTGATTCGCATATGGGGCTGCACGCCAGGCTGATGAGCCAGGCTTTGCGGAAGCTCGCCGGCATTATCAGCAAATCTCACTCCACGGTAATTTTTATCAATCAAATTCGCATGAAGATTGGCGTGGTGTTTGGTAATCCGGAGACTACCACTGGTGGTCAGGCTTTGAAATTTTATTCCTCCGTCCGCATGGAAATTCGGAAATCGGCGCAAATCAAGCAGGGCGAAAAAATTATCGGTAATCGGGTCAAGGTCAAGATCGTCAAAAATAAAGTCGCCCCGCCTTTCCGCGTGGCCGAGTTTGATCTGATGTGGAACGAGGGAATTTCTTATGAAGGCGATCTTCTGGATACAGCCACCGAACACGGCACAGTCACGAAATCCGGCAATTCTTATCTGTTTGGCGAGGAGCGGCTCGGGGTGGGTCGGGAAACCGCGAAACAATTTTTGCGCGACAATCCCAAAATCGCGGCTACTATTGATGCAGCCTTGAGGAAAACGGTGAAAGAAAAACAAGCAGCAGAATAATATATTTTGCCCTTTTAAAATAATTACAAACTATGTCTGGAGATATTGGAGAATACAACCCGTCAGCAGCAGACATTAGGTCAGCGGGAGAAGAAACAAAGGAGAGAATAACTCAAGAGGCGAATGCTTTTTTTGACGATCTTTTAAACCGACCAGGGCGGTCCATTGAAGGATTTGAACATTTAGTGAGCACATACCGTCAAGTAATAGCCGAAGGAGAATATTTAAACCCAGTGTCTTATCAGTATGAAAAAGATGGTCGAAGTTTCTCTGGAACCGGCACTGCCCCATATGAATACTTCACCGGGGCTTTGGGAAAGTATCGCCATTTTCAAGAGACTTTCGCCTCTAGCGATGAAGCTTCAAGTCAAGATTACGCTGCCCGAGCCGCACGCGTACAGAGCATTTTGGATGGAATGGATGTAGAGTTAAAAGCCAAAGGAGTGGCAGTCGATACCTGGGAAAGCGTGACTTAGTATTCTATCCCCGTAGTCCTAGAAATAAACTAATCAAATAGACGGTATTGATAATCGCCAGCCCGCGCTCAGTAGCTCTATCGCCTTCGGAAGAAGGTTTTTTATTTATTACAGAAGCGAGCAAAAACCTGGTACAATTACTGTATTATGATGCAGTATCGCAAACAATTTATCGCTCTGGATTTGGAGACCACTGATTTGGACATGGAAACCGGCCGGATCATGGAAATCGGCGCGGTTAAGGTGGAATTGGTATATGATAGCGAACAGAAAAAAATCATTGCCCAGTTTGGGGAAGTATTTGACACCCTGGTCAATCCCGAAGTCGAGCCGTCGCCGACGGCGCTGATGCTCACGGGCATTACGCGCACTGAACTGGCCCAAGCGCCTCTTTGGAGCGAGGTCAAACAGCCCTTAAAAAAATTTTTAGGGACTGAGTTATTGCTGGGACACAATCTGGGATTCGATCTGGAATTTTTACGCAGTCAGGGGCTCGCCCTCAAAAATCCATACTTGGACAGCCTGGAAATGGCTCAGGTTTTTTTGCCGCTCTTGCCGGCGCATTCCCTCGAATTTTTAGTGGAGACTTTCCAAATCCGTGACACTATTTCCCACCGCGCCTTGGCCGACAGCAGAAGCTCGTCTGTGGTTCTGGCGGAAATTTTGAACGAGTTTTTGAGCTTTGGCCCAAAGCTCAAGCAATCAATCAGGGAACTTTTGGGTAAAACTCAGCTTGATTTTCGAGACTGGTTTTTGGACCTGCCGGAAATAAAAGTGCGGGAAGCTCGTAGGGTTCAGAAGCTTGCTGGGCAAAAGCCCGGATCGTTGAAGGTTGGCGAGGAATTTGACCTTTTGGAACAGGAGTGGCCGCCTAAAACTTTGGTGGTTTTGCCCCTGTCCTTTAGTCAGCAAGAAGAACTTTTGATGGTTTTGTCCAAGCGCCGCCGCAGCGGATTGCTTGGTATTGCCCACGAAATTTATCTGAATCAAATTCCGCAGCGGCAAAAATTGGCCAATCCTGAGTGGGCGCTGTGCGAGAAGCGCCTGGATTGGGCCAAAAGCCGGGAAAAATTGAGTGGAATTGCCGGGCGCAGCCTCATCAAAATCGCCATTTTCCGTGATAAATCCGAAAGTTTAGACCTTTCCGAGCTCAAGTGGAATGCCGATGATCACGGTTTTTTAGACAGTGTTCTGGCAGATCCTGACCTCTGCCCGCAGCATCAGTGCGGGTATTTTCAGTCCTTGAAACTTAAAAAAAACCAAATCTACGGCGGGTTTTTGCAGGCTATCTTTAGTTTGGGCCTGTTTTGGCCTGTGGATTTTACGGCAGAGCCAGTCTTTTTGATGGAATTATCTAAAATTGAGGAGGAATTTACCGAAGCGCTCACCACAGTCTGGAATCTCCGAAAAATTCGCAGTTTACTGAGCCTGGTGTTTCCGCTTGAGAACGAAAGCCCCAGCGCCAGCTGGTACCAGCGCTTGCCTAAAGAGGTTGAGAAAGTTGCTAACGAGCTCGATTTGTTTTTTGGGATTTTGCATTTGGTTTATCTCAAACAGCCCGGGGCGTTCGCCGAAAATATTTTAGTGGACGAGGAGGAGACGGGTAGCGAGCGATTCGGTAAACTTTTAAGTCCGGCAGAGAAGCTCGTAGGCAAACTGGAAACTTTTGTTGCGTATCTTGCCTTGCAGAGTTCGGCAGAGACCGGAGAATTGAAATTGGAATTATTGGCCTTGCAAGCGAAACTGGAATCCTTTAAGAATTTCGTCAAAGAGTTTTTTTTGGATCGTTCCCCAGAGCAGTTGCATTGGTTCAAGTTTAACTCTAAATGGGTTGATCTAAATTTATTGCCGACGAGCCTGGCTAAACCATGGCAGGACTTTGCCCAGAAATTTCGTTCGCTGACTCTTCTCGATGCCCAAACTCCGGAGTCAGCCCTGAAGTATTTTCAAGACCGCCTTGGGCTGAGCGATTTGCTGGTGCAAAAAATGCCAGCGAGCGCGGCAAAATTTTCTCTGACTCCGGTGAAAATCGCCACTAGTGCTTTCACTACTCACGAGCTATTTGAGTTGACTGCTCGTTTTTCCGGGCGGAGTCTGCTGGTGGTGCCAAACGAAACTCAGTTGGCAGAGGTTTACGAACACTTCTTTTCCGCTAAATCCGAAGGAGCCGAGGTCATCGCGTATAAATACAGCGGGAATTTGTCATTGCTAAAAAGTAAATTCGCCAAATCGCCAAACATAATCCTGATCCTGACCACAAATGTCTTTTTACGGGTTTTTGTACACTTGCCGCCTGTTGATCAACTCGTGTTGTTGCGCTTGCCATTTGAAGCACCCGGGACGAAACACTCCCTGCTCGGGAGTTTTACCGCCAACGTGTTCGCCGATCATGTACTGCCTCGGGCAGTCCAGATTTTGCATACCATCTTGTCGCGAGTTTTGGCCTCTGGTGCCAAAGGCACACAGGTTTATTTGCTTGACCCCAGGACCTCGACTGATTATAACCAGGCATTCGTAAAATATCTTCAGGAATTTCCAGATTTTCAGATATCCACAATTGACAAGGGCTGAGATTTCTGCTAATCTGGTCGTGTAAGCTTGAAATCTAGGTTCTTTCTCAAACAATCCGCGGCTAATTGTAGCGGATTTTATATTTGACGGTGACGAAAGAGCAAAATTTTAGCTCTTAGGAACCAGCTCAATATAATCATATAGTTGGCCAATTCCAAATAAGTCGGGGGGGCGAGGGTTCTAGGAGCTTCCCCCTCCTGACTTACTGTCCGTCGTAGGCGTTCCAACCCGCCTTTTCGTAAAACAAAAACAAAATGAAAAGTTGCAACCAAAATTAGTTGCAGCAGTTAGGTCTCATCTATAAAAACCAAAATAAACAAAAATGTTTAAGGTCAGGTTTCTGACCATAAGGACAGTACAGGAGTTGCACCTTGTAGATAGGTTGGATAATACAAGATTCGTTTCTTCACGACGTAGTGTTGGAACACGCACCGTGCCTGGCGCTCTTAAAGCAAAAAGGGCACTAGACATGGTGCGTGGCCCAGCCCTGTGAAGGGACAGGGGCCGCGTTTGGCCTATATAATATTCTTATTTTAGAGGCAATCAGCGCGGTCCTTTTTTATTTGCTCGGATTTGTTATAATAACCAGGTTATGATTGATCAAAAACTGATTGCCGCAAACAAAGACAGACTTTTGAAAGAGCAAACCCGCTTGCAAGTCTTGCTCAGTCGCATTGCCAAACCGGGTAAAGCCGCCGGCGAATTTCAAGCCAAGTACCCAAACTTCGGAGACCAAGAAGACGAAAACGCTTCCGAAGTGGAGACGTATGAAGAGAACATCGCCGAGGAACGAGACTTGGCGCAAAAGCTTCGTGCAGTCTCCGCCGCCTTGGAGAGGATTGCTCAAGGCACTTACGGGATTTGTCGGAAGGGCGGGGAAGAAATGCCGCTTGAGCGACTTGCCGCGATTCCGGAAGCAGAAAATTGCATTGAACATGAATCCGCCAAAGAATAATTTTTGGTTAGCTGTCGGAGTTGTGGGCCTTGATCAGTTGACCAAATTATTAGTACGGAGAGAGAGTGTTTTTAAAATTCGCGTTATTCAAAATCCTGGGCTCCCTTTCGGGATTCATTTGCCAGGATTTTTTGATACCTTGGTGGTCGCGATTGTCTTGGCAGTTTTCGTCAGTTTGTATTTTCGCTATTTTTCTCGGCCGCGACTGAGAGTCGGGTTTGTTTTGATTGTCAGCGGAGCTGCTTCCAACTTAGTTGACCGGTTCCTGCACGGCTCAGTGACGGATTTTATCAACTTCGGGATCAGCACCCTGAATTTTGCCGATTTGGCCATTGTGGCGGGCATCGGCGTGTTATTGTTGGCTAATTAATTTTTTTCCATGATTCGTAAAGTTTATTCGGCTGCCGTGATCGGGTTGTCAGCCGCCGTGGTCGAAGTCGAGACTGATATCTCCTCTGGGTTGCCCTCGACTGTGATTGTCGGCCTGCCGGATGCGGCTATTCGGGAGGCGCGGGAACGCGTCAAATCAGCGCTCAAACACTCGGAAATGCGTTTTCCGAAGAGTCGGGTGGCAATCAACCTGGCCCCGGCTGATTTGCCGAAAATCGGTACTCACTATGACCTGCCGATTGCGGTTTCTATACTTTTGAATAGCAGCCAGGTAGATTTTGACCCAAAAAACAAGCTGTTTGTCGGCGAACTGGCCCTGGACGGCAATCTGCGGCCCATTCCCGGAATGTTAGTGATTGCGGAAGCGGCTGCGGCCAAGGGTTTCAAGACTTTATTTGTTCCGGAAGAAAATGCGTTTGAAGCGTCTTTGATTCCGAATTTGGAAGTCGTGTCCGTGGCAAATCTGGCAGCATTGCTTCGAATGCTCGGCGGGTTTTCTCCTTTTACCTATTTTCAGCGGGCTACTCAAACTCCAAAAGAACAAACAGCGGAGACGGCCTGGGATTTTCGGTTTATCCGGGGCCAGGAGTTGGCCAAACGCGCTTTGGAAATTGCGGCCAGCGGCGGGCATAATATTCTAATGTCTGGTCCGCCTGGTTCGGGCAAAACTTTGTTGGCTCGGGGGCTTTCCACGATTTTGCCTGATTTGACCGAACAAGAAGCCTTGGATGTGACCAAGATCTATAGTGTCGCTGGTTTGCTGCCAGGTCGGTTGGGACTTATTCAAAAACGACCGTTTCGCTCCCCACATCACACCGCTTCCGGCATTGCGCTGGTCGGCGGGGGAACTGATCCCAGGCCCGGCGAAATCACCCTGGCCCACCGCGGCGTTTTGTTTTTGGATGAATTCCCCGAGTTCAATCGCGACGTGCTGGAAAACTTGCGGCAACCCTTGGAGGACGGAACCATCAACGTGGCCCGAGTGACCCGCAGCGTGACTTTTCCAGCGAAGTTTATTTTGGCGGCAGCGCAAAATCCTTGTCCGTGCGGGTTCAGCGGCGATCCGGAAAGAACCTGCGTTTGTACCCCGACTCAACTTTTGCGTTATCAGAAAAAAGTTTCCGGTCCCCTCCTGGATCGCATTGATTTGCACGTTGAAGTGCCGAGATTGTCTTTTGAAAAAATTGAAGATGAACGCGACCAGGAGGATTCGGCCACTGTGAGGCTTCGCGTCGAGGCCGCTAGGGCGCGTCAACAGGAGCGGTTCCGTAAAACTAACGCAGAAATGACGATCGCGGAAATCAAAGCTTATTGCCGGCCAGATGAAACCGGTCTGACCCTCTTACGCAATGCGGTGGCAACCCAGCACCTCTCGGCCCGCGCTTATCACCGGGTTTTGAAACTGGCTCGAACCATTGCCGACCTGGCGCAAGACGACAAGGTCAAAGTTGAGCATATTGCCGAGGCTCTAATCTTTCGGCCCAAAGCGGAAATGTGATATAATCACCGATATGGCAATCACCAAAGCAGTAATCCCGGTCGCTGGATTTGGCACCAGATTTTTGCCAGTGACCAAAGCCATGCCGAAAGAAATGTTGCCAGTGGTGGATAAACCGGTTGTGCAATACGTGGTGGAGGAATTGGTCGCTTCCGGCATAACCGACATAATTTTTGTAACTGGCCAAAACAAGCGAGCCATTGAAGATCACTTTGATTATCACCCGGAGTTGGAGACATGGCTAGAACGAAACAAAAAAACCGAGGAGATGCTCCAGATTCGGAATATCGCAGAGCTTGCCAATTTTAGTTATATCCGACAAAAAGGTACTTATGGAAACGGCACGCCTGTTTTGAATGCCCAGCACTTGCTCGGTAACGAGCCGTTTGTCTACGCGTTTAGCGATGATTTGGTTCTTTCCAAAGAGCCCTTTACCAGAAGCATGCTCCAAGCTTATGAGAAAAACCCAGGAATTTATATCGGAGTGCAGGAGGTCAAAGCAGAGGAAGTAAAAAAATATGGGATTGTCGAACCTAAAAAGAGAGGAGAGCAAAATCAAATTCAATCAATTATTGAAAAACCAGCGGCCGGGTCCACTGTTTCGCGGTTGGCAATTTTCGGGCGGTATATTCTAACCCCGGAGATTTTCGAGGCGTTATTGAGCATCCCCCCGGGAAAGGGCGGTGAGAGGTGGATTGCTGACGGTATTGAGTATTTACTAAAGAAAGGCACCAAGGCTTATTATAGTGATGTCGTTGACGGGCAGTGGTATACGACCGGCGATCCGATTTCTTATCTGCAAGCGATTCGGGCGTTTGCAATGAACCGCGCGGATTATCGCGACAAAATCAAAGATATTTTTGTTTCCTAAAATATGCTCAATCAAAACAAACAAAAAATCGCGGGAAAACTTTTCATCCTTTGTTTGGCAGTGGCACTCACTGCCCAATCCTGCAATTTGGGCGGCCCTTCCAAAGCGGGAGGCAAGGAGATTGATTTGACCTGGTGGCAGCCGTTTGATGATCAGTCTGTTGTCCAGCCTTTGATCGACGCGTTTCAGAAAGCCAACCCCAAAACCCACATTCACTATGTTCAGAAAAACGTCGATACTTATGAGGAAGAATTGATCGATGCTCTAGCCGCCGGTCAGGGACCCGACATTTTTGCCATCCATAACGATTGGCTGCCAAAACACAAAGACAAACTCGCTCCGGCGCCGACAAGCATTTTCAGCCTCCGAGATTATCAGCAAAATTTTGTGGAAGTCGCCATTTCTGATTTTGTTTCAGATGACAAAGTCTATGCGGTTCCGTTGGGATTGGACGTACTGACCCTGTACTACAACAAAGACATTTTGTCTTCCGCCGGAATCGCTCGCTCGCCGGCTACTTGGGAAGAGCTGGTGAATATGGTTCCCAAAATCACCAGGCAGGACAACCAGGGTAATTTTTTGCGAAGCACGGTCGCCCTGGGCACCTCTGATAACGTCAACCGCGCTCCGGACATTTTGGAGCTGTTGATGCTCCAGAACGGAACGCAATTTTATTCTCCGGATTTCAACAACTCGGCGATGGGACAAAACTTGACGGATGATAAAGGCAATCCTTTTTCGCCAGCGGCGCGCGCGCTGGAATTTTACACTCAGTTCGCGAACCCGGCCAAAGTGACGTATACTTGGAACAGCCAGAGTAACAATTCGATTGAAGCTTTCGCCGCCGGAAAAGTGGCCATGATTTTTTCTTATTCGTATTTGCGGCCGACCCTGGCGGCCAAAGCGCCATTTTTGAATTATGGCATCGCGCCGGTGCCGCAGATTGACTCGGTCAGAAACAAAATAAATTTCGCGAATTACTGGGGGCAGGGAGTTTCCAAGCAAAGCCAAAATACCCAGGCGGCTTGGACTTTTCTGAAATTCATCACGCAGTCAAATGTCCTCACTAAATACTACGAAGTCCAAAAACAAGCCTCGCCCCGCAAAGACATCATCGAAAAACAGATCTCTGATCCGGACATCGGAATATTTGCGGAAAATGCCCTGACTGCCAAAAGTGTTTACAAGCCGGATAGCAATGCGATTGAGTCAGTGTTTTTGCAGATGATTGACAATGTCATTCTCCACAATGTCGTGCCTGCAGACGCGGTCAATGCCGCGGTCCAAAAAATTAATTTATTACTGCGAAACCAATAAAAAAATCTATGAAATATTTTTTGGTTAGTCTAGTTGTGATTGGACTAGGTTTATTGATGGTTCCGGCCCTGAGCCATGCGGCGCTCGTGCCTTGCGGGCAGGAGGTGGTTGATCCAGTTACGCACGTTGCGACAGTCACTCAATGTACCTTTCCGGACCTGATTTCCATGATAATTATCGTGATTAATTATCTCATTTCCGTGGCCGCTTTGGTGGCCATGTACTATATTTTGACCAGCGGATTCAATCTCATTATCGCCCTCGGTAATGCGGAAAAAATTCAAAAAGCCAAAACCGGCCTGTCCAACGCAGTCGTGGGGTTTGCCATAATTGTTTTGGCCTTTGTGTTTGTGAACTTGCTAGTCAACGGGCTGTTTGGCAAAGCCGGAGCAACGCGGCCGTGGTGGGATCCACAATGCATTTATCTACCAAATTCTAGCTGTTGGTCCTGAGAGGGTAATCGGCAAAGACAAACTATGAAAAGGTTGATACTTTTATTTCTCACTCTCGAAGCTTTTTTAGTCCTGGTTTTTTTATTCGGCGATCAGATGGCTCAGGCTGCCACCAACCTGGACAATCCCCTCAATTTTATCAGTGTTAATGATCCAGCAGGGCTCATCACCAAAGTCATTGCCGGGTTTGCCCTGCTCATCGGTACCATTGCGATCGCTTTTAGCGTGTTCAGCGGATTCAAGATTGTGATTGCCACGAGTGAGGAAGGGCTGGAAACCGCGAAAAGGAGCTTGACCTGGTCGGTGGGGGGATTCGTGGTCGCACTCCTGACTTATACCATTGTTTCCGGGGTGGCCAAATTTTTGGGTTTTCAGCAGCCCAGCACGGCTCCCACCAATACTTTGCAAAATCCGGTCAATATCGGGGGCGCAGGCAACTCGGCCAGTTTTATTGACGTATTGGTTTTCGTGATGACTAGTTTTTTGGGCATCCTCGGATTTGCCACGATTTTGATGATTGTTTATTATGGGTACAGGTATGTCACATCCGCCGGCAATGAAGAAGCAGTGGAGAAAGCGAAAAGCGGCTTGCGCTGGTCAGTCATTGGCTTTGCCGCCAGCATCCTAGCTTATACCATCATCGGTTCAGTGCAAAAGTTTTTAATTTCGTAAAATCGCATGAAACAAAAAATAAAATTTTTTGCTCTCATTTCCTCTGTCCTGGTTTTGTTAGTGAGTTTGTTTGCAGCTCTGCCAGCCGCCGCTGGCACTGGCAATGTCGGAACGCCCGGGGCAATCCAAAACCCGGCTCCAGACTACCTGGTTCATATTGATAATTTTGGTGATTTATTGGCTAAGGCTGTGCTGACACTTCTGACTTTTGCCGGAGCAATCGCGGTAGTATTTCTGATGATTGGAGGCTTTCAGTATGTCTCCTCCCGCGGCAATGAAGAGGCTATGGAGAAAGCCAAAAAGACTGTCACTAGCGCCATAATCGGCATCGTGATTATCGTGATGGCCTACGCGATTGTGTCGATTGTGAATACGCTTTTGACGACACAGCCCTCGTAATACTATAATTGGTTCAGTTGTTGATAATTGGTTCAGCTAGTTAAACCTTACATTTACACGTAACCAGGTCGAGGTTATTTAGCCATTAATTTAGGGATACTTGAAATAAAATGAGAAATTACAATCTGATTAAAATCGCGAATGTTTTGACCATAGTGACCATGTTGAGTCTGGCCTTGATGCCCTTTACCGCCGGGGCGCAGTTTAATGTGCCGAATTCGACTGGCACGAACTTGCCGAATCAGGCCAGCTTTTCCCAGATCTTGCTCACCGTCATTCAGATTCTTTTGGCTGTGGCGGGCTTGGTCGCTGTCGTCTTTCTGATCATTGGTGGGTTCCGCTACATCACCGCCGGTGGCAATGAAGAATCATCCGAGTCAGCGAAAAAGACCATCACCAATGCCATCATCGGTATCGTGATTATAATCTTGTCTTTCGTGATCGTCCGTGTGATTGCCAATGCTCTGATCAGCAATACAGTCTAGACTCATTTGTCAGCGGCAATCCTTTTTTAAAAAAAGACAATCCTATGTAGGCTCTGATTGAGTACGCCTCCAAATTGTTCCATATTTTTGGACTTTGAAGTGGCGTACTCAATCGGCTTATGGTGAGCTCGCTCACCTGATGTATGCACAAAAATAAAATTGCCAATTCAGTCGCGAAAATCGGCAGCTATTTCTCAGCTATTTATCTGGCCCAGTCAGGGATCAATTCCCCCACTTTCCAGAATCTCGGGCCAGCCTTTGGCGCCGGGTCTGGTTCCCCGGCCGGAGCTAATACCTTGGGGAGCTTGGCGTTACTTGTCGTACAAATTTTACTGATTGTGGTGGGGACTGTGGCCACAGTGTGGTTGATCATTGGCGGCTATCGCTACGTCATCGCCCATGGCAATGAAGAGCAAACTGAGGCAGCCAAGAAAACCATCACTGGTGCAATCATTGGTCTGGTGGTGGTGCTTTTGTCCTTTGCCATCGTGCAGATTATTTCTTCAGTGTTACTGCAAGGCACGGGAGGGCTCGGACTATGAGCAGAGGCTATTTCGGGGGAATCAGTTTTCTAATCTTGTCTGCGGTTTTTTTGTTCCTGATGATGGTACCGCAGGTTCAGGCAGCGGCAGGTTTTTGTAATGTTGGCGGCAGCACTTTCGTCCGAGTACCCTGTCCTTTAAACGGCGCCTCTGGTCCGGCCGGCAGCACGACTTTTGGTAATATCACGACTTTGATTTTGGACATCGCCCTCCTGATTGTCGGGACCTTGGCAGTGCTCTTTTTGATTATCGGGGCGTTTCGCTATCTGACTGCGGCAGGCAACGAGGAAGCCACGGAAGCAGCCAAGAAAATGATGGTGCAGGCCGTGGTCGGATTGGTTATTGTGATTCTGTCTTTTGCGGTCATCACAATCGTCACAAACGTTTTGGTAACTGGAGTCCCCTAAACCATGGCAAAACTTTTCCAAAAAATCAAAAAATCGGTTCCAGCCTCTGTGCTGGTAGGCGTGGTCACCCCGGGAACTGGCCCGGTCCCGGTCCCCTGGGTCATCGGTTTCTTCGGGCCAGCCGGCTCTTTGACTGCCACGATGCTGATCATCTATATCATTAATATTCTCCTGGCTGTAGTCGGACTGGTGGCAGTCTTGTACGTGATTATCGGCGGGTTTCGGTATGTGACTGCGCACGGCAATGAGGAACAAGCTGAGGCAGCCAAACTGACCATTACCCATGCCATCATCGGTATTGTCATCGTGATCTTGTCTTTCGTGATTGTCCGCGTGATTGCCAATGCTTTGACCTTGGGTGTGGTTTAGGGCAGGATTTTTTTGGCAAAAAAAATTACCCGGGAAGATTGTCGCATTTGCGACTTTCTTCCCGGGTTTTGTGATTGCGCCCTTGCTGGGCGCGGTAGTCCTCCTTAGATATAGACTTTGCCGCCTGACGAGAGCTCGTCAGACAGCGTGACGACACGGAGAATATTTCCCCCTGTGTCTTTGACTGTGAGCCGTTCTCCTTCCCGGAGCTCGGCGCCGACACTGCCATACCACCCTTTGCCAGGCGGTATAGTACTGCAGTCACCTTCCTGGTCCCTCGAATGGCAGACCAGAATCGGCTGGGGCCTGTTATTAATCACCCAGGCCACGGTGACTATGCTTGCTGTTGAGTGGTTGGTTCGGGCAGTAAATACTTGTCCGCCCCCCCGGCTCAGAATCCCCAACACAGCGTTTGTATATGCGTAGGCATCGTAAGGCACGCCTTGCGCATTCACTCCACGTAGTGCTTCTGCCGGAACTTGGCCCCACGGGACATTGAGATACTTGTCCGCAGTGCCAGCGCCGGCATTGTATGCGAGGGCCACGAGATCGGTTCGCTTCATCCCGTAGTCTGCCTGATACTTGGCCAAGATTCTGGCTGCAGTATCAAAGCAAACTTCTGGATTGCGAAGCGATTGTGGCTCTGTCCCGAATTGCCTCGCCGTGTCTGGCTTGACCTGCATAGCGCAGATCTCGCCATTGCGGCCGTCGGGAGCGTTGAGATTGCATCCCGACTCGTGGACGCAGATCGCGGTCATGAGGTCCAGTGGCGCGCCGTTTTTCGCAGCTGCCGCTTGAACCATCCCGGCCACGTCTGCTGGCAGTACTGCTGCGCCTGGTGGCGAGACAGGTATTTGCGGTGTCAACCAGATAGGTTTGAGACTAGCAACTGGCTGAGGAGGTAGCGGCTGGGAGTAACTGCATCTCCCGTCGATCTTCTCAACCCAGTCGTCAGGTACCCATCTGGTTTCGGCTCGGCCTGACTGGATTTTGGTATCCACCAAGACCAGGTCGGGATCCTCCGGGGTTGCCCAGTAGACCTCAACCATGGCTCGGCGAGTACCTGTTTTTTCGGCGCGATCCTTTGGTCGGACGACTACCCCGCATGCGTTTATCGGAATCTCTGGGGTTTCGATCTTTTCCCATTGGACCTTGCCGGATAGTACGTCAGATTTTGCTTGATATTGAATCTTCGTGGCGAACCTCGCGCGGACAAAAATATCGTCCGTCGCATCACTACGAAGACCCAGAGCCCTGATGGTACGTACTGCCGCCGTGTGTCCGTTCTCAATTATATATACGACCCCATTGGAAATTTTGGGGAAGATTCGACTAGCGAGAACAGTACCCAGAAGCAGGATTGCAAATCCTCCGTAAAAAGCAGGACTCCGGGATTTGCGTGCTCCACCGCTGAAGGCATCCCCCGCGAAGATTCCGAGGGTGATCGACACCATGGCGATGAGGCTTACGAGACCGATGACCAGAGGATCTTTGAGTATGCCCAGGTCATACTGCAAATCCCAGATAGCCACAGCGGTGAGGAAGAGGAGAGTGAGTGAAAGACCTGCGAGGAGTCTTGCAAACCAGCGCGCGGGTTTTTCGGCTGACTCAACGAGCCGACCGATGACCTCGATTGCACCACCCGTCAGCTTGACCGGAAGAGCAAGCAGAAGATAAAAACCGTTTAGCACGCTTATGCCGAGGTTTAGGCCAAACTTGGCAAGATACTCGATTGCGTCCAGCACTTTCATCTCGCCAACCTTGGCACTCTCCAGCTTGAACAACTTGATGCCGTTGCCCATGCTTTTACGCAGCCAGTTTCCGTTCTCGCGAAGCAACTTCCCTGACTCGGCAAGCGGTCGCCGCAAGATGTGGAGAGTAAGGGCTGCAAAAAACACTGGGATCGCCTCCAGAAGCAGGACTCCCAGCAAAAAGAGTTCGTTGCCAGAGAGAATTGCCATTGTCAGGAGGCCGAGGAAAAACATGGCGACTACAACTAGGCAGATGAGAAACTGCCTGGTCCAGCGCCATGTCAGGGTTGCGCCGACTATGCCGTAATCCCTCGCGCCAACGACATAATCACCAACGCTTTGACGAAACCATACGAACCGCCGCAGGCCCAGTCCGATCAGGGCTGCGTAAATCACTGCAGAAATGAACTCCATTTTTATTCTCCTTTCGCAGCCTTAGAGGCGTGCCCGTGCTGCAGCCGCGCGCGCTCGAAATCCTTGAGCGTTCGTGCGAATGGTTGTTCCTGTTGGTAAAATCTTTAGCCACTTGTCCAGTTCCGTGAGTTTTTCTTTCAGCCAATCGTAGACCTTCTCACCTTCATCACGGAGTTTTTGTGCCGCGTTTAGAAGCTGTACTATTTTGTAGTCTTTCTCGTGGAGCTTCATGAACTTGATATGAACCGCGGCCTTGGTTTTGTCCTTGTTGGTCGGACGGTGAGCGATGTAGGTGAGTAGCTCTATTGCCTTTTTCCGCTCGTCCTTGCCAGCCATGTCTTTGACTGACAGAACAAGGTCTGCGTGTTGGTTGCGCCCCAGACTTGGCATCCATCTTTCCAGGAGCCTTTTCTTGAGGGCGTCAGGTAGCTCTGCGATGACCCCCGCGTAGGTTGCCTCATGTTCGGCTGTCTTGACTGCGTGAGGCGCTTCTTTCCGAAGTTTTTCCGGGTCTATCCGCATCTTGCCCTCGCGCAGAGAGAGAAAAAAGGAGAGCAGTGCCGCGGTGGCGACGTCTCCCAGTAATGCTTCTGCCAAGCTCTTGTCTGACATAGTTTCCTCCTATTTCGTAAAATCGGATACAATGCATTGTGCGTTGTCGAGCTCAAACTTGACTGTGGCCTGTTCGCCTGCGAACTTTAGATATAGCTCGAGGCGGCCAGATGACCCAGTACGCAAATCGAGGTTGCCCACTTCGGTGAACCCTGCCCCGTTCTTCTTGAAGAATTTTACTTTTTCTCCTTGAAGAACGATGGCGCGAAAGTTCATCTCATGTGGTTTGCCTGCCTTATCCCTGGTGCAAATACTGACCCTGAATCGTCCCTTGCTGTCCGGGTCGAGATCTGGGTCAGCCGCAATCTGTCGGACTGGAGCTTGCGTGGAAGTGGGAGTGGCTTTTTTGAGTTCTTCCTTTCCCCCCTTTGCTTCTGAAGGCGCGGGAGAATAGGAAGTGGCTGATGAGCTTGCGAGTCGGACATTCTTCGCGGCACGGGATTTACCCTTCCGCGCAGTGTCCAGCTCGTATTCCACCTCGTCGTTAGGCTTCGGGTTGTATCCCGCGACCCAAGACCTCGGCGGCATGAAAACATCTCCCTGACCGTCCTCTGGCTCGATAAAACCGAAGCCTTTGTTAGTCAGGAATTTTGTTATCTTTCCCTTCATATTTTCCTCCTGCTCCACACGCAAGCGGCGCCACCGATTTTGCTGAAATCGGAAGAAACGCAAAACGAGCGAAGCGAAATTGAAATCCTTGGATGGTAAAGATCTTGAGTTACGGGATCGAACCGTAAGCCCAAAGAACAAGTAGCAAAATTCTTCGCCTTTGAGACCTGTTCCCTAGGCTTAAAAATCCATTTGATTTAATTGTTTTTTGACAGTGCATAATAGCAAATTTTGGGCATTTTGTCAATAATTAGACAAAAACAAAAGGAGAGCTCGAAAGCCCCCCTTTTGGGTTGTTTTAGTTCAAACGCTAAGAGCGCGAGATCCAGACTGCCCAGCCAGCGACCCAGATGATTGTGAGCGGATTGATTGTTCCCCAGAAGAGAACAGCCAGTCCTGATCGTCTAAGTAGCACAAGTCGGCAGAAGAGGAGTGAAAAAGCGAGAACTAAAGCTGTTGGCCAAATGTAAGCGGTAATCGGGAACTCCTTCTGCAATATGGCAAACACTACTGAGATTGCCGCCAAAACCGCAGCTACTGCGACTGGCACCCAGTAGAGAATGTCGCCGACAAAGTCGAACATGCTTTGGAGTTGGCTTCTGGTAGTGGCCACGAACATCATTACGAATTTTCTGTACCAGCCTGATTGGTTGGTTTTTCCCCTTTCACTGAGCCACTTGCGCAGCGATAGCCAAAATCTTGCAAGGCGTTCTCTCATATTCTTCGCTCCTTAGTAGAATTTTTTCCCCCTTTTGGTTGAGTGGAAACAATACCAGATTTTCAATGCCTTGTCAATCCTGAAGTTTTTCGGTATAATTCGAGGGCTGAAGCGCCCCCGTGGTGGAATTAGCAGACACACAAGGTTTAGGACCTTGTGACCGAAAGGTCGTGCGGGTGCAAGTCCTGCCGGGGGCACCATGGGTCAATTCATGTTTCTACCTTCGCCAAGGGCGCAGAGCCGTTCGGCTACGGTTTTCAAATGAATGCCCCCTCTCCCCAAAAATCAAAAGATTTTCCGGGGCCCCTTTGTCCCTTGCGAGCGAACGTTTTTGAGGATATAATTTCTATATTATGAAAAAATTCGTCAAAAATTTAGTAGTAGCTTCGGTTATTTTTCTCATCATTGCGGGAATTTTTAGTTTGACCCTGGGCAGCAACACCACTGCCGCCCAAGTTCCTTTGAGCAAGGTCGCCGAACAGGTCACCGCTGGCCAAGTCGACAAAATCCAGATTACAGACAATAAACTTACCGTTATTCTTAAAGACGGAACCCAGGAAGAAGCCACCAAAGAACCAGAGTCGTCTTTTTCCCAGAGTTTGACCAATCTCGGCGTGCCCGCGGCCGCCGTGCGCAATTTGAATATTGAAATCAAAGGCCCCTCCGGTGCTACCATTTTTGTGTCCACGATTCTCCCGTTTCTGATTCCTTTCCTACTCATAGCCGGATTTATTTATTTTTTGATGCGCCAAGTCGCCGGCGCAAACAACCGAGCCATGTCTTTCGGGCAGTCCCAGGCGCGCTTGTCTGATACCAACACGCCGCGGCAAAAGGTCACGTTCAATGACGTCGCCGGGGTGCAGGAAGCCAAAGAGGAACTGCGGGAAATTATCGAGTTTTTGCGCTATCCGCAGAAGTTTTTGAACATTGGCGCGCGGATTCCCAAAGGGGTTTTGCTTTTGGGTCCGCCCGGTACCGGCAAAACTCTACTGGCCCGAGCCGTGGCTGGGGAAGCCAATGTTCCGTTTTTTCACATGTCCGGTTCGGAATTTGTGGAAATGTTTGTCGGCGTCGGCGCCTCGCGGACTCGGGATTTGTTTCGGCGGGCCAAAAAGAACTCTCCTTGCATCGTTTTTATCGATGAGATTGACGCAGTCGGGCGACAGCGGGGGGCTGGTTTGGGCGGCTCTCACGACGAGCGGGAACAAACCCTCAACCAAATCCTGGTGGAAATGGACGGATTTGACACTGATACGAGCGTTATCGTCATCGCCGCCACCAACCGGCCAGATGTTTTGGATCCGGCCTTGCTGCGACCCGGCCGGTTTGACCGGCAAGTGGTCATCGACCAGCCAGACATCAAGGATCGCGAAGCGATTTTGGAAGTCCACGCCCGCAACAAGCCCTTAGGCCGGAGTGTGCACTTGCGGCTCGTGGCGGAACGCACGCCCGGATTTTCCGGCGCGGATCTGGCGAACCTGGTGAATGAAGCAGCGATTTTGGCCGCGCGGCGGAATAAAAAGCAGGTTGACCAGGAGGAGTTTTTCGAAGCCATTGAAAAAGTTATGCTCGGTCCGGAACGCAAGAGCCACATCTTGTCGAAAACCGAAAAAGAAATTGCCGCGTATCACGAGGCAGGTCACGCTTTGGTTACCACAGCGCTTCCCGAAGCAGACCCAGTCCACAAGGTTTCGGTGATTTCCCGCGGCCGCGCCGCCGGCTATACCCTCAAATTGCCCACCGAAGACCGGCATTTGCAGACCAAGAGTCAATTTCTCGCCGAACTGGCCGTGGCCATGGGCGGGTATGCGGCCGAACAGCTAGTTTTTGGCCAGTTGACCACGGGTGCTTCTAATGATTTGCAAGCAGCTACGAACCTAGCGCGCAAGCTGGTGATGCTCTACGGCATGAGTGAGAAATTAGGGCCGATCACTTTCGGCGATCGGCACGAACTGGTGTTTTTGGGAAAAGAAATCGGGGAGCAGCGGAATTATTCGGAAAAAATCGCCACTAAAATTGATGAAGAAATTTCCAGGTTTCTCGGCGCCGCTTACAAAACAGCGCTCGAGATTTGCAAAAAATACCGCTCCAAACTGAATGAGATTGCGGCTCGTTTGGTTAAAAATGAAACCATCGAACAGGCCGAGTTTAATCAAATAGTCGCTGATATTTTACCACCAGAAAAAAAAGCCCAAAGCAAAACCCCAGCCAAGGCCGCAGCTTAAATTACGATGCCCCCTTTTCCTTATCTCGATATCGTTAAAAAAGCTTACGAGCTGACTTTGAAAAATCGTTGGCTGTGGGTTTTCGGACTTTTCGTTGGCGGCACCACGGGTTTGAATTTCGGCGGCATCAATTACCTCATTCCGGTCAAACCCCAAACGATACCAAATCCAAAATTACTTTTTCAGGCCTGGACTACTTGGATTGCCTCGCACCCCCAGATTTTTTCATTGTTAGTGGGTGTGGCTCTCCTCGTTCTGGTTGGCCTGATTTTTTTGTCCGGATTGTCGCGGGGGGCTGTGGTTTGGGCCATCCCGAAATTGTCCGAAGAAGCTGAAGGAAAAATCACTACCGAACCAGTGGGGTTTCGGCAGGCTTTCCGGCAAGGACGGAAATATGCCTGGCAGATTATTGGACTCCAAGTTTTTACCACCCTTATTTTTTTTCTATTGCTCTCAATTTTCGGAGTGCCAATTATCTACATGTTCGCGGCTGGGGCCGTGGGCAAGGCCCTGATTCTGACCATTATCGGCGCGGTCATTTTTTTGCCGGCCATTTTGATTTTTAGTTTTATTCATATCTATGGGCCAATATTTATCGTTTTGTATCACGCCCGCATCGGCGACGCCATCCAGCACGCTTTCAATTTGATTTGGCAAAAACTCAAAGAAAGCGTCCTTTTGGCGGCTTTTCTGGCGGGTTTGAGCATATTGTTCATCTTTCTTCTAGTTTTTAGTATAATTCTTCTCAGCATCCCCATTTTCATACTGGCGATTTTGTTGATAAAATTGGGTTTTGTGGCCGGGGTTTATGCGCTTTTGATTGTAGCGGCCGCGTTGAGCGTTGCCTATACTGTTCTGCTCGGCGCTGCTTTTGCGGTTTTTCAAAATATCGCTTGGGTTTTGGCGGTGATGCATATGGTCAAAACCGGCAAATTGAATGAGGAAGAAAAGGTTTTGGCCGCCGAGCCAGTAGGTTAAAAATTTATTTTGTCAGACTACGGGACAGGAATACATGGGCGGTTAGCTCAGTTGGTAGAGCACATTCTTGACGTGAATGGGGTCGCAGGTTCAAGTCCTGCACCGCCCACCAGCAGTTTTTAAACTTAACCCAATCGTCAAAAGTTAAAAGTCCTAGTGCAAATTATTTTTGCAGTTTGACTCTTGCCTTTTGATCAAATCTACGAATGGATCTCTCCAAACTCGAGACGAAAATAAACATCAAATTCAAAAATTCAGATTTACTGCAGACGGCGCTGACGCACCGGTCTTATCTCAACGAAAACCGGTCCTACCATTTGCCTCACAACGAGCGGTTAGAGTTTTTGGGCGACGCGGTACTGGAACTCATCACCACCGAATATCTCTATCGCAATTTTGAAAACCCGGAAGGGGAGCTCACGAACCTGCGTTCTTCCTTGGTGAACTATCGATTGCTGGCCGAGATTGCGCGCGATGTCGGGATCGAAGATTATATTTTGCTCTCTCGGGGCGAGGCTAAAGATACCGGACGAGCTCGCCAGGTCATCCTGGCTAACGCTCTGGAGGCACTGATCGGGGCGATTTATCTCGATCAAGATATGCCAGCAACCAGCATTTTTATTGAGCAATTTGTCCTCAGTCGGTTGCCCCAGATTTTGAAGGAGCAGACGTTCCTTGACCCCAAATCCCAGTTGCAGGAAATCATTCAGGATAAGATGGCCATCACCCCGAGTTATCGGGTTTTGTCCGAAGCTGGACCTGACCACGCCAAGACTTTTATTGTCGGGGTATATATTGATGACCGCCTCATCGGCGAGGGGTCTGGCCCATCCAAGCAGGAAGCCGAAGTCGGTGCGGCTGCCGACGCTATGCAAAAGCAAGATTTTTAATACCAGTTTTGGCCCAAATAGATTTTTCGGCTCCCAGTATTTTTTTCTGTCAGCTAAAAAGCTAACTGATGTATCTCAAAAGAGTAGAAATTCACGGCTTTAAAAGTTTTGCCAAAAAAACCGTTCTCGAATTTGAGCCAGGGATCATTTCCGTGGTCGGTCCGAACGGTTCGGGCAAATCAAATATCGCGGACAGTTTGCGCTGGGTTTTTGGCGAACAGTCGATGAAGCTCCTGCGCGGAAAAAAATCCGAAGACGTAATTTTCGCCGGCAGTGACCAGAAGGCGCGCCTGGGCGGCGCCGAGGTCTCCGTGAGCTTTGACAATACTGATCACCAAATCCCGATTGACTACGCCGAAGTGGTCATCACCAGACGGTTATTTCGCGACGGGAACTCGGAATATCTCATCAACCACAATCAAGTCCGGCTGTTGGATATTCAGGAGATTTTGGCCAAATCTGATTTTGGTAATACCTCTTATCATGTCATCGGTCAGGGGACTATCGATCAGCTCGTGGCAGGCGGGCCGGCCGCCATCAAAGAACTTCTGGAAGAAGCCTCAGGGGTCAAACCCTATTACCACAAGCGTGAACGGACGCTCAGGCGTCTGGAACGAACCGAGAGCAACGTGGTACAGGTCAGAGCGCTCATTTCCGAGATCGAGCCGCGGCTGCGTTCGCTCAGGCGGCAGACCAAGCGGCTGGCGGAGCGCGAGGGATTGGAGCAAGAGCTCCGAAACGCCCAGGCTTTGCACTATGCGCAGATTTTGCGCGGTCTTGCTCAGCAGATCCAAGAGATCTCTGGCAAATTTAACGTTTTTGATAAACAAACACAAGATTTGAGCACAGAAATCAGAGAGCTGACCAGTTCCATTGAGCAACACGAGCTGGAAACCAAAGGGAGCGCTGCCAGTGAACAAAAAAAACTAAAAGCCGATCTGGAGGCCTGGCATAAGCAAAAACTAGATCTCCAAGAGCAATTGGCCACAATCAAAGGCCAGATGAAAGCGGAAGCGCTGCATCCTAGCATAGACGTGCATCCTGACTGGTCTGTTATCAGGGTCAAGTTTCGCAGCGCCTACCAGAAATTTTTAGGTTTACTGAAAAATTTCAATCTGGAGGACGCCAAAACAGTGGAGAAACTTTTTACCGAAGTGGCCGGTTTGATTGAAGCCGATGAAGGCGGCAACGACCGGAACAAGCCCCGGACTTTACAAGATCTAGAAATTCAAGAAAAGCGCTTGAACGAGGGGCTGCAGCAGCTTTTTGCCAAAATCCAAGCCTTGGAAACTGATTTGGCCAAATTTGTCCAACAAGAGGAGCAAAAAAAACAACAGATTTTCGTCAAAGACCGACTGCTGCGAAATAAACAGGAAACTTTGGTCAAAACCTCGGAGCAAAAAAATTTGTTAGCGGTCGAGCAGGCCAAGCTGGTGACCCGAAAAGAAGCATACGAACAAGAAGGGCGGGCGGAACTGGGACACAAATTTCAGGAACTCGTGACCCAGGTTCCCGGCGGCTCCATGCCCGCCGGTCTGACGGAAAAAATTGCCAGTCTCAAAAAACAGCTGCAGATGATCGGAGGGGTCGATGATTTGGTCATTCAGGAATACAAGGAGACAGACGAGCGTTATCAATACCTGACGACTCAATCAGCGGATTTGGACAAAGGGATAAAGGATCTCAAGACAGCCATTGCCGAGCTGGACGAAGTCATCAAAAAAGAGTTTCATGAGGCCTTTACCAAAATTTCCGAAAAGTTCGCGGAGTATTTTCGGATTTTGTTCAACGGAGGCCGCGCGACTATGAGCATTTTGCGGGAACGTCCCCGGACTGAGTTTGAGGAGAGTGACGCCGAAGATGTTGAATCGGAAAAAAAGGAACTCAAAGAATTTCCATCAACCACCGGCAAGACGGAGATCGTGGGAATTGAGATCAAAGCCACTCCCCCTGGAAAAAAGTTGGCCGGTATATCGGCACTTTCCGGGGGAGAGCGGGCGTTGACCTCCATTGCCCTGCTTTGTGCGATTTTGGCGACTTATCCTTCGCCGTTCGTGGTGCTGGATGAGGTCGACGCGGCTTTGGATGAGGCCAACTCTATTCGGTTCGGGAAAATTTTGGGCACCCTGGCCCACCGGACGCAGTTCATCACCATCACCCACAACCGGGAAACCATGCGTCAATCGCATACGCTTTACGGCATTACCATGGGCGAAGACGGTATCAGCAAATTGCTGTCTCTCAAACTCGAACAAGCCGCGGTTTATAGCACGAAAAATTAATACATTTTCATGCTCAGCCATCTATTGGCAAGTGTCACCGGTTTCATTTTGCAAGTCATCAACTCGGGAGGCTATGTTGGCATCATGTTTCTGATGGGCCTGGAATCAGCTGCTATTCCTCTGCCCTCGGAAATCATCATGCCGTTTTCCGGATTTCTCGTTCATGCTGGTCGGTTTACGCTTCTGGGCATTGCTTTAGCCGGTGCCATCGGTTCGGTTCTGGGGTCGTGGCTGACTTATTTTATCGGTAAATACGGGGGCCGGCCCCTGGTACGCAAATATGGGCACCTCGTTTTTGTGACGTATGAAGATTTGGAAATGGTTGATGGGTTTTTCAATCGCTTTGGACATTGGGCTACGTTTTTGGGGCGGATGGTGCCAGTGGTCCGCACTTATATTTCGCTTCCCGCCGGTGTCACGCGGGTGAAGTTTTGGCAGTTTAGCGTGACGTGTTTTATCGGGTCCTTTCTATGGTCCCTGTTTTTGGGATGGATAGGGTTGAAATTGGCGCAGAATTGGGAAGCCTTGCATCCGATTTTCCAAAAAGTTGATTTGCTGATAGTTTTGGCCGCGGTTATTGGGATTACTTGGTGGGTGAGAAGGCATCTGAAGAATCGGGTGAAGTAATTTTTTTGACGCTTAGGCGCTGATATGGCGAGGTTTGACATCAGAAAAAAAATAGCTTAGAATTGGCTATATGTTAACTATCCGACTCCAACGAGTTGGCAAGAAAAATCAGGCGAGTTTTCGCATTGTTTTGGCGGAAAAATACCGCGCGGCCAAGAAACAGGTGCTCGAGGTTTTGGGACATTACAACCCGCGCACCAAAGAATTTGGCGTCAAGAATCAAGACCGCCTCACCTACTGGGTGGCGCAGCACGCGGAGATTTCTCCAACGGTCAGAAATCTTTTGATCACCAAAGGGCTTCTCAGCGGGGCCAAGGTCAAAGCCTGGCGGCCAAAGGTAAAGAAAGACGCGACTGCTGAAACTGCCGCGACTCCGGCCGCGCCAGGGCAAGAAAAGGCCCCAACGGAAGCTCCTGTTGCAGAAACCAAGACTGAAACCCCTGCCGAAAAAGATTCTCTCGAGCAACCGACGCCCCCAGTTGCAAATTAATTGTTGTTCATCAAGCCGAGATTTATTTCGACCCGACAAAAGTTCGGGTTTTTATTTTTTGGTTGACAAAAATAATTTTATTTGCTAAATTGTGGGCAGTTCTTTTGATGCCAGTAAGGTCGTAATTTCTGGCTTTTTGTTTATCAGTAAGGCAAAGGAAATTCTCAAATGGCTGACCAAGATGTCGCTTTTGTCGACTTTGTCGTAAAATCGCTCGTAGATCATCCCGACGATGTGAAAACCGAGCGCACGGTTGACGAAATGGGAGTGCTCATCAGCCTTCATCTCCATCCCGAAGACATGGGACAGGTGATTGGCCGGAGCGGACAGACTGCCAAAGCCCTGCGGACCCTTTTGCGGGTCGTGGGTGCCAAGCACAAAGCTCGCGTCAATCTCAAGATCGTGGAGCCGGAAGGTGGCCGCCGAGACAGGCCGCAAGCAGCGGACTCTTCCTCGACCGAGGAAGCGCCGGACGCAATGGAAGATTTCAAACTCTAAGGATTCTACTTCGCAATCAAACCCTCCTGATTTAGCAGGAGGGTTTTTGTATGGTAAAATACATTCATGCGTTTTGATATTCTCACAATCTTTCCCGATATTTTTACAAGCTTCAAAAACGAAGCCCTGATTGCGCGGTCACAGAAGAAAAAAATTATCTCCATCAATACCCACAACCTCCGCGATTGGACGACAGATGCGCACCAGAGTGTCGATGACAGGCCTTATGGCGGTGGGGCGGGGATGGTGATGCTGGTGGAACCAATTCAAAAAGCAGTGCAAGATTTGAAAAAAACCAAGCAAACTCACGTCATCGCTTTTTCCGCCAAAGGAAAAACCTTCAATCAAGGCACTGCGCGCAGACTGGCAAAATATCCGCAAATTGTCATGATTTGCGGCCGGTATGAAGGCATTGACGAACGGGTGATACAATACGTTGCGGATGAGGAAATTTCCATCGGCGATTACGTTTTGTTTGGCGGCGAAGTACCAGCCATGGTTTTGATGGAAGCAATTACCAGATTGTTGCCCGGGGCGATTGGCAAGCAGTCCTCACTGACAGACGAATCTTTTAATAAGACCAAAGGAATAGTCGCAAAACAGCGGATGAGTTTTTTGGAATATTCACACTATACCCGTCCGGAAAGCATAAAAATTAAAGGCAAGTTGCGAAATGTTCCCGCGGTTTTGCTCTCCGGCAATCACCAAAAAATCGAGGCGTGGCGCCAAGCTGAAAGCCTTAAATCGACGAAAAAAAAACGACCTGATCTTTTATGAATGCCCTTCCCGCGATTTTGCTATTTCTCATCCGATACGGGTATTTCGTCGCGGTCCCGATCATGATTCTGGAGGGACCGATCATTACAATAGTGATGGGGTTTCTTTGCTCTTTGGGTTTTTTCAATCTTTTGGCAGTCATCGTTTTGGGGGTGATTTCTGATTTGATTTCCGACACAATTTATTATTGGTCGGGATATCACGGTGGTCCAAAGGTTTTAAAAAAGCTTAAAATTTCTCAAATTGACCAGGGCAACCAATCATTGCAAAAACTGAAAGACAGATTCGAACAGCATCCGGGCAAAATCTTTTTCAGCGCCAAGGTTTTGACTGGTTTGGCACAAAGTACGTTTGTTCTGGCTGGCGTGACGCGGATCAACTACCCGAAGGTTTTGAAATATACCATACCCGGAGGAATCATCTGGACCGGAAGTTTGGCGATTTTGGGATATTATTTCGGCCGCTACGCCACTGACATCAGCAAGTTTTTGTCGCGCACCGGCCTGGTTTTGTTTTTTCTTTTAGCCTCCTTTTTGGTTTATAAATTTTGGTTCGGCCAATATATTTCGCAAAGATTTGCCGTCTGGAAAGCCCGCTCCAATTACAACGAGCCATGAAAAGTTTCCGCACAATCTATGACCAGGGGGCGGCGTTTCGCGCTGATAAATTTTTGGCCCAATCCTTGCCTGCCCTCACCCGCCGGGATATCCAGCGCGCGATTGAGCGTGGCAATTTAAGCATTAATGGCCAGACTGTGCGTAAGCCAGGAACTTTACTGAAAAATGGCGATAGGGCAGTGTTTCGTTATGGGCAGTCTGCGTCCAGTGCTGCCAGTGTGGGAAGCGTATCAGTTAAATACGAAAATGCAGACCTTCTGGTAGTCGAGAAACCAGCTGGAATCCCCGTGTATGCGACCAGTAAAATTCAAACCGACAGCGTAGTCGCCAGGCTGCTGCCGCGTTTTCCCGAATTGACCACGGTCGGGGAGAAAGGTCGGCCGGGTGTGGTCCATCGTCTGGACAAAGACACTTCCGGGCTGGTGATCTTGGCCAAAACAGAAACAGCATATCAATATCTCAGGGCTTTATTTAATTCCAGGCAAATCACCAAAGAGTACCTGTCTTTGGTGTATGGGCAGGCGCACAAGCACGGCCAAATTGACCGACCTTTGACCAAAATCGGCCAACGCGGGCAGAGCAAAGTGCGCGTCGATGAACAGGGGAAACCGGCCCTCACCGAATATTGGGCCCAGTCCTATTATCGCCTAGGCCTTGACCATTACACTTTAATTCGGGTAAAATTGTTTACAGGTCGTACTCACCAGATTCGGGTACATTTGGCATCTGAGCATCATCCCGTGATGGGCGACAGTCTCTACGGCAAGCCAGAGTCGCAGAAATTGGCTGAGTTGCTCAAGCGGCAATTCCTCCACGCCGCCCGTTTGGAGTTTCGCTTGCCAGACGGGACATGGCTTGAGCTGCAGTCCGCATTACCCCAGGATTTACAAAGTGTTTTGGATAAATTAGAATCAGTCAGTCCCTGAACTTTGCAGGGCCCTCGGCTCGGCAAAAAGCAGCAAGTGAATTTTTATGGCATACACCAAAGAGCTCACCAAAGACCATCTCAAACCAGACCTTCCGCAATTACGCAGCGGGCAAATTGTGCGCGTGCACCAGCGGATCAAAGAGCCAGTGGTGGATGCCAAATCCGGGAAAATTACTGATTACAAGGAACGCACCCAGATGTTTGAAGGCCAAATCATCGCAGCCAAGCACGGCAGCGGCATCAATGCCACTATTACTGTTCGGCGGATTGCTTCGGGTGTCGGGGTGGAGCGGGTGTTTCCGATTCACGCGCCGACTGTTGCCAAGATTGAATTGGTTCGCGACGGCCGCGCCAGAAAATCGAAACTGTATTACACTCGATTGGGTCAAGAGGCGAAAATTAAAACATTCAAAAAATAATAGCCCATATGTTAAACTCTAGCTCAAAATTTTCTTTTTATTTTACTGGCTTACGAGAGACCAGAAATTTTGAGTTGACATAATAACGATTCTACTCAAAACTCCTGGCCTCTTTGCCAGGAGTTTTTTTGTACTCATTCTCAATGCTCATGAATTGATGTTTTAAAAAGTCTGCAGGAGGAAACAATGAACCAGATCAGGATTGCTATAGTTGGTTATGGGGAATTTGGCTCTCAATTTGTAACATGGTTACTTACCAGACAAAGTGACTGGGTCAAAATTATGTATGTAATTGAATGGGATGGGCGAAAACGAGAAGAGATCAGAAGACTTCACCTATCGGCTTACAGCACTTGGCAAATGGTGCCTCATGAAATTTTTTCTCAAACCCAAGTCATAGTTGATTGCACCAGTAAGGGTCAAGGGCCGGTTAACTTGGCGCTTTACCAAGAGTTCGGAATTCCAGCCATTTTCCAAAATGGTGAAAGTTCGTCACTGTGCGAGCTTTTCTACGCACCTTTGAGTACCGGGATTTCTTCCTGTTATGTAAAGATTGCCAGGTGTTCTGCGCTTGCGACCTTGAACGTGGTAGTTGCGCTGCAGGGCGCTTTGGACATTCAATCAATCTATACCTTTCACGCCAAGGTAAACAATAAAGATCGGATGCTTGACATGGGATACGAATCCGGGGAAGAAATAAGTGCCTTGACCGGAATTCCTGCTAGGGTAGATGTGGTCTATATGCGAGGCATACCCCATGACAATTATGTTTATCATGGTAACCTCCATCTTCGTTGTGAAACTTCGGTGAAGCCTAGCGTTGTCTCGGATGTCCTGGCCAATTCTGCCGTAAAGGCCTGTAGCCAAGAAATAGACAGCTTGACGTGTGGCAGAACGGATAGTACTTACGTTGTTGAAGAGGGGGTTTCAGTCGATGGCAACCTTTTGAGATTGAACATCTTATCGTTCACCCCTGAAATTAACTTCCCGCACAACTTGGCTGCAATCAAGCTGCTTGCTAGGCGAGAAAGGTAGGCGGTAAAAATCATTAAGGGCGGAATCAAAGTAATTTTGGTTTCGCCTATTTTTTTATACCAATTTCAGCACACTCCACCAGTTTTCGATGTATTCTGGCCTCCGATTTTGGTACTTGAGATAATAGGCATGCTCCCATACATCGAGGCCGATGATTGGTGCGTGCCCGTGCAAAAGGGGTGAGTCCTGGTTGGGAAGGCCATGTAGATGGAGTTTGCCGTTTTCGTCCCGCGCGAGCCAGGCCCAGCCGCTGCCGAACAGCTTGGTGGCAGTATCAGTAAATTGTTTTTTAAACTCTTCCACAGAGCCGAAAGTGCTTTTGATTTCTGAGACCAGTTTTTCATCAGTCTTTTTTTTCGGTCCCATGATTTGCCAGAACAAAGAATGATTGGCGTGTCCGCCGCCATGGTTTCTGATGGCAGTTCGGTCAGCCTCTTCGACTTTGAGCGAATCGAGGTTTCGCAGCAAATCCTCCACGCTCATGTCCTGGAGCGATTCGTATTTTTCCACTGCGGCATTGAGTTTGTCCACATAAGTTTGGTGATGCTTGGTGTGGTGGATTTCCATAGTCTTGGCGTCGATGTGCGGCTCCAGCGCGTCATAGGAATAGGGCAGCTTGGGCAATTCGAATTTCATATATTAGTTTCTCCTTTAGGAAATTAATTTATTGAGAGATTGTAAAGCCAGAGTCAGACAGCTTTCTCGCGCTGCGCTTGTTTGTGGAATTTCCAGAAGTTTGGCCATGTCAGCGGAGCGTAAGTTTTTGATTTCCGGAAACTTTTTATTTCTGACAAACTCGGAAAGGACCGAAGCCGCCGCGATACTGAGAGCGCAACCGCGCGCTTCGTAGGTCATTTTTTCGATTCGCGGTCCGGCAGTTTGGAGATAAATCGTGATCTCGTCTCCGCACAGGGGATTGAGATCATTTCGTTTGTGGCTCGCGTTCTCTAGTATACCAAAATTTCGCGGGTGGCGGTAGTGTGCGAGGACAATTGGATTATAGTTGGAAGATTCGTCTGGCATGTTGGATTCCTCGAATTAACTCGTCAATGTCTTTTTTGCTGTTGTGAAGACCAAAACTCACCCGCGCTGACGACTCGATGCCCAATCGGGTATGCAGCGGCATCGCACAGTGATGTCCTGTCCGAATGGCAATGTCCTGCTCATCAAGGATGCTGGCGAGGTCGTGCGGCGGCACGTCCCGGAGAGTGAAGCTTATGACCCCAATCCGGTTTTGCGCACGGGTAGGACCATAAATTTTCAACCCGGGAATTTTTTGCAGTTTATCCAAAGCGTCACTGGTCAGGTTCTGTTCGTGCCGGGCTATTTTTCCCCAGCCGACTGAACTCAAAAAATCAATCGCAGCGCCCAGGCCGATAACCTCGGCTATATTGGCAGTCCCTGCTTCAAATTTCCCGGGCAGGTCACTCCAGGTGGCTGCTTGCCAACTCACAGATCTGACCATGTGTCCGCCGGTTTGGTAGGGTGGCATCTTTTCGAGCAATTCCCGGCGGCCATAGAGTACGCCTATCCCTGTTGGTCCGTACATTTTGTGTCCGGCTAGAACGTAAAAATCCGCTCCCAGTTTTTGCACGTCAATCGGCAAATGTCCGCCGGCCTGAGCCCCGTCCGCTACGACGATGGCGCCGTGGCGATGGGCGGCTTGGCTGATTTCTGAAAGCTCGTTGATGGTGCCGAGGACATTAGAGATGTGCGTCAGCGCCACTATTTTGGTTCGAGAAGTGACCAGTCTTTGTAAAGTTGCAAGTTGTAAGCTGTAAGCTTCGGAAATGGGAATAAATTTGAGTTTTGCTCCTTTTTTCCGAGCTATAATTTGCCAAGGGACGAGGTTGCTGTGATGCTCCATTTCCGTGAGCAAGATTTCATCGCCACGTTTAATGTTTTGTTCGCCCCAGGTCGCGGCAATGAGATTGAGTGCTGCAGTCGCCCCACTCGTGAAAATTATTTCTTCGCGGGAGGTGGCGTTGATAAATTTTTTGACTTTGTCTCGGACGCCTTCGTATTTTGCAGTGGCCTCTTGCGAGAGAGTGTGAATGCCGCGGTGAATGTTGGCGTTGTGATTTTCGTAATAATCCGACATCGCGTCAATGACTTCTCGTGGTTTCTGCGTGGTCGAGGCAGAGTCCAAATAGGCCAGTCGGTGGCCGTGGATTTTGCGTTTGAGAATAGGGAATTTTCGTTCAAACATAGCAGTATTTTAGCAAGAACTGGCTTTTTTCAGAAACCTCGCCTCCTGCCTTGTAATTTTTGATTGACAATGAGGAGGTTTTTCCGCTATAATTAGATTACTTTGATCATTTAATTAACTATAGGTAACCGTTCTGTGCGATTAAAGAACTGCTTTTCTGCTTTCCTGTGAGTTCAAGCTTACCAAAGCGTTTTGTGAATAGTACCAATCTTTGGCATCCCCAATCTCATAGTTTCCATTCAAACCGTAGCTTGACGGTCTAATTTTGTTGTAAGCTAAAAAAGCCAGATTTTTCATCGCGCAGACTCATTCATTTATGAATAGTCTGTATTTTATTGTCGCTGTTGTTGTCGCTCTGGTCGCCGGATATTTTGTGCGCAAATTTCAGGTGCAGACCAAGATCGGTTCGGCCGAGGCCCGGGCCGAGCGTCTTTTGGAGGAAGCCAAACAAAAAGAGAAAGAACTATTGCTTGCCGCCAAGGACCAGGCTTTTAAAATAGCTGAAGAGGCCAAAAAACAGGAGACGGAAATCCGTCAGCAGATTTTGCGTTTGGAGAGCCGTTTGGAAAAAAAGGAAACCGATCTTGATGAGCGGGTCAAGGATCTTGACCGCCAGAAGTTGGGACTCGAGAAGCAAACCGAGGAACTGAAAAAAAGCCGAGATGACCTGGCTGCCGGCAAAGCCAAACAAATGGAAGCCTTGGAGAAGATTGCCAAGCTCACGCGCGAGGAAGCCAAGACCGTGCTTTTGGACCAGACGGAAAAACAGATGCACGATGAGCTTTTGGGATTGACCAAAAAATTGATAGCGCAGGCCCGGGAAGACGCGGAGCGGGAAGCGCGGGAAATCGTCACCCAGGCGATCGAGCGCACCAGTGCCGAGGTTTCGACGGAAACCACAACCACGACCGTGCCGTTACCGAATGAAGAAATGAAAGGCCGGATCATTGGCAAAGAAGGCCGCAATATCAAAGCCTTTGAGCAGATGCTGGGCGTCGAAGTGATTGTCGACGAAACCCCGGATGCAGTCGTGATTTCCGGATTCAATTCTGTCCGCAGATACGTGGCCAAGGTCACTTTGGAAAAACTCATTCAGGACGGGCGAATTCACCCCGCCAAAGTCGAGGAGGCTTACGAAAAAGCCAAGAAAGAAGTCGGCCAAATGATCAAGGAAGCGGGCGAGGAGGCGGTGTATGATCTCGGGATTACCAGTTTCCCGCCGAAGTTGGTGCAGCTCATTGGACGATTGCGTTTTCGTTCTTCCTACGGCCAGAATGTGCTCAAACATTCCATTGAAATGGCGAAAATCGGCACAATTATGGCCGAAGAACTTGGAGCGGATGTCCAGGCGGTCAAGCAGGGCTGTTTGCTGCACGATATTGGCAAGGCGCTCGACCAGGATATGGAAGGAACGCACGTAGAACTGGGGGTGCAAATTGCCAAAAAGTTCGGTTTGCCGGAAAAAATCATCAATGCCATTGCTGCCCACCACGGGGACGTGGAGCACGGCAGCGTGGAGGCTGCCATCGTGGACGCCTGCGACAATATTTCCGGTGGCCGGCCGGGCGCGCGCAAAGATACCTACGAGCAGTACATCAAACGTCTGGAAGAACTGGAAAAAATCACCAATTCGTTTGAGGGCGTGGAAAAGAGCTATGCGATCCAGGCCGGCCGGGAAATCCGGGTGTTTATCGAGCCGAGCAAAGTCGATGACTGGGCGGCCATGAAGATGGCCCGCGAAATCGCCAACAAGATTCAAGCTGAGCTGAAATATCCCGGAGAAATCAAAGTGCAGGTCATTCGGGAACTGCGGGTCGTGGAGTACGCTAGATAGTTAGCTTATAATCAATAGCTTGTAGCTGGTAGCTCGAGTTGATTACATACAAGCTAAAAGCTAATTCCTATAAGCTTATGAAAATATTATTTTTCGGCGACATCAACGGGAAAACCGGCCGGCACGCGGTGGCCAAATTGCTCCCGGAACTTCGGGCCACACACGTGCCGGATTTGGTCATGACCAATGCGGAAAATTTGGCTCATGGAAAAGGAGTCACGCTATCGACCGTAAACGCCATGCTGGAGTCCGGCATAGATTTTTTTACCTCCGGCAATCACGTCTTTGACAAACCCGAGGGCAAAGCGGTTTTCGAAAAATGGCCCGAGCGGATTATTCGCCCCGCCAATGTTCCCGCGGAACTGCCGGGGAAGGGGTTTCGCCTCATCACCGTCAAGGGGGTGCCGATTCTGGTCATCAATCTGTTGGGTCAGGCTTTTATGGAGAAGCAGTTTGATCTGGGGGAGATTGGCAACCCATTTCTCGCGCTTAATGAGATTCTCGCTAGTGAGGGCTCTCAGGCCAAAATCCGGATCGTGGATTTTCATGCCGAGGCCACTTCGGAAAAGCGCGGTATGGGCTTTTGGGCCGACGGCCGAGTCTCAGCAGTGCTCGGTACCCACACGCACGTGCCGACTGCGGACGCGCAAATTTTGCCCCAAGGCACGGGTTATCTCACTGATGTTGGTATGGTGGCGGCTGCTGATTCGGTAATCGGCGTAGCAGTGGAGCCGGTTCTGAAACGATTTTTGAATCCCGGCGAAGTTGGACTGGAGATCGCGGAATCGGAAAAATTCGAAATGGATTATGTCGTTCTCCAGATTGACGAAGACTCCGGGAAATGCTTGAATATAAGCAGCTATAGACAAATCGTTTGATGTTTTGAAATCCAAAATGGCATTTTCGTTTCAGACCAAATACAAAACCAAAGAGTTTCTGCGGCCGGAGGATCTTTTGAGATCGATTCCTCTGGAACCAGGGATGACAGTGGCGGATTTTGGTGCGGGTAACGGTCATTACGCGGTCGCCGCCGGCGCGCTCGTGGGGACCAAAGGCCAGGTGTCTGCCTTTGACGTGATGGAGGACGCTCTTTCTCAGACGGCCACTTTGGCCCGGCTGGTCGGACTGCATAACATCACGACCAGGCAGTGTGATTTGGAGAAATACGGGGCTACCAAATTGCCGGATACGGGCACTGATTTTGTAATTCTTTCGAGTTTGCTGCACCAAGTTCGGAACCGAAATGAAGTGCTGCGGGAGGCTTATCGTATCTTGAAAACCGGGGGACAGATTTTGGTCGTGGAATATACGCCTGACGCTATGTTCGGGCCGCCTGTGCCCCAGCGTTTGCCCAAAGAGGAAGCCGCCAAGCTTTTGGAGCAATATAGTTTTCGGCCGGTCAAGGAGCTGCAGGCGGGTGCTTTTCACTACGCACTTTTGTATCAAAAGTAAAAGATCAAGCTAAATTTAAGGGTGAGCAGGTTGGTAACTTTTGCGTTCACAAGTTCATATGCCAGATTTTAATAAATTGTGGAATAGCCTCTATTTGTTTGGGCCAAACCCTTTGAGTCTCTCCCGCTCAGACTATATTTTTTTCTGGATCGGAGTTGGGTTTGTGATCATTGCGATAGTTGCCAAAATTTTTGTGTGGCTTTCTGAGAAAAACAGCCCGCCTCGCCATCTGCTGAGCCGTTTTTTTCATCTTTTTTTTACGACCGGACTTTTGACGCTATTTTGGTTTGGCATGCGTTTCGAGAACATCCCCTGGCTGTCCACTCATTTTTTGGAGTTGTGTTTTTTGTTGATGGGTCTGGTTTGGTTTGGGTTTATTCTGAAATATTTGTTGTTTGATTTTGGACCGCAAGTTCGCGCTTGGCGGGATGAGGCAACTAAGCGCAAATACCTGGCAAGAAAGTGAGCCTGCTCAATAAATTTTTTTTGAGGCCGCCTGATCTCAAAGCGTTGCCAACCGGCATGGCCGGGGAAGAATGGGTCAGCTATTTGTACCGACAGAAGGGCTATCGAATCTTAGAACGCAATTTCGCGGTTTACGATCGCAAGAAACTCGGGGAAATCGATATCATTTGCCGGAAAGGCAGACAACTCGTGGTGGTGGAGGTCAAAACCAGAAGTACGGAAGAGTTCATGGACACCCTGGAAGCGGTTGACGCTCAGAAACAGGAGTATTTGCGCAGAATGTTGCAGCTTTTTTTGCAAGCGCGCCCCGAATTCGAAGATTTTGAGGTCCAAATAGACGTGGTGGCAGTATTAATGGACCCGGTTGACAACTCCGTCAAATCTGTTAAACTAGTGGAGAACGCGGTTGAAGATTCAGATTAATGCAGGCGAGTAGCCGGCATTTTTTAAACTCCTTCCCCGTATTGATAATTAAAGATTCCCAAAACGAGTAGTCTGCCTCAGGCGGATTTTGGGAAAGAGGAGCAATATGTATACCGCAGCCTTCGAGCAATAAGCTCGAGGCGAAGGTAATACCAGTTGCGACGATGAACGAGGAATTTGCCTCAGCTCTGAACGAGATTGCCGAAGAAAAAGGCCTTGATAAAAACGAAGTTTTGAAAATGATTGAAACTTCCCTAGCCGCTGCTTTTCGAAAAGATTACGGCGAAAAGGACCAAAATGTAGTAGTAGAACTCAATGCCGAGACCATGGCCATGAAGGTTTTTGACGTCAAAACTGTCGTAGAGACGGTTGAGGACCCCCAAAAAGAACTGGCTCTCGAGGAGGCGCATAAAATCAAAAAGAGTTGCAAGGTCGGCGATGAGCTCAGAACTGAAATTACTCCCAAGACCGGGACGAGTTTTGGCCGCATAGCGGCGCAAACCGCCAAGCAAGTCATCATCCAGAAACTGCGGGAGGCCGAGCGCAATGTGATGTTCACTGAGTTCAAAGCCAAAGAACGCCAGCTCGTGACCGGGATTGTGCAGCGCATGGAAAAAGACACGGTCTTGGTGGATTTGGGCAAAGCCACTGGGGTTTTGTTTCCGTCCGAGCAGATTCGCGGCGAGCAATACAAGATCGGCTCCCGGATAAAACTTTTGATTTTACACGTCGAGTCCACGGCCAAAGGGCCGAAGATCACTCTGTCGCGTTCTCATCCGGATGCTGTCCGCCGCTTGTTTGAGATAGAAGTCCCGGAAGTTTATAATGGAGTCATCGAAATCAAAGCGATCGCCCGTGAAGCCGGCTCGCGTTCCAAAGTCGGGGTATTCAGCAACCAAGAAGGAGTCGACCCCATCGGTGCTTGTGTCGGGCAGCGCGGGACCCGGGTGCAGACTGTCATGGCTGAACTGGGCGGTGAGAAAATCGATATTATCGAATGGAGTGATGACCCGGTAAAATTCATTGCCAACGCGCTAAGCCCGGCCAAGATTATTAATGTGCAGCTCAACGAGGAGCTGAAAGAAGCCAAAGTCGGAGTGATGGAAGACCAACTCAGTTTGGCTATCGGCAAAGCTGGCCAAAATGTCCGTCTTGCCGCCCGGCTGACTGGATGGAAGATAGATATTGCTGGCGAGAAACTTGGCGGTGAAGCAGTGGCTTCGCCAGAAGTCGCCGCTCCTTCCGAAGAACCGGCCGAACCGGTTGGTGAGGCTGCGGTACCTGCAACCGAGACAGAAGTACCAACAGAAGAACCACTTGCCGAGACTTTGCCTGCAGAAGAGCCGAAGCCGTCAGAATAGTTTGAGGAATTAATTTAGCAAAAAAGAAAGGAACTATTATGCCTCTAATACCAATGGTCATTGACAAATCTCCTTTTGGCGAGCGAGCCTATGATATTTATTCCAGACTGCTCAAAGAGAGAATCATTTTTTTAGGCGAGCCGATTGATGATCATATGGCCAATCTCGTGATTGCCCAGTTGTTGTTTCTCGCTGCCGAGGATCCCAAAAAAGAAATCAAGATGTATATCAATTCTCCGGGTGGCTCCGTGACTGCTGCTTTGGCCATTTACGATACCATGCAGCACGTCAAAAACGACGTGGTCACGATTTGCGTCGGCCAAGCTGCGTCCGCGGCCGCAGTCCTGCTCGCTGCCGGGGCCAAGGGGAAAAGATTTTCTCTGCCGAATGCCCGGGTCCTTATCCACCAGATCATGGGCGGGGCGGAAGGCCAAGCCAAAGATGTGGCGATTCAAACCAGAGAAATGCTTCGCATCAAAGAGCAAGTGGACAAGATTCTTTCCAAACACACTGGCCAGCCTATTGCCAAAATTGAAAAAGACACAGACCGCGATTTTTTCATGGTTGCCGAAGATGCCAAGAAATACGGCATCATCGACAAAATCATCACTTAAAGGCGAGACTAGGCCCTTTCACTCTGAGAGGGCTTTTGATTTGACAAGACGGGTCAACGAGGGCTATAATAAAGGAGCCTTAATTATTAAGCTTTTTTAAAAGGAGACAAAAGTCGCAAGCAATTCCTAAGAAATTCGTGTGTTCGGGGGATATGACACGCTTTGGATCGCGTGTTTTTTGTATCTTTTGGAGCTTAAACAAGGCAAAAGTTCTTTGGCAACTGAATAGTGATAGGAAACCCTGGTTCCGTTCGTCAAGTTCGGAAGCAGGGTCAATTACGCGTCAATTCCAATTGATTTTGGATGGTTTTTGACAGATGACCATTATAACCCTTCGACTTCGCTCAGGGTTACCTTGAGTGAAATCGAAAGGTAAAAAATATCTGTCGCTAGCTCATTTATTCGTCCTTCACTCTCCTCGGGGAGTTTTGGAGGACAGGCTTGAGCCAATTAGGATGTTCGAAAATCTTTGATTTTTGGACGATCCTTACATGAGAGTTTGATCCTGGCTCAGGATAAACGCTGGCGGCGTGCCTTATACATGCAAGTCGAGTGGGTTTAGACCCACGGCGAACGGGTGAGTAACGCGTAGGTACTTACCGTAAGTTTTGGATAACCCACCGAAAGGTGGGCTAATCCAAAATGTGACCGCAAGGTTAAAGTCGCAAGACGCTTACGAAAAGGCCTGCGTCCTATCAGCTAGTTGGTAGGGTAAAAGCCTACCAAGGCGATGACGGGTAGCTGGTCTGAGAGGATGATCAGCCACATGGGCACTGAGACACGGGCCCAACTCCTACGGGAGGCAGCAGTAGGGAATATTGCGCAATGGGGGAAACCCTGACGCAGCGACGCCGCGTGCGGGATGAAGGCCTTCGGGTCGTAAACCGCTTTTATGAGGGACGAATTTTGACGGTACCTCATGAATAAGAGGTTGCTAACTCTGTGCCAGCAGCAGCGGTAATACAGAGACCTCGAGCGTTATCCGGAATCATTGGGCGTAAAGCGTACCGATAGGCGGACTAATAAGTGCTTGGTAAAATCCAGAGGCTCAACCTCTGGCGCGCCTAGCATACTGTTAGTCTTTGAGGGGCAAAGAGGAAGCTGGAACGAACGGTGTAGTAGTGAAATGCGTTGATATCGTTCGGAACACCGATAGCGAAGGCAAGCTTCTGGGTGCCACCTGACGCTGCTAGGACGAAAGCGTGGGTAGCGAATGGGATTAGATACCCCAGTAGTCCACGCTGTAAACGATGATGACTAGGCATGGGAGAGTATCGACCCTTTTCCGTGCCGAAGCTAACGCATTAAGTCATCCGCCTGGGGAGTACGGTCGCAAGACTAAAACTCAAAGGAATTGACGGGGATCCGCACAAGCGGTGGAGCATGTGGTTTAATTCGACGATAAGCGAGGAACCTTACCCAGACTTGACATTGCACTGCAAGCCCTAGAAATAGGGCCGCCTTCGAGGGTGTGCAACAGGTGATGCACGGTTGTCGTCAGCTCGTGTCGTGAGATGTTGCCTTAAGTGGTAGAACGAGCGCAACCCTTATCTCGTGTTACTGTGTCACGAGAGACTGCCAGGGTTTAACCTGGAGGAAGGTGGGGATGACGTCAAATCAGCGTGTCTCTTACGTCTGGGGCTACACACGTGCTACAATGGGGTGCAACAGAGGGACGCCAAGTCGCAAGACGGAGCAAATCCCACCAAACCACCCCCCAGTTCGGACTGAGGGCTGCAACTCGCCCTCACGAAGCCGGAATCGCTAGTAACCGTGGATCAGCCTCGCCACGGTGAATACGTTCTCGGATTTTGTACACACCGCCCGTCACACCATGGAAGTGAGTAGTACCCGAAGATCTGCCGCAAGGCAGTTTGAAGGTAAGACCCATGACTGGGGTGAAGTCGTAACAAGGCATCGGTAGCGGAAGCTGTCGATGGATCACCTCCTTTCTAAGGAGATTAAATAATTTTCCGTAGTTTCTACGGAGAATGTCGATCGTTTCTGGCCCACAACGCTGGGCCGGAAATGCCAAAGTCCTTTCCCGAATCTTATGTACAAGTAGATTCCTCAAAGGCTTGATGCGTAAGCCCTTCATAGCTCGCAAGAGCGAAGTAGGGTAATTCCTATCACTATTCAGGGGCCAAAATAAAAGACACCCAATCAGGGTGTTTTTTCGTAGGTATTTAAGTAGGTCTATAGTAAGAAACCGGCTTTTTAAGCGTCATAAACTATGGCTCCCAATGCTAAATGATACGATAACCCAAGCCAACGTGAGGCCCGACGAGCGGTTTTCTCCGAGATCAAAAAAATTGCCCCGGGCTAAATTATTTTTTGCCAGCCTCAGTCTGGTAGTTTTGATTGTGGCTAGTAAAAACTTATTTTCGCCTACGGCGGCAAAATCAGTCATTACCCCCCATCCGAGCAACGCACCGGCAATCCTTGGGACACAATCTTCCCAAACTCAAGTTCAGCCGAGCGCAGCCGCGCCTTCATTTGCAGCGCTTTTTGGTTCTCAGCAGAAACAAATCTAATTTTAATTGAAGATTTTTTACGCGATTATTGTTCAATTCTTGGGCGATTATGTAAACTATGTCTTGACCAAGGCTTCGGGGTATGCAACAATATACTGTTTCTCAAACAGGCAGATAAGCAAATCAAAGTATGCAGGAGGAATCTAATGAATACCCCGGCCTATTCGAGGATTAGCCCAACAGCCAAGGTGGTTGCTGCCCTTCGGGTGTTTACTGACATTCCGTTCTCGCGGGAAATCGCGATGGCATGTCATGCCGATGAAGTTCTGAGCAAAACCCTCGGCCTCAAAGCTCAAGATTTTCTCTGGGCGGCACCATACATGGAAATTCGTTACAAGTCAGTGGATGGGTTGCTCGGCCGTTTCGGTTGCCGCAACATAGTCGAACTCGCCGGAGGCCTTTCTCCGAGGGGGCTCATCTGGAGTCAGGATCAGGAAGTCACCTACCTGGAGACCGATCTGCCCGAGATCCTCGCCGAGAAGCAAAAAATCGTCACGGGGATACTCTGCGGTAAACCGCGAAAGAATCTATCCTGGCTCTCCGTGAATGTCGTGGACAACAGCAGTTTCCAGTCGATCGGATCTTTTTTTGATAACGACCCGATTGCCGTCGTCAACGAAGGCCTGTTGATGTATTTATCGCGGGAAGAGCAAAAACTAGCGGCAAGAAATATCCATCATCTTCTAACTGAGCGCGGCGGTATCTGGATTACCCCCGATGTCATGCCGCTGGAGCAACTGGAAGGGATGATCCGTATGAATCCAACCCTCGTCGAGACAATGAGGACCTTTTCCGTTATCGTCGGCCGCGACATCCGATCAAACTTCTTCAGCACTCTCGAAGAAGCTGAGCGGTTCTTCATGGAGATCGGTTTCAAGATCACCAGGTGGAGCCAGCGGGAAGTTGTGCCCAGGCTATCCTCTCCCGATAGGGCGTCAATTGATACGAACAAAATCAACGCCCTGCTCGATCTCGGCCAGGTCTGGGCGATGCAGACCGCCCGGTAGAATGAAAACGAACTCAGCGGGAGCGACTGTGCTATCACAGGCAGTCCCCCGCTTCTTTTTTTATATCTAAAGTATTTTTACCTTAACTTGTTATTTTCTAATGTCAAGTCAACTTGACATTATCTTTTCATTCAGATATACTATTAGTAGAAGATAGTTAAAAAGAAAGGATCAATCTCATGGCAGACACAAAAATGCCGAAAACCGAAGAGGACTGGAAAAAAACCCTGACCCCGGAGCAGTATCACATTATGCGGGAGAAAGGCACGGAAATGCCTTTTACCGGAAAGTACGTCCACACCAAAGACCAAGGTATGTATGCCTGCGCCGCTTGCGGCAACCAGTTGTTTGACTCCGCGACCAAGTTTGATTCCGGCACCGGCTGGCCGAGTTTTGACCAGGCCATCCCCGGCAGTGTGGAGTTTCAGGATGATTCCAGTATGGGTATGGGCCGGACTGAGGTGACGTGCGCCAAATGCGGCGCTCACCTGGGTCATGTTTTCGAGGACGGGCCGCAGGAGACTACCGGCAAGCGGTTTTGCATTAATTCCGCCTGCCTGATGCTGCAGAAAAAAGCCTAATACGTTTCAGTCATGTTGCAAATCCTGATTGCCATTCTCGCCGGAGTTTTGACCGTGGCCGCGCCGTGCATTTTGCCGCTTCTGCCGATTTTACTTGGCACCGCGGTCGGACAGACGAGCCGGTCGCGACCGCTGTTTATTGTCGCGGGTTTTATCCTCGTGTTTTCCCTGGCCAGTTTGTTTATTTCTTTGGTTGCGCGTCACTTGGGTATCAGCCCCAATTCCATTCGGACTCTCGCCATCATCGTTTTGGGTTTGTTCGGGCTATTGATGATTTGGCCGCAGCCCTTTGAGCTCGCCACCAGGCGTCTCAGTGCCTGGTTTGGTAGCATGGGTCGAGTTGGCACCAGTGCGGGCACGGGAAATATCGGCGGCTTGGTTTTGGGCATGACTTTGGGCATTGTATGGACGCCGTGCGCTGGGCCGGTTCTGGGCTCAGTGCTGACCCTGGTCGCGGCCCAACAAAATTTTCTGACTGCTGGGATCTTGCTCGTGGCCTATGCCCTGGGCGCGGCCGTCCCCATGCTCCTTATCGCTTATGGCGGTCAGTATGCCACAGCCAAAGTCAGAAGTATTGCCAAATATGCCGGGTTTTTACAGCGGGCATTCGGCATCGTCATCGTTCTGCTGGCCCTGGCTATTTATTTCAATTACGATACCCAAATTTATGCCCTGATTTTGCAACACTACCCGGCGTTCAGTCCCAAATATTAAAAACCCCCGTCTATGAATCTGAAAAAAAAGCTTTTCTTGATCGCTCTCGTTTTGATAGTGTTCGTGGCAGCCGGAGCATATCTGGACCGGCATTCCAAATTTAGTCCTAAAAACATTAATCCCGTCCCCGCCCCCAAAACCGGAGACCAAACCCCTATGGCCAAAATTGATTTTCAGAATTACGGTCCCGCCCCGCAGTTTCAGGGCATTGATCATTGGCTCAATAGCGCGCCGCTTAGTACGCAAAGTTTGAAGGGAAAAGTCGTGTTAGTAGATTTTTGGACCTTTTCTTGCATCAATTGTATCCGGACCCTGCCGTATGTGACCAAGTGGTACGATACCTACAAAGACCAAGGATTCGTCGTCGTGGGTGTCCATACCCCGGAGTTTGCTTTTGAAAAAGACACTAAAAACGTTGCTGATGCCATCAAGCATTTTAACATTCACTACCCGGTTGCCCAGGACAATGAATATGCTACCTGGAACGCCTACAATAACCAATATTGGCCGGCTGAATATCTGATTGATCAAAAGGGCAATATCGTGTATATACATTTTGGCGAAGGCGATTATGACAAAACGGAAAATGCGATTCGCACTCTTCTGGGTCTTGAGACTGAGCAGATGGGAAATGCCAGTGACAATCTCGACAAAATTCAGTCACCGGAAATGTATTTCGGCACGGACAGGTTGGCCAATTTGAGTCCAGATCAGACCCCCTCGTTTGTGAAGCAGAATTATGCTTTGTCAAAAGATTTGGCTTTGAACAATTTCGCCCTGGAGGGCTCGTGGGTTTTTACCAAAGAAGCTGCGACCCTGGCTGGGCAGACTGGCAAGATCCGCCTGAAGTTTCACTCTGGAAAAGTGTTTCTGGTGGGCGAGAGCGCTGCTCCGGCCAAGCTCAGCATCACTGTGGACGGGGTGCTGCAGCCACCAGTCACAGTTGAGGCTTCCGAGCTGTATACTTTATTTAATTCAGCCGACTATTCTGATCACCTACTGGAAATCACGATTGTCGGGAGTGGTTTCCAAGCGTTCACTTTCACATTCGGTTGAGCGAGCTATGTCTATTTCCAATGAAATCAAAAAATTACGCACAGATCGGGAGGTGACCCAAGAGCAGCTCGCCGACGCGGTCGGGGTGTCGCGGCAGACGATTGTGGCCATTGAAAAAGGCAATTATACGCCGTCGCTGATGCTCGGTATGCAACTGGCTCGGTTTTTTCGGGTTGGCGTGGAAGAGCTGTTTCACTTAAAATAATCATATGAAGGTCATCACCTATTATTTATTGCTTCTGGTTTTCATTGCCCTCTTGTCTGGCTTTTTGATTCAGCGCAGTCAGGTGGCCATGAGCATGGGGCAAATGCTCTCAGTCTCAGTCCTGCTCGCTCTTTACGTGGTGGCCATGTCGTTTGTCGGCGAGGGCAAGAGCGTGGATGAACGGGAAATGCAGCACCGCTATCTGGCCAACCGCAGCGCCTTGGTGGCGGGCACCATCGTGTTGTCAGTCGGTGTTTTGGTCCAGCTGTTTACACACCGGCTCGACTATTGGCTTTTGACCGGATTGCTGGTGATCAATCTGGTGAAAATCGTGAGTTTAGTTTTTTTAAATTATAAGAATTAACCAAGCAAACTCTATGTACAGGACCAAACCGTGCGAGGACTGCGATATGCCCGCAGGCGGGCAGCAGGAGCTGAAGGTTTTAGTTTTGAATGCGTCTTTGAAGCACGAGGGCCAGGACATTTCCAATACTCAGGAACTCTCCGAACTGGTGCTCGAGAATATGAACAAGCACAAGGTCATCTCGGAAATCGTGCGCTTGTCAGACAAAAAGATTCCCGTCGGCCTCGGATTTCGCGAGAGTGAGGACGACGACTGGCCGGATATTGTCAAAAAAATTAAGACCGCTGACATCATCATTTTTGCCACACCGGTTTGGTGGGGCGGTCGCTCCAGCCTGATGCAGCGAATGATCGAACGAATGGATGCGCTGGATGAGGAGTATGTCGCCAACGGACGAAGTGCTTTGTACAACAAAGTTGCCGGTATCGTCATCACCGGCAGCGAGGACGGAGCCTTGAGCACTATGGGCACGATCATGATGGTTTTGACCTGGTTCGGGTTTACCCTGCCGCCGGAATGTGCCGCTTATTGGGTTGGGGAAGTCGGCCAACCCGTCAGCACAGACCGGCAGCGGCGTCTGGCCAATGACGCCACCCAGCACATGGCCAAAAATTTGGCCAGAAACCTGGTCTATTACGCTCACCTTTTGAAACAGAACCCCCTGGTTCCAAAAGGGGAATAGCGTAAAAATTTATGGACCTGACGACAGAACAATTGACTCAGTTGCTGCGGGCAGCTGAGCAGGCGCACGCTGAATATGAAAAACAGCTCGGGCAGCGCGACGCGGACTGGCCGAGTTGGTACGCGGAATTTATTGTCCGCAAGTTGCGCGAGCAAAATCAATAGGTCAAAGCTCATTTTGCTTGTTAACCTAAAGATTGGTGGCAAGAGAAACCGCTCAGCCGCGGTTTTTTAGCACTTAGGTTGACAGAGTGCTAAAAAAGTGCTACAATTTATTTCTTATGATAAAAACTTTTTCAGAAGGATCTGCGACCTTTGACGGCCTCAGCATCGCCCCGCGGCTGTTGCAGATTTTGGATACCCTCAAATTCACCGTACCCACCCCGATCCAGCACAAATCCATCCCAGTGGCGATCGAGGGCAAAGACATCATCGGCATCGCCCAGACCGGCACTGGAAAAACTTTGGCTTTTGGCATTCCCATGATTCAGCGGTTGGCGCAAAAGAAAGGCATGGGCCTGGTGCTATTGCCGACTCGGGAGCTGGCCATACAGGTCAACGAAACTTTTCAAAAACTCGGCCGCACAATCGGTCTGCGGACAGCGCTTTTGATTGGTGGCGCTTCGATTGGAGCGCAAAGACAAACCCTGCGCGCCAATCCGCATATCATCATTTCTACGCCGGGTCGGCTCATCGACATTTTGCACCAGCGCTTCCTGACTCTGAAGAATGTGAAGATTTTGGTTTTGGACGAAGCGGACCGCATGCTCGATATCGGTTTTGCCCCCCAAATCAACGAAATCCTGGCGCTCCTGCCGCGCGACCGCCAAACCATGCTTTTTTCCGCAACCATACCCCGCGAGATCGTGGAGCTGGCGGCCAGGCATATGCAGCTGCCGGTGCGCGTGGAGATGGCCCCGTCTGGCACTGTGCCGGAAAAAGTCGAGCAGGAACTGATCGTGGTCCGCAAGGACGAAAAAGTCCGCCTCTTGGAAAAATTGTTAGGGGATTATCACGGTTCGGTCCTGGTATTTTCCCGGACCAAATTCGGGGCCAAGCGGATCACCCGTGACGTCAGGGAAATGGGTCACCGGGTGGCAGAGATTCATTCCAACCGGTCTTTGGCCCAAAGACGCGAGGCCCTGGATGGTTTCAAGTCAGGAAAGTATCGAATCCTCATCGCCACTGACATTGCCGCCCGCGGAATTGACGTGAAAGGGATTGAGCTGGTAGTGAATTTTGATCTGCCGCAAAGTGCCAATGATTATATCCACCGGATCGGTCGGACCGGCCGCGCCGGTCACGTTGGGCGGGCGATTTCTTTTGCCACCCCGGATCAAAGAGACGATGTGTTCGCGATTGAAAGGCTCTTGCGCGCGACTTTGCCCAAGACCAAAGTCCCGGGTTTTTTCGACGCCCAGCTGGAATCGTCCCGCAGTTATGCTTCAGCTGGCCGGCGCAGTTCCCGCGGACGGGCGAGTTTTTTCCCGCGGCGCTCCCGTTACGCCACCAGGCGCCGCTGGTAAATCTGATTTTTTGATTTTTCCAAAGAAAAAACGCCCTTTTCAAGAGGCGTTTTTTTGTGGAAAGATTTTACTTACTTGTTTGTTCTGGCACCGGTTGTACTGGGGCTTTCGTTTCTTCTTTCTTCGGTTCTACCGAACTATCTGTCGGTTGATTCTGGGTTCCAGCCATAGTAGTGTTCCTTTCTTTATTAGGTAAGGTGCCTCGACCGTCGCTTTGCCATGACGATTGTCTTGTAACAAGACCTAGCCATTACATTTTAGCTTTTTTCCGAGCAAAGGTCAATCATCAGAACCAAATCACAAAATCAAAAATCCATAGCAGGATCCGCATTGATTTTTTTAATTGCCGCAGTTGGACATTGCCGAAAAAATCATCTACAGTCAAGCTTATGAACAACAAATCAATCTCAATTTTGGCAGGCCTTGTCGGAGTGGTTTTGATAATTGTCGCGATCATTTACTGGCGCATCCCGGCGGGGTCGCTGCCGCATTATTTCCCGGGATATTTTTCAGGCTCCTCAACAATCCATTTCAAGCACGGGTTAGCCTCGCTGATTTTGGGTTTGGGCGCGTTGGCGCTGGCGTGGTTTCGAAGCGGGAAAAAATCAGCCTAGCGCAACAAAGCCCAGGCCACCAAGCTCGCTGCCAGGCAATAGATGGCAAAAGGTCGCAGAGTTTTGGTCTGGAAATATTTCGTCAAAAACCGTACGGAAAAATAAGCAGCTACGGCTGCGCAAACCGCTCCCACCAGAGCGGTTTTTATTTCCGGACCCGGCAAGCTGCTCAGTTCCGGCAGCTTCAGGACCGCGGCGGCGCCGATGATTGGGGTCGCCAGGAGAAACGAATAGCGCAGGGCGTCTTCGTGCGACAGGCCGACCATCAGGCTGCCGGCGATGGTGGCGCCGGTGCGGGAAAAGCCTGGCAACAGCGCCAGAATCTGCATAGCCCCGACTTTGAGGGCTTGCCCCCAGGTCAATTTGGCAATACGTTGGTCCGCGTCGCGAGAGTCTGCGCCAAGACTGGCGCGTTTTCTCAAAACTTCGGCTAGGAGCAGCAGTACGCCGTTGAGAGCGAGAAAGAAAGCAGCAGATTTGGCGGAAAGGAAAAAGTTGCGGATTTGTTCCTCAAACAGCACTCCCATAATGCCTGCTGGGACTGTCGCAGTGACCAGAAGCCAGCCTAGTTTGGCGTCAGGGTCACCGATTTCCCGACGCTTCAGGGAGCGCAAGATGCCGCGCACAATTCGTATCCAATCCTGCCGGTAAAACACCACCAGCACCAGGGCTGTGGCGAAATGCGTGGCGACCAGAAAGATTAGAAAAAAATTGTCCGTCTGCCACAAGTGCCAACCCAACAGGCCGGGTAACAGTACGCTGTGTCCCAGGCTGGAGATGGGGAAGAGTTCAGTGAGCCCCTGGAGGAGACCCAAAATGACTGCTTGAAGATAAGAAAGCATGATGGAAGTCTAGCAACCATGAGTCTTTTGGTAAATGAATAAGACCCATGCTATTCTACTGGATTTAGTTTGTGAGCTAGGTATATACTAGAGAAAAGCCTGTCAGTAAGTCCTCGATCTCAAATGTCAGAAATTCCTGCTGGTCAGCAAAAGTCCTTGCATTATTACGGAGATATTGTCCGCGACTGTTTTTTGGTAGCCGCTCTGCTGATGCTCATTGGCCTGCCGTGGTTTGTAAAATATTTGACTGTGCCTTTACCCTTTTCCCTCCTAAGCATTGCAGTGTTGGCTCTGGCGGCCGGCCTGACCAACCCGGTCCTGTATTGGAGCGCTATCGTCAACGTCGTGGTGTCAGTCGCTGGGTTTTTTGTGTTCGAGGCCGGGGCAGTCCAGGCGTATGTGCACTACTCTCCGGAGAGTAAATTTTTTGCTGCCAACCAGCTACTGGCTGTGATTTTTGTGTTGGCGCTTTATTATAGCGTGAAAACCCTGCGTGGATTTTTTCTGAACCGCTAAAATAAAAATTTGTCTAACCGTCTCAGGTGCGCTTGCCTGTCGGCAGACAGGGTTTTTTTATTTTTTCCGCCACCAGTATTCCTGGGCGATGAGGGCCAGGAGAAACCCCATGGCCAGCAGCCCGAGGTCTTGGTAAATCGCTTGTTTGGTCGAGATGATGACTGCGTCCCGCGGCTGGACCAGAAATCCGGTTTCTTCATCTTGCTTGGTGTCCGGGTCTTGGAAATTCAGGTCAATATCGAAATAGTTTTCTTTATTATAGCTATAAGTAAAGGCAAAATCGCCGTTGACATCAGTCGTGAAGTTTTTGGTCAGAATGAGTTTGTCTTTGGTGGCGTCGCCGTAGAACGTGTCTGTCAGGTTGAGCTCAATCGGCAAATTGGGTATGGGTTTATTTTGTAAGTTCCGAATGGAAAAGTTCATGGTGACTTCCTCGCCCAGCAGCGGCGAAATCGGGGTTTGGTTGAGATGCACCACCACATTGCCGACAGTTTGGGAAACGCCACCGTGAGCCTGGGAGAGCAGTGGTGTGGCAAATAAAAAGCCCAGCATCAGGGCAAGTGTGAACCTACGATTAGTAGGGATTTTCATGCCGTAAGTATAACAGATTTTTCTGCCCCCATCCCCGCCAGGTTTTTCAATTGGAGAATAAGTGTTATATTGGTTGATATGTAGCCGCAATCGGGATTGATTAATTGAAGATATTATGATCAGCTTACTTTTGGCCTTTGGCACTTTTTTATCGACTTTTTCCGGCGGCCTGTTTGGCATCCGTTACCGGGGGAAACTGCACCTCATCATCAGTTTTACGGCGGGGGTTTTGCTGGGGGTGACATTTTTTGACATTATTCCGGAAATTTTTTCCACCACAACCGAACATCACCTGGACCTGACGCCGCCTTTGATTGCGATCGTAGTCGGGTTTTTGGCCATTCACATTTTGGAAAAGCTGGCCGTGATTCACAGTCCTCACGAAGCGGAATATGCCGAACATCGCCACCCGCTGGTCGGCTACATCGGCGCCTCCGGCCTGGCGTTTCACAGTTTTTTGGACGGAGTCGGCATCGGTTTGGGTTTTCAGGTCAGTACGAGCGTCGGCGCGGTGATTGCCTTGGCAGTGATTGCCCATGATTTTTCCGACGGGCTGAACACTGTCAGCCTGATGCTTTTGAACAAAAACACGGTCCGCAAAGCCCTGCGGCTTTTGCTGATTGACGCGATTGCCCCGATCATCGGAGTTCTTGCCACTTTTTTGTTTGCGATCCCGGTGAACTTTCTGGTTTTGTATCTGGGGTTTTTTGCCGGATTTCTGCTCTATATTGGAGCCAGCGATCTGTTGCCTGAGGCGCACAGCAGGCAGAGTTCTTACAGCTTGATTTTATTGACGATTGCGGGCATCGTATTGATTTTTTTCGTAACCCGCATTGTGTAGCACGAGCTCGCATTCGCAGAGGAAAGACCTCATCTTGCAAATTTTCCAGCCGCCAAAAGGCGGTTTTTTGTTTTCCAGACGACTACCATATCTTCCTCAGGGGACTCACACTATTGACCCGGGGCCGGTTTTGTGCTATTATCTAATGTTTTCAGAGATCGAATGGAGGATTCTGATGAAGACGAAGGCACGGTTGTTCTTGCCGTACTGGTTTTTTGGGTTTGGCTGCCATCTGGGTCTTTCTGTGTTGGGGCGACTTCGAGCGATTAAAGAGGCTGGATTTGGCGGAGTCGAGATTTTGCTGACTCCCAACGTGGCCAAGAATTTTAGTTGCTTCTTCATCCAAGCCGACAACCTCGGACTTGATGTCCGCTGGCACCAGTGCTGGGAACTGCGGCATGATCCCAGCATGTGGTTCAGCCACCCTTTGGATTGGGCGCGGCAGTTACCTCGAGCGAACACGCCGCTTTCAGCACAGATTCCCAAGGGGGTGGTTGAACCGGTCGTAATTTACGCTAATTACTGGGCACGTGCGCTGAGGTATCCGAACTTTCAACTCCAGACCATTGCAGCGCCAACCCCGCAAACCAGGAAGGAGAAATACGAATTTTCCTATCAGGATTTTCTCCACATCCTGCGCACTCACGAGCAATTGGGCGTGGTGTTTGACACCCAGCATTTTCTCGAGTATTCCCTCGAGACCTATGGGGTTGAAAACATTCCCACAGACCGGAACGTGGTGCTGGGCCAATATGCTGATTTCTGGCAAGAATTTGGTCATCGCGTGGATGAAATTCATCTGGCAGACACTGTTCCGAGCTGGGGTCACCTGCAGGGGCGGAATGTGTTTCCCGAAGAGGGCGTGCTACCATTGCGGCGGTTTCTGCACGACATCGTCGGGCCGCAGCGCTGGGAGATCCCCATCACGTCGGAGGTGAACCCCAAACACCTTCGTGGTCGTTCACTCGCTGATCTGCGCCGGAAGGTCGAACAACTTTTGGATTAAACGAAGATTGCGTGGCTAGGCTACTCAATCGACCGGGCTGGATGCGTTTGCGTCCTGCCCGGTATTTATTTTGCCATATTAGAGTTTTTCCAGCTCCGGTCGCGGCTTGACAATATTTCGTTTTGGGTATATATTCATAAGACAAAGGCGATATTTTAAAGGTCGTCGCCGGAAAATTAACCAAGAAAAATTACAAAAATATGCACGGACAAGGAATGTGTGGCGGGGGATGCGGCGGGTATGACTCGCTGGGTGAGTGGTCTCACAAAGACCAAATCGCTTTCTTGGAAGAGCGGGAAAAGATAATGGAAGCCAAACTGGCGACCATTCGTCATTTCAAAGAAGAGCTTCAGTCCAAGCAGGCAGACAAAAAATAGAAGAAAAGCCTTTTGGAATGGGGTCCCTTTCTCTATTTTGGGGAAAGGGACTCCGGAAGGCTTTTCTCTGAGAGGAAGCGTACCAAGTTCACTCGTCTATCGCAAGTTTTATGACTAGACCGCGTTGTCATTGTCGCATCAGCTATTGTCCCAGAGTCCGGACTTTCCGCCCCGCTGGGCGGCAGGGGGCGGAAACTGTGGAAATTTCGCGTGAGGAAGCAGAAGCCCTGCGCCTCAAGAACATCAAGGGCTTGGACCAGACCGCGGCCGCCGCGGAAATGGCGATTTCGCAGAGCACGTTTCAGCGGATCCTCACCTCGGCTTACAAGAAAGTTTCCGAAGCTTTGATTCACGGCAGGCCGATTGTGATATCGGATCGGGCAGAAAGCTAATTTGGATAAATCAGGAAAGGCTAGTACATTTTTTATGTCAACTAAACCAAAAATCAAAATCATCCTCGGCAGCACCCGGCAAAACCGCGCGGGCGAAAAGGTGGCAGCTTGGGTGATGGCCAGTCTGCAAAAAGACGATCGAGCCGACCTGGAACTGCTGGATCTGCGGGATTGGCAGCTGCCTTACTATGACGAGCCGACGTCTCCGAGCCGGGTCACGGATGGGCAATACCCAAATGAACTGGTCCGAGCCTGGGGTAAAAAAATCGCCGATGGCGACGGATTCATCATCATCACGCCGGAGTATAATCACGGATATCCGGCAGTGCTCAAAAGCGCTTTGGATGCGGTGTACAAAGAATGGAACAAAAAAGCCGTCGCTTTTATAAGCTACGGTGGGCCTGGCGCCGGCGTGCGCGCTGTCGAGCAGTTGCGCTTGGTCGCCATTGAACTGCAGATGGCCCCGGTCGAGCAGGCTGTGCTCATCCCGCGTATCCGGGAAGCTTTTGACGAAGCCGGGCAACCGCAAAATCCCATGGCCGCACAATCTCTGCAAAATCTGTTTACCAGTCTGTTGTGGTGGGCGGAAGCACTCCGCACTGCTCGGGCGAAAGGCTAGGTAGGTTATTTTTTTTTGGTTTTCTAACAAAGGGGTCTGCCAGAGGCAGACCCCTTTGTTGTGTTTTTTTTGCAATACTGATAAAATTGGATATTTGAAGGAGGGATAGCCTAATGAGCGTGAGTCCTGATCGCAAGATTTTATATCCCATCGAAAGGACAGCAAAGAATTTCCATGACCAGGCCGCGCGTTTGGCAGATTTTTTCTTGACGCATGGCCAAAAACCAGGCTGGAAAGGGACCAAGACGTTGGCAGAATATTTGACGGGGGTAGAGCGGCGACTGCCAGACAGTCAGAATGGTTTTTTTGATTTTATGCGCTATCTCGGCTACCAGGCTTTGGCTACCGAGGAAGGGCTCGCATATCTGCTGCAGAATTTTCCACGCGAGGGAGTCTTTGAGCTTTCGGTTGGCGCGATGCTAAGCGATGAATTGGCGATTCATATCGCTGCTGCATTGTCCGCGCACAAACCCGAATTGCCCTTACTGCGGGTGAAAGTGCTCAGCTTTCGGATGGAAGAAGCCTCCAAACCACATCGTGGGTGGCCACGTCCGGACATGGATGCGTTGGAAAAAATCCGGGTGACTTGGGTGCTAAGCTAATGGTTTGCATTTCAGGTAATCACAGCCTGGATTTTGGAAAGTCTGCACAAGTAGACAATCTAGAATCCGGGCTGATTTTTTTGCTATTTTCTGGATAAATCACCCCCTTGGTGTTAAAGGCGGATAGCATAAACGGCTATGTGCCTGGACAGGAAGGGGGCGTAGGTATTTTAATCCCGCCCCGAGCTTTTTGACAAAGCCTGGGGGTTTTGTTACAGTATGAACCAGTAGTTTTCCCAAACAAAATAGTTTAGCATCAAGAACGCGACGAGAGGAACCGAAACCTCAGCGACTCGCTGGCAACCCCGCCACTGGCCGGGTGCCCAAGTTTCGTGCCGTAACCTACGGAAGATGTGCTCCGACGCAAAAGTCGGAGAAGATACTCCAATTGTAGTTACGGTTGGGGTTTTTGTTTGTTTTTGAGTGGCACCTCCGGCCCCGTTGTCTTAAATGGTTTCGCAGGCGCCACTGAAAGAGTTTTTTTCGAGGACGCGCAAAAAAAATTGAGGAGGAAGCATGAGCACTCAGCCGGTTTTTAGTGATTCAGGGCAAGGGGGACCGACCGAACAGGATTTCCAGCGCGAGGCTCAGATCTTGGACGATATGCTTCACAAGCAGGTGCAAGGTAATCCCTATGCGCGGTGTCGTACGGCCAGGGACTGGGTCAATAGGATCCACTGCGGGATTGGTAACCGGTGTGAGGATATGGCAATCGCTGAAGCCAAAAAACTTTTAACAGATCCAGGTGTTGGTCTGTCCGCACTGGCCACTGACGCTGGCATTGCATGGCTACTGGAGCATTTTCCGGCTTACTAGGACTGAAACAATGAGGTTTCATTGAGCCGTGCGCAGGTTTTTTCTGTTCTGCAGGAGATCGGAAGTGCGGCTCAAACCCAGGTAGGCTCGTACAAAATGAAAAATCCAAAAGGAGGTCACAATAATGGGGACCAGGCCGTTTCCCTTGAGCGATGGCGATTTGTCGATTCGCTCCATAGTCACGCCAACCCAAGAAAAACTCCTAGACGAAGCTGCGACCCTTGATATGTTACTCAGGAGTGAGGCTCGCAGGAAACCTTTCGGCTCCAACCTTTGCAAGGTCGAGGACTATGCGGAGATGCTGGCCCGCTGCGACCCGGAAGGGTTGCAGCAAGCGTTCGCCCAGTTGCAAAAAGACGGGCTCAAATACCTGGGTACTTCAGCCGGAGCCAAGTGGCTCATCGCCAACTTTGGCAGCGGGAAGTAATCACTACTTGGTCCCGAGGCGCGTTTGTGGTGTCTTTTCTCCCCGAGTGGGATGCATTGAGTTTCATGCATCCTGCTCGGGTTGTTTTTTTTATTGTCCTATGGCCGCAGCGAGTTTGCCTGCGAAATCCTGGCCCGGCACGCCCACGTAAGCGACGCCGTTGATGAAAAAGGTTGGGGTGGCGTTCACGCTAGCAGTACTGCCGTCGAGCTGATCATGGCTGATTCGGTCCGCGTATTTGTTAGCCGACACTTCTGATTTGAATTGGTCAACATTTAGCCCGAGGTCTTTGGCGTAGCCGGCGAAAGTCTCCAGAGGATTTTTTTGATCAGCCCAAGTGGTTTGGTTGGTGTAGAGTTTGTCCACCATTTCCCAATATTTGCCCTGCGCCCCCGCTGCCTCAGCTGCTTCCGCAGCCATCGGGGCATTGGGGTGCATGGGCAGGGGGTAATTGCGGAACACGAACCGCAACTGGGACTGGTATTTCTCGACAATCGGTTTGACGATCGGGTAGGCGGCTGCGCAGGCTGGGCACTGAAAGTCGCCGAACTCCACGAGCGTGGCTTTGGCCGCTGGGTTGCCAGCAATATGGCTGTCCGCATGGACCAGAATGTTTTGGTCGATGATTTGCGCTGGGGGCGGTTTGACGTTTTGTTCTTTCACGGCCAAATACGTGCCGCCGCCGATGATGACCGCTCCAATCGCCACCATAATAATGACTTGTTTGTTCATTTTGTTTCAGCCTTAGCGTAAACGACCATCGCCGTAGAGATGATGGCAAACGCGATTAACGATAAAAAAGGAATCGTGATGAAATGCAGCCAAAAAATTTGTTTCGCAACGCAGGACACCCCTGCTGTGCAGGGCGCCAGCTTTTCCGGGATGACTGCGATTTGCAGGAGGTAGTGGTATACCGCTACCCCCATGCCAGTGAGGCTAAACGGCAGGACGTACCAATGAATTTTCGGATCCACCCGGAGGATACCGACTGTGAGGATGACAAGCAGGGGAAACATCAAGATGCGCTGGTACCAGCATAGCAGGCACGGCGTCAGTCCCGCCACCTCGCTGAAATAGAGGCTGCCGCCAACTGCAGCCAGAGCAGTCGCCCAAGCGAGGTAAGGTAATAGATTGCGCATGGCTTGCCCCATATTTCTCAAATAGTAGCATTTTTTTGCCGACTAATAAACTATACCCCTCAGGACCATTCATTTTCCTGACAAAACGGCCCCAGAGCATGTGGACTGGACAGGAAGAACGATGTATGCTATAAATACAATTCAAAATCGAAACCGAAAAATAGGTGAAAACCAAAGTCAAGCTTCCCAACCTTAAGCAGTTTTTAAAAGCTCAATTTTATGAGTGAAATCAAGCTCAAACGGGAACTAGTCCGCGGCAGCAAAGACCAAGAAGTTGTTTCCGGAGAAACTCTGACAGGCAGCAAAGTCCAGGCAGAGCTGGCGCGCGGCAGCCAAGTTTCCATAATCAAACTCGTGGATGCGATTATTGAAGATGCCCACCAGTCCCGCGCTTCGGATATTCACATTGACCCACAAGGTGAACAGGTCCGCGTCCGCTTTCGGGTCGACGGTATTTTACAGGATGAACACAGTTTGCCCAAAACCATCCACTCCGAGGTCGTCAGCCGGGTGAAAATTTTGGCTGGCCTGCGCACGGACGAACACCAGGCCGCCCAGGATGGTCGCTTCCGGATTTTTATCGACGAGACTGTGCCTATCGACGTCCGGGTGTCGGTCACCCCAACGTATTATGGGGAAAATGCGGTCCTGCGGCTGCTCTCGGACAAAGCCGAGCAGTTTACCTTAGAAACCTTGGGTTTCAGCAAAAAGGATCGGGAAAAAATCTTGCGCGCGATTGCCCGTCCTTACGGCATGATTTTAGCTACTGGCCCGACTGGCTCCGGCAAGACCACCAGCCTCTATACCCTCGTGAAAATTTTGAATACCAAGGAAGTTTCCATCATTACCATTGAGGACCCCATCGAATATTCCGTCGAAGGCATTGACCAGATTCAGGTCAACCCTCGCTCTGGCCTGACTTTTGCCGACGGCTTGCGTTCGATTTTGCGCCAAGACCCCAACATCATCATGGTCGGGGAGATTCGGGACAAGGAAACTGCCGGCATCGCGGTCAATACGGCCCTGACTGGCCACTTGTTGCTCTCGACCCTGCACACCAATGACGCGGCCACTACATTGCCCAGACTGTTGGATATGAAAATTGAGCCCTACCTGATCGCCTCGACCGTCAATATCGCCATCGGGCAGCGGCTGGTGCGCAAAATTTGCGAGAAGTGCAAAGTGGCGAAGAAAATCTCTGACACGGAACAGAAAAGTTTGTCTGACGGCATGCCCGCGAAATTGATTCACAAAGGCCAAATGTTTTATCACGGCAAAGGTTGCGAAGATTGTAACCACACGGGTTACCGTGGCCGCATCGGGATCTATGAAGTTATGGTTATGGACGGCGCGGTCCGTGAAGCGATCCTGCGGAAAGCCCAAGCCAGCGAAATTTTTGACATTGCGGTGAAACAAGGAATGACGCCGATGATCGAAGATGGTTTTGAGAAAGCAGAGGCCGGCCTCACGACCATAGAAGAAGTTTTGAGGATGCTCCATGAATAGGGCAAAGGATTAAAGATTAAGGAGAGTTTTTAGTTTATTTATGATGGCTTTGATAAAAATTTCAGCCAAACATCCGCCGACGGAGAAAGTTCAAGCCAAGACCGAGAAAGTGCAAAAAATAGCGACCGATGTCGTTCAAAAGCCAGTCACCAGACGGCCGCGATTTTTTCGGTTGTCTTTAGATGAACGAATGCTCCTGGTCAAGCGTTTGGGCATTTTGCTCAAAGCGGGAGTGCCGATTGTGGAAGCTTTGAATATGATAAAAAAACAGTCCGAATCGAAATCCGGTCGTTTTGTGCTCGGCGAGTTGGCGCAAGGGGTGGAGAACGGACAGTTTCTTCATGTTGTGCTCGACAAGTACCGCACGATTTTTGGCGATTTTACCGTCAATATGATCCGGGTGGGCGAAGTTAGCGGGACTTTGCATGACAATTTGACTTATTTGGCTGCTGAGCTGAAAAAGCAAAAAGATTTGCGGCGCAAGGTTGTCAGCGCGTTGGTTTACCCGATATTTATTGTCATAGCCACAATTGGTATTACGGTTTTGCTGACAGTTTACGTCTTTCCCAAAATTTTGCCGATTTTTCAGTCCTTCACTACAGACTTGCCTCTTAGCACCCGGATGTTAATTTTCATTAGTCATTTGTTTGCCACCTGGGGTTGGCTGATTGCTTTAATCATAGTCGGCCTGATTTTTTTGTTCACTTACTTAGTGAGAAAAAACCTTTGGTTCGCTTTGACCGTAGACAAAGTATTGCTAAAAATTCCGGTTTTGGGCAAAATGTTTCAGTCTTACCACGTGGCTAATTTTACCCGGACCATGAGTGTGCTTTTGAGAAGTGATGTGCGGATTGTGGAGGCCACCAATATTACGGCCAAGACCACCACCAATTTGGTTTACAAAAACAGTTTGGAAAAGCTGGCAGAAATTATGATTAATGGCGGTAAAATTTCCCAATTTTTGGAACTTGAGGGAAAACTTTATCCTGCCATGGTCTCCCAAATGGTTGCAGTGGGGGAGAAAACGGGCAACCTTTCGGAGAGTCTAATGTATCTAGCTGAAATTTACGAAAGCGAAGTAGACGAACTCACCAAAAATCTTTCCACTGCCATTGAACCAATACTGATGATTTTTATGGGTATCTTGGTAGGCTTTGTAGCGATCTCTATTATTACGCCGATTTATTCCTTTACCCAGCATTTGAATCCGTATGGTAAATAATCTCTATGGAAAAAATCTTAATGGAGGGTTCACCCTAATAGAGATAATAATCGTAGTGGGTTTGTTAGCGATTATTGCAGGCTTTGGTTTGTTTTTGAGTATGGATTCTTACCGGGGCTATGTTTTCCACGCCGAGCAAAATTTGGCAATAAGCGTTTTACAAAAAGCACGGAGCCAAGCTATCGTCAACATAGATCAGCAGCCTCACGGGGTTTATCTTGACCTCGCAGGCAAGCAGTATATAATCTTCGAAGGCCCAACCCATACTTCTTTTCCTTCCACTAACATACCAGTTCCCTTTATTTCCAGCAGTATTAGCCATAGTGGCATGGGTGGAGCGAACGAAGTTTTATTTAACCAGCTGGATGCCAGCGTTAGCGTAGTTCCTAGCGCTTTGCATCTGTCCGATTCAGCAAGTCATAATTCAGATATAAATTTCAACAATGAAGGCCAAATCAATTACTAAAAATCAAGCGGGATTTAGCACCTTGGAGATACTTATTGCACTGGCCTTGGTGATTTTAACTATTTCCGCTATAACATTGGTTGGCTTTGGTAGCCAGTCAGTGGCAGCTGACAGCCAAACAAATACCGAAGCTCTTCATAAAGCCCAGGAGATTCTGGACAATGCCTTAGAGACCTCGCGGAATAGTTTTGATTCTGTAGTAACCACTGTCAGCACTTATACCAATGGTATAATTTATAATACGCTTTTAGATATTCCCATAGGGGCTAAATGTCTAAAATCAGCCACCAGCACAGTATCTTGGATGGGCGACCATAAACGGCAGCAAAATGTCACACTAAAAACCCAACTGACTAATGTGCCTGAAATGCTGGCGTTGGGAGGCAATTGCGACACAGTACCTCCTCCTGCGATCGGCTGGAATCCGCCAGATACATGGGCATCTAGTAATTTTAATCCTGGTAAGCCAACAGGCCTGGACGCTTTAAACAGAATTGTCTATATGACTGGTGACAAAACGCCGTTTCTTTTTATTGCCGATACCAACGGCGTTGCCAAGGGTGTCAGCAGTGGTTTATTTATAAATTTTAGCAACGGTTTTGACGATAGAGCACAATTAAATGACGTCAAAGTTGCTCGTCTTTCGGACGGAAAGATTTATGCTTTTGTGGCTCGCGATACTTCCACAAATCAGTTTGAAATCATAAACGTTAACGATATTCATAATCCAGTTTCAGTAGCTAAACGTTCTCTGGCTGGCGTGTCAGGGTCTGCGCCGCAAGGTTGGCGCCTTTATTATTATAACAATTACGTTTATATAGTCGCTCGTTTTACCGCCGGACCGGAGTTGCACATTTTCAATGTTAATAATCCCAGCAGCCCCACTGAAATTACTATTAATGGGGGTTTGGGTTTTGATCTCGGAAGAACTGTAGAAAGCATGGTCGTGGCAAAAAAAACTATCAGCGCCGTTGACCATTTTTTTCTTTTTACAGCAACCGACAAAGACAGCGCTGAATTAAGTGTCTTTGACACCACCTATTCCGCTCCAAATGTCGCCGTTCTTACAGAAGTCGTGGCCGCTGACCAGAATTTGCCGGGTTTTCAGGATGGTTCCAGCGTATTTTATAATAATGGGTATTTGTATTTCGGTAGAACATCTACTCCCAGCGGCAGTGATCTTTATATTTTTGATGCGCACGACCCTTCAGCTAGTTTGCCCTTAATGCAGCAGCGGGATATTGGTACTGGCGCCATTGGCATTGTCGTAAGCGGACCTTTCACATTTGTCGCTACCTCCAAAACTAATTCAGAATTCCAAGTTTGGACATCAAATCCTCTCCAGCCAATCACTCAGGTAAACACAACAAATTTCAATTTTCCCAATATAATTTCTAATGGGATAAAGTACGAAAACGACTGGGTATACGTAGCCAGCCAAGGTAATGATGCATTGCGAATTATCTACAACAATCCTTAAATAATGAGTTCAACTAAAAAAAAGACTCCTGCCGGCTTTACTTTAATTGAAACTTTGGTTTATCTGGCCTTGTTTGCTCTCATTATGGTCGGGCTGATTGGTTCCGCATATAACATTTTTGAAGGCAACAATCGTACGCAAACAAAGACAACGCTTCAAGAAGAAGGGGATTTTTTGTTAGCCAAAATAAATTGGGTTTTAATCGGGCTCAATCCGGTTAACGGAATAGTGGGACCGGTTTTGGGAGGTAGCGGATTAACTCTGGAAGTTAACAAAACTGATCCGCTCATCATCAATCCGGTTTGTCTGACTTTGACGTCCGGAAAAGTGCAAATAAAAAAGGATGGTAGCATCTGCTCTATTACCTCTGGCTATATTGATCTCAATAATTCCAATACCACAGTCAGTGCCCTAAGTTTTGATCATCAGGGATCTGCAAGCGGCCCGGAATGGGTTGCCGCCAGTTTTACCCTGAACACTAAAACTCCGGAGGGCCACACTTATAGTCAAGATTTTACAACTACTAAATACTTGAGAAAGTGAAATCTAGAAACTATAACAATCAAGGCGGGTTCATTGCGCTAATGTCGGTAATTATTATTTTTGCTGCCCTAATTATTTTGGTTAGCATTGTAAGTACTACAGGGTTTTACACGCGTTTTAGTGTCTTGGACTATGAAAACAAAAAAGTCAGTGTGGGTTTGGCCGAAGCTTGCGTGGAAACCGCATTGGTAAATTTGGCAAAAGATCCAGCCAATTATCCCGCAAGCATTCCCGCGGCCGGCCAGCAAATAGCCATAGAGACCGGAAGGACCTGCAGAATTTGTTCCGTAAGCGCCTCCAGTCCTTACACAATTGTCACTCGGGCATCATACAACAAGGCTTATACTAATTTATCAGTGAATACCAGCGCTGGAGCCAGCAATTACACAATTAACTCCTGGGATGAACAGCGAGTCTATGCTGGTAGCTGTACATTGCCCTAAACCCCATCCTCTTGCCAAAAAAGTTTAGCTATGCTACATTACCACGTTGTCTGTCGAGCTCTGTTTTTTAGGGATAAAAACAGCGTTTGATAGACAAAAGCACTCAAGGGTCGAGTGTGCTACAATAAACATTGTGATTATTAATAACTTATAACAATGAATAAACAATCTCAAAAGGGTTTTACCCTTATTGAAATCCTTGTCGTCATAGGGATTATTGCGGTCCTGGCAGCAATTGTCATCATTGCAATCAATCCAGGAAGACAATTTGCTCAAGCTAGAAACAGCCAGCGCACTAGCAATGTAAACTCAATATTGAACGCCATCGGCCAGCGCATCGCAGATAATAAAGGACTGTTCCCAACAGCAACTGGTTGTGCGGCCCTGACTGCGGGTACCACTTATACGATTGGACTCGGTTCCGGTACGTTCCTTGCCCCAGCAACCGCACTTATAGATTTGTCCTGTCTCACGCCGACTTATATTCCTTCTCAGCTCCCTGTAGACCCAGGCCTCCCTGGAGGCACCACTGGAGTCTGGACAGATAGTACTCATTACAACACTGAGTACAACGTGACCGTGGATACTTTGGGACGCTATACAGTTTGTGCACCAAATTATGCAGAGCCGGCGATCAGCAATCCACCTCCGGCTGCCTATTGCGTGGTTAGATAAATAACATTCTCAAATAAATATTCAAAAACTCCCCGCCTTGGCGGGGAGTTTTTGTTTACCCTGTTAAATCCAGCAAAGCTGGATCACGACAAGTCGGGATATTTAACCAGGGTG
>JBGQGB010000004.1:0-81775 GCA_041497195.1 Candidatus Doudnaibacteriota bacterium | reverse complement strand
GCGAGGATTTCACCGGTTTGCGAGTTTGCGGCAACAAGATAATTTGGAATGAAAATATCCGGCAGTGTGTAAAAGGTCGTAAATGCACCGAAAAGATTGGCACCTACGTCCCATGTATGAGTGACAGCGGTGTTTCCATTCGGATCCGTGCCAACGATAACGAGAATTACATTTTGGAGTGCTTGGAAAAATTTCCCGAAAATCGTTGCGGTTGATCCTGGCGCGTAATCGTTTTTGTCCGTAGTCAACTGCGGTGCTGGGTTTGCTGACGGCGCAACTTCGGGCTCGGGCGCAACTTCAGGCGTTGTCGAAAGAATATCTGAAACAATATCTGCAATTGATGGCGGAGTTACGGTTTCATCTGCGGGGGGGGTGACATCCGCTGGTGCTGGCGCTGGCGGTGGTGCCGGTGGACTTACATTAAATATATTCGTAAGCGTGCAGGTGTAGTTGCTGCTGGCAACGATGGTGACATTGCCGTTTGTATCACAATCACCGCTAAACGATCCGGTGTATCCGGCCGGGCCACCTGATTCGCTGACAACATAACTTCCGGCCGTGAAGTCATTAGCTACACCACTCGTGACCGTCGTGTCCCCGACGCTTAGAGTAAAATCCGAAACTTGTGCTGTACCTCCGTTCACTACTTTTGTAACGGTGAGAGACCCAGTCGTAGGAGCGGATGCGGGATCAGATTCTTGGGCATACGAAAAACGGGGCATGATTCCGCCAACGACCATGAGGCCGACCAGGCCGGTAACAATTACGACACGAGTTCCGAACGACCCTTTTCCGAATGAGATTATGCTGTTCATAGATTTATGTAAGTTAATCAATTGATAAAATGTCTACAATTAAGGCTTTTAGCGCTATTCACTATACAAAATGGGCCAAAGTGCTTGTGTGCCCCCGTGACCGTCAAAGACTTATTAGCATAGGGCGAATCCAATGTCAAGGGAAATTTTCGATTTTACTGCGAAAACTTTTCAATACACTTCTGCTTTGCATTTGAAGCAGTGAAGCCGGTTGTATTTGTGCCGACGGTTTTTTCTATGCAATCCTGTATCGCTTTCTCTTGTGAGAGGCGGTACTGCTTATATTCAACATATTGCGAAAGCAAAAAACCGATTGCAAAAATTAAAGCAGCAACACCAACCACTAAATATAAAATAGCTTGCTTATTCATAGGGATCTTTTGCATTATCTTTACTTTGCTTACTGCCGTATCTGATGAACCAGTAGACGTACATGATCACTATGACAATCACTTCGCCGAAAAGAATATCTAGCATCGTTGATCCGAAAATACTCTCTCTTTCGGACTGCCGCAGGGCGCTCGCAAAACCCATAAGTAAAAACCACCAATTACGACCAAGAAAAATTTTGAATGTGTAGTTATTCATAGTTTTTTGGTGGCGGATAACACAAAACCCGCCACGGTTCTCCGGCTTTCGCCAGACGTACAGGTTTCCCCATACGGCGGATCACGCAAAACACATGACGGGTTGTCTATGCGCGATCCGACTTTTGACCGTGCCAACAGCCGAAGCCATTGGTTTAGGTCATTACTATTAAATTGTGCTTCTTAAATATACCAAAAAAGGATCAAATTCTCAATGGAAGGGGGTTGAAAAAATGCCACGGAAACGATATATTGTAAACATAATGAATATGACAATGACTATGACGAATCTTCGTAAATTCCACAGCGAAACTCTTGATGCACTGGATATACTGCTGAAAAACTTTCGATCCAAATCTCCTGTACCGCAAGATCCTGAACGGAATGAAGTAAAAATTGATATCCTTGCCAGTGAGTTCAAAAGCGATGTAAACGCGGAAGCTTTTTTTGATATTGTTCACGCCCTAAAAAAGGACGGGATTAAACTGAAGGAATATGATAAGTACGACATTCAGAAAGAAGCGTATGAAGAAGGAGCGAGAAACACATCGTGCGCGGAGGTTACCATCCCCTCTAATTTTGAAGAGGTATATAAGAAGCTCTGCATTGAGTACGGCGGACAAGCAGAACAAAGCAAAGTCAGTCGACAAACCACGAAAGCAGATAAAATGATCTTGCATCTCAATTCTGCTGGCGACTTATGGCGTGATCCAAAAGATAAACACTGCTATCCCATGAGTGAAAACAGCGACCGGTATAAGATTGTCCGATATCTTGTACAAAACCGTGGCTACCAGCAAACGTCCTCAATTTCACAAGAAATAGGCGGAAAAAATGAGCAAGTCATAAGAACAGAGATACAAAAAATAAATTCAAACTTCAAAAACCATTTTGGCATCAAGATTGGCAAACTTATTGAAGGCAAAAAAGATAGTGGATACAAGATAAACTACTCCATAAAAACAGAGGAAGTGCTGATACGCTCCTGATATTCCTTTCATAGTGTTGATAAGTTAGATGAAAACGGCAAAAGAAGCCGTTTTTTCGTTTGTAAAAAATATCAAAAGATTATGTCAGGCGTAGGGCTTCATTTTATACGATGAAAGAAATCAGATATGAAGCCCACAAAAACAACTGAACAGGAAAAGTTTTATGTAAGCAGTGATCTTGCCATCATTACTTTGCTTTCGCTTTCATATCCGATTGAAGAGATCGACAAAAGCAATCCTCGTAAAGCGCAGTTCTCGTTTCGTCGCAATGAGAAACTTGATGAACTTGTCGAAAAGTATTGGCGCGGTGAATTGAAGGTGGAGCCGTCGCAGTTTTTTAATCAGCTCCGGATAGTCAAGGCGAGGTTGTACGGAGAAGAATAACCATGCTTACAGTCGAACGCATCAAACAAATACTGAATGACCCATCCCTTACTGATCAGGAGATAGAGGAGATCCGCAACGGCTTTCATTATCTTGTAGAGGATGTGATCTTTCCGAAATGGCTCGAAGAAAGAATTAAAAGTAAGGAAATTAAACAATGCAAATATGAAAAACAACAAAGCATCTAAAGACGAAGGGTTTATCGAATCATTGGGGCGTGTAATGAAAGCGCTGTATCAAAAAGATATTCCGAAAGAGCATATCGTGCGCATTGCTGAACTGACCGAACTTGTTTTACAGATTGCGCAAGACGAGTTTGTATGCAGTAAGTGTGGAACAAGATATAAACTTATTATCCCAAAAAAATAATCAAAAATAACTATGAAAATGCAGGAGCTAAAAACAAATCTTGATTGGGCGCTCTACTACCACAGTATTGGATGGAGTGTTTTTCCGGTGATAGCCGGCGATAAAAAGCCCCTCATCGCGTGGGAGAAATATCAGTCAGAGATTGCAACAGAAGAAGAGATAAAGCGATGGTGGACAAAAGTACCTAACGCGAGCATAGGCGTTGTAACCGGAAAGATATCCGGCATCGTGGTTGTGGATGTAGAAGCCGGAGGCGACACGAAGGATCTGCCTCCGACAGTCATAGTGCGCACTGGAGGTGGTGGCTTTCACTTTTTCTATAAGCATCCAAATACCCCTGTTAAAAATAGGGTCAGGATCCGTGAGAAAACAGACATTCGCGGAGATGGTGGCTATGTGGTGGCTGCTCCCTCGCTGCACAAATCCGGCAATCGTTATGAGTGGGCGGTAGCACCTGAAGATGCTGGCTTTGAGGACTTCCCACGATGGATTCTTGAGAAATGCGCACAGGACGAATCCATTAAAACAAACTGGAATGAGTTTTTAGATACGGACAACTCACAAGGAACAAGAAACCAGCAAGCAGCAGCACTAGCTGGTAAGATCCTTTTTCATAATCCAGTTGAGATGTGGGATGTTGTCGGTTGGACAACACTTAAAGAGTGGAATACTGCGAAAAACAAACCACCTTTGCCCGAAAAAGAATTAAAAATTGTCTGGGATAGCATAAAAAAATCAGAGATGGATCGTAGAAAAAGGCGCGAGAATGGTAATGGCTCTACCGGAGGCAGAAAAACAAAAATACAAAGCGAAATGCTCATGGATATTATTGTCGGCTTGCGAGATGAATTGCAATTCTTTCATAACGAGCTGAAAGAGCCATTCGTGCAGATAACAATAGAAAACCATAAAGAGATATGGTCATGTAAACACAAAATGTTAAAACGATGGCTGGGAAAGATTTTTTGGGAAACTTACAAAAAATCAATCAACAGCGAAAACCTGAAAGCCACCATAAACATCGTTGAAAGCTCTGCTTGCTTTGATGGGGATCAGTTTTCTCTCAACAACCGCACTGGATGGTACGACAATGCCATTTGGTACGATCTTGCCGATCCATTATGGCGTGTGGTCAGAATCACGCCGGAGGGGTGGCAGATCATTAACACACCACCAATTATATTTCGGAGATATTCACACCAACAACCACAAGTGGAACCTGTAAGTGGCGGAGATGTAAAAAAACTGCTTGAGTATGTAAACATTCAAAATGATGATCAGGAAGTTTTGCTTCTTGTATGGTTAGTATCATGCTTCATTCCTGACTTTCCTCATCCGATTCCAAATATCTTTGGTGCGCAGGGGTCGGCAAAAACTTTACTTACGAGGTTACTGCGAAAACTGATAGATCCATCGTTGATAGAGGCAGCCACCTTCCCTAAAGATATAAAAGAGCTTGTGCAAATACTGGCACACCATTCGTGTATTTTCTTTGACAATGTGTCTTACCTATCGAATCAAATTTCAGATGCGCTTTGCAAAGCTGTTACTGGAGATGGATTTTCAAAACGAGAATTATTCAGCGACGAAGAAGATATTATCTTTTCATTTAAGAGATGTCTAGGTATAAACGGTATCAACATAGCAGCAAGAAATCCTGATCTCCTTGAAAGAAGCATCCTCTTTGAATTGGAGCGAGTTGCGCCGGAGAACCGAAAACAAGAGTATGTAATTTTAGAAGAGTTTGAAAAAGAGCGCCCTAGAATTATCGGTGGTATTTTTGACGCCGTGGTTAAAGCGATGCAGATCAAGCCGTCTGTAAAACTCGATATGCTGCCACGCATGGCGGACTTTGTTGTGTGGGGTTGCGCGATCGCAGAAGCGCTTGGCTATACACAACAACAATTTCTTGATGCCTACTATCGAAACATACGAACCCAGAACGACGAGGTCTTGCAAGATAGTTCAGTAGCGACTGCGGTACTGCAATTTATGAATGAAAGAGATGAGTGGGATGGCACACCGTCACAGTTATTTAAAGAGTTAAAGGTTATTGCAGGAGAACAGGGGGTGGATGTAGAGAAAGAAAAAGGATTCCCTAGAGCGGCGAACGTCTTGACCCGACGGCTGAATGATCTAAAAACAAATCTTGCAGATGGTGGTATAGAGTTCAGACAAGGGAGTGAGAACAAGAAGAGGATGCTTTATCTTAAGCAAACAGTAAAAAACATCGTCGAAACCGTCGAACCGTCGAATGAAGCAAAAAACGATGTCGACGATATTTTCCCTAACTTCTAGGATCTATGGCTGAATACTTCTACAAGGACATAAAGATCATCAAGATATGCCGGATCTGTAATACAGAGTTTCGCCCTCTTCGCTACACGTGGCAAAATCAGCGTCTTATTTGCCCTAAATGCGTAGCAAAAGAGATCGCGGCGTGGCGCAGGAAGAATCCCGAGAAGTGGCACGATATCGTGCGCCGATATAGGAAGAAGGCGCGATCGAAGCGCTTGCCGTGGGTTTTGCACGCCTATGCGCAATGGAAGCTATGGGTTAAGAAAAACCCACAACTACGCAGAGATATCGCGAAAAGGTCCTATCATAAAAGGAAAGTTACCCGTACATGAAGCGTATGTATACACTGTCAGAACATAGCCATAGCAGCACTGGAAGGGTCATTGCGCGCACGCCGGCAGTACCCTATAGGAGTTTGCTATTACATACACTGTCAAAGGATTTACAAGAAGGTAGTACATTTGCTACAATGGAACTGCACCCAAATTCACCGAATGTCCGAGGAGTTTTTTATTGCCACGTTGCCCTAAAGGGGCAGTCCGCCAATGTGGCTACTCTTCGGAGCAAGTGAATTGGGTGCCGGACTGTCCCTTTGGGGTTTTATTTTATGAAAGGAATTATATACATACGAGTTAGCAGCGACGAGCAAGTTAAGGGTACATCCCTTGATGATCAAAAGGCGCGCTGCTTAAAATACTGCACTGAAAAAAACATAGAGGTTCTTGATGATAATATTTTCTGCGAAAAAGGTGCCTCTGCTAAAACTGCTGATCGTGAGGAGCTTCTCAAAGCTCTTGAGTTTTGCCGCCGCAATAAAGGCAAGATCGGCGCTTTTGTTGTGTGGAAAGTAGATCGATTCGCACGTAATACAGAGGATCACTTTGCAGTACGTAAGATACTGATGGATTATGGCGTAACTCTTCACTCTGCAACAGAATTGATAGGACACAATCCGCAAGAAAAGCTTTTTGAAACAATGCTCGCTGGTTTTGCCGAGTTCGATAACGCTATACGCCGGCAGCGTTGCTCAAATGGCATGCTCATGCGTCTGCGACAAGGTATTTATCCGTGGAAGCCACCTGTGGGATATACGCCATTTGGTTCTGCAAAGCGAGATGAAAAGAAAACGGAGCCGGATCCAATCAACGGAAAAACCTTTCCGATTATTCAAAAGGGCTTAAAGGAGTACGCGAAGGGCGCCTTTACCTCACAGGTAGAGCTGGGTAAAAACCTTGATCAATGGGGCTTAAGCAAGATTCGTGGTGGTAAAACAAGGGGTCAATTAGTAGATCTTATATTGGGTAAATATTTGAATTTTTACGCCGGCATCTTGATTGATCCAGAAACAGGAGAAGAGATACAAGGGCTGCATAAACCGATGATCACAAGAGAAGAACTTTATAAAATTCGGCTTATTCGATCCGGCAAGATGGCAAACAATTTTCATAGGAATAAATTTAATCCAGTTTTTCCGCTTCGTAGAACAGCAATGTGTGCTTCATGCGGTAAATCTCTTACTGGAAGCATCTCACGCGGCAATGGAGGGCAATATCCCTACTACCATTGCTCTAGTAAACAATGTTTGATGCGTGGCAAGTGTATTGCGAAAGATAAACTGGAAACGGAGTTTACCGAGCATTTGACACAGATTGCGCCTAAAGAAAAATGGCTTGAGATATTTAGAGAAACTGTTTTGACTGTGTGGGAAGAAAAAGGGAGAAGTTTTGAACTCGACGCTGAAGGTTATCAAAAAAAGCTAAATACTCTTTTGGAAAAGAAAGCGCGGATACGCGATCTACTCGAAGATGGTACTTATGCAAGAGAGGATGGCAAGGAACGCCTTGCGGAAGTCGAGAATCAGATTACTGCATCAAAAATATCTTTAAGCGAAGCTCGTATCGAGCAATTTGATATTGAAGCGGCACTCTCGTACGCTACCAACTTCATCAAAGATCTCGGTAGACAGTGGTTTGATCTGCCGGCACAACTGCGTCCTCGGTTTCAGAAACTCGTGTTCCCTGAAGGATTACCATATTCTTCTGCTTCCGGTTATGGAACCGCGAAATTAGGGCTTATTTACGAAATAAATCGCCGTTCTAGCGGCGACTTATCTCACGTTGTGGGCAGGATAGGATTCGAACCTATGAAGGCCTGAGGCCAGCAGATTTACAGTCTGCCCTCGTTGACCACTTGAGTACCTGCCCATGCATGATTTTGATTTGCAACTTTCGCAAGCGACCCGTGGCCGCTTTCTTCAGTTTACAATCAAATCCTGCTTTCCCCAAAAATCCGTACTCATTACATTCCGCTCCTGATTTTTGGGGATCCCTTGGGATTGCAAAACCAAAGAACTTTTTCTGGAGCCACCTCTCGGATTTGAACCGAGGACCTACTGTTTACAAAACAGTTGCTCTACCGCTGAGCTAAGGTGGCAAGCACCTACAAGCGAACTATTGGCTGGCAACTGCAATCGTAAGGATTATACTTTTGTTTCTCTAAAATTTCAACTGCATCAAGCGCTCTCTGGCCAAATGATTTGTTGGTTCCAGCTGCAAGATCTGTTCCAAAAAAATTTTCGCTTCTTCCTTATCGCCTTTTTTCACCAGCGCTTCCGCCAAAACCATCATAAACTGCGCGTTATTTTTTTCGAGGTCCAAAGCTTTGCGATAATTCAGAATTGCCTCGGCGAAATGTTTTCTCGCTTCCAGAGTCAACCCGAGATTCACATATCGTTTGGCATTTTCGGGCGCCATCTCGATGGCCGTCTCGTATGCGCTCATAGCCTGATCGTAAAGCTTTTGCCCGTGGTATGCTTGGCCCAGACTGGAATGATAATTATCGTTAGCCGGATGGCTTTTAAGTAAAAATTTATAAGTCTCAATCGCCTCTTCAAATTTTTTCTGAGAGAGATAGAGTCGGCCCAAACCCGCATAAGCCTCCTCGTTATGGGGATCTTTTTCAATAACCTTGATAAATTTTCGTTCCGCTTCCTCAAAAGCCTCTTTGTCGAGACTGTCCTGAGCTTGGCTTAAATAAAATTCGGCAGACTCGGAGGGCCGTAAAAACTTCAAATTGGGTCTTGGTATGTGAATCTTGGAAAACTTAGACGGAAGTTTTGCCAAAGGGCCTGTTTTGGAAGTTTCTTTTACTTCCAGCAGAAACTGCCAAAACTTTTTTCCCAATACTACAGAATAGTCCCGGATTTTTACTGCCACGGCCCTGGCACCGTGTACGGGCAATTTCGGCAATGGCGTCTTGCTCACAAATTCCTGCACACCCGGAATTTTGCGCAAGACGATGGCGATGATTCCGGCCAGGGACAAGACAATCAGCAGTTCAGGAAGGAAGGAGAACATATGGAGAAATGTCGTGCCTCCGGCAAATATCCCGAAGGAATGACAAAGTTAATTGTGAACCCCGCACCACGAGACAACCCCGTAGTACTTTTGCCTACTCACCCAAAACGTATCGGGTGAAACGCTTGACCTGAATATTTTCTCCCAACACCGCGATTTTCTGAGTAATCAGGTCCTGTATCGATATATCCGGGTCTTTGACGAAGGGCTGGGACAGCAAACAAACCTCCTCATAAAACTTTTCCAAACGGCCATCGACGATTTTTTCCACGACAGCACCTGGCTTGCCCTCAGCCACCGCGCTGTCCATATAAATATCCCTTTCTTTTTGCACAATCTCCGCCGGAACGTCTTCGCGCGAAACATACAAAGGAGCGGAGGCGGCGATGTGGAGCGCCAGATCATGAACCAAATCGCGAAACTCTTTGTTCCTTGCCACAAAATCGGTTTCCGAATTGACCTCAAGCATCACGCCAATGCGGCCCTCGCCATGAATATAACAATCGACAATGCCTTGGCTGGTCGCGCGTTCCGCTTTTTTACTGGCCTTCAGTGCTCCCTTCTTACGCAAAAGCTCAACAGCCAGATCAACGTTTCCGTCGGCTTCTTCCAAAGCCTTTTTGGCCTCCATCATACCAGCCCCGGTCTTTTCGCGAAGTTTTTTGACTTCTATCGCTGTCGGTTTGCTAGGCATCGAGAATTTTCTCCTTCTTGACTTCTTTTGGATTCGGCGCGGCAACCGGTTCGGCCGGGTTGGCCTTGCCCTCGTTGACCGTCTTCGAAACCAAATCCGCCATGAGCGCTATCGCTTTGATTGCATCATCATTGGAAGGAATCGGATAATCCACCTCGTCCGGATCGGAGTTGCTGTCCACTAGACCGACTATTTTGATTCCGGCTATATGCGCTTCTTTGACGGCAATTTTATCATGATTGATGTCCACTACGAAGATAATGTCCGGGAGCCTTTTCAAATTTTTTATGCCCTCAAAGAGCTTCTCCAGCTTCTCAATCTCCCGCTCAATTAGCAATCGTTCCTTTTTTATGTACTTTATCTCGAAATCGCTGGAGGCTTTGAGTTTCTGCAAATTCTCCAGCTTCCTGATAGTTCGCTGGATGGTTTTAAAATTCGTAAATGTGCCACCCAGCCAGCGGATGGTCACAAACGGCATGCCGCAGGCCTGAGCCGCCTTTTTGACCGCATCTTTGGCCTGGCGCTTGGTCCCGACGAAAAGCACGGTGCCGCCGCGGCTGGCCACGTCCCTGATGAAATCCAGCGCGACCTTCATCTTTTCCAGAGTTTTCTCCAGATTGATGACGTGCACTCGATTGCGAGTGGTAAAAATATAAGGCTCCATCCGCGGATTCCACCGCGATGATAAATGCCCAAAATGCACCCCCGCATCCAACATTTCTTCGATAGTTGGGTACTCCATTGCTATTTAGTTCCCTTGATCCTCTTCTTTCCTCAGTTTATTTTCTTAAGCTTGCGGATTCCCTCAGGATTCCCCAAACCAGGGCGAAAATATTTACCCGGCCGTAGTCCTGAATCATCGAGACGAAGGCGGGATCAGAAAGAATGTGAAATAATTAACGTAAAATGATTGTATCAAGACCTTTAGAAAAAAGCAAGGGTGGCTATGGAATCATGTTCATGGGGGTTAAAAGTACTTCGACATTGTGAGATTGAATCAATCAGAAATTAATAAGAGAAGACTAGTTGCCTTCGCCATAAAAAACGCCTAATCTAATCTTAATAAAGCAAGGAGGAATAAAAACATGCAAGGGCCAGTACATCCGTTTGTTGCTAGGTACTCTGAAAAAGTAGGTGCTTTTCGTCTTCTGCCGGACGGATTCGTTATCGCCAAACCCGACTTCAATATTTCAATCCCCTTTTATTCTAAAAAACGGGGTACGGAATGTGTTGCATCAGAAACTTTGCATTTCCGTTCTTTGACTGCTCAAGAAGCAATTGAAGTCGCGCAGTCGATCGCAGAAAGCGATTTACCAGAAAATTACGTAGACGGTGACTATCAGATCATGAATTTGCAACGCGCTAACGTAAATATGAGAGCACAGCCCAAAAGCTAAGCACAAAAAATCATGTGCTGGAGCCAGTGAAAGCCAAGGCAACAATGCCGAGGCTTTCTTTTTTTACAAAATCACACATATACTGCAAATTTATTAGCAACCTTGCTTGTAGGGCATCTTAGAGTCTGACTCTTGTTCACGTTACAAATTGAATATGGTGTTGACACTCAAACCAAGGGCTTTATAATAAGCCTACGATTCAAACAATGAAAAAAAATCTCAAAGCTTTCTGGAAGCTAGGCCGGGAAGAATTCAACACCCAATACTTCGACATCACCAAACAGGCCGAGTTGATGCTGAAAGAAGGCAACTATCAGTACAACCTGCGCGAACTCGTCGACAAATACGGCAGCACTCTCGAGGTGGTCTTTCCTTTCATCATCGAATCCCGAGTCCGCAACCTTATCGACATATTCAACGCCTATATCAAGCTCAACGACTACCGGGGCCGTTTTTTCTATCACTACCCGATGAAAGTCAACCAGAACAGAGAGTATGTCCTGCCGCTTCTCTCCGAGGGGGCCAATTTGGAAACTTCTTCTGCCAACGAGCTGTGGATCGTGAAACGCCTGTGGGAGCAAGAAAAATTCAATTCCAAGATCCGCGTACTCTGCAACGGGCCGAAAACCCTGAAATACCTCAATCTCATTGAGGAGTTGGACCGCAAGGGCGTCATCATCACCCCAATCATCGAGGAAGAACAGGAACTGCATTTCTTTCGAAGGTACAAAGGCGAGGTCGGCATTCGCGTTGACATGGATATAAAAGTCCGCTCGCACTGGGATAAACGCTTCAACCACTTCGGCTTCCACGAGGACGACCTTTTGAAACTCGGCAAAATCCGCAACCTCGGCATCTTGAGCTATCACATCAGCAGTCAAATCGAGACCGTCAAAGGATTGGTAGCACCCATCAAACGCGCCCTCATGCTCTACGCCAAGATGCGTGAGAAAAACCCGCAGCTGGACACCATCAATATCGGCGGCGGCGGCGGCGTGCCTTACGAAAAACGACGTTTCTATACGGGCAAGGCTGCCATTAATCGGATCATCAAAACTTTCAAACAATTGAGCGCGAAGTATAATGTCCGAGAACCAAATATCATTTGCGAATGGGGTCGCTATGTCGTCGCTCCCGCGCAAATTACCATTTTCAAAGTTCTGTCCGAAAAACAAGTGGACAATGGCCACAGTAAAAGATGGTACGTGGTAGACGGCAGTTTCATCAACGATCTGCCGGACACCTGGGCCATTCACCAAAAATGGCACATCGTCCCCGTGAACAATATGAACTCCCGCCGCTTACAGCAAGTCTGGCTCTCGGGCTCAAGCTGCGACAGCGATGACAAATACACGGCCGGGGGCGGCTACGTAACTTTGCCCAAAATCGAAGAAGGTGAGGATCAATACATCGCAATTTTGGATACTGGCGCATACCAGGACGCTCTCGCATCCCAGCATTGCCTGCTCTCCTCCCCGGCCAAGCTCATCGCCCAAGACGGCGAGATCAAGCTCGCCAGAAAACGCGAAACCGCCGAGGAAGTGGGTAAAAAATTTGGATGGTGAAGCTGTTTTGAAAAAAAATTGACCCCGCCGAAGAAGTCGAAAAAAACTTCTTGGCGGGGTCTTGTTATTCTGGAAAATACGCAGGCAAAGAGGGCCCCATGATGCGGCCCTGCTCATCAAGCTGCATACCCAACGAGAGGTTCATTGGCGCGAGAACGGCTTTGATCTCACTGACTGTTTTACGGCCGAACCGGTACGTCCGCAACATGTGCTCCTCGGGCTGCTGGACAAGCTCGCGAACATACTTGATGTTTCCGTTTTTGAGAGCATTGTGTGCTCTCTCAGACAGGCCCTCCAGCTCCTCAATTGTGAGATCAAGACAATTGGTAGTGGATCTTTTTTGTTGTGGAAGGGTAACTGGTCCCAAATGCCGCAAAAAACTGTCCTGCCGTAGCTTTCGCAAAGCTTTTTTTTCCAGTTGCTGCACGCGCGTGGCCGAAATGTCAAGTATCAACGAGAGCTCGTCCTGGGATTGCCAGCGATCGCGACCAAAACCACATCGCCCGACAATTACTTCTCGCTGGCGTTCTGTCAAACAATTAAATAATCCTACCACCTGTTTTTCTTTTTCTGCATCGAGGGGTAAAAGCTCTTCGGGCGCACATCCCGTTAATGCCGTGATTAATCTCTGACAGGCGGTGAGTCCATCCTTGCGCTTAAACTTCATGTTTTTTCCTCCCTAGAATTCTTCCAATTATCGCGCTGCGGCCGGACGCTTGTCAAGCTTCACTTTATCTGCTATAATCATTTTTATGAAAAAGGAACTCCACCCAACTTATTACTCTGACGCAGTCGTAGTTTGCGCGTGCGGCAATACTTTCACGACCGGCTCAACCAAAAAAGAGCTCCACGTGGAAATCTGTTCGAATTGCCATCCTTTTTACACTGGCAAGCAAAAACTCGTAGACACTGCCGGCCGGGTAGAAAAATTCAAGAAACGGGCCGTCACCACTCAAGGAAAGGCTTTGAAACATACTTCCAGATCGGACAAACTGGCCAAAAAGAGCGCCAAAAAGATTGCCGCCAAGATCGAAAAATAAGACGATTCTAAATAACAAGCGATTCGGGTATACTACAGGTATCTGAATCGCTTTTATATATGGACAAACAATACGAGCAAGTTCTCAAAGAATTCGAGCAACTGCAAACCGACCTCGCCCAAAACACCAACCCCGCACTGCTCAAAACTCTAGGCAAAAAACTCTCCGAAATCGAGCCAAAGGTGGGGAAAGTTCGCGAACTCCAAAAACTCGAGAAAGAAATCGCGGAAAGTGCCGAGCTCGCAGAAGAAAAAGATGAGGTGGGCGAACTGGCAAAAAAAGAACTGGCCAAGCTCTGGGAGCAACACGAAACAGTCAAACGACAACTACGGCTAATGCTGCTGCCGCGCGACCCCATGGATGAAAAAAACGTCATCATGGAAATCCGCGCCGGAGCGGGCGGTGACGAAGCCGCTCTGTTTGCGGCTGAACTTTTTCGAATGTATCAGAAATACGCCGAGGGAAAAAAATGGAAATCGGCCGCCTTGAGCAGCAACCGCACGGAGATCGGTGGATTTAAAGAAGTAATTTTTGAAATTATTGGGAGCGTGGTTTATGCGAAACTCAAATACGAATCCGGTGTGCATCGGGTCCAGCGCGTCCCTGACACAGAAAAATCCGGACGTGTGCATACCTCGACTGTGACGGTCGCGGTCCTGCCGGAAGTGGAAGAAATTGATCTCAAGATCGATCCCAAAGACCTCAAAATCGAAGCCTCTACCTCCTCTGGTGCGGGCGGACAATCAGTAAACACGACCTACTCAGCCATAAAAATCACGCACCTTCCGACCGGCATGACGGCGCAGTCTCAGGACGAACGCAGCCAAACGCAAAATCGGGAAAAAGCCATGCAGGTCATCCGCGCCCGCGTCTTTGAATACCAGCGCGAAAAGCGAGAAAAAGAACTGCGCGAGCAACGCCGCTCCCAAATCGGTTCCGGGGACCGCTCCGAAAAAATCCGGACTTACAATTTTCCCCAGGACCGGGTCACCGATCACCGCATCAACCAAAACTTCGGCCAAATCAACCTCATTATGGAAGGAAAGCTCGAACCGATACTCGAAGCTCTCATCAAGACTGATCAAGAAAGAACTTTAGCCGCGCAAACAAAATAAGAGCGCCACCCGAAAAACACGAGCGACGCTCCAATCAAATCCGTTCCTTCCTCAAGCACGCCTAACCACCCCGATATACGGCAAGGTTCGGAAGCGTCCGTTATCGTCGAGCCCCATGCCGACGACATATTCGTTCGGAATGCGCCTCGCGACATAACATGGTACGGTTAGCCTGACTTTGGCACAGCCAACCTTTCTGACCATACAAGCGACTTCCAAAGTCCGGGGGCACCGAGCGCGCAACTGTTCTGTAATTTTCTTGAGCGTCCGCAGGGTATCAGCGACGTCATCAACCACCAATACGTGGCGACGCCTGATTGGTATCCTGATATCGAATGAAACGACAACCTCGCCGCTGCTTTTCATCCCCACGCCGCGCTGATTTGGCACATAGCTGGAAGCACCTAGGAAGCCAACTTCGAAGCGAACCCGTTTCTTTTTGGGATGCCGAACATTCCAGTCTTCCATCGCCTCGGTGAGGTGGGTCAAAAAAACATAAGCACCAGTTAGAAGACCGATAACGACCAAGGTCTTTCCACTATAACGCTCGCAGAGCCGCTCAGCCAAACGCTGGATGTCAGCATGAATTTGCTGCTTACTTACCAGTTGCTCAATGCGACTGTTAGGCATTTGAGTGCTCCTCCTTGAATTTTCGAAACGTTGACATTTAAAGATAACACACTGGGTGATGGATATTCAAACTGGCCTTTCATGGGCAACAAAAAAACTTAAAAATGGCGGCTCCCCAGCTTTGGACACCGAGGTGCTGCTTTGCCATGTGTTAAATAAAAACAAAGCTTTTTTGTACGCCAATCCGCGAAAAAAACTAACGAACCTGCAAGCTACCAGCTACAAGCTAGCGATTAATAAACGCACTCGCGGCTGGCCCGTGGCCTACCTCACCGGCCACAAGGAATTTTTTGGCCTGGATTTTCTGGTAACCCCAGCAGTGCTCATCCCACGCCCTGAGACAGAATTGCTCGTAGATCTCGCCTTACAAATTTTTAAATCCAAAATTTTTGATCTTAAATCTATAATAGATGTCGGGACCGGAAGCGGGAATATCATTGTCAGTCTGGCTAGACTTATAAAAAACCCAAAGATTAAATTTTTCGCAATTGACTCATCTGCGAGCGCTCTCAAAATTGCCAAACTCAATGCCCGCCTCCTCGGTGTTTACAAAAAGATCCGATTTCTTCAAGGCAACCTGTTAACTCCCCTACTACAAGCTACCAGCTACAACCTACAAGCTTCCCTCATTGTCGCCAATCTTCCCTATGGCTGGGGGAAGTGGAAAAATAATTCTACTGCCGAGACAGCAGATTTGAAATTCGAACCAAAAAACGCCCTATTCACAGGAGAAAAAGGACTGAAACTCATCCGCAATCTGCTCTATGAAGCTGCCAAAGACAGAATTGGCGCGAGTGTTGTGCTAATAGAATTTGATCCGCGGCAAAAACAGGCGGTGTGGCGAATCTCCAAAAAATACTTCCCCAGAACCAAGCCCGAATTTCATAAAGATCTTTCAGGCAGGTTCCGAGTTTTGGAAATTTGCCAAAAATAAGACCTTTCCTATATAATAGATTATGGACGTGCAATTTCCACTAGGATTAACTTTTGATGACGTACTTCTGCAACCTCAAGCGTCAGGAGTCAGTCGAGGCGAGGTCACTCTTCGAACTCGTCTAACCAAAAAACTTACCATCCAAATCCCGATTATAGCCGCAGCCATGGATACGGTTTCCGAAACCGCCATGGCTATTTCTTTGGGCAAACTCGGCGGCGTCGCGGTCCTGCACCGCAATTGCTCGATAGAAAAACAAGTTGGCATGCTCAAGGCTGTTAAACGCGCCGGGGTTCTGGCCGCGGCCGCAGTTGGCCCGGGCGACCTCGAGCGTGCTCTCGCCCTCGACAAAGCCGGCGCTGACGTCATCGTCGTTGACACTGCGCATGCGCACAACTTGCGCGCCCTCAAAAGTGCGCGAGAAATAAAAAAAGCTACCAAGGCCCAGCTCATAGTCGGCAATATCGCCACCCGTGAAGCAGCAGTTGAGTTGGCCAAATTTGCTGATGGCATCAAAGTCGGCATTGGCCCAGGCTCCATCTGCACGACTCGGGTCGTGGCAGGAGTCGGCGTCCCACAATTGACCGCGATTTTGAATGTCGTAGAAATAGTCAAAAAGAAAAAAATCCCGGTCATTGCCGACGGCGGCGTGCGCTACTCCGGAGACGTGGTCAAAGCCTTGGCCGCCGGGGCCTCGACCGTGATGCTGGGCTCCATGCTAGCTGGGACCAAAGAAACCCCTGGCAAAATCGAGAAGCTTCACGGAGAGCTGATGAAAACCTATCGGGGTATGGGCAGTTTCGAAGCCATGCAGAGCAACCGTTCCTCTGACCGCTATTTTCAGAAAAATGCCCGAATCAAAATCCCCGAGGGCGTCACCGGAGCTGTGCAATACAAAGGACCGGTAAAAGACGTCGTGGAACAGATCACCGGCGGGCTGCGCTCGGGCATGGGCTATATCGGCGCCCGCTCTATCGAGGCGATGTGGAAGCAAGCCCGCTTCATCCGCATTACCAATGCCGGCCTGCGTGAATCCCATCCGCATTCAATCACAATCACCAAAAGGGCACCCAACTACTAGCAGTTTTTCTTTTTAATTTTTGGATAGCAACATGCCGCAAAAAACTACTACTCCTAGAGCAGAACTGCATACCCACCTGGGTGCGGCTGTTGATCCGCCTCTTTTGTGGTCTATCGCCCACCGCCAAGGAATCAAACTGCCCAGTAAAAATTACTGGGATTTCGAGAAACTCATCACTATGAGCGGAAACGAACGGAACAAAAACCTGAATGAAATGCATTATCATTTTTTCCGCTGGACTGAACTGATCCAGTCCTCTCCGGAAGCCGTGGAGGAGTCGGTCAAAAGCGTCATCGGCGGAGGCTACCGGGCCTGCAATCTGGTCCTGCAGGAACTACGATTCAATCCCATGAAACGTAACCGCGGCGGTGAACGCGATCTCGACCATATCATCATGTCCGCAGTCTGGGGCCTGGACAAAGCCACGCTGGAATACCCGCAGGTCAAAGCCGGAATAATCCTGATGATGGATCGAACGTTAAGTTTCAAACAAAACGAAATAATCCTCAAGAAAGCAATCAAATACAAATCGCAGGGCGTCATCGGCGTGGACGTGGCAGGGCCGTGGCGAAAAACTTTTTCCATGAAGCAACTAGCACCGTTGTTTCAGCAAGCCAAACGCGCCGGACTGGGTATCACCGTGCACACTGGCGAGGAAAACGGTCTGGAAGAAATGTGGTACGTGGTCCGGGAAATCAGACCAGACCGGATTGGCCACGGCATCCTCTGCTACAAGGACCGGGAACTCATGAAAGAAACGGCAAAAAACAAAATTACTCTGGAAATCTGCCCGACGTCGAACTTGCGCAACAGCGTGATGAAAAATCCGGCCGAACTCAAACTAGCGCTGCGGACGCTTCTGAAAAATCATGTCCGGTTCACTATCAATACCGACGGACCGGAAATGTACCGGACGAATATCTACAAGGAGCAAGAGTTTCTCAAAAAAGAAAAAATCTTGAGCGCTGCCGAAGTCGCCCGTTGCACGCGCTGGGCCTTTGACGCGAGCTTTATCAAATGAAAAATCTCGTCTACGTTCTCGATTTTGGTTCCCAATATTCGCACCTCATCACCCGACGCATCCGCGAGCTCGGCGTTTATGCCGAGCTGGTTCCCCACAATTTTCCCCTCAAAAAACTCCAACAAGCCCAGGCGATTATCCTCTCGGGCGGGCCACAAAATCTCTCCGAGCGAGGCGCTCTACGAGTCAGCAAAGCGATTTTCAAATTGGGCCGGCCGATTTTGGGGATTTGCTACGGCCAGCAGCTCACGGCCTTTGAACTCGGCGGCGAAGTGAGAGCAGGAAAAACGAGCGAATATGGACCAATGGAAATAAAAATCACCAAAGCCTCGCCCATTTTCCAGGGCCTCAGACCAAAACAAATGACCTGGATGTCTCATGGCGACCAAATCACGGTGCTACCGGCCGGATTCGTCACTCTCGCGCAATCGGCCAACTGTCGGTATGCCGCCATAGCGGACGAAAACTACAAAATTTACGGTCTGCAATTTCATCCCGAAGTGACCAATACCGAAAACGGACAAAAAATCCTGGCAAATTTTATAAAAATCTCGGGGGCACAAAAAACTTGGCAACTCAAAGATTTTTTGGAAAAAACAACTGCGGATATCAAAAAAAAAGTGAAAAAGGATACGGTCGTGTGCGGTCTCTCCGGGGGCGTTGACTCGTCTGTCACCGCAACGCTAGTCCACAAAGCTATCGGTCAACGACTACATTGCATCCTTGTCAATCATGGCTTCGGCCGACTCAATGAAATTGAAGAAATTGTTGAGACTTTCCGTAAATATGGAAAGCTGAATCTTCGAGTTATTGACGCTGCGCTCGAATTCCAGGACGCCTTGCGCGGAGTCACTGATCCAGAGCAAAAACGAAAAATCATTGGTGGACTTTTTATAAGAATATTCGAGCGTGAGGCCAAAAAAATCAAAAATGCGAAATGGCTGGCGCAAGGCACTCTCTATACTGACGCGATCACTTCGGGCGTCAGCGTCGGCGGAACTGCTGCTGTCATCAAATCCCACCACAATGTAGGCGGGCTGCCCAAAAAATTCGGCTTCAAACTCATCGAGCCCCTGCGCGAGCTATACAAAGACGAAGTGCGCCAGATCGGTCGGCTGCTGGGGCTGCCCAAATCCATCACCGAGCGCCAGCCTTTCCCTGGACCGGGCTTGGCAGTGCGCATCATCGGAGAAATTACTGAGGAAAAATTAGACCTCCTCCGCGCGGCTGATGCCATTGTCCGGGAAGAAATCAGCAAAAGCAGAGAGAGCGTCCAGCAATATTTTGCTGTGCTCCCGTCCATCCACGCTGTCGGCGTCCAGGGTGACGCGCGTACATATGGCTATCCAATAATCATCCGCGCCATTACCACGACCGATTATATGACCGCCCACTGGGCGAAGCTGCCGCACGAATTACTGGAGCGAATCTCAGTGCGGATTACCAACAAAGTCCGAGGCATCAATCGGGTTGTCTACGACATCACCTCCAAACCCCCCGGGACTGTTGAGTGGGAATAAAACAACCCCGTGAAAACGGGTTGTTTTATTGACGAGATAAAAACAAAATGATAGGGTAAAATGATTTGATTGTAATTCCGGATCTGCAAGAAAATGCCGAAAAACTGAGGAGGAAATAAATGAAAGCTTGTGGAATTTTCGATACCCACTGGGGGGATTCCGGCAAGGGTAAAGTCATTGCGTATCTGCTTTCTGGCCCGTGGGCTGGGCGTGTTGCTGTCAACTCCCGCTGGAACGGCGGAAACAACGCGGGCCACACCGTCGTGCAAAACGGGAAAAAAATAATTTTGCGCATGCTGCCTTCTAGCATACTCAATCCGGACGTGGACTCGCTCATCTCCCCGATGTGCGTGGTGAACGTTCAGGACCTCGTGGACCGGGAAATGCCCGAGGCGGTCAAAGCCGGGATTAGTTTGAAGCGGCTTCACATCGCCAGGGAAACTTTCACGGTAATGCCGTGGCACCTGGACTTGGAGAAAGCCGAAAAAGAGGCACTCGGGGGCACAGGCCTCGGCTCGACCATGAACGGGGTCGGACCGGCTTACGCGGACATCACTGCCCGCTACGGCATCACCATAGAGGACTTGCTTGACCGTGACCGGTTGCTAAGCAGACTCGAGTCAGTTCTTGCGGTCAAAAATCTCGTCCCCGCAGTCCAAGCCCAGGGCTACACACCAGAAAAAATGACCGAGACTTTGTTTCGTTACGGCGAAATGCTCCGACCATACGTGGTTGAGCTCGACCGTTACGTGAATCGGGCATTGCAAGGTCAGCTCGGCAACGAGATGCTGGCATGTTTCGAGCAAGCCCAGGGCACCATGCTCGATATCCAGTCGCCGAATTATCCCTACAACACCTCTTCGGGGACGACCATCCACGACCTCAACAAGATCTTCGGTTTGCGTTTGGGCAACTGGGGTATGCGGATCGGCGTGTGTAAAGCGTATACCACCAGCGTGGGGCGACGGGATTTCCCCACCAAAATCGAGGGGGACATCGCTGCCTATCTGCAAAATCATGGGGGTGAGTTTGGGTCAGTGACAGGCCGGCCTCGCGACTGCGGCTGGCTGGACGGGGTGCCCTTGCAACGCGCCGTCAGACTGAACTGGCTTACCCATCTGTTCCTGACTAAGCTCGACGTCCTGGACGGACTGTCGGAGATTCTTATCTGCACGGCTTACAAGCGCGACGGGGACTTCCTCAAAACCATGCCGCGGTCAGGCCTCGAGAGGGTTCAACCGAATTACCAAGCTCTGCCAGGGTGGAAGTCTCAAACCAGGGGCGCGACCGCCTGGGGACAGCTTCCGCCACGGGCCCGAGAGTTTCTCCGCAGGATCCAGGAAATCGCGGGAATTCCAATCGTCGGAATTTCCACCGGGCCTGAGACCAAGGAAACCATCTGGCTCGGCGACTAAAAACCGTTCTATGGAAAATACGGCCAGAGAGCATCCTTTCGAGGACGCTCTCTGGAATTTTTTTTCAAAAAAAGCCAGGGATTGCCTGGCTTTGGAAGTTGATCAGATTTGCTCTACTTCTTCTCAGGTTTCTTCTCAACTTTCTTCTCTGCTTTTTTCGGCTCCGCCGTTTCGGCTTTGGCCTCGGCCGGAGCTTTCTCGCCTTCAGCCCCGGCTTTCTCAGCTTCTGTGGCGGCTTTTTCTTCGACTGTCTTTGCTTCCATGCCCTCAATGGCAGCCTTCTCCGCTTCCGCAGTCGGCTTCTCCAGCTCAGCCAACTCTTCTTCCGTTCTCGGGGCTTGCACGGACACCAAAACTTCTTCGGGATGCCCCAAAAGTCTAATCTTCTCATCAACCTTGAGATCCCCCAGCCTGACCAGATCGTCAAAAGTCTTCAGTCTTTCGATATTTATCTCGAAAAATTGGGGCAAGTCAGCCGGCAATGCTTCGACAGATACTTCAGAAATATTTTTCAGGAGGATGCCCCCCAGCTCTTTTACCGCCGCAGAAATCCCCACAAAGTGCAGCGGAATCTTCGCGTGGATCTTGCGGGTCAGGTCGACTTCATAAAAATCCACATGAATCGGCTCGTCTTTCATAAAATGCTTGGCCACGTCGTGGATCAGCACTTTGGTTTCCCCTTTTCCCTCTATGACCAAATTGATCAAAGTATTTTCTCCAGATTGGCGAAACACTCGATCAAATTCTTTGTGGGAAACTTCCAAGGCCTGGCTCGGCTTGCCTTTACCATACAAAACCGCTGGTAGCTTGCCGCTGGAGCGCAGTTTATTGGTCTGCTTGCCAAACACTATTCGTGTCTGGGCTTTGATTGTTGGCTGCATGAATTTCGCTATAAAAAAGTTTACACTAAATGCTGAAATAGCGTACCAAATAAAAAACCTTCCGTCAAGAACGGAGGGTTTTAATCAAATAAATTTAGTGCAACATCCGCTCAAAATCTCCGTCAAATACGCTCAAAAACTCGTGAAAATCAATCACCTCATTGAGGGAAATGCTATCCGCATCACGGAATCTTTTCGCATCTGTGGAATTGAGGTCAGTCACCATACCCACGGAAAAAACTTCCGGGCCGTCCAGAGCGATGCTGAAAACTACGGAACTTTTACAACGTTCACATTCGGTGTGAACCAAAAGTGAGGAATTTTCGTACTTTTCCGGATCTTTTGATTCTATGATGCTAGTCTGCTCGGCATTGTATTTGTTGCTGCAAACAGGGCAATGCAGGATCACAGAGAGAAGCTCAATCCATTTTTGATAGTTTAACTTAGCCATTTATGCCAAATTATTTGTTTCTCTCAATTCATTGAAGAGTACATCCTAATTATATACCTTTTTTTGGCTTTTGTCCAGTTCTGGGCAGCGAATTTCTTCTGAATCAGCGACGACAACCAAATGTATCGACGCTATGCCAATCCGACTCGCGCCAAATGAGTGATGCGAAGAGGCATCTACTGCCGGCGACTAGTCTAACCGAAGCGCACTGGCACGGAATTTTGAGCAATGTTCTCCAAAATGCCGATGAGCCAAAAAGTAATCACCAAACTGGACCCACCGTAACTTAAGAACGGCAAAGTGATTCCGGTCACGGGCACCAACCCGAGATTCATGCCGATATTGACCACGCTCTGGCTAAAAATCAAGAAAAAAATTCCGGCAGCGATATACGCCCCAAAAGAATCCCTGGCTTCCCGTAAAATTTTCACCACCCTCAGCAGAACAAAAACCAAAAGAATTATTACCAGCCCTCCCCCTATGAGACCCAATTCCTCTGTAGTGGAGGCAAAAATAAAATCCGTTTGCCGTTCCGGTAAAAATTTCAACTGGCTCTGCAATCCCCTTGCCAGCCCACTGCCAAACCAGCCGCCGGAACCGACCGCCACCACGGACTGAAGGGCATTGTAGCCCCGGCCTCGTGGATCAGCAGTCGGATCAATAAAACTTCTGACGCGGTCCTTTTGGTATCCGGCCAGCAGAAATTGCCAGACCACCGAGGAAACCACCAAAAAAATAACTAAGAGATACAAAAAATATCGCCGCGGCATCGGGCTAATGAGCAGCATCCCGAACCAAATCGCCAGATGCACGATTGCCGAACCCAGGTCAGGCTGAAGCATGATGAGTCCCAAGGGAATAAAAACGTACACGAAGGATTGCAAAACATAACCGAATTTTGCCAAAAGCTGTTTCTTGGTCTGGAAAAATTTTGCCAAAAGAATTATGATAGCGAGCTTGGAAAACTCAGCTGGCTGAAAATTGATTGCCCCCAAATCAAACCAGCGGGTCGAACCGCGAATCGTGTGACCGAGAAGCAAAACGACGAGAAGTAAAAATAAAGCCAGAAGATACAAAATCGTACTGTTTTTGGCGAAAAATCTGTAATCCAGGCTGGCCAAAAAAAATAGGCCCACCACGCCCACCACCAAAGCTGCGGTCTGTTTGATCCACAAAATGGATTCGGTCTTGCCGCTGAGACCGGTGCTGTAAATCATCAAAAGTCCGATCAAGGTCAACAGAATCACCGCCGCAAAAAACGGCCAATCAAAATATTTAAAGGTCTTGCTTAGGATCATGCCTTCGTGGGTTACGGAAACTTATCGAGCCGGCAGTTTATCGGGTTTTTGGATAACGAAACCAGGGTCTAACAAATTGACATAGGGTATAATCTGGACTTGGGCCACCGGATAAGTTTTGCCGAACGGCCAGATCACACGGAAATACCGACTCTCCAGAGGCAACAAATCTGTTAATACTGTGGAGTTGATCGCCTGAATATTTTGATTAGTCTTGTCAAACACGACTATTGCTACTTCAACTTTTTTTACGCGATAACCTTCGGGGTTTCGGACTAATCCCTCGACAAAAAATTTTCCCTCAGGCGCGGTACCGGTGTTTGCCTGGAGAACACTCAACTTTAAGACAAACTGGGGTTTAAATTTCGTCCAGTGAATTTCGCCAAATTTAAGCTCAACGGACGCCAGCAATGGGTTGGCGGCAACTGTCGGAGACAATAAAAATTTACTCTCCCCGGCTAACAAATAACTGTCCCCTTTTATAGTGTTCAAAATGTTTCCGCCCGAACCTTTGAGCAACAATTCGTACTGAATATCGCTGGCTGAAATATCGGAATTTGGATTGAAAATCTGGGAATAAACCGAATCGAGGGTGTCGGTCACGGGCAGAATTTCCGTTTTCAAAACTCGCAAAGGAACAGCTTGATAAGGAACCGTATTTACGGCTGGGGGTTGGTACTGAGAAATAAACGAACTGGTCCAGACATTCTTCATCAAAATGCCAGCCGGAATGGCAATCAGCACAAACGCCCCCAAAAAATAGAACCAAAGCTTCGACGTCGCTTGAAATTCTTCCAGAATCGACAAAAAAAACTCTTGTTTTTGATATTCAAGCTCCTCTTTCTCGGGCAAATTTGGCAACTTTAGCATTTAAGCAATCTCCTTGTTTGTATTATAATAGATAGGCTGAGAAATTACGAATCAGTTGCGGCAGTATAAAATATCAGGATACTTATCGTCTGATTTCGCAGTTTGTAAAAATTTTGTAAATTTGTAGAACATGTCCGATTTCGTTCACTTGCACGTACATTCGCACTATTCACTGCTCGATGGTTTGCCGAAAATTCCCGACCTGGTGGCGGCGGCCAAACAAATGGAGATGTCGGCCCTGGCGCTCACGGACCACGGGTCCATGTACGGGGCCATAGAATTTTACAAACAAGCGCGGCGGATAGGCATAAAACCGATCTTGGGGGTCGAGGCGTACCTGGCCCCTGAAAGTTTGTATGCAAAAAAAGGCAGTGGCGGACCGGACTACTATCACATGACTCTGCTGGCGCGCAATCTGGTCGGATACCAAAACTTGCTGCAGTTGGTGACTATAGCTCATCTGGAGGGGTACTATTATAAACCGCGCATTGACAAGGAAACCCTGAGCCGATTCAGCGAGGGGCTCGTGGGTCTGTCCGGCTGTTTGCGCGGGGAGATTGCCCGGCACATCGTCGGGGACAACTACGAACAAGCCCGCAGAGTCGCCCAAGAATATCAGCACATATTTGAAAAAGATAATTTCTATCTCGAATTCCAGCGTAACCTCAAAAATAATGCCGACAACGACACCCAAACCCAAGTCAACTCGGGATTGCTGAAAATTGCGCGAGAACTGGGATTGCCAATAGTGGCCACGAATGATAGCCATTATTTGGCGCCGACGGACAGCGCCGCGCAGGACATCCTGGTTTGCGTCGGCACTGGCCGAACAGTAGAGGATACGGACCGTTTGGATATGCGCGGTTCGGAACTGCATTTGAAATCAGCTGCCGAGATGGCGGCGATTTTCCCTGATTTGCCGGAAGCTTTGGCCAATACCGTAAAAATTGCCAACAGTGTTGATCTCGAGCTGACTTTGGACAAACGTTATTTTCCGAGCTTCCCAGTCCCGGATACGTACACCGCGGAAAGCTATTTGGAAGAGCTCTGCCTGGAGGGCTTAAAAAAGCGTTACGAGGACAACCGCATCCCGGAAGACATCCTGGCTCGTCTCAAATACGAAACTGAAATCATTAAAACCAAAGGATATTCCGCTTACTTTCTCGTAGTCGCCGATATGGTGAATTGGGCCCGGGGGCGCGGGATCATCAGCACCACTCGCGGTTCCGCGGCCGGCTCAGTCGCTGCGTATGCCCTCGGTATCACGACTATGAACCCGGTGGAGTATAAATTGCCTTTCGAACGGTTTTTAAATCCGTACAGGCCGACCCCTCCTGATATTGACATGGATTTTGCCGACAACCGCCGCGATGAGGTGTTGCAATATGTCAGCGAAAAATATGGAAAAAACAAAGTGGCGCAAATCGTAACCTTCGGCACTATGATGGCGAGAGCCGCGGTCCGGGATGTGGGCCGGGCTTTGGGGGTTCCCTACTCCAAATGCGACCGTATCGCCAAAATGATTCCTTTCGGCAAACAAGGATTCCACATGAATATCGAAAAAGCCCTCAGCATTTCCCCGGAACTGAGGGAAGCTTACCAAAAGGATCCGGAAACTCAAAACCTCATTGAACTCGCCAAAAAAGTCGAGGGTTCCGCGCGACACGCCTCGGTTCACGCCGCCGGCGTGGTGATTGCGCCGACCAAGCTTACTGATTTCACCCCGCTGCAACTGGATACCGACAACCAAAATATCATCACCCAATATGACATGTACTCAATCGAAGACACGGGCCTCGTGAAGATGGATTTTCTGGGCATCCGCAATCTCTCGATTCTGGGAAATGCCGTGGAAATCGTGCGACAAACCCGCGGCTTGGATGTAGACCTGCAGCGGATTCCCCTTGATAACAAAAAAACTTTTTCGCTGCTGGCTTCTGGCCGGACCATTGGCGTATTTCAGCTCGGCGGTTCCGGGATGACCAAATATCTAGTCGACCTGAAACCCTCCAATATCTTTGACATTATGGCGATGATTTCCCTGTACCGGCCAGGCCCGATGGAGTCCATCCCGGAATTCATTGCCCGCAAGCACAATCCCAAACTCATCTCCTATTTGGATCCGCGGATGAAAGAAATCTTGGATCTTTCCTATGGGGTCATCACCTACCAGGATGACGTACTACTCATCGCTATACAATTGGCCGGCTATACCTGGGAGGAAGCCGACAAACTGCGTAAAGCCATGGGGAAAAAAATCCCCAAAGAAATGGCGGCTCAGAAAGAAAAATTCATCCAGGGTGCCATCGACAACGGAATGGCTACGGAAAAAGCCATCAAACTTTGGAGTCTCATTGAGCCTTTCGCCGCCTACGGGTTTAACAAAGCCCACGCCGCTTCATACGCCATGGTGGCGTACCAAACTGCTTACATGAAAGCAAATTTTCCGGTCGAATTTATGGCCGCGGTCCTGACGGCCGAATCCGGCGATAACCAAAAAATTGCGGCCGCCGTGGCGGAATGCGAAAGCCTCGGTATTCAAGTGCTGCCTCCTGACGTGAGCGAATCTTTGGCGTCATTCACAGTCATAAACGAACGGCAAATCCGCTTCGGCCTCTCCGCGATCAAAAACCTCGGCTCCGACGTCATCACCACAATCATAGCCGAAGTCAAACAGGCCGGCGCTTTCCAGTCGCTGACGGATTTCATCCACAGGGTCAAAACCCGTAATTTCAACAAAAAATCTTGGGAAGCGCTCGTGAAAAGCGGCAGTCTCGACAAATTCGGCGAGCGCAATCAAATGCTCCTAAATACCGAGGGTATCCTGGACCACGCCCGCACCAGCCAGCGACAAGCCAGCCTGGGCCAGTCTGCCTTGTTTATGCAAAACGGCCAAAAAAATGGGGAACTGATTCTAAAACCTGTTCCCCCGGCCACGGAAAAAGAAAAATTGGCCTGGGAAAAAGAACTTTTGGGATTGTATGTCTCTTCCCACCCCCTGGAAAACTACAGAACAACCCTGGAGCGTTACTGCCAACCAGTAAAAACCCTGGGGCCGGAACAAGAAGGCCGATTTTTCACTGTGGGCGGCATCATTACTCGGGTCCAAAAAATTCTGACCAAAAAAGGCGAGCAAATGAGCTTTGCAAATCTTGAAGATCTGGACAGTATGATTGAATTGGTAATATTTCCGAACATCTTCAACGAATACAAAACCCTCGTGGAAAACGACCAGATGGTGCTCGTGTACGGCAAGCTGTCCGAAAAAGACGGGGAGATAAAACTCCTGGTCGAAAAAATGCTCTCCATTGATGCGCCGATTCCGGAAAACTGGAACACCAAAACCCCTTACCGGGGTAGTGCGGAAAACTTTCCGCCTCCGGAGGAACCGACAGCGCCAGCAGCTAATGGAAAACTTTTGAAGATTAAAATCCCCAAGGCCGCCTCGCCCCAAGTTTTTACCAAGCTCAAAGGCGTATTTGCGAAATTTCCTGGGCGCACGCCTGTTTCACTCCTGGTGCCGGACCGCGAAGGCACGCCTCGCGAAGTCAAAACCAATTTTACAGTAGAAAGCTCAGAGGAATTCAAAACGCAACTGAGAGAGCTTTTGCGCGAGAGCCTGAAAACTCCATAAATTAAGCTTGTTTGTCGACTTTTCCAAAAGACCCCTTGACCTGCAGGGCCTTTTTTGCTATATTCCTTTATCATCCTTGTGCTGGCTGAAACTCGGCCAAATCAAGCATTGGGATGATGAAGGAGGAACCAAATGAAGTACCCGACAAGCAGCATGAAGTCGCCTCCGAAGTCGAAGTGGGCCCTTGATTACTATTTGATGAACGCCAGCAGGGCCGGCTCGACTGCCGCGGAGCACTCGGGTGGATGAACGCCCGGAGCGAACCTTGAGGATTCGAGGTCCGCCTGAGCGTTAAGTAATTTTTTGAAAGTGGAAGGGCTGGGCGCCTGCAACTGCCCAGCCCTTTTTGTTTTGTTCGAAACATGCCCGACAGCTTGACGAGACCATTTATCCTCAACTATGATATAGGGTTCGCAATATTCAAAAGGAGGATTCTCAATGCCTGAATTGATCGTTGCGTTAGTCGAAGACTTTCTTACAAGAGTAGGAAACCTCTACCCGATCGAGGAAAGGGACTGGGCACTGCGTGACGCCGCGCGCAAAGCCATTGAGGGAAGCTACCAACAAGACTTTCACCATCTCGCAGCCGCAGCCCGGGGCTGGCGACAGGAAACTTACACAGCCCTGCAAACTGACTGCAAAATTGGGCAAGCATCCGTGTGCGCAGAGGCTATGGTGCTGGCCAAAGCTGAGGAGGCCGGCGACGGCTTGGAAACAATCATTGCCATCCACCACGGTCATACCCAAGGATGGCGCGTGGTTGCGCCTTGCGCGATGTGTCTGGAACGCCTCTGGCAGTTTGCTCCCGATGTGAAAGTGATCGTGCCGCGGGAGACTGACTGGAATAGCGAGGGTCTGGCCAAACTGCCCGTCACAGCACTTTACACGCTTCCTTATGCCCGACGAGTTCGCTCAGGTCCGCCGATTCAGATGGTCAGAGAACGGGCCAGCAGGGAACATGCGAGATTCTGAAGCCTGCGGGTTTTGCTTTTCCTGCCAGGGTCGCCCCCAAGCGGCCCTGGTTATTTTTTTTGACAAATCCCGAGGCTCGACTTAAACTGCAAATACCAAAAGCGTTCGTCCTGCTGCGGCGGGGCAAGATGAGACCTCACCAACCTCAAAGCTTCTGGCAAATCGATTAAGAGTCCCCCGTTCATAGGCGGGGGGAACCTGGGTGGAACCGTCCGCCAAAGCCTTGCGCAAAGGTGGATCCCAGACAACGAATATGTTGTGCTGGGTTTTTTGTTTATTAAAAGGATATTTGTATGCCCAAACATGATGAAAATTGGTTGCATAACATGCGCCATACGGCCGCGCACGTCCTCGCCTACGCGGTCAAAAACCTGTACGGCGACAAGGTCAAGCTCGGCATCGGGCCAGTGATTGATACTGGCTTTTATTACGACTTTGATTTTCCCGTCCCCATTTCCGATGCCGACTTTCCCAAAATCGAAAAAGAAATGCGCCGACTCATCAAACAAAACCTGACCATGGCGCAGGAAACTTTGCCAATCAAAGACGCCTTGAAACTGACAAAAAAGGAGGGGCAAACATACAAGACTGACCTCATCGCAGAAATCGCCAAAGGGGAACGGCAAAAAATCAAAGGAGTGGCCGAAGAGAAAGTGACTTTTTACCGCATCGGTGAATTCGCCGACCTGTGCAAAGGCGGCCACCTCGAGAATATCGGCGAAATCCCGAGTGATGCTTTCAAGCTCACCCATACGGCGGGTGCGTACTGGCGCGGGGATCAAAAAAACCCGATGCTCACCCGGATCTACGTAGCGGCTTTTATGGATAAGACCGAACTGGAAAACTATCTAACAATGATGCGGGAGGCCAAAAAAAGGGATCACAAAATTCTCGGTCGGGAATTAGAATTGTTTACCTTCTCGCCGACGGTCGGGCCGGGCCTGCCACTTCTAATGCCACGAGGGTTTACCTTGCGAAAAACCATCGAAGATTACTTATTCAATATAAAAAAACGTTTTGGTCTAATTTTCGTCTGGTCCCCACATATCGCTAGGAGTCAACTCTATATCCAAAGCAAACATTGGCAAAAATACGATGCCATGATGCCGCCTTTGGAACTCGAAGGAGAAAAATATACTCTCAAGCCCATGAATTGCCCGCATCACTTTCAGATATACCTGGCCAAGCCCCGCAGCTACCGCGACCTCCCTTTGCGCTTAGCCGAAAACGCCACGGTATATCGTTACGAAAAAAGCGGCGTAATCAACGGGCTCTTCCGGGTTCGCGCCATCACTCAAGATGATAGTCATTGGTTCGTGCCTCACGAACAGCTCCCGGCAGAAATTGACCGCGCTATTGAGCTGACCCAAACGATCTACAGAGACTTTGGCTTGAAAAGCTATAAAGCTCAAATTTCGGTGAGAGATCCCAAAAACCTCAAACAATACTTGGGGGACGACGCTGTTTGGAACAAAGCAGAAAGGCAGCTCGTACAATCAGTAAAAGAAAAAGGAATTTCCTTCATTGTAAAAGAAGGAGAAGCTGCTTTTTACGGACCAAAAATTGACTTTATGATCAAAGACGCGATTGGGAGAGAATGGCAGCTCACGACGATTCAACTCGATTTCAATCAGCCTGAAAATTTCGATCTAGTCTACACTGATAAAGACGCGAAACCAAAACGTCCTGCGATTTTGCACATTGCGGTTTTGGGCTCACTCGAGCGTTTTATTGCGATTTTGATAGAACATTTCGCCGGAGCCCTCCCAGTCTGGCTTGCACCCGTGCAAGTGGCCATCCTGTCGATTTCCGAGGAAACCGAAAAATATGGAAAAGAGATACTGGAAACTTTAAACGATGCCGATATCCGCTCGATATTTGATGAGCGCAACGAATCAATCGGCAAAAAAATCCGCGAAGCGGAAATGCAAAAAATCCCGTATATGCTCATTGTCGGGAAAAGAGAAATGGGTGAAAAAACCGTCTCTGTACGGCAGCACGGGGAAAAAGATCTGGGCTCGATGAAACTGGAAGACTTTGTCCACAAAATTCGAGAAAAAATAAAAACCAAATCTCTGTAACCCGCTACCGTGGCAGCATTTGATTGACAACCGTGTCAGTCGCTACTTTCAACTGGTCATACGAGTTTGGATTCAGGCCAGCCGCTTCGGCTTTGCCCAATTCCACGTAAGCCTTGGCCAACTCTGTCTGCTTGTTCAAGGGTAAAGGCGTAGGGAGCGTTGGGGCGAATTCTCGTAAAAATTTAATCTGCTCGGTGACCATGTTGCCGTATTTGGCAATGTCAGTTTGGTTGTACTGATAATTTTTGACCATAAACTTGAAAATCAATTCATTGTTGATTCGCGCCGAATTCAAGGCCTCCAAAAGCTGCCGGTAATCGCTTTTGTCGCTGGATTGGAGGAGTCCCAACAAAATCTGCTCGTGCATACGCGAGATTTGCTCGAGCTTCTCGGCAACCGGCAATTGTGCACCGTCCAAAATGACAAGCTTCTCGGCCACGTCTTCTGCTTGCCCAAGCAAATCCCCATAGTGACTGGTAGCAATATTCAAGACTTCGACATTGACGCTCGGTAAACTGGCAATTTTCGAAATTTCAGCCAGGCGGCGGCTAGATAGCTCCAGCATTTTTTCCTGTTTGGCTGTGGTGCTGACCGCAAAAAAGTTGATTTCCAACCATTCGCGGATGTTTTGAAAAAAGTAGCCGCTCTGGCCAGGCAGCGCGCCCGGAGCTGCATGCAGATCCGGAGGGGTTACCCGGGCCGAGACTAAAAAAGGTAAAGTCAGTATAATGAAAACTGTAGATAGAATTTTTTTCATATTATGCATCATAGCAGTGATTACGAAAATTTAGAAGACCGACGAGCCACACGGCGGGAACAAAAAAAGCGACCGCGGATGCGCCAGCACGGCAAGAGCCTGAAAAAGAGCTCGATGCGGCCAATTTTGCACATCCACAAAAAAACCAAAAAATGAACCTGCCGAAACTCATCTGCATAGTTGGCCCGACCGCTTCGGGCAAAACCGCTCTCGCCATCGCGCTGGCGAAAAAATTCAACGGAGAGATCGTTTCCGCTGACTCGCGGCAAGTCTATCGGGGCATGGACATCGGAACAGCCAAACCTAACCGCGTCGAACAAAAAAGCGCGAAGCACTTTCTCTTTGATCTGAAAAACCCCGATCAACCATATACGGTCGGGCAATACAAAAAAGACGCCCTTCGAGCCATTAGCCAAATTACTCGCGCCGGAAAAATGCCATTTTTGGTCGGCGGGACCGGCCTCTACGTCTGGGCAGTGACAGACAATTTGGAATTCCCTCGAGTCAAACCAAACCGCAATTTGCGCAAAAAATTGGAGCGGCTTTGGCAAACCCGGGGGCTCCACTATCTTTTCGGCAAACTCACGACCCTTGATCCCGAAGCAGCCCATATCGTCGACCCACGCAATCCTCGCCGCGTCATTCGAGCTCTGGAAGTAACCATTGCCAGCAAAAAACCTTTTACAAAGCAGCGCAGGCGCGGCGCAAAACTCGTTGAGCCTCTGCTTGTGGGCCTCAATCTCCCGGCCGATGAATTGAAGCAGCGAATCCGCCAGCACACGAAGCTCATGCTCCGGCGGGGCCTGGTCGCGGAAACGAAAAAGCTAGTGAAAAAATATGGCTTCCGGCGAGTGCCCTTCGACGCGATTGGCTACCGGGAATCAATCGATTTTCTACAAGGCCGGTTACCTTTGGCAGAACTGGAAAACGAAATCAACAAAAACACTTGGCGATACGCCAAGCGGCAAATGACCTGGTTCAAAAAAATGCCGGTGACGTGGATAAAACGCCCGGCTGAGGCTAAGAAACTAATCAGACGATTTCTCCGCTCTTAATTTCTCCTCCAGAATCTCATTGACCATCTGCGGATTGGCTTTGCCCTGCATTTTGGCCATAACTTTGCCGACCAGAAAACCACCAGCCTGTTTTTTGCCTGATTTGAAATCCTCAGCGGCTTTTGGATTTTCCGCAATGACTTCATCAACCGCTTTGACGATTGGGGCTTTATCGCTGACCTGGCCCAAGTTTAAATCATGCACAATATTTTCCGGCTCGCCGCCTTTTTCAAACATTTCCTTAAATACAGCCCGAGCGGCAGAACTCGAAATTTTGGCAGTTTGTATGAGAATAATCAGTTGCGCCAAATTTTCGGGACTTACGTTAGATTCTTGAGGATTCAGACCACTCTCATTGAGCAGTGCAGTAAAATCCCGCGAGCACCAATTTACTGCCTGTTGGTAGAGCATGGATGAATCCAACTTGTATGTCATGCCGTCAACTGTAGGGTTGGATAAATCTTTGAGTTCGCTAATCACCTCCTCAAAGTATTCGCTCAATTCTTTCCAGTTAATCAGATTTTCAATGTCAGCATCCCGCAATTTATATTCGTTTCTGAAACGGACCGTCTTAGCCCCTGGCAGCTCCGGCAACATGGCGCGCAGCTCCTCGATATATTTAGGCTCAAAGCGCATTACTGGCAAATCCGGCTCTGGGAAGTACCGATAATCCTGAGCTTCTTCCTTGGTCCGCTGGGCGAGGGTAAGGCCTTTGGCATCTTCCCAGCCCCGCGTTTCATTCACGAGCTTACCACCATCTGTCAAAGCTTCGGTTTGCCTAATTCGTTCGTATTCCAGAGCAGCCTCTACGGCCTTGAATGAGTTCAAATTTTTTATTTCAACTTTATAACCAGGCAGGTTCTGTTCACTCGCTGGCCGCAGAGAAATATTGGCATCGCAGCGCAGATGCCCCTTCTCCATGTCCGCGTCGGAAACGCCGAGGTAACGCACGGTGTTGCGCAGGTTCTGCAAAAAAAGTTTTGCTTCTTGCGCAGTGCGGAAATCCGGCTCAGTGACAATCTCGAGGAGTGGCACGCCCGCCCTGTTCAAATCAACCAGCGTCGCTCCGCCCTCGTGAATGAGTTTCCCCGCGTCTTCTTCCAAATGCGCTCGAGTGATGTGAATCGGCCGGGCCTCTCCTCCGCTTGTGATGATTACTTCTCCGCCCACGCAGAGGGGCTGATCATACTGGGAAATCTGGTAACCTTTCGGCAAATCCGGATAGAAATAATTTTTCCGGTCAAATTTCGAGTGTTCCGGGATGCGGCAACCCAGAGCCAGCCCCACCAGGATGGCTTTGCGAACCGCCTCTTTGTTCGCCACTGGCAGACTGCCAGGCTGGCCAGTGCAGACCTCACAAATGTTTACGTTTGGCTCCGTAATATCGGGATTGTTCGGTGAGCTGCAAAACATCTTCGATGCAGTCTTGAGCTGCACGTGAATCTCGAGACCGATGATTGTTTCGTAAGTCTTCACAAATTTATAATTTTCATTTTCTTAAATTTCCAAACAATTGTCAAACTTTAATCTTCAAAAAATGATGATTTAAAATTCAATGAGAATTGAGAAATTAAAACATTAATTGGCAAACTCTTTCGGATGCATTTTATGAAACTCAGTGACCTGCTGATAGGCATACCCGACTCGAAAGATCTTGTCCTCACCCCATTGCGGCCCGATAATCTGCAATCCCACTGGCAACTCCACATCAGCTTTGTCCTCAGGTTTAGCAAAACCGCACGGCACAGAGAGAGCCGCCAGGCCGGCCAACGCTCCCGGAATGTTCAACTGGTCTGCAATATAGCCGAACAGAGGGTTATCCGCCGCTCCGCCGATTTTCGGTGCCACGTTCGGGGTCGCTGGACAAAGCAGCACGTCAACTTTTTTGAAAACCTCATTGAACTCATTGACCAAAAGCCTTCTCACTCGCTGGGCTTTGAGGTAATAAGCATCGCGGTAGCCGGCTGAGAGAGCGTAGGTGCCAGTCATGATGCGACGTTTGGCTTCGTCGCCAAACCCTTCGCGGCGGGTCTTGCTGTAAATTTCAAAAAGTTCTCGGGCCTCGGTCGTGACGTGCCCGTAGCGAATCCCGTCATACCGAGACAGATTGGAGCTGACCTCGGAGGGAGTGACAATGGCGTAGACCATGGAGCCATAAGGAGTAGAAGGCAAGGACACTTCACTAATTTGGGCACCCAAACGCCGAATTTCATCAATCGCCTCCCCCACCCGTTTCCTGACGCCCTTTTCCATGCCAGCCACAAAATATTCCTGAGGCACGCCGACTTTCAGGCCCTTTACCCCCTGCTTCATGAGATTAGTCCATGGCGGTACCTCAACTTTGGAAGTGGTCGAATCCTTCGGGTCGTATCCTGCCAAAACTTCGGCAGTGAGAGCGAGGTCTGCAACACTCCAGGCCACGGTGCCGATGCTATCTGTCGAAGACGTCATGGCAATCACGCCGAACCGGGACACGCGGCCATAGGTCGGCTTCCAGCCAGAAATCCCACAAAGACTCGCCGGCTGTCTGATGGATCCTCCTGTTTCAGTGGCCAAAGCAAAAGGGACCAGACCGGCCGCGACTGCAGCAGCACTGCCGCCCGAGGATCCTCCCGGAATGCGAGACATATCCCAAGGATTATGGCTAGGCCCGTAGTAGGATGTTTCGGTAGAGGACCCATGGGCGAATTGATCCAAATTAGTTTTGCCCAAAATGACAGCCTTCTGCTCCTTGAGTTTTCGAATCACGGTCGCGTCGAAAACCGGCACAAACTTGTCCAAAATCTTGGAAGCAGCCGTGGTCCTCACTCCTCTGGTGCTGAACAAATCCTTGGCCGCGTATGGAATGCCGGTCAAGGGCTCGGCTTGTCCTCGAGCGATTGTCTGATCTGCTTCTTGCGCCTGCGCAAGCGCCTCTTTCTCCGTGATGGTCAGAAAAGCCTTCAGCAGCGAGTCGTATTGCTTGATCCGGGCAAGAAAATACTTGGTCAGCTCGACTGACGAAAACTTTTTTTGCTTCAGTCCTTCCTGGAGTTCCGAAAGGCTGGCGAAGGCCCACTGCTTATTCATGAATCGAAAACTTTCTTGACCTTGATAAACCGGCCCGAATGTTCAGGCGCATTTTTCACAATATCCGCGGGATAAGGAGATTGCTCGGCTATGTCCTCTCGAAACGCATTTTCCAAGCCCGTGACCTGGGCCAACGGCTCCACCCCTTCCGTATTCACGGTCTTCAAAATTTCGATGTATCCGAGGACTTTGTTCAAATCACCCTGGAACTTTTCCACCTCCTCGGGAGTGAGTTCGATGCGGGCGAGTTTGGCGATATGTTCGACTTCTTTTTTGGTTATCGGCATGGTCGTCGGTTAAATTGACATGTAATAATAATAGTATACACTGAGCTTATTAGACAACGAAACTATTAAGGAAAAATATGATCTATTTTTGGATATTTATCGCGCTGGTGGTCATCTGGCTCATCGCCACTTACAATGCCCTGATCCGTTCCCGTAACCAGGTGGACGAAGCATGGAGCGATATTGAGGTGCAGTTGAAACGCCGCTATGACTTGATACCCAATTTGGTCAATACAGTCAAGGGCTATGCGTCGCACGAAAAAACCGTGTTTGAGGATGTCACGGCCGCCCGCACTCAGGCAATGTCCGCCCAAGGGCTGCCTGACAAGCTAGCCAAGGAAAATATGCTGTCCTCGACCCTCAAATCCCTGTTTGCTGTGGCGGAGAATTACCCGGAGCTCAAGGCTAATCAAAATTTCCTGCAGCTTCAGGGCGACCTCACAGATACGGAAAATAAAATCCAAGCCGCCCGCCGCTTCTACAACGGCACTGTCAGGGATTTCAATACCAAGCTCCAAGTCTTTCCCACCAATCTCGTCAACGCCATCTTGCATTTCCAGGCCAAGCCCTTTTTCGATATTGATGAAAAAGGTCCAGAAGGCCAGCCAGTCGAGGTTAAATTTTAGTAGTAAGTTGTAAGCCGTAAGTAGGGAGCTACTTACAACTGACAACTCTACAACTTATTTCAGGGTGATTGTCTACGATCAAATTTCCTCCAACAAACGCAAAACCGCGCTCCTCCTAGGCGCGTTTTTGGTCATCATCATTCTTTTGGGTTTTGTGTTTTCGCAAGCATATAATTCTCCAGGGATTTTGTATTTTGCTGTGGGCTTCAGTGTCATTTATTCACTCATCAGCTATTACTTCAGTGCCAACATCACTTTAGCAATTTCCCGAGCGAAGGAGGTGGACCGGCAAAGCAATCCTGACTTGTACAAACTGATGGAAAACCTCTGCATTGCGGCCGGATTGCCAACACCACGGATTTACGTCATTGACGATACCGCGCTCAATGCTTTTGCCACCGGACGCAATCCCAAAACCGCGGTGATTGTCTTCACCAGAGGCATTTTGGAAAAACTGAACAAAACCGAGCTTGAAGGTGTCGCTGCTCACGAACTGTCACACATCGGCAACTATGACAGCAGGCTCATGACCCTGGTCGTGGTTCTGGCCGGTGTTCTTACCCTGCTGGCAGACTTTTTCTTACGTTTTTCATTTTGGGGCGGCGGCCGGTCCCGGTCCCGTGATGGCAACCAGATACAAGGCATTTTCATGATAGTCGGAATTATTCTGGCCCTTCTCTCTCCTCTGATTGCCACCCTCATTCAACTGGCGATTTCGCGGAAACGCGAATTCCTCGCTGACTCCTCGGGCGCACTTTTGACTAGATATCCCGAAGGCCTGGCCTCGGCGCTCGAAAAAATTTCCGCTGATACTGAACCTTTGGAAGCGGCCAACAAAGCCACGGCCCATTTATATATCGAAAATCCTTTTCACCTCGACTCCCAAACTCACGGGGCAAGGAGCTGGTTCGCCGGTCTTTTTAACACTCACCCGCCGATTGAAGAACGCATCAAACGGCTAAAAGAAATGGAAGGCGGGTAAAAAATACCTGGCGGCTTCAGGTCCTATCCGACAAAAGAGCACCGACTACCGCACTTCGAAATCCCCGGCTTTGCAGACTTCTGGCCAGCTGGTCGTACTTTGTCCGCCCGGTTTTTTTTAATTTTTTGATGAGGCGCAGAGCAACTGCTCGCTCATCGTCAGGAGAAAAAAATTCCGCCAGCGCTTTTTCGATGATGTCCGAAGGCACCCTCCTTTGCATCAGTTTGGTTTTGATCCCAAAATATCCAAAATCTTTGTAGCGCTTGAAATTGTCCACAAAAATCTGCGCAAATTTCTCATCATCGAGAAACTTCAGTTCTTCCAGGCGATGCAAGACCGGCCGAATATCCTCGTCCTTGAAACCGCGCTTCTGCAATTTTTGGTGAAGCTCTCCCGTCGTGTGCATGCGCATACTCAGGAGCTGCACCGCTTTGTCATAAACCCTGTCACCTATATTGCTTGATGAAGACGTTTCTTCGCTCATGATGTTAAAGTTATGATTGCAATCTTAAATTTACTGGCAACATTACTAGGTGACTGGGTAAACTTGGGAATTGAGTTCAGCCATATGTTATAATGATAACATGCAAAGCTTCCTCAATGAAAAATTCTCGACCCGCGCCAAAGGTGCGCTAAAATCCGCCCAGAACATCTCCCGGGAATTAGGCCACCCCCACATCGGCACCGAACATCTCCTGTACGGAATTGTCGCCGAGCTGAGCTCTTTTGCCACAGAAGTGCTCTTGCGAAACCGCATCTCGCAGGAAGCGGTCCGCCTTGAGCTCATCCGCATCCACCCGAGCGAGCGGAAACCCGGAGAAACCTGGCGACCGCACATGTCCGAAAATTTGAGAAAAACTTTGGAAAAAGCGGCGGTCGTGGCGAGCCGGCACGAATACCAATTCATCGGCACCGAGCATTTCCTCTTTGGCATCGTTGACGAGGAACTCAATCAGGCTCAAAAAATCCTGACCCACCTTGGCGTCAATCCGGGCGAAATCAAAAAAAATTTGTTGTCGATTTTTGAAAACGTGGCGAAGTTCCCCGAGATGCTAAACGCCCGGGAACAGCAAAAAAACCAGGAAGAAACCCAAGCGCCGCCGGCCACGACCACTTCCACGTCCCCGGCCCTGGACTATTTTACCGACGATCTCACCGAAAAAGCCCGGCGCGGCAAAATCGATCCGCTCATCGGCCGGAAAAAAGAAGTAGACCGACTCATCTCCATTCTTAACCGGCGAACCAAAAACAATCCAGTCCTCATCGGCGATCCAGGAGTCGGCAAAACTGCCATCGTCGAGGGTCTGGCCCTGGCCATTCGCGACCGCAAAGTCCCCGATACCCTGTTGGGTAAACGCATTCTCGCTCTTGATCTCGCTCTTATAGTGGCAGGCAGCATGTTCCGGGGCGAATTTGAAAATCGACTCAAACAAATCATCGATGAAGTCAAAGCGGCCAATGATATCATCCTCTTTATCGACGAGTTGCACACAGTTGTGGGTGCTGGGGCAACCACCGGGAGTCTCGATGCCGCCAATATCCTCAAACCGGGCCTGGCCCGCGGAGAACTGCGCGCCATCGGAGCGACCACTCTGGCGGAATACAAAAAACATATCGAACCGGATGCTGCTCTGGAGCGGCGGTTTCAGCCTATCATCATCAAAGAACCCGACGCCGCAGAAACCCTGGCGATTTTGCGGGGTTTGCGGCCTTACTATGAAACCCACCATGACTTGGAAATTTCAGACGATGCGTTGGAGGCCGCAGTCAAATTGTCGACCCGGTATCTGACCGAAAGATTTTTGCCGGACAAAGCCATAGACCTCATCGACGAGACCGCGGCGTTTTACAAAACCGTGGTCTTCAACCGGACTCAAAAAACTTCGATCAATACCATCGAACGCGACCTCTCCGATCTTTCCGACCAAAAAAAACAAGCGGTCAACACCGGCGATTTCACCACGGCGCGCGTCCTCAAACAGCGCGAAGTACAACTGCTGAAACACCGGCACAAAATCCTCCAGAAAAAAACGGAAAAAACAAAATACGATCTCAAAATCTCCGCCAGCCACATCGCCGAAACCGTGGCCCGCATCACCGGCATTCCCACCCAAAACATCGTCAAAAAAGAATCGCAAAAAATCTTGGCTCTGGAAAAAAATCTCAAAAATCAAATCATCGGTCAGGACCATGCCATCGCGGAAATCGCGGCCAGCATCCGCCGCTCTCGCGCCGGCATCACTGCCCCACTGCGACCTCTAGGCTCATTCATGTTTCTGGGGCCTTCGGGTGTGGGCAAAACTTTGACAGCAAAAATTTTGGCTCAGGAGCTTTTCGAAGACCAAAACGCGCTCATCCGCATCGATATGTCCGAGTTTATGGAAAAACATAATGTCGCCCGGCTGATCGGGGCCCCCGCCGGCTACGTCGGGTATGAAGAAGGCGGCCGGCTCACGGAAGCTATTAAACGCCGCCCTTATGCCGTCATTCTTTTTGACGAGATCGAAAAAGCCCATCCCGACGTGCTGAACATGCTGCTGCAAATCCTCGAGGAGGGCGAGCTCACTGACGCCTCGGGGAAAAGAACGAACTTTCGCAATACCTTGATAATTATGACTTCAAACGTCGGCTTGGGCCAACTCAACAAATGGGCGCAAAGCTTCGGTTTTAGCACCAAAGCAAAAGCTAATGCGGACGAGCTGGACCCGGAGCTCGTCAAACAGCAGGTTCTGGAAAAGATCCGGGAACACTTCCGGCCGGAGTTTTTGAACCGGGTCGACAAAATCGTAGTCTTTGAGCCCCTCAAAAAAACAGACATTCAAAAAGTGGTCAAACTCGAACTGAAAAAATTGCAGGACCGGCTCAAGGACGACCAAAAAATCAAATTGAAGCTTCCGAGCCCCGCAGTAAACTTTCTCACAGACAAAAGTTTTGACCCGGCCCAAGGGGCACGCCTCGTTCGGCGCAATCTCCAGGATTTGCTCGAGGACCGCATCGCCGAACTCATATTGGAAAACAAACTCAAACCCGGTAGCACAGCCACGGCCAAACTCAAAAAACAAGGAAAACTAACTCGCCTTGAAATCAATAGCTAAACTGGCCTCGCCTCTCTGGGAACTGACCCTGGACCTGATTTTTCCAGCAGTCTGTCAGGGCTGCTCCCTAGAAGGGACCTATCTCTGCCTCAATTGCCAGGGCAAACTGAAAGCCCCTCTGGAGCGTTGCCTGGTTTGCGGCAAAAATTCGCTCTTGGGCCTGACTCATCCCGAGTGCCGCTCCCGCGATGTAGCCCTGACCGGCCTGATGGTGGCGGCTGACTATCACGCGGAGAGCATTCGCAAATTGATTTGGCATCTCAAATACAATTCGGTCTTTGACATTGCCGCCAGTTTTGGCACGCTGATGACTGACTACCTGACGAGCCGGGATTTGCTCGAGTATTTTGGCGGGGCTGCGGTGGTGCCAGTCCCCTTGCATGAAAAAAGACTGCGCACGCGCGGCTTCAACCAGGCCGAGGCGATTGCTAAACGTTTTGCCGAAAACCTGCGGCTCGACTATCTGCCGATTTTGCACCGAGTCAAAAATACTGCCAGCCAAGTGGATCTGCCGCGCGAAGAGCGACTACAAAATATCGCAGACGCGTTTATCGCGGAAATCCGCCCATCCCTCGGCGAGCGAAAAATCCTTTTGATTGACGATGTAGCCACGACCGGTGCCACTCTCAACGAATGCGCTAAGGTCTTGCGTCATCAGGAAGTGGGCGAAGTCTGGGGCCTGGTTGTAGCGAGGAATTGATGATAAAATAAGGTAGTTCCCAAAATTTAAAGGGGTCCCCGAAAATGAGGAGCGCAGGAATGGCTGAAGGCCGGACGAGCATGGATTTTTGGGGAAAGGAGTCCGCCTTGGGCTGAAAGAACAAAAGTTTGTCCCCCTTCAGGGGATCTCCCGCAGGTAGACTAAACCGGCACGTCCCTCGTGGGCTTGCCCAGCACCATTATAAATTTCTTTAACAAAATATCTACCCAGAGCGGAGAGGTGGCCGAGTGGTTTAAGGCAGCAGTTTGCTAAACTGCGGGACTCTAAAAGGTCCCTCATGGGTTCGAATCCCATCCTCTCCGCCTTGGGCAGATTAAAAAAATGGTGCTGGGTGAAAATCCCGCCCTCTCCCCTGGGGAAACAGCATCCAGTTATTATGGAAATTATCAAAAAATACAAAGCGGCGCTTGTTCTTGCTCTAGCAGTGATGGCGGGCGCTTTTTTCTTTTTTTATCAAATGTATCATAACAATGTTAAGGTACTCGCGGATTTTTCTGGTTCCTACGAAAAATTTGATAAAGCCATTTCGGATCTCTCCATTAGTAAGACTGACGACTTAGAGAAAAAAGCTGATGATGCCCTTGTCGAACTTAGTACAAAAGCTACTTTTAGACTATCTTCTTTAATCAAAAACGACGCACAACTCATGGACCAATCACTTGCGGTCGCGAATCTTTCTGGAAAAGAGCTAGAGGGTCTTAGAACCTACAAAAGAGCAATTCAAAGTAAAAATGCTGACTTGGACGGGTTGGCTAAAGAATACGGCGATCTCGCTAGCAAAAGAAAAGCTGCCTACGCTCGTTTTCAGGAGCTTGCCGAATCAAAAAATTAGATCGGAGATAAAAGAATTTGCTGCCAAAAAAATGGGAACTGATAAGTTCTCAATATAGAAAAACGAAAACAAGCAGGATTTTGTGCTTATCCCAGAATCACCGGCAGACTGCGCGAGGTGATTTTTTTGTTTACGCAAACTAAATGATTTTGTGTTATAATGATGAAACAATTTTCCGTTTCCTTCGTCTTTATTTTTGAGCCATTTTTGTGGCAGAAGCTTCAAATCAAAAACCAGTTCTTGATGAACTGGTCAGAAAAGCGTCCTCTGGGGACGAAACAGCTTTCGGCCAGATTTATGATCTGTACTTTGAAAAGGTCTACCGGTTCATCTTTTTCCGGGTAAACCACAAGGAATCAGCCGAGGATTTGGCTTCGGAGACGTTTATCCGCGTTTGGGACAAAATCTCGGAAATCCGCGGTCCCGCCGCTTTCAACGGCTGGGTCTACCAGATTGCACGCAATTTGGTGATTGACCACTATCGAGCCAGAAAAATCACTGTCGATCTCGAGGATTTGGAAAATATCCTGGAATACGAGGACAATCTCGTCGACAAAACCAACCTCGGATTTGATGAAAAATTATTTCTCGACGCTTTACGTACACTTTCTGCAGACCAGCAGGTAGTAATCAAGCTCAAATTTCTGGAAGACCTCAGCAATGACGAAATAGCGAACATTTTGGATAAACCCGAGGGCACCATCAGAGTCATTCAGCATCGTGCCATCACGGAACTAAAAAAACTTCTCAATCATGGAAGATAAAGAACTCGAACAATTTATCAGGGCCTATCTGGCGAAACTGACCCGCCAGACTCCACCCGCGCCGGACAAAGCGGGGGCTTGGCTGCGCGTGCAAAACCATATCCGGCAGACACGACTCGCGCATGCCACATCGGAAAAAGCCTCGGTTTTTGTCCGCATGTTCCGCTTGGGCGGCCTCGCTGTCACTGCCATCATTTTAACCCTGGCGGTCAGCCTCGCCATCGGGGTCAGCAAAGCCTCGGAAGGCAGCCTGCCGGGAGAAACCCTATATTCGGTCAAGCGAGCCACGGAAACAGTAGAGCAAATCCTGGCCACCAGCGATGAAGCCAAAATCAAGGTCGGCATCAAGCATGCCAAAAGCCGACTGGACGAGGTCAAACAGCTCGTGGCGGACAAAAAAGAAGGGCAAATTGTCACTGACACGCTCCAGGATTTGAAGTCAACTACTGAGCAGGTCCTCAGCGCCGCTTCGGCCGCGCAACCGGAATTGCGCGACAACGCTCAAAATTTGGTCAACGAAGAAACTCAGGTTCTGGATTCAGTCAAAACCCAAGTTTCCGATAATGTGGGGGCGGTCGTCCAGGACGTCATCAATTCATCGCAAGCTTCGGCAGGTAAGCTAAAAGACGGCAATACTCAAGACAGCACGGGTGAGACCGTTCAAGGGGCAGCGACCTCTACGCCAGAGGATGCCAGCAAACCTCCGAAATCAAAGGGGCGAGATGGAGTGATCGAATCGCAAATCCAGCTCAATGGTGTGACCAATTCCAGCCAAGATCAAAGTTCGGCAACACCGCAAGAGCCAAAAATTCTACCCGAACCGACCCTGGGTTTCTAAACTTTTGATAAACAAAACCCATCCGCGAGTGCGGATGGGTTTTTGATTTTGCCTAAAAAAATTGATTAAGCTTCGTCCTTGAGTCCGGCTTTCAGTTCTGCCCGCAACGCTGGCGTGTCTTGATGCCCGTGTGCAGCCACGGCATGCATCACAGCCGCATCCAAAACCTCGCCTTCCTCTCCGGCAATCGTCAATGAGCAATTTTTCTCACTCGGGGTCTCCCGGCAATCGGAAACTTTTCTAGCCATATCCTATTCCCTTTCTTTTTAATTTTTAGTAGAATCGAGTAGCGCTACTGCTGAATCTTTCTGGCGGTGGGGGCGAGATTCGAACTCGCGATACCCTTTCAGGTATGGCAGTTTTCAAGACTGCTGCCTTAAACCACTCGGCCACCCCACCATCTAGGTTTTTCCGCCTCCGCTTTCCAAGTTTTCAAGCTGTTGCAGATCCGCCGCAATTATTAATTTTTATGAAGGCGGACAAGACCGGTGCTACTCGTCCACTATGCGACCCCACCAAAAAGCTTAACTACGGGCAATTATATCAAAAGGCTGGCCTCTGAACAATGCTTATGATAAAATCAAATCATGGCAGATTCGCCTATCAAACCAAAACCACATCTCATTTGGGAAGCGCCAGAATTCATCCACTACCCAAAAAATAAAATTTGGATTGTGGGGATTTCCATCCTCGGCCTCGGCCTGATTGCCTATTTTGCCTTCCAAAAGGATTTCCTCACCACCGCTTTGTTGGTTTTGTTTTTCGTCGTCATCCTCTACTTTGGCAATATGGCACCCAAGACTGTCAATGTGGAAATCTCCCCACAAGGAGTAAAACTCAATACGTATCGCCTGCCCTTTCAGCAGATAAAAACCTTCTGGATAGTCTATGATCCGCCCTACGTCAAAACCCTCAATTTTGAGACCACGGCGAGATTTAATAGATTCCTGACAGTACAGCTGATGGACCAAGATCCGACTACGATTCGCAGTTTCTTGCTGGAGTTTCTGCCGGAGGATGCGGACCGGGGGGAACAGTTTTCAGACATAGTATCGCGGACTTTGAAATTCTAAATTTTTTTAATCCCAAACATTCAGAGCTGTCCGTGATTTGATTCTTCGGCTTGAGTTCCTCAAGGGCTCCCAAAAAACGTTAGGCGTTTTTTGGGAAAAAGGGGAATTCGAACGGAAGTTGCAGAAATCCCGCTCGCGGGATTGCGAAAACTGAAATTCCGAATCACCCGCGCGCCCGTAGCTCAGTGGATAGAGCATCAGCTTGCGGAGCTGGGGGTCGCAGGTTCAAATCCTGCCGGGCGCACCAAAATTTTCCACACTATCATTTCAATCCCATAATTTTTTAAATGAAATTTTTGCACTCTGGCAAAAATTTTTATGTTTTACCTGACTGATCCCATATCCAAACTCCGCTTGGTCGGCCCGAAAAACGAGCAAGCTTTGCATCACTTGGGTATCACAACCTTTGCGGATCTGCTTTATTACTTCCCCCGCGATTGGCAAGACCTCAGCGACGTCAGAACGATTTCCGACATCAAGCCAAACGAGCTCATCAATCTTAAAGCTACGGTCAAAAAGCTTAGTGCCCACCGCACACCGAAACGGCACCTGCACCTGACGCAGGCACTGCTTCAAGACCATACCGGGACTGTACCCGCAGTGTGGTTCAACCAGCCATATCTCCAAAATACCCTGCACGAGGGGCGGGAGTACTATTTCAGCGGCAAGGCTCAGCTGTATTCTGCACGCAATACACAGCCCAAGGCGATGATCGCCACGAAATCAGCGGCGACCCTGCAACTGGCCAATCCTGCTTTTGAACTGGTCAAAGCAGACACGATTCACACCGCCGGCATCATCCCGGTCTATGATTTGACCGAGGGATTGACTCAGAAGCAGCTCCGCTACTGGCTCAAAAACTGTTTGACGATTCTGCAAAATATCCCAGATCATCTCCCGCCGGCCTTGCGACAAACGCTCGAGCTCGCGGACCTCAAGACCGCACTGACCGACATCCATTTTCCCAAAAATCTAGAGCTGCTGAAAACTGCGCGCAAGCGGCTGGCTTTTGACGAATTGTTTTTGTTCCAGCTGGCCTTACAGGCTTTCAAGCGAAAACTGAAAGCCCTGCCCGCTCCCCGCATCCCATTTGATACCAAGCTCATCAAAAACTTTGTCGAGCAGCTGCCTTTCCAGCTGACCAATTCCCAAAGGCTGGCGGCCTGGGAAATCCTGAAGGACCTGGACAACCCGCACCCCATGAACCGGCTCCTGGAGGGAGAGGTCGGCTCTGGCAAAACCGTGGTTGCCGGCTTGGTCATGCTCGCCACGGCCAACGCCGGCTGGCAGTCAGTCCTCCTCGCCCCTACTGAGATCCTGGCCTGGCAGCACTACCAAACCCTGGAAAAGCTGTTGGTGGGAACGGGTCTGAGCATAGCTCTGCTGACCCGTAGCCACAAAATCGGCGATCTGGAAGATATCGGAAACGGGCAAATCCGCATCATCATCGGAACCCACGCACTTTTACAAGAGAGGGTAAATTTCAAAAAAATCGGCCTGCTGGTAGTAGATGAGCAGCACCGTTTTGGCGTCGAGCAGAGGAGCCAACTGCAAAACAGCAGAGATTTGGTTCCCCATCTCTTATCCATGACTGCCACGCCGATTCCGCGCACTCTCGCGCTGGCTTTTTACGGTGACTTGGATATTTCCCAACTGAGGCAGTTGCCGGCTGGCCGGAAAAAAATCATCACTCGCCTGGTCGAGCCGGACAAACGGCAGGTGGCCTACGAATTTGTGCGCAAACACTTGGCAGCTGGCAAACAGGCTTACGTCGTCACTCCTCTAATCGAAGAGGGGGAAACCTTGGGTAACAAATCTGCGATCGCGGAAATGCAGCGCCTCAAAACAGAAATCTTTCCGGAATTTGCCATCGGCCTGCTGCATGGCCAGATGAAGGGCGAAGAAAAAAAACAAGTCATGGAAAACTTCAAGGCGAACCGCCTGCAAATCCTCGTCACCACCACTGTCATCGAGGTCGGCGTGGATGTGCCTAATGCGGCTATTATGATCATCGAAAACGCCGAGCGCTTTGGGCTTGCCCAACTCCACCAGCTGCGCGGCCGGGTCGGCCGAGGTACCGCTCAGTCCTTTTGCCTGTTATTCACGGAAAATGCCGGCGAAACGACCCGCCAGCGGCTGGAGGCGGTTGTGGCTTCTAATGACGGCTTTGCATTGGCGGAAAAGGACCTGGAACTGCGGGGCCCCGGGGAAATCATCGGGCTGCGGCAGTCAGGCTTCGTCCCTTTCAAAATCGCAAAACTTTCAGACGGCAAATTGATCAAAGAAGCCAAAGCTCAGGCTGAACGACTCCTGGACGCAGACCCAAAATTAAAAATCTCGCTACTGCTGAAAGAAAAAGTCGAAGCCCTCGCCCGCAATGCGCATTTGGAATAAATTCCACCCTTCTAACCTGGACCTTCGGAGATTTGACAGACCAATTTGGTGAGAATAAACTAGGCGTAATAGCCGCCCCACCTCTATCTTTTTCCCTCAAGGTTACCTGCGGTAAGCCTTGCCAAACCACTGAAATGGCGCTCGTGGAATGGCTGAGGTCGGAGACCTTAAAATCCCCCCCCCCCAACAAAGCGGCGATCCAAGGAGGAAACTTGAACCAAATCTAGTACTAGGAGACTGGGGATGAAAAAAAGAAGTGTTCAGATGAATCCAACTCATCTGAAGCTTGAGGTCGTAAAGTTTGTCCACCCGATTCAACGGTCGGCCCACACGATTTTTGTGGCACCGGATCACTTGCAATTCCCAATTCACCTTAACGGGGAGGCAAAACTCTGTCCCGGCTTGCCCACCACCCTTCACTCTGGCGCTCAGGTTTACGGCATCGAACTACCGCCGAGACCGGGAGAACCACTGATGTGGGTCGGTAAACCCGAGGCCAAAGGTCCAGAACGGTTCACATGTCGAGTATCCAGGATGCGGGTCATGGCCGTGGACCCGCAGAAATTGGAAATCCTGACCAAACTCGCAAGAAACACAGCCAGGACACTTTCGTAATAGGTGTCATCATTCCTGATCCTGGGCGCAACAGGATTATCTGATCAGGAATGCTGACCCTACAGAGTTCCCCAGCGCCGGACGCCCAAAAGATAGCCCCGGCAAACCGCGGGGGCTAGACTCAATCCTTTGGATGAAGCAGTTCATTCTCTGGAAAGAGCCTAGCTCCCGTATTTTTTTGTTTCCACTATTTATTTCAAATCCAACCGATAGAGAAAGCCGGTTTTTTGATCCACAAAAAACAGAACCGACAGCTGCGGATGAGCGAACAAATTCGTGGGCTGATATTTTTCCGTGTCCGCGAATTTGTACGCTTCGCTCTTCTGCTGAGTAGCCACGTCAAATTTTGTGATACTTCCACTCGTACCGATATATATCGACTGGCTGTCTTTCCTCCACGCAGTTTGTTCAATCGGCGCTGCCAGCCCAAGGTCAAAGGCTTTGTTCGTGAGCAAATCAACAAGCTCCAGACTCGGGTCAGCCCCTGCTTTGGCCGACATTCTGGCAATCAACAACTGGTTCCCATCCGGTGAAAAACTCACACCCTGATAGGGCGCTTTTGCAGTGATGGCGCGGAATTTGCCAGTGAACAAATCCACGATAAACAGCGGAGTCGGGTCAGTCATATCTTTGGTAAAAGCTACCATCTCTTGTTTTGCCGGAGACGGGACAAATTCGTAATCCGAGCGCAAGAGAGTGGTGACTTTGGAAAAATTGCTCCCGTTCGAGTCGGAAATTTTCAGATCATCCTGGGTGGAAGTAGCGGTCCAATCATAGACAATCTTGCTGCCGCCTGGCAAAAAACGGGGATCGCGCACAAATTCCGGATATTGCGTAAAGGCTTTGGCAAATGAGTCAAAAAAATTGTATCTGGTATGGCCGCTGAGGTTCTCCACGACAATAAAATTTCCTCCTTGGTCCGGCCAGATCACCGAAGTCGCATCCTGAAATTTTTGCGGCAAGACATACTCCTCTTTGTCAGTGGTGCCATCAATATTTTTCCGGAACATTTTTCCGTCAGCGGTCATAAACCAGACCTTTTGCCCGTCAAAAGACAGGATCGGGGAAATGACCAGTTCGCTGACCAAGGACTTTAGCGGCGATACTGGGACTTTGGCAACAGGTACTACTGGCGACTGATGATGGCCAAACTTTTTTACGGAAAAAAATACGACAATACCGACTACCAGAAGCGCCAAAATTATCAATAAAATTCTATTTCGCATTTAAAGTTTCTTCTGACTTTTAGTTGATCTGTTGTCAATGCAAGGTTTCGAGACTTTCCTGTTTTACTGGCCGATACAAAAACTCAAACCCTGGTTTCCACCTGCCGCGGCGGGATCTAGCCTGTAGGGCACTGAGACACGAACGTTCAATTTGCAGGCACCGGCTTGTGACACTCCAAGGAGATTCAAAAAGGCGCTTTCTGCTAATTGCTGCGCTTGCGCGATCGGCCGTGAAAGCAAAGTGATTTCAAATGACCGATCTTGCGTAAAATAAATAATCTGATAATCTTTCGTTTCGGCGAGAGCCATAGTCCCCGCGACTGCCTCCACCGGTTGTTTCGTAAAATCTCTCACAGGCACTATCCCCTGAGGGGTAGAAATATTCAGCGTTTGTGTACCGTTTCCCTGGGAGGGATTATTATTCTGTATCTGGTTATTGGCAGGATTCTGCGGATGTGAAAAAACAAAAAACCAAACTAAACCCGTCAGGATGATGATTGCGCCAATTATCAGAAATATTTTTAACCTAGTGGACATAATTCAAGTTTTTAAAAATTACAAATCGAGTTTGCTCCCCAGGGTCGCCAGTTCGTCCCATTACTGGAAATTTGGCAAGCCGCTTGAATATTGGTTGCCGGATCACGGGCAGCTGAAACGCAGGCGCTGTAGAGAGCAGGATTAACGACATGACAATCGTAAATATTTGCGACTGGGTCAATGAGACTGGCGGAATTTGCCGGCTTGTCGAATGCACTTGGACAATCAAGCCCCGCAATGCTATTTGCGCTTATGTTGATTTGAAATAGGCCCCACGAAGCGTAACTTCCATCTGCACATTGGTCACCATGGGCAAGGGGGTTGCCGCCACTTTCCACGTTAGCGATACTGGAAGCTTGCTGGGCGTTGGCACCAAAACAAGTCTGACTCAAATTTGCTACCGTGGCTGGGCCGGACGTGACTGGTACACACCGCCCACCCCCGGGGCCTCCTGGCGACGGAATCTGGGCTTGGTCAATGAAAGTCCCGACGCCTTTGAAATCTTTGAAATATGCGCAAAAATCAGGGCCTCCAAAAAATCCCACGACCGTAGAACTGACTTGCGCCAGGCGGCCATGCCAGGAGGTCGAGTTGCACTCATAAACTGCCACCACAATCACGATCACGACCACCAAAATTATCCCCAAAACAATCAATAGAAATGGCAAGGCCCATTCGAGCAGGGCCAGCAAGGCCTGTCGAACTATTTTTTTCCCGGCGACTTTTGCCGCGGTGCCCGGATGTTTGGCCAACTCTTCAACTGCTCCAGCCTCGTTTCCTTCGAGCGCTTTGATGGCCACTCGTCTTTGCAGATCTTTGGCGGCTTGCTGCTTTCTCTGGCGGTCTTGGGCTTGCCGCATCTGCAGTTCTTCCTGCCGCCTCAATTCTTCCTCCTGTCGTTGCTGCTGCAGCTGGGCTTTTTTTTGCTGTTCTTCTCGGTAGGAACGCGCTCTCCTGTCATCCCCTACATCATTGTCAATTTCTTCGTCTTCCAAGACTGGCATAGGTTAGGTCCCTCCCAGCTGTTCTTTGGCTTTCTCAATTTCGATGCGCTGCCGCGGATCAGTGGTGATAATCTGATCCTCGGTGTACGAGGCCACCACTCGGATAGCGACATGCTTGAGCCCGGCAAAAAATATCCCTTCCCCCACCTCAGACTCCAGCAAGAGATATTTTTCGCCCTCAGTCAGATAAAAAGTTTCGGCCACGATGTCAATCGCTGTGGGCGACTGCTTCATCAGGAGCTGAATGGACGAGTTGGTCACCACTGGCTTGCCGTACGGGCTTTGCAAAAAATCCTGGACATCCTGGCTGATGGTGGTGACCCCCAAATAGTATTTGCGGGCCCGCTTGGCGATGCCATACAAAAATCTGGCCGAATCCTCGTGCTGCATCATCCACCAGGCTTCGTCAATGACCAAAATCCGCCTTTTCAAAATCGAGCGGACCTCATTCCAGATAAACGTCAAAATGACATAAATAGCGATGGACCGCAGGGAATCCTCCAAATCCCGCACCGAAAACACGACCAGTTGGTTGTCCAAATTGATATTCGTCGGCTGGTTGAAAATCCCGGAAAACGTCCCTTCCGTATATTTGGTCAATCGCTGCGCCAGACTCTCGCCCCCGGCGATGCCGCCGAGCACGTTCACCAGTTCGGCCATGGTGGGCATCTCTGCGTTGGTAAAATCCACCTGCGGCGTGATATCGCGCGTCGCGTAAGTTTCCCACAAAGCCCGGTCCATGATCGCTTCCTCGGTCGGGTCGAGCTTGCCCAGCATCAAGTTCATCAGTCCCATGAGGTTGATCACCGCAGAACGCAGTACGTCCTCCGGCGCCTCACCCTCGATGGCTTTGGGCAAATCAAACGGATTGATGCGCGACTGCGAATTGAGAGAAACGTTGAGAAAAGCGCCGCCGACCGCTTCGGTCAAATGTTTGTATTCGTTTTCCGGGTCAATCACGATCGCATCCACCCCCAGCATCAACGACCGCAAAATCTCCAGCTTGACGGCGTAGGATTTCCCGGAACCGGATTTGGCAAACACCACGGAGTTGGCGTTTTCCATCTGAAACCGGTCGAATAAAATCAGACTGTTGTTGTGCCGATTGATCCCGTACAAGATGCCGTCATTGCTCGTCAGTTCCGACGACACGAAAGGAAACGTCGTGGACAACGGCCCGGTATTCATGTTGGTGGAAATAGCCAGCTCGTCATCTCCCAAGGGCAGAGTGGAATTGAATCCGGCCTCAGCCTGCAGAATCGCGGGCTTGGCCACGACCAGTTTGGACGAGAGCATTGACTCAATGTTCGAGGAAATTTTGTCCAAGCTGACCGGATCGGTGGCGTAAATCGTGAAATACAGCGAAAATCGGAAATATCGCTCAGTACCTTGCTGCAATTTGTCGCGCAGTTCTTCCACGTCGTGATAAGCCGTTTCCAGCATTGGGTCGCGGACCTCGCCTTTGTCCTCGTTGATCGCGATGGACGCCTGCAGCTGGCCGACCTTGTCACGCAGTTTTTTCATGACTTGGTCTGACTCCATCGGGTAGGCAAAAAACGACACATCCATGGGCACATCCAGGTTGATGATCGGATCTAGCCAATTACTCGAGAGGTAGCGCGGGTAGGTCAAAATGAAAAACGTCCGGGCAAATTTGCCGGAAATTTGCAGATAGGACGCCTCAATCCTCACAGCCGAAGGGGCAATCAGATCTTTGACCGAAGTCAGGCCTTTGCGAAAAGCCCGTTCTGCCTCCAGCAGTTGATGGGCGGAATTTTTTTTCGTGGGCTTTTTTGGTTGCGGATTTTCGGCCATAAAATTTTATGCTAACAAAAACTGCCTGCTTTTTTTAGGTCCCCACCTTCAGCCCTCCTGACCTGCTGGGCATGGCCAGATCCGGGGTCGAGTCAGTCAGCTGAATCTCACCCATCGCCTCCGGATGCAGAGGGGATGCAGTCTCAAAATTATAAGAAGTATACAAAAGTTCAATCAGTTCCTGAGTGTTGAGCACCATGCTGCGCAAACCCATGCCGCCCAGGGAGCCGGCGATGTGTTCGATCCGCTCTTCCAGTTTGAGTTTCTGCTTTTGAAAATCTTCCTGGTTGGCGGTGATGGTAGCGGCGGGATTGAGTACCTTCTTCATTCTGCCGAAAAAAGTTTCTTTGGTGGCCACTGCAACTGAATAAGGAATCACGACATAAAAAGTTTTGGTCATGATGCTCGCGTATTCCACCAACTTGCCGACATACTCGATATACTCGCTCATCTGGATGCGCAGCAGCTCGTTGGTCTGACCCGAAGCAAGGCCGCGCAGCTTGGTCAAATACCCGTCGATATCCAGCACCCGCGAATGAATCAAAATCTGGATGGGAAAATCCAGGGAATTCAAAAAATTCTGATAGGCGGCGATCAAAGCATTTTGTTCTTCTTCGGATTTGAGAGCGAAATTGGTGGAGGACACCACCAGAATGGAGCGCAAACTTTTGTCTTTCATCACGATGACCCCCTCTTTGATTTGCGAAATATTCAAATACTTCTGAGTGGACTCAGTCGGTTTGTTTCTGCGCAATTTGTTCGTCTGCATTTCCATGGCTAGCTAGATTTGGTTCAACCATTTCTGTTTCATTTGCCCGGTCTCGATGAGCCGCTTTTCTTCCGCTGACTGCTGGTCCAGCAGATACGCCAGGCGCTTCAACCGGCTGTCGACCTGCTCCGGAGCTTCGGTCTCCACCATTTCAACTTTGCGCGGTGCTTTGGTCACCTCTGACAATTCCTTGTCGCCAGTACGCTGGTAGACCCGTATACGCGGTGAGGAGAGGAATTTGATTAGCCCGGCGACATTGCTCATTACTGGCCGGCCGTTAAACTTGCCAAACGCCAAGGCGATGACGACTATCATCACCGGCGCTGCCAGGAGGAAGAAAAAAATACTGAATTGAGCAACGCTCCAAATGCCCAAACATATGAGACCGCCGCAAAGCAGAAACAAAAACTGCTTGATGCCCAAAGGCCCGATGATCTTGTCCTCCACCTCAATGAATTGTGGGAGGCTATATGACTGCATGGAAAACAATTTTCAATTTCAAATTCTCAATTTTCATTAAATTCAATCCGGCTAGCTCGCTTTAACGAGTTGGTAATCTTTTGAAATATCAAAGTAAGTTCCTGCGCTTCTTTTTGAAACTTCAGGCATTGAAAATTGCAAATTGAGAACTGAAAATTTAACCCTTAGTTTGAGTTTTGCTTTCAAATCTTCACTTTTAAAGTGTTTTTATTATAGCACAATCCTCCAAATATACAAAAAATCCCCGCTAGGGGCCTGGGTTCTTGGCGGTTATAGGGACAAAAAACCCTTACTTGCTCAAAAGTTTGCGCAAAGAAGCCCGAAAATCAGCCATGGCCTCAAATTCGGAATGCGACAACCGGTCAAATTCCTGCTTGTCCATGATCTTTAGGCCAGCTTCCAGATAAGTATGATACAACGGACTCTGTTCAAAACTGGAAGTGATTTGTTCCAGACTGAGCTCGCGGTATTTCTTCAGCTCATTCATCTTTTTAGCCAGATCTTCGAGGAACACGTACACAGACGGGGCCTGCCGCAAATCAGCAACAGCCAAAGCGCGCAATTTCCCCAACTCGTCCGAGGCGGCCTGGACGGCTTTCACGCTCTGGCCGCTCCCTGGCTTGACCACTGGATCAAGTTTGGTCTTGCTCATGCCGGCTGGCGCGGTTAGCGATTGTTTGACTGAAGCGTCTCGCGGCGGGACCATCGCGCTGTTTACCGGCTTGAACGAATCAAGCGGCTTGGCTGCGATTTTTACTTTGTCTGGCAAAATGTTTACTCCGGGCTTGGTCTCTGGTCTGCGGTTTGAGTCTATCGGCTGTACTACAATTGGTTTTACCGATGCAGGGACAGACGGCTTCGGCGCGGTAGTTAACGGTTTAGTCGGTTCTTCTGAATATCGTGCGTCAGCAGGGATAGCAGCCGGCCCGGCAGGTTTTGTCATCGGGGTTGGCGTGGCCGGCTGATTGGGCATCAACGGCTTTACATTTGTCTGAAGCGAGCTAACTGCCGATTTTTCCTCAGTAGCTGGCAATTTTTGCGCAGGTACTGATTGTGACTGTAGCGACTTATGAGAAGATAGCACCTCATTGAGCTCTTGCATCTGGGGCGGCGTCATTTTCGGCAACAAAAAAAGCCACTCCTTTTTTTCGCTGTCGGAGAGGATAGTGGAATTTTGAATTTTTGATTTCAACCGGTCGAGATCTGCCATTGGCATAACGTAAACAAAGGCCCTCTAACTATTTGACCCTGTCTTCCAAATCCTTCAATTTCTTTGCCACGTCATCTTTGTCTCCTGACACCATTTCCCCGCGATCATTGAGATCAGGATTCAAATCCCCGTGGACCAGAGCTTCATTTACCGAAAAAGGTTCCATTGGTTTCATCGGGCGCATTGGCCCCTGGGCCACTGAGGCCGCAGGCCGACCTGGCCCTGCAGACAGCGGCACGATGGTCGGGCCCGAGGGTTTGGGGCTAGCACTCACTGATCTTCCGGGCGTTTGGGCAGCCTCTTTCTGCCTCATCTTTGCCAGCTCCTCAAGGGTGGAACGGTACAAATCTTCATTAGCCGAAGATTGGGGCGCGGGAGAGGGCGCTGCAGCCTGGGGCGGCGTCGGAGCAAACGTCATAGACGGCCGCACTGAGGTAGCAGCGGGTTTTGGCGCTGGCGGCAAAACTGATGGCCGCGGCTGGGCTGGTGGCACCTGAGTCCTCGGCACCACAAGACTCGGAGTGACCCGCGGCTGTGGAGCAGCTGGCTGTGGGGGAATTGCCGGCGCTCTATAAACAGGGGCTTGCGGGCGTTGTTGTACTGGCCGGGGAGGAGGGGGCACACTAATCTTCTCTCGTTGGGTAGTTATATAATTCGGTAGGGCCGCAGTAGCCTCGCTAGCCTGTGGGACTGGAACAAAAGCTTTCAACCAATCGTGCAATTCTAAAAGCCTCTTCAAAATATCTCGCTCGTCTTCAGTAAGACGCCGGGAGTTCGGACTTTGCGAAAGATACGTCGCCCGCTCCAAACCCCCTGCTCTAACGACCGATGCCCCCAGCTTGGTCTTGCTTACTACAAACTGGGTATAATCTACCAGCCAGTTAGCAATTCTGGGCAATTGTTCATCGTCATGACCGCGGATGACAATTGGATCAGTGCCTAAATATTCTTGGTTTTCTTCAATTGGCTTCAATAGTTCCTGTGCAAAATTTGCTTGTACGTCTGGAAATTGTCTATAGACCAGCAATAAATCATTCAGCTTGTCCTTAATGTCAAAATCCTGGACTTCCAAAGACAGAGTCAACTCATCTCGGAGAAAATTATGAATGTCCCCATCCGGCATCAAGGACAAAAAACAAGCCTTTAAAACAGTCAGCAATCGAAGATATTCCCGATAAACATCGGGGTGATTCTGCACCAGGAGCGGCAATTTTTGCAAAAGTTGATGCAAAAGCACGAAAGCCTGACTTGCATCAGATGCGTCGCCACTATCCGATATGTCCTGCACAAAAAGCTTCAGTTGATACAAGATATTCTCATCTTCCAACCATTCTGGTTGAAGCACGCTAAAATTATCCCAAGTAATGCTAACTATCTGTTCTGGGCTAGTTACCTGATTTGGGGGGGCTGCTGAAATAGGAATTTTTTTTTCGTCTTTTATATCCATATATATACTCATTCCTTAAGATGTTTTTTGTTTTATTTAAGGAATTTGTTGAAGTCTCTCATTCGGGTTGTTTGTTGCATAAGTATTAAATTGTTGTTTAAAATAATCGCGCTGTTCTTCAGTAAACAGTTTTTGACTTCCAATAATGGCGTTAAACATCTTTTCGTTAAGTTTCTGGGTGTCCATGATTTTGTTCCAAGCGGTGCGATGAGCATCACGCTGATCCTTTAAGACTTGCTCCTCTTCTGGGTTCCTCGCCATACCATGGATTTGCACATCTGTTCTACTCCCAATATTAATATCTGGGGGCGTCCATTTACCAGTCTGTTTGTCTCGGAGCGCGCCAAAAGCGTAGAGCAAGCGACCTTGACTCTCGTGAATACGACCGGTGATTGACTCGATAATATTCGGTCCGATTTCGTGTGCCATCATTTTTCCCAAAGCATTCTGGTTTGTCCAGCCTTTTTCCGGATCCTGGTCAACGATGATTGCGGCTTCGATGTTTCTGGCATGCACCCCGGCATTACCGCGCTGGAGTTTGATATGTGCTTCGTCCATAAACCTTCGCGCAACCATGGCATCTCGAATCGTCACATCCGTACGACCATGGTATTCTGAATTCTCGTCCTGCACCTCCGCATCTGGAATATATTTAACTGTAGAAATTTGGTCAAAAGACTGCCCCGCTCTGGCTTGGGCCGCCGCATTTTCAAAGCTTCGCGCCTGTTTACCAAACTCATCCACTCCGCTTTCGTCAAAAGCCAACTTGAATTTTTCCGCCTGGTTCTCGAATACTTTAGCCAAATCGTCACCTCTCAGTTGTTGATAAAAAGACAGATCATTGGCAGCCCGAATATGGCCGTCAGGATCTTCTGTGGTATAACCATAAGCACGAATCCGACCTGTTTGCTCGCCAGTTTCTTTCAGGTCATCCAAAATTGTTGTAATTTCCTCTTTAGAAAATCCTGACTTTTTCATCTGTTCGGTAATATGATCCAGATACTTCAGGGGGCTGAATGTTTTACCCTCGAGGTTCATATAATCATCCTGCCAATTCCCATGCTGCAAGACTTTCAGGGCAGCCATGATTTCATCATGATCCCCTGATTTAAACGCGTCGCCCGCGACTCTTGCCGCATCCTCTCTAGTCCGAATACCCTTGAGAAGCTCTTCAGCTTCTTTGGCAACCACAGCACGTTCCCCTACAAGACCGTGTGGGGTTTTTTTGCCAAATTGACCAGCCAACATCCGGTTCCACTTCAGAAACTCGGTCGGCATAATCCGATTGAAAGTGTCTTGCATATGGCCAACTGCCGGTCCATAAGCACGCAATTCTTTTTCTTCCCGTCGCTTCTTCCATGCCTCTTTGACAACATGCGGATTCAAAAGGGACAAAGCCCGCCACCCACCGCTGGATAGTGAAGCCGCTCGCTGTCTAGATCTGGCGGCGGTCGCCTGTGCCTCGGCCTGTTTCGCTTCGACAATTTTTCCGCCGGCACGGAGTACGGCTGCCCGGCGCTCTGCCTTTTGAGCCTCCTTCGCTGCTTGTTCTCCCTTCTGACTAGCCGCGCCAATTTTTCGCCCAACCCAACCCGAATATGTTCGCGCCACCAGACCTGTAGCACCGCCACCGATTTGCTTCAATCCAAATCCGCTCCGCAAGCCCCGCTCCCCAATGCTCATGATCCCACTCGCTCCCATTACTCCCATGCTTTTGGCCACAATCATGCCAGCCCAGAGAAACGCCAGCACCACTATGTAGATCAAAAGCAGCTGTAAAGCCTGAGTGAAATTAAATCCCCCGGGTAGCTGAGAAAGCGCGTCTATTGCCCCTATCAAATTGGGTGGACGACCGGCAAAGGAGGCTGCTGTCGTAGGAAAAATATTGAGGCCTTGGTCATAGAGGACAAATGTGAGCCGCAAAAAGAAAGCAAAAATTGGAGCAAATAGGGCGTATTTGATAAACTCTGACCACCATTTCTTGGCAATGCTGGCTGTGGCTGGCAAAACGTAGAAAGCATACGCCACAGGCGAGAGGATGAGCAAAATCCAGAGCATTACTGTCCTGATGAGCATCAAAACAGCCATGGCCAAAAAAGTCACGATCACCGAGGCTTCAAATATAAACTGAAAAAGCATTGTAAAGGTCGAGGCCATCGCCACATTTTTATCCGTGGTTAAAATCATGATAGGATCAGTAAATTCCTTTGGCCCGGTCACCAAATTTTGAAACAGGGCCCTCACTCCTGTTATGCCTGTGCCCAAAGGCAGAAAAGTGAACTGAGCCGTGTCAGCAATCTGGATAATAATGCGCCCGATGAGTAGGCTGAAATTGACCAAAAGCGCCATCATAATCAGATTGACCAGGAGCTTTTTGTAATTGTAGCTCTCGATTTTCAGGATAGTACCGAGGCCAATAATAATCAGAAATAGGATGAAGAACATATTGACCACATCCCGCACCAGAGTCCAGCCAGTCAAAATCACCCCGCCCGCCAGATTACCAGCCTGCAACTGCAGGGTCGACTCAAGCAAAGGCACGGCAATGACAGTGCCGATGAGCCACACCAGGAAACGTAAAATCGCGATGATTACCCCGAGTACAATGTTGACTATGCTAATAAGAATGCCGAGAAGTCCATCCCCCACCCCGGGGGGATTTGATATACCAGTGGTTGCCGCAGTAGCCGCACCGCCGACACTTGAATTGCTGACCGTCCCATCGGGATTGCAACCGACCTGATTCGGGTTGGCCGTACAAGCGGCTTGCGCGGCTTGATTGAGTGCAGTTTGGTCGCTGAAGATTTGCAAAGTTATCTGCGCCGCATTTTGAAAAAAATTGCCGTCTCCCGCAAATGAGACATCCACCGCTGGAAAAACTTGGATGATTCTGGTCGCCATGGTTTGGCCAGCTGGAATAGGCGGATTGTAGAAAGGATCGGTAGTCACGGTCACGCTGAACGGGTCATTAGAAACGTGGGAACTCTCATCTTCAGCTGCGCATGATAAGCTACACCCCGCACCAAAATATGCCGCGTAAAATGCGGCAATCGTTCTGTTGGAACCTCCGGGAGTCACGATTATGTCTCCGACGGCGAGAGCTGGGGTACTTTGCGCCTGAACTTGGATCGTGGCCGATCCACCGACCACCACCCGATAAATCGTAGCATTGGTGTGTACTGACCAGCTGACTTGAGTTGCCTGAAATGTAGCGGCCTGCGCGCCAAGAGGAAACAAAACTGACAAAAATAATATAGATATTGCAAAAATACCTACTTTACTCATAAAAACTTTTCTTGCGACCTTCATTAACATAAACTTATTCCCTCACCCCAAACTGCGGATTAGTGGTTTGAGCGCCGAGGACACAGATCACTGCACCGCAACCTCCGCCAGTCGTTACTGTGACAGTAATGGTGCGGGCGATGTCAGGATTTGCACCCGACGGGTCGACAACTGTAAAAACGAAAACAGTCGTGGCGTTGATTGTGAAATCCTGCGCACCTGAAACTGGTAGGAGGGATGTAGAGAGTGGGAAGATTTCCACTTGCGCGTTCGGGATGGCGGAAGCGTCCCAGGTGATAGTGACTGTGTCGCCGGCAACCACAGAGCGCGGCTGCACGTCAAAGGTCACAGCACTCGCTCCCCCGGCAGTGACCACGACTGTACGCTGCACAGTCTGATTGAAGCCTGGCCCAGTCACGGTCAGGGTATAGGTCGTGGTGACACTCGGCGTATCATTGCGCGAGCCGACCAGCGGAACCGCGCCACTCAAGGCGCCGCCAGTGAGAGTGACTGTAGAGCCTGCGGGCGCGGCACTGGCATCCCAAGTGAGCACCACAGTGCCACCCGCGTTGATGCTCGCTGGCGCGTTAAAAATTATACTGCTCGGCGGCCCGCCTGGAGGAGGCGTTGGCGGCGTAGGACCCGTGTCGCCAAAGGCTTGAATAGGCGTATTGGCCGCAGCAGTGAAAGTCGTGGCCGCGGGGGTAAAATTAGCTAGCGTCTTCGGCTGGCGGCAGCGCGTACTCTCAGCTAGAATCTGCCCCTGGAAAATCTTTTGACTGAGTCTAGTAAATAAATTGACTGCGAAATGCTGGATCAAGCCCTGAGCGATAGTCCGGGCGCTATTTTCTGCCAAGAGTCTAAACTGGTCTTTTTGCGCAAGGCCAACCCCAGAGCCGATGAAGCTGGCAATCCAGCCCACGAATTTGCTGATTTGCGTAGCTGCGATTCTAGCCAGCTCGTTGGAAACCAATTGAATGAGGAAATTTCTAAAAGTCGCGGTATTGTAGGTCCCGTTGACCGCATTGATCGCAACATTGAACAGGGCCTGACCACTGCTATCTTCCCCGTTTTTAACCAACGATAAAGTCCGCTGGATTTGACTATATTGAGTGGCGGCTGTGCTCGTGGCTTGAGTCGCCTTCAGACCAGGGGAATTGATTTCGTTGGCAGCTGCGCCGCGAGCATTGGACTGGTTGAGCATGGCAGTGTCCTGCAACTGGAGTTTCCAAAAAGGGTTCGTGGCGTATGGGCTGCCCAATTTGCTCATATCCTGGTAAAACTTCATTCCGCTGCCAGGATCAATCTGGTTGGCCACCACTCCGGCAGTGCTGGCAGCGAGATAACTGGCGGCTTTATCCAAAGCATTGGCATCTATGCCGCCGCAGGCGATAGAGGGTTGAAACAGCGAAGATGCACCTACCACAATTCTTTGGATATCCTGGGTCAACTGAGTACTAGCTGCCGGAGAATTTGCCGCCGTGGCACCTTGCAAAGAAGCTAACTGCTGGAGCTGGGCTGTAGTCATATTATTCATAGGCAAACTCATCTCAGTGGCTGCTATACAATCGACTCCCAGGCCTTTGCATCCAATAGGAACAGAATCGCTCCCATTGTATTTAGAGTAAAGGTCGGGGATGAATTTACCCTCAACCAGCGCGTCTTCATAATACGCAGGATTTCCTATTCCGAGGTCAGTTTCGACGCTGCTAGTAAATTGACCATCCATGGCCTGGAACGCGTCGTTCATAGCTGAGGAAGCAGCAGTCTGAGTGATCTCATTTTGAAGCTGACCCTGGTCATAACCGCTCGTATCAATGCTCCCAATGCTATCAACGCGGTCAAAAGCTCCGCCGTCGCCTGTCACCGGCACATCCAAAAGAGCGCTTGCAGGTTGTACGTCACCGAAAAGCCCCAAGACGAGGCTGATCGCTAAGGTCAAAAGCAGGAGGGAGGCTGTAAATTTTAAGTGAAATTTTTGTTTCATAAACTGGAGGGTTGCCTAAAAACTAGTCCCGATTTTCATAATGATGTCCGCGGTCCCGCAAATAAAAGGAATCGCCGGTAGGGCATTGCCCAAAACGTTTGCGCCCTCACGAAGAGCAAAACGAGCGTAAAGCCGGGAAATTCCTGGAATAAAAGCCACTATCGCCGGCCGGGGCGGCCCAATGATATACTGCGGCCCCAGACATTCAAAAGGATTGGGAATGAGCGGGATCCACGGGGGGATAATGCCGACTATGGGACCGCCGTAACAGCTGAACGGGGGCGGAAGTATTGGCGGACACGCCGTGCTCGAAAGGAAAGCTTCTGCGGGATGTATTTGCAGAACAAAAAAATAAGCTGCTACCGTCAAGGTAATCAAAGCTACTGCCATATAAATTTTTTTGTTGTTCCTGTTTTGGCTCTTCTTTGGTAAGGACATCTTTTTATATCCCGCCTTTATCCCGAAGCAGCTGACCGACCTGCTGCCATCCCACCACTTGTAAAGCTGCGGAGTTTTGGGCAATCACTGTTTGGTAAAACAAATCCGACCAAAAAGTTGGGGCAGGTGTCCCGTTTTGGTATTCGTCGCGAACCAGCTCGAACATTCGTATCCCCGCGCGCAACTCCGCTATCTTTAATTTTTGGATGTTGACGACCCCCGACGGCACTGGTACTTTTTCCAGCAAACTGACAGTGATTTGTAATTTGGTGATGTAATTATTCAAATCGTCTTGCGAGAGTCCGAGCAATCCGTTTTGCATCTTGACTAGATCGCTAGGATCGACAACAGTCAAAGCTTTCATGCTATTGTAGTAGCTTTCCAAGGCGGCTTGATCGTTTTGATTAATTATGACGATTTCCGAATCTTGGGGAAAATCCATGACTACGGCTCTGTCCGGTTGAAACGTCTGTGTCAACTGTTTTTGGATATTATCCTGAGAAAACTTCGCATAATCTTGATTTGAATTTACCAGGTCCTGGAGATAGTTGGTCTCCTGATTGGTTAACACCAAATCACCACTGCCGAGGGGACTACGTCCTAGCGCCACCTCTGCTCCATCCACTGACCCGTCCCCATCAGTATCGGCTTTGGTCGGATCAGTCCCGTAAATATATTCTTGATAATTCGACAAAAAATCATGATCCGGATCACCGGCCGCACCGCCGACTTTGGGATCATTTTCGTTTGCAGTATGAAAATACTTCAAGACCCAATCCTGGGGTAGCTGCTGCGCTGCAGCAGTAGTCGCTTGCGCTCCCGCCACTTGGCTGGTGCTGGCTTTGGCCGTAGGAGCCGGGTTGGATTGGTGTTTCTGGTAAAAATAAAAACCAGCGGCCCCAGCCACCACTACCGCAAGCAAAATGACCGATGGTAAAACGAATTTACGGAATCGGTGGGCTAGCCGCTGACTCTCCAAAAAGTCATGCATTAAAGACGCCATTTGGGCTTATTCTTTTGTTTTTTTGTTTTCCTTTTTGTTTCCTATACTGGATTTTTCTATAACCATTATAGCATAAAAGAACCCCTCGTGTCAACCGGAGGGGTGCTAAACGGAGCCAAACTTCCGCAAGGCCCAAACCACAGGTGATTGCGGATTTTTTTCCTTCTGATATCTACTGCCCGGATTATTCGGTTTGTGCGGGAAACAGTCTAGCATAGAGCCGTCCCCAATCTTCCACCGAGAGTTCTTGGGGCCTTACGGTGGCGCTGAGACCCAAATCTGCCAAGATCTGCTTGAAGTCAGGCCGCGCCGGCGAACCAGCGTCACCCAAGGGCACGCTCATCAGATTGTTGTGCAGTTGTTTGCGTTTGTTGGCAAAGCTGATTTTCACCAGCTGAAAAAACTTCGCCTCATCAACCGGCAGCCGCGGCTGCGGCAAAACCTGGAGCCGCACAATCGCGCTGTCCACCTCGGGTTGCGGATAAAAATTTTGCTTTGGCACAAAACCAATGATTTCCGGGTTTGAATAAAACTGGGCAGAGACTGACAGCAAAGACATCTGCCCTGGCTGGGCGGTCAGCCGCTCCCCTACTTCTTTTTGGACCATCAGCACCATTAGGGATGGTTTGGTTGGCGCGGTCAAAAAAACCTGCAAAATCTTGCCGGTGATGTAATAGGGCAGGTTGGCGACCAGTTTGTATTGCCAGGGTTTCAGTCCGACGCTTCCTGGCACAAAAAACAAACCGTCATCCTGGATGACTGTGACCGTGCGGTTTTTTCTGAAAATTTTTCGCAGGGCCAGGGCCAGGTGGCGGTCCTTTTCCACCGCGTAAACGCGAGACACTTTGTCCGCCAGGCGTCTGGTCAAAAATCCCAAACCCGGACCGATCTCCAAAACTTCGTCAGTGATGCCCAGGTCCGCGGCGCTGACGATTTGCTCGAGTACCTCGTCGGAGAGCAAAAAATTCTGCCCCAGCCGTTTATCGGGCCGGATGCGGAATTGGGCCAACTGTTTTTGCAATTCTCTAATTTCCATCTTGGAGAAGCTCCACCCTGACTCCCAGTGTACCGGAATTCAGCGGGGCTAGTTGTTTGAAAGCCACGGAATCGAGATCAATGATGCGGTCGGGATGAATGCCGAGGTCCGGCCCAAGGTCATTGATCTCAACAATAATGCTTTTGCCCGTGGCTTCTGAAGTGACGCGCACGAATCGCCCTTTCGCGTAAAACGGGTGCGCCGCGCACATGCAGCCGCGAAACGCATACCAACTGGCGCGCCCGTCCCGGGTTTCTTGGACCATGATTTTGGTGCCAAAATCGCGAATTTCCGAATGAGGTTTTTCCAAAACCTTGGCTTTCTCCAATTTCCGCTTGATTTCGACCCCGTTTTTATAGGTAATCAAAAAGGTCTGCTCCTTTTGGCCTAATATACCCGGGGTCAGGATTTTTGCTTGACCGTAAAAGACGAGGGGATCGTCGCGCCGGATAATTTCAAAAGGAATATCATGAGCCTCAACAACTTCTAGATCCACAATCCGGTCAATCGTGACAGTCATGCCCTCGCCCAAAAATTGCGAAAAATCCGGGGTGACCCGGTCAGTGGCGGCCAGTGCGATTTTTTGTTCGAACAAAAAATCCCCAACCGTGGCGGCGTGGGTGACGACCTGACTGCGGTTGCCGCCATCCACTAGATTGACAGTCAAGGCTTTGGCGACCTCAATGGTCATGCCGCCAGTCAGGGATGCGCTGGGATCGGGAACAATGCGGCTGTCCTGCGTTTGGAAATTTTCCGCAGCCAGCGCCTCCCCGACTGTTTTCGCTTTGGTCGCCAAATGGTAACTCAAGCCCCGACTCTCAATCCTGACCACCTTGGCGCCCACAGGCTTCCCCGGTAAAAGCTCGCGGAAAAAAAACCCCAAGGCAATGCCGACAAATAAAATCAGGGTAAAAATAATCGGACGGCGCATCTAATTTTCTTGAATGGAAAAATTGGGAATCTTGTTGATCAGCTTTTTCGGTATGGCTTTGAGGATACGAGACGGGATGGCCCGCTTGGTCTCGCCGAAGGTCTGCCGTTGTCTGGCATAACTCAAATAGAGATTTTGCTTCGCTCTGGTGATGCCGACATAAGCGAGCCTCACTTCCTCGGCGATTTCCTGCGGCGACAACAGAGCGCGGGAATGAGGCAGCAATCCCTCTTCCAGCCCGACCATGAAGACATTCTCAAACTCCAGGCCTTTGGCTGAGTGCAGGGTCATCAAGGTCAGCTTGTTGCCCTGTTCCTCCATGCTGTCGAGGTCAGTCATCAGAGCCACTTCCTGCAGAAAAGCCTGCAAGCCCTCGGCCCACGGCAGGTGTTTGTAGCGGACAGCAACATTGAACAGTTCTTCGATATTTTCCCAGCGGGCTTCGCCTTCTGTAGAGCCGTCGAGGAGCTGGTCTTTGTAGCCGGAGCGATTGAGCATCAAATGCATCACTTCCGGCAGAGTCTTGGTTTTGGCTAACTTTTTGGCGACCACATAAAGTGACAAAAAATCTCTGGCCCCGGCTAAGGCCTTGGGCTGGAGAGACAGCTCGTCAACATTGCGTAAAAGTCTGGTGTAATTATGTTCGTATGCAGAAAACGCTTTGGTCAGGGTTTTGAGATTCGCCGGACCGATCCCGCGCGCGGGAAGGTTGATGATCCGGGCCAAGCTGACCAGATCGCGCGGATTCAACAGCAAGCGCAGATAGGAAATGACGTCTTTGATTTCTTTGCGTTCGTAAAATTTGATGCCGCCGATGATCTGATAAGGTACGCCAGCGGTCAAAAAAACTTCTTCCAAAGGACGACTTTGCGCGTGGGTCCGGTAAAGGACGACGTTTTGCCCGAGATCCGCAGGCATCTCCAGGGTAGACACGCGTGGCACTGCTGGTCGCCGCTCGGCTTTGAAAAATCGGTCGAGGATCGGGGTGGCTTCCGGCTCGTACACCAGCTCGGCCTCTGCCTCAGCTAGAGCCTGACCATTGGCGTATGGGACACTGCGCAGAATCTGCCTGAGCACGAAACTGCTTTCGTCGAGCTCGTCTGCCGCCTCATAGAGATTAATCTTGCTCCCGGCGCTGTTTTCGGTCCAGAGTTTTTTTTCATACTGGGTCGGGTTGAGCTTGATGACCTCCGCCGCGGCATCCAAAATGGTTTGCGTGGAACGGTAATTCTGCTGCAGCATTACAACTGTGGCCTTGGGGTAGTCTTTTTGAAAATCCAGAATGTTCTGCATATTGGCCCCGCGAAACCCGTAAATACTCTGCGCGTCATCGCCCACCACGAACAGGTTCTGGTGCTCTTCCACCAAAAACTTCAAAAACATGTACTGGGCGTGGTTGGTATCCTGATATTCGTCCACCAAAACGTATTTGAACCGTTTTCGATACTTAGCTAAAACAGCCGGGTGGGTCATGAACAATTCACAGGTCAAGCGCAACAGATCGTCAAAATCCAGGGCATTATGCTTCTGCAGATTTTTTTCATAAAGTTCATAGACTTGCTCCAGAGTTTCTGCGACAAAGGAGCTTTCTAAGGCCAGGCCGGCGGGACTGGTCAGACGATTTTTGGCTGCACTGATGTAATAAGCCAAAACCTGCGGACGGATCCGCTCGCTGATCCCGAGCTCCAAGGTGATTTGCTTCAAGAGTCGCAGCGCGTCATCCGTATCATAAATCACAAAGTTGTGGTCATAGCCGCGATTGAGTTTTTCTATCTCCACGCGCAACAATCTGGCACACACTGAGTGAAACGTTCCCATGGTCAAGACGGGTACAGAGGGTCCGCTTCGTTTGCCGGCGATCGAACCGCCCAAAAGTTTTTCTATCCGCTCGCGCATTTCGCCAGCGGCTTTGTTGGTAAAAGTCAAAGCCAGGATATCAGCGGGACGAAACGTTTTTTGCCCCAACAAATAAGCGATCCGGAAAGTCAAAACCCGGGTCTTGCCTGAACCGGCTCCGGCCAAAACCAAAACCGAACCCAGAGGAGCGGTCACAGCCACACGCTGCTCCTCATTCAACCCCGCTAAAAAATCTTTCATGAACTAAACATACCGGTTTTAGCCGAGATTGTCACCTTGATTTTTGATAGGTTCTTGAGTCTCTGGACGTCTTGGAAAAAAACCAGATAAAGCTTGCCAAACCTCGGTAAAATTTGTTTTAAAAAAATGATTTTTCTTTTTTGGCGAAAAGCCCTAGCCTAAGCCAAAAAACCATTGGTGTGGACACTTCGGTTTGACAAAATTTTGCCTTAAATAAGCCAAAAAAACCCTGAAATTTGAACTTTTGGCAAGACCTTATCCCCTTGACCGCAAGAGTCGATTTGTGATAAATTCACTATTATCGTAAATGAAGCGATAACCCCTGATTACTAACCTGACCAATGGCTAGATTCAGCCGTATTTTCAGTAAAATCAAAGCCCGCAACCTGCACACATATTTTGCAGTCGAACTCCTTTTGATTGTGATTACAGGTTTCACGGCCGGCACTAATCTTTACCTTCGAACAAACTCTGCCAAGACTGCCGCGGTTCTCAACCGGAGTTTGTTTTTTGTTTACCTCAAAACCCACTCGAACCTCAACGGAAAATTACTGAACGCCTACGAAACGGTGAGCTTGAAACTGGCCAGCACGACCAGCCTGCCCACAGGCCCGGAAGTGCTGGGCGCGTCGACCGTACAAAAAACCGATCCAGCGCCGGCAGTTCCTCTGCCGATGCTGTCCGGTTCCACTATGATCAAACCCAATCCCGCCTCCAGCGACGGCCTGCAGGTGAAGAGAGACATCGAGGTCTATCAAGTCCGCGGCGGTGATACCCTGACGCGCATTGCTTCAGCCTATGGCGTCACCATAGATACCATTGCTTGGGAAAATAATATCTCTACGACCAGCTCCCTGAAACCCGGCCAAGAACTGAAAATCCTGCCGGTGTCCGGGATTGCACATACTGTACTAAAAGGGGAAACGGTTTATAGCATTGCCAAAAAATATGGCGTCGACCCTGCCGAAATCCTGGATTACAATGACATCGAAATCGCAGATTATATCCAGCCCGGTGATCAACTAATCATTCCGAATGGCACGAAACAAAATCCGCCCTCACCCCAACGTCAACAATATCTAGCCGGGTTGACCAGAGAAGACTACAAAAAAGTAGCCGTCCCCGCTGACTACAGGGGCGCCAGCAGCGGCTTTGTCTGGCCGGAGCCGGGGGCGACCAAATTGAGCCAGGGTTTTTGGAGTGGCCACCCTGCCGTAGATATTCCATGCAAAAATTGCGCGATTGTGGCCGCGGCGGACGGAGTAGTGGAAATCGCCGGGTGGCAAGGCGGCTACGGCAATACCATACTTTTGAACCACGGCAATGGAGTGACCACCCGTTACGGACACGGTTCAAAATTGCTGGTCACTGCCGGCGAGCATGTCAAACAAGGCCAGGAAATTATGATTTCCGGTTCGACCGGACACTCGACTGGTCCGCATCTGCACTTCGAGCTCAGATTCAACGGCCAGGCGGTAAATCCTCTAAACTACCTCCATCCATAAAAAAACCCTCCGAAACGGAGGGGTTTTTGTTTGCCTATTGGTTACTGGTAACCAAAGAGTCTATTTGATTTGACTTGAGGTCATTGCTGGTAAAATTGTCAGTCCCGCTGGCCTGAATTCCTTGCAGCAAAGTCAGCCTGTTGAGATTATCGCTGGCGGTCGGCGTGACGGTCAAGGGAAAGGACAATTTCCGCGGATCATGAAACGATCCGGTCAGTGCAAAAATTTCCCCGAGCTGCCAGCGCAAGCTCCCTGACACTGGGACAAATTGTACGTTGGCCTGCTCCTCCGGCGGATTGACTGCAGCCACAGAAAACTGCGCCTCTGTCCGCGGGATCGTTGCCAAGAGAATCGCCTGACTGACGTCGTTCACTCCGTTGGTCACGGTCAAATCGATCTGATAAGTCGTGGGGAGGCCCACCACCGGCGGGTTTGCTCCGGAAATAAGCTTCGCGCTCGCCACAACCTGCATTTCGCTCTGGACTTTATACTCCAGAGTGTTGCCGAAAATCGGCTCGGAGAGTTCCTGCGAAGTATATTGTAGCCGCGTGCGCAGGGTGGAATTTTTTACACTACTACCGGCCAGGTTGGCCTTCAAGGCGATGCTAAATTGGAACTGCCCTTGCTGATTCGGCTGCATGGCCAGGAGCTCGGGAAGCTGGGCAGGGGTCCAGACAATGGTATTGTTTTTCAGCTGGCCTTTCTCTATGCGGAGTTTGGTATAATCGAACACCTGTGTATCAAAATCCAGTTGGACGACGACGTTGGTCAGTCCCACTTGGCTGACATTCTGATAATCAACCTCATAATTCAAATCTTGGCCCTGCAAAAAAACATCCGGGGGCTTGATAAGCCTTTGGGTCAGGATCAGAGGCGACGGCAACATCTGCGTGACCGCGGAAATCTGTCCCGCGGAAACCACGTTCCCGTCCGGACTTTTCAGAAAAATTTCCGCCTGGACCGCAGCTTCTTTGCCCGGCTCCTGGGATAAACGTCCCAACACGGAAAAATTGAGTGACTGGCCGATATCAATGTTGCTGATATCCCATTCGCTCCCCCGGTCTGAGGTCTGGTTTGGCTGGAGATTGTCAGCTTTGTTAAACTGGAATTTTTCCGGGTAAGAGAGTTTCAAGCCTACGCCGGAGAAAGGATGAGTAGCTACGTTAGTAACTTGCAATTGGTAATTGATCAGCTCACCTGTGATGAACTGGGCGGGCGCGGCGAGGTGCATCGCCAGAGCCGGGGCCGCGATGACAGTCGTGGCGCTCGCGTCTGTCTCAAATGAAGAACGAAAATTTACAGGTATGTAATGGAGTTTTACGGTCAGGGTCTTGATTTCCTGGACCGAGCCGTCGAGCCTGCCCACAATCGCCAAATGCTGCTTGCCCTGGGACGCGAGGTCAGGAAAGACAAAAGTCCGGGCCGAGCTTTCCTGCGGATCAGGAGTCGAATTCACAAAAGTGAAACCGGACGGATACACAACTTCCAAGGTCACATTGGTCATTTTCACGTTTGTCAGATTCTCGATATCAACGCCATAAGTCAGTTCCGAACCGGTTGGGGAAGAATCGGGAGCTTGGACGGAGACTTTCAGGTCGCCCTTATAACTTTGTTTCATTCCTATCCCGCGGAAAAACAAAACATAAACAACCGACACCAAAGTCAGCGCGGCCAAAATTATCAAAGTTAACCAAAGCGGTTTGTTGAACCGGCTAAAAAGCCCTGATATTTTGCCCGCCGGACCTGAGGTGGGCGGAGTTTGCATTGGTTCTGGTATGTCAGCCATAAAAAAAATTTAAAAAAACCTAGGCTTCTTGGTTTAGAGTTCTCAAAAAACCGTTAGACTTTATCTCTCGCTCCAAAACGTAGTTCAGAAATCCCTCGATGGTCAGCTCTGTTTCCGGATTTAGTTCCTTCACCATTCGGCCTGCTCCCAAATCCTGTAGCTGTCCGATACTTTCGGCGTTGAGCAGGACTTCGATTTTCTCGCGGTGGCTGCAGCTGGGACAAAAGAAACCGCCTTTCTCTGAAGCGAAATAAGCACTGCCGCTGTCGGGAAACCGGACGCCGCAATTCAGGCACTGCTCCACCGGCAAGCGGAACCCGGAGATCTGCAAAAGATGCAGCTGAAAACGCCGGACTGACAATTTTTCTTCCTGTACTTCTCCCAAATCTTGCAAAAACTGGACCAAGCCAGCATACGCCTCGCCGTTTTCCTGATAATCGGAAGCGAGGCGGTAGAGGGTCTCGATGCCGACAAGCGCGTAAGCGAACTTTTTTAGATTTTCCCGCAAGTAACTGTTAATGGCGCGGGCTCTCGCAGAAATCAAGACTGGCAAACCGTCCCGGCCGGGGCTTCGCCGGGAAGAATGACGCCCAGCCGTTTCAAAATCGATTTCATTGAGGCTTTGCAAAATTCCGGCCAGGCGGCTGCGGATCTTGCGACTGCCCACTGCCTTTACCCTCAGCTTGCCGGCTTCCCTCGTGTAAATGGTCAACAAATCATCCGCTTCGCCCAGCGGGTATTTTTTCAAAATTACTCCGGTGTATTTTTGATACATAGCAGGATGCTAAAATTTTTGGTTTCTCACTTTGATTTGAAAACCAACCTTGTCTCCTTCAATCACAACCTCTTTCTCGAAATCAGCCTCTCCGGGGAAACCCTCTGCTGTGAGATTTTCAATATAAGTCTTCTTGCGGTCAATCTGGGTCAAAGCTTCTTTTATTTTAGCAGAATCCGTACGGTATGCTAAATCAACCCTTTGGCCAATCTTGAGGCCTGCTTCTTTACGAAGTTGATTGATTTGCCGCTCCAGTACGCGGGTGAGGCCGGCAATTTTTAGCTCATCGGAAATCTCTGTATTCAAATTAAAAGCTGTATCGAACCTTACTTCGCGCACGTTGGCTTCCTCCTGGACGATTGCCTTCAAATCCGGATCCTCGACAATAACTCTGACCATGGTGCCAAGGATTGAAAGCGGCTGGCGCAGCGGTATGCCTGCCTTCGCGCGTTCGGCATGGACCTTTTCGAGTTCCGCTCGGGCGAGGGACATATTTTTTAGGACCTCGTCCTGGTGGACGGTCAGCTTTTTTGCTTCCGGCCACTTGTCCAAATGGACTGATTCAGGATAGTCCGGGTGGTGGAGATTTTGATAAATATGTTCGGCGGTATAAGGCGCCACTGGTGCCAAAAGTTTACTCACATAGATGAGCGCGCGATAAAAGGTCGCAAAAAAAGCGTTGTCCTGTCTCCCCCGGCTGCGCCGCAGATACCATGTGGACAGGTCGTCGTCGATGAATTTTTCCAGTTCGCGCGTAACCCGGACCATATCATACCGGTCATAATAGTCTGAAGCATTATTTATGAGCTCCTGCAGCCTGATGTTGATCCACTGATCGAGCAAATTTTTTGATTTTTTGCTTTCTGCGGGAGAAAATTTCGGATCGAACTGCCACTGCGCTTCGTTGGCATAAGTCACGAAATAATTGTAGACATTCCAAAGGATACGAAAAACTTTCCGATTGACGCTGGCTAGGTCCCCTTCATTGAAATTGAGATTGTCCGCCTGCATCACCGCCGAACTCATCAAATAAAAGCGCAAACTGTCTACTCCGTATTTTTCTATGACCAGCCACGGATCCGGATAATTGTTTTTGGACTTGCTCATCTTGGACCCGTCTTCAGCGAGAATTGTGCCTGTGGTGACTACGTTCTCAAAAGGCGCTCTTTCAAACAAAACCTCGGAGACCACGTGCATCACGTAAAACCACGCTCTAGTCTGAGCGATGTATTCGGCCACGAACTGCGCGGGAAACCGGGACTCAAAAACCGCCTTGTTTTCAAAAGGATAATGATACTCGGCAAACGGCATCGAGGCCGCCTCCACCCAGGAATCAAAAATCTCGGGGGTGCGGTGCGCCGGATTGCCGCAGTGCGCGCATTTTACCACGACTTCATCAATATACGGCCGGTGCAAATCCAAATCATCACTAAATCCCGAGATGGCGGCGGCTTTCAACTCTTTGATGCTACCGATGACTGTGACTTGCCCGCATTTGTCGCATTTCCACACTGGGATCGGATTGCCCCAATAACGATTGCGGGAGATGTTCCAGTCGGGAGCCGCTTCGACGCTCTTGGCGTAGCGGCCAAACTTCAAGTGCTCGGGAAACCAATTGATTTCTTTTTTATTCGAGGCCAGAAGTTTCTTCTTAATCTTTTGAATATTGATAAACCAGGCTGGAATCGCGTTGTAATACAGCATTGTGCCGCAGCGCCAGCAATGCGGATACGAGTGCTGGTGCATTTCCGTTTTGAAAAGGAGGCCCCGTTTCGCCAAATCGTCTCTGATTGCCTGTTCCGAGTCCTTGAAATATTTGCCCCGTACGAGCTCAGGCGCTTGGTCATTGAAAACCCCTTTTTCATCCAGAAGAGGCACCACTGGCAAGCCTTCTTTGAGGCCTAAATTGTAATCGTCCTCACCATAAACCACAGCCGTATGAACGATGCCTGTCCCCTCTTCAGTGTTCACAAAATCCGCAGCATAAACTTTGTATGACTTTTCTGACTTCATTTCCGGCACAACAAAGAGCGGCTCATATTCCCAACCAACTAAATCTTTACTATTTATTTCTTTAATAATTTTATATTTATTCTCAACCACTGAAAGTCGCTCTTTGGCGAGAATAAAATAATTTTTCAACATTTTAACAATTGTCGGTTCTGTTCCCTCAAGCACGGTTCCTTTAAACTCAGCTTTTTTGGGAGAAAAATCGAAAACTTCAATTTTTACATAAACAATATTTTTGCCCACAGCCAGTCCTACGTTCCCCGGTAGTGTCCATGGTGTAGTCGTCCAAGCCAGCAGATAGGTATTCTCTTGGTCTTTTACTTTGAACTTCACTGTCACCGCCTCTTCGGTCACGTCCTGGTAGCTGTTGTCCATGGCCACCTCAAAGTTTGACACCGGCGTTTCGCAGCGCGGGCAATACAACAAAACTTTACGCCCCTCGTAGACCAAGTCCTTTTCGTAAATCTGCTTGAACCCCCACCACACTGATTCCATATAGTCCCGGTCCATGGTCTTGTAGGAGTTCTCAAAATCCACCCACCGCCCCATGCGCCGCACCATCTTCCCCCACTCTTCGACAAACTCCAGGACCATGCTGCGGCATGTTTCGTTAAATTTTTTGATCCCAATCGCCTCGATTTGTTTCTTCCCGGAAATCTTCAGCTTGCGCTCGACAATCTCCTCAATCGGCAAACCGTGGCAATCCCAGCCCCACCGCCGCCTCACAAACCGACCGTTCATGGTCTGATACCGCGGCACCAGGTCTTTGATGGTCGAAGCGAGAATATGCCCATAGTGGGGCAGGCCGGTGGCAAAAGGCGGCCCGTCATAAAAAGTAAAGGGCTTGCCTTTTTCCGTGGCGGTCAAAGTTTTTGTAAAAATTTTCTGTTCTTCCCAAAACCTCAGAATTTCTTCTTCCATTTTGGAAAAATCAGGATGTGGTTCGACTGTTTGAAACATAAGGCTAGTTTAACAAAAAAACCTGGATTTCTCCAGATTTTTGAGGAAGAAAGGGATTTTGCAAATTAATATGGATCTTTCATCAAATCCAGCCAGGCATCATTCACTGCCTGCACCCCAGGGGAATAAAAATCCACCACCTGGGTCACCGGCACGGAAATATCCAAAACCTGAGTCGCCGCAGTGCTGAAAGCCGTAGCTACGTCGCCAGGCAGAGAAACCGCAACTGCATATGCTATAGGAACCGAAACATCGGCCGGATTTACGATCTGCGCCCCAGCCACTTGCGCCCCAAAAGGATTTACTAAAGGCGAAGAAGAATAGGTAAATTCTGGGAGTTTGCTTTGCACCAGAGTCCAGTGCGGTGCCACCCAGGCGACCAACAAAAGAAACAAGGCCACGCAGGCCATAAACTCGGCAAAACCGGCAGAAACATCCGCCACAGGCTCGTTCAGAGATTCCCAGACAGTCGGCTGGACACGCCGAGAAATCCGCTTTTCATTCTTAAACATATTCTTTTTTATTTTTGTTTCTAGACCAAGATTTGATTCTTGTACTGATATTATAGCAAAAAATGACGAATAAGTCAAATGAAAAAAAATCGCGCGATTTGATAAAAAAATTGGCACACGCGTTTTTCAATATTAATTTGCTACCGTTTTCCCCTGCGAATGGTTCCTCACCCCAGAGCTCACTCGCCTCTCAACGGAATTTCACCCCGCCTCTGACTTTTGTCCCGCCTCTGACTTTCTCGCTCGCCGTGCCGGCAGCGCGCGCTGCGGCCCCGCCCAAGCTGAGCGCTTCCACGACTATGTCAAAATTCGAGCCATTGGTCTGCGACCAAATCACGGCAATCTGGTTGGTGGACACCAGCTGATAACCAGAGATCCAGTTTCTCGTTTGAGTGGTAGTTTCAAAAGCCGTCCAGCCGCCCCAACTGTCGGTGGCCACAGTGTATTTATTATAGCGAAGGGTATTGGCCGCGTCAGAATCAATGATAAACAGCCAAAAATCTGTGTTGTCAGTAGCCAGAAATATGCCCGAAGCCGCCACAGTGTTCTGGGTGGCAGGGTCAGTCTTGTGAGTCCAGGTGGTGTTCCCGTCATATGACCATAGCTCAAACGTATTGGTTCCCGTCTTCATGACCAGCTCGACATTTGTATTACTGATCCGCACCGCCCCAAAATCATTTTGGTCTTGGGCCGGAGAAAACACACTGCCTCTTATGGAAGTGGCTGACCCTGAACCCCAATTCCCGGAGTATTTGACGTAGTCCAAATCAGTGAAAGTGCCGCTGCCTGCATTCGTCGTCACTATGACCATATTGCCCGAGCCTAAACTGGCCATCACTGAATGCCTTTGGGTATTGCCTGTGCCGTTAATACATTGTGAAGCCCCGAATCCGGCAGTCCAGCTTGAGCCGGCGTCAGCGTTTGTGGAGACCGCTCCTTTCATATCGCCGAAAATACATGGACTGGTATCGTTGAACCAGCCCCCACTCTGGAAAATCTTGTTGCTGCTATCGTACGCCACTGAGACCCCGTCTCTGGTATGGGAGGTGTCGGAAGTAGCCAGGGTTTCCAAATGACTCTCCGTACCCCAAGTCAGCGTCCCCCCGGAAATAGTGGCGCGGACATGATTTTCTTCCCGGTCAGTACTCGCGGTGACCGCATCGCAAGGATTGCCACCGGCGAGCAAGCAGTAAAAAATCGCCACGTGCACCACGTCGTTACTGGAGATATTGGCATAGGCCACGGCAAAGTTGGCCCCATCGCTATTGTGTTTCTTCAGCAGTGTCAAGGTGGCACCCGCGACCCAGGTCGACAGGCCTGTGGAGCGCTGGGTACGCATCAAAGTGTTGTCCGTGCTATCTATATAAAACATCCACCACGCCGCGTCATTCACCGCATAAATCAGATGGTTTTGGTCTCCCCGGCCCGTGGCGTTCGTGACTGTGCCGGAAGAAGAAATAGTGACTTGAGCCTGGGCCTGGGGAGTCCGGCTCAGACCATAAACTATAGCCACCACCAAAATAATCACCAACACCGGGATTAAAGTTTTTTTGACTCTGGATTTGAGGAAAATTTGCATATGATTAGGCTGATCCAATATTTGGGCTTTAGGGGAAAATACGATAATTCGAGCGCTCAAAAATCTACGAAATGATTGTTGCCCCAACGCCCGACCAGCAGGCTTTTTATCCAAAGTACTCTTTACTTCTTTTTTGCAGGGGTTGGCGCGGGTGCGGGTGGGGTGGGGCTGGTCCCGCCGGCAAAACTATTGCCGATGCTCAAAGGGGCCACTTCCACAATCTTGTTTAGGACTGGATCATAAAGGATAGCCTTGCGGGCATTGGTATAAATCAGAACTTTATCACCCTGCTTGGCTTTGGCAAAAAACGGCTGATCCTGGAGCTGCGAGGGGTCGGCGACTGTGGCAATGGTCGGCTGTTCGTTCGTCGGCAACACAATGATTTGCGAGACTCGATTGATCAGGGCCTGGGTTTCCTGATCCGCCAGACTCTGGGGGTCAGCCTTCAGAGTATTGAACTTCTGATAGTAATAAAACGCGAATCCCGCAGCCGCCAATGTAACGGCGACCAAGAGAACAACTAGCCCAATGAACATTTTGTTCTTGCCCGCACTAGTAGCAACGGGCTTTTCCTCAATTTTTGTCTCCGGTTTTGTTTCATCCATAGAAATTTGAAATATTTTAAAAATCTTATTGATTCTGCTTATCCACTTCTTGATACACTGCTTGGGAAACTTGCTGAATGGCTGCACTGAGATTCGAGAAGTCACTGCCGCGAGTCATCATGCAAAGCAGGTAAGGATTTTTTGGATAATAGACTACGCCGCAATCATGCAGTTGCTTTTCTCCTATCTGCAAGCCTGGGGTCTCGGCCACCCGTTCCCCAAATTTATGTGCCACCACAATATTCGCTGGCACCCCGGCCACAAGGCCGTCGTGAAAAGTTGACTGATGTAACAAATTCAAAGCTTTTTCCGACATATCCACTCCCAAATAAGAAGCATTGTAGAGAATCCGGAAAAACGAAGCATACGACGTAACGTCCAGATCTGTTCCGGTCAGGTCATTTGGGACCTCCACTCCGACCTGCGCGTAAACTCCTTTAATCTGCTCATCGCTGACGTACTGGAATAAAAAGTCTTTGGCAGCATTATCAGAATAAATAATCATCTGACTAATCAACTCATCAACAGTATATTCCTGGCCAACAACCAGATTTTTTGCGGGCGGGTAGGTATAAGAATATTTGGTGCTGTCCCCGGTATAGCGGACCTTTTTTTGTAGAAGTCCGGGATCAGTCTCGGCTTGCTTGAAAAGCGCCATCATCACCGGCACTTTCAACAGACTGGCTGGACTAAATAGCGCCGATGCATTTATGCCAAACCACGGGCCATCGTTCAAATCACGGAAATAAGTCGCCATTGTGCTAAGATGGTTTTTTACTGTGACATCTTGCAAAAACCGGGTCAGGTGATTTTTAAAAGGTTCGAGCGAATTTAAATAATCTTTACCCGCTTGACAATCCAATAACGGATTGGTGAAACGCTGGCCGCCGCCGCGGATCTCCTGAAAATAACTGTTTGAGGATTTGCTCAAAACATTGGAGTATCCCCATATCCCCACTCCGATTCCAAAGGCGAATGGCAACGCTAGTAAAAGAACTTTTTTTGAAGCAGAAAACAATGTCATATCCGTTTGTCCGACCGCAAGTAAATCTATTTAATTATAGCAAAATTTTCTTCCCACTTACAATATGGCTATGGACTGATCGGAGTGGAAGTCGCCGCACTTACAGGTACAGTTGGCGCCGAAGCCCCAGTGTCTATGCTCGCCGGAGGTATGACTGGAGGCGAGGTTGTGGGGGCGCTGGAGCTGGTGGGGGGGCTGCTGCTCGTGGCAGGAGGAACTGCTGCTGAAGTGGGAGTAGAAGTCGCGGTCGGGGGGCTGCTTGGCGCAGGACTAGTAGGAGGACTCGGCGGAGTGGTAGCACTTCCACCTCCTGACGGGGCAGAAGTAGTAGTGCCCGCGACACTAGGCTGTGAGAGCGGCTGCGGAATGTCTTTGCTGGAGAAAACTTTCGCATTTTTGACCGCGAGAGCAATCCAGCTGAAATTCAAATCAATCGGCGCCGGTTTATTAAGAAGAATCGTAAACCCGGTGGTGCTCTTTTGCGTAATTACAAATTGCAGACCGTAGTCAAATAAAGTTTGGGCATTCTGCGCGTCCTGATTGGCATTGGCTGATTTGTCCAAAGAAATACTGGCATTTACCACAGGTGTATCCAGGTATTCTTGGTCGAACGTCACGTCGGCCTGTTTTTGCCCTTGGCCAATCGCCACGAACCCCCCGGTGTCAGAATTAAAGTATGGCCGGCCGAAGAATATCGTGTCGTTCATGAAAGAAATCGCTGCATCCACGCTGCTGATCGTGTCGACTACCAAGCCCTTCGTCACCACGTGCGGGGAAACGATTTCCAAGGCCGCTCCGATACGATCAGCAAAGATCTCTGACAAATTCGTGAATGTCGTGCTCGCGGTCCCTGAATTTTGCTGGTTTGCCACCAGCTGATTCAATACCAGTTTGTCAAAAGCCACGCCGCTGGAGCCGGCGGCTAGCAAGTCTTGCGGCGAAACCAGGTCTGTCAGTTTCACCCCGGTATAATGTGCATGGAACACCAAGGCCAACACCCGGCCATTGTCCGGCCCTGCAAAGTCCTCCATAGCTTCGCCGACTATGGGACCTGCTTTGGTCGCTTTCATCGCCATACCCGGTATTGAGGACGAAGTCAGCATGTCTCCTATGTGGATGGGGCCATTTTCAGTCGTCACTTTCACTGGCACGCGCCCTGCCAAAGCTAGCGGTTTGCCGATGGTTGGGTCATCTATGCTGCCTGTGTTGAATGATTGAATCGTAAAACCTGGGCTAGTGGACATTATTCCAACCAAATCGCTTTGGTAGGGCTGAGTACTTTTCACTACTCCCTCTTTTACACTCGGGTCAAGCGCTACCACGTCTGCTGCTTCTACCCCCGGACCACCCAAAACCATTTCGGCATAGTCGGGAGCACCGCTTGACGAACAAAGGGCTTTACAAATGAACTGGCCTGACTCTGCCATGGAGAAAAGCGTGGTAGTCGCGGTATTGAACCGTAGTTTGTCGCCAGGGGTGCCCGGTGTCGCGTTCCAGGCAATAAACGGGTTGGATTGATCAAAGAAAAAGTTTCCCGAACTGGTGGCATTGCCGGTAAATGAATCTATGCTGAACACCCTTTGCCCGCCAGTTTGAATCAGCACACCAGGGGTTGAAGAGGCTTTTTGCGTCGGTCCTTGCAATAACAGAAGAGGACCGGCATTAGAGGAGGATCCTTTGGCTTGCAGTTTCAAAACGGCTTGGGTAGAAGAAGCAAAAAAGTAATTCGCCGGCACTGACTGGCTGAAAGTCACGCCTGTGGTCAAAACGTGGGAGTAAAAACCTTGCGCCGCGCCATTGCTCGCGTCCGAAGTTGTGGCGATGGCCATGGCTGCCACCGGAGTGGTCGTGGCTAATCCGATATTTTTGTTTCTGTTTATCAAGAAGATATCGCTTTGCGCGTCATTTCTGATGCGGAAAGCATTGCCTGTGAAAGCGCCGCCTGCCGGCACATTTAACACCAACATATCGCCGCTGGTCAAACTCGAAGACGACGCTGTCAGCCAGTTTAATCCGGTGACAGTGGAGGAGGCCGAAATCGTGGACGCAGTGGTATTGACGCGGAATTGCATCACCCCGCTGCCGTTTTGGATTTCCAAAACCGAAGTGGAAGCGACATTCATCAGCAACCCACCGGTCGCGCTAAAACCGGACAAAAATACGCTACTGCTGTTGAAAAAATTGATGAGGTTGCCGGTTTGGGAAGCGCCTGCCGTGATGTCGATCCCGGAATTGGTCGAAGCCTGAGTAGTATCCACGGTAAAGATATTATTTCCCGACCCATCTTGAATCACCACAGCCGTGGTACTGGAAATATTTTCCAGCAATCCCCCGGCGCCAGTGAAGCCAGACAGGAAGCTGCCGGAGGAATTGTTCAACTGGAACAAGTTGGCTGTTGGGGAAGGGGCAGCATTAACCAAAATTGTTTTGGTGCTCGCTGAGGCTTGTGAGACAGTCAAGAGATTGTTCACCCGCAGGGTATTGTCAATCGTGGACGAGCCAGAGACAAAGATCCCGGCTGCAGTATTGGTGGGAGTGAGGGTGTTGAGGGAAGCAAACACACTCTGCCAGGAGCCAGGAGTACCAGAAGAACCGCTGCCACAAGCCGAATTGGTTCCCGATACCACACCATTAGTATCAGCTTGTAGACAATTGTTAGCAGTGCCAGTAATAGTATTGATTGTAAAAGCGCCTGCTACTGTGGTTGCTCCATTTAATCTAGTCGTCCCCAGCACCCCAAAGGTCGTGGTCGGCAGGTTGGTCCCTACCCCGACCCGATTCTCATTGGCATTCACCACAAAGGTATTGTCAGTAGAATCTATGATCAAACCGGAACGTAAGGTCGAGGTGGCTGTAGCTGAGTCCACGATCTGGAACAAGGTCGTGGGGCTGGTCTGGTCAGAGAGGAAATTGATGAGGTTGCCGGTATGGTTGGTGATGTTCACGACCCCTTTGAGAAAGTCCCCGGTAGTCAGCAGAGACGAGGAGGCAGTGAGGACATTGTTCACTACTGCGGTAGAGGAGGCGGCAAAGAAAGCCGTATCCCCCGTAGCTGGATTGAGGGTCAGCACTGTCTTGGCCGCATTGTTTAAGGTCAGGGTGTTGTTCACCCGCAGAGTGCTATCAATGGTAGAGGAAGCTTGGACATAGATGCCGGCTGCAGTATTGGTCGGAGTCAAAGTATTGTTGGAAGCAAACACGCTCTGCCAGGCCCCGTTGATGCCGGCCGCCGCGCCCGTGACGGTAATG
>JBGQGB010000003.1:0-88909 GCA_041497195.1 Candidatus Doudnaibacteriota bacterium | reverse complement strand
TGTCGGAGAATTTTCCGAAAACTCCCAGTCCGAAACCCGCCCGCATTCCTCCCCAGACCCCTCCTGCGGGCGGGAAATCAGCCGAGGCAGGGCGAATCCATTCCCCCAGACAAATTGTTTCGCCCTGCCTCGTCCGCATTGAAGCCCCGCCACCTGCCCGAATACTTGGAGGGCAGAACACCAAAGAAAAATGTCCTTTCCTTTTTAGAAGAAATTGGTCGTGCGCAAATCCGAAAAGCAAGGAACATTTTTCTTTGGTGTCCGCCGAGGCTTTGCGAGGCGGTGGCGGGGCTGATTCATTCGTCCAGTTTCCGCTCGAAAAAGGTTCGCGCAAAGTGTATAATTACAGCACCAGCAAAAAGAATCAAACTCCGCTTTTGACGCGTATGAATTCCAGAGGTATAAATGTTCCCTTTGATTCAAATAAAACTTAGCCTGAGGAAATGGTCGACCCTCTTAGAATATAATTAATCTAGCGAAACAGCCAAATTACCAATCACATGACACAAAACTGGAAAACTGTAGTGAGTTTGGGGACAGCTGTCGCAATCTTGCTCGGCATCATCTATATCAAAACTGGGCCAAAAACTGCGATCTACACAGCCCCTCAAAATTCTTATTCCAATCCCTCGCAATCAACTCCGCCTGCGACTGATAACCCTAATGATATGCAGTCTGCGCTTCTTCAATCCGCGGTCCAAGAACAATCCTCATTCAGCGCCGAAGCAGGGGATTCCGCTGCCGTCTCGTCCGACAACCAGGCGATTAGCAATTTTGGCCAAGCTTATGACGCAAATGCTTTCTAAAAAAATCACTTCCTCAATTGCCTCGCTGCTTTTGCTGGCCAGTATATTTCTACCAAGCTTGAGCTCCGCTCAACAACAGGCCGCAAAACCAGCAGTCAATTTTTGTGGGCGCGTCTCGACCCTACAAACCACGCTTGACCAAACAATCACTGATCGAAAAAATAAACTGGAAAATACTTGGACACAGCGACAGCAAATGATTGCCACCAATCGAAGCAATCGCGAGCAACGTCTAACGAGCGACCGCTTGCAATGGGACCAAAATCGCCAGGAACGGTACAATAAAATGATGGCCAAAGCTACTACTGACAGCCAAAAACAAGCGATAACTGCTTTTGAAGCCACCATCGAACTAGCAGTAAAAACCAGGAAAAGTGCGGCAGATGGGGCTATCCAGACCTTCCGCAGTAGCCTTGATCAAGCCATCAATACCCGAGAAACTGACATAAAAACCGCGATCAGCAATTTCCAATCTGCAGTAGATAATGCCTTTTCCCAAGCCAAAACCGACTGCGACAAGGGGGCCCAGACAGCGATAGTTCACTCCAATCTAAAAACCGCCCTGCAGGCAGCTAGACAACAGTTCGAAATTACCCGGCAAACCGCTGACAAAGTGAGCACCCAAGAACAAACCTTAGCACAAGCGCGGCGCAACAGTGTCGAGCAAGCAATCTCTACTTTCAAAACCACTCTCCAGGACGCGATTACTACTCTGAAAACTGCTTTGGGCAAGAATTAAAAATCGGAGTATCTATTAAAATCCAAAAAACCGCAGCTTGAAGCGGCGGGTTTTCATTTGGCGCCAAGCATTGCAGAAAAACAAAAATCTTGATACGCTTCAAACGTTAAATCCAGGGACGCATAAGCATCAGTTGGTTAGACCTAGCCGCCGCTTGGTCACTTAGCTCAGTTGGTTAGAGCGTCTGCTTTACACGCAGAAGGTCGCTGGTTCAAATCCAGCAGTGACCACCAAAAATTAAAAAAGTTGGGAACGGACAACACTGGCGTGAACTATATGAATGATATTCAAATCAAGTTACCAAAGAAAATAGAAATTACCGAATCAACGATTATCGAAAATGATATGGGACAAATCCTGTTAATCCGGCTGCTAAAATGGAACGACAGATGGAGGACTCCGGGCGCATATATAAGCCCAGGGGGGCCATTACACCAAAAGATCGCCTTAGCTCTCCCAAAGACCCTTTGGATATGAGTTTAGCGGAAAGCCATGACTAAACCTTCAGAGACTATATCAAATATGGAAAACTCAGACTCTGAACTTTATAAAGTTAGTCTATTGACGAAACGCTAAAAACCTGATATAATATTAACGTAAGTTCAAAGACCAGACAAAACCGCTAATGGCGGTTTTTAAATTTGTGAACTCTTTAAAAACCTCATATTTAAGCCTTGACATAACCCATTCTTTCTGGTAGGCTAGTGGGTTGCGTACCCTATTCCTCTGATTTTTCGGAGGATAGGGTAGGCAACTTAATTTTTTAGATAATAAGATAAGGAGACAACTCCTAAAACCATGAAAGCATCAAAACGGGTTCAATGGGGCAGCGTTCCGCTCCCTGTGGACAGGTTGAGCTTTCCTGACCGCCTATTTCTGACTCTTTCCCTGGCAGGACTTCTTCTGTGGGCGTTTCCGCACGTTACCTTTGCGCAAACCGTCCAAGAAATGCCAATGATCTTTCAAATAGACCAAACCGTTCCAGACCAGGCTATCTTGACGCCACATGAAGATTACTTGGCAAAAATTTTGGCTGCTGATGTGCCGTCCAAACCTGCGGATCCTCGCGTGGAACTTTTACGCGGATACCTGGAAACTAAACATTCGCCTCTGGCAGACCACGCGGAAACTTTGCTTCAGCAATATCATTACCGGCTGATTTTGGGGATTTCGTTTGCCGAAAGCAATTTTTGTCGCAACCAAATAATGCCCAACAATTGTTGGGGAATTGGGGGCGGTAATCCTGAGCAATATGCGACTTTGGATGACGGAATCGTCAGAGCTAACGATCTCATCCAAAAATACCAAAATCTGGGCATGACCAACCCCCAACTCATGCGCAATACTTGGGTTGGGTGGCAAAATCATAGTTGGGTCGTGGCGGTCAATCAAGTTACCCAGGACCTCGAACAAAACGGATTATAACAATACTTAAAAAAATCTCCCCATGAGGGGAGATTTTTTTATCCCATAATAATGACTATTTATAGACTTTTTTCGCAAAAATATACTGGGATACTAGCGTCAAAACCACAAACCACACCAACAGAACCAGAATGTCTCGGGCCAGATCTGGTGAACGTCCGCCTAAAAGAAAATGCCGGATAGTTGAAGCCAGGGGTTTGAGAGGTAAAAAATCAGCAATTGTTACCAGCCCAGGCGGCAGGTTTTTGATCGGGAAAAATACGTCACCCAAAATTATGAGCGGCAATCCAATCAGCGCAGTATAAGGGGCCGCTTCCTCATAATCTCGGGCAACGGAAGCGATCAAAAACCCGAAATCGAGAAAAATCGTACTGCCCAAAAAAATGAAAATGGGTAAATAGAGAAGTCCTTTGACAGTCGTTCCAAAAAAAACTTTACCCAGGATCAACAAAGCCGAGACTTGCAAACAAGCGATCAAAAACCGCGAGATGATTTGCGCGGCCAGAAGTCGGCCAGCAGATAGGGGAGTGACAGCCAATCTTTTCAGTATTCTGGTCCGCCGATAGTCAATCAGAGTATAGGCAACCGTATAAATACCAGTCTGCATCAAAGCCAAGGCGATAATCCCGGACTGCAAAAAATCTTTGTAGGAAAATCCACCAGTAAAACGGATAACGCCCTCTAAATCCAAGAGTACAGCAGTGAGGAAGATTCCAGCAGGCAAAAAAATGACGAAAAAAATAGTCCGCGGGTTTCGGAAAAAAATTTTAAGAAAGGATAAAATCAGCGTCTTCATCTATTCGCGCAAAGAGTGCCCGGTTAATTTTAAAAAAACGTCATCGAGCGTAGCCTGGCGGACTTGCAGATTGAAAATCTTGCCTGAGAATCGCTTTTCCCAAGCCAGCAGTTCGCGCAATGATATCTCAGGAGTTTCCGTTTCCAGATCATAGGTATAGCGGTCCCGGCGAGCGGCCAGAATCCCAGGCAACTCTTCCAATTCGGCTAAATTGATGAGTTTGCTACTCATAAATTTGATGCGAGAAACAATTCCCAAAGAATTGATGAGTTTCACTGGCCTCTCAATTGCGCTGATCCGACCCTGATCGATAATCGCTACGCGATCGCAAAGAATTTCCGCCTCTTCCATATAATGCGTCGTCAAGAGGATGGTCAGCCCATCTTCTTGCAAGGACAAAATAGTCTCCCAAAATTTTTGCCGGACCCCGGGATCCAAACCCAAGGTCGGCTCGTCCAAAATCAGAAGCTCGGGCTGGTGCACCAAAGCAGTCGCTAAAACGAAACGTTGACGCTGCCCCCCGGAAAGATGAGAAAATTTGTGGTAAAGAATGCTACCGAGGTCAAATCTCTCAATCAACCTGGCCAAAGGAGCCGATTTATGATAAAAACTGCTGAATAGCTGTAAAAGTTCTCGTAAATTTAAATCAGGGAAAAACCCGCCTGATTGCAAAACTACGCCGATTGCTTCGCGGCCCAAGATCTGAATTTTCCCGTCATCTGGATTTTTTAAACCTTCTAAAATTTCTAGGGTAGTGGTTTTGCCAGCCCCGTTGGGTCCTAAAAGTCCGAAAATTTCTCCCTTGGCCACTGAAAAACTGATCCCGTCAACCGCGATTTTTTTGCCGTAAGATTTCTTCAAATTTTGAACAGAAATTATGGTGTTACTCACTGATTTTTAGGTTGCGTAATGTGTGGCTGCTGGTCGTATTTAGGCAAAACTAGATCACGGGTGCGACCGCTGGGGGATTCTCGCACCTTAACGCCGAGGGCAAAGGCCAAGGCATTGGCTGTGGCGACTCCGGTGCGGGTCGCGGAAAATGCTCCGGGACCGGGATTGACCACAACCCCAGTCAGATCCCCTAGTGACAATTTGTGTTTTTGCAAAAATGTAGCTATCTCTGGCAATAAATTTTCCGAGAGTGTGTGAAGCGACCTATGAAACGAAGCCAGGATTTTGCCTTTGTCCACAAGCGCTAAAAATAATTGATCGGTTTGGGTAGTGTCAATGAAAAGCTCCATACCAAGTACTACGATAAATTAAGACTTTTGAGTTCTTCCTCGGCCACGACCCGGTCGTCCCAAGGATATTCGGTGCCGTCGATATTGAGACTCTGCTCGTGACCCTTGCCAGTGACGACCACCAAATCGTTTCTTTGAGCCCGGCGTAGAGCAAAATTTATCGCAGCCCTACGGTCAGGGATAACGAAAAGATTATCCTTTTGTTTTTTGTGCTTGATTCCGGCCATGACTTGCTCACAAATTTTTTGCACTGATTCGGACCGGTTATCCTCTCTGGTTAAAACAATGAGATCGGCATATTGATCTGCCACGGCGCCCATAAGTGGCCGCTTGGAAGCATCGCGTCGCCCAGCTACGCCAAATACCGAAACAATTTTTCCCGTCACGCGGGGACGTAGAAACGAAAACAAAGCCTCGAGGGCATTCGGAGTATGAGCAAAATCAACCACGACTGCAAAACCACCGGATGTTTTGAGAAATTCCATTCGCCCGGAAACGGCCTCCACAGCCTGCAATCCAGTCAGAATATGACCGATATCTAACTCGTACGCTGAGCAGGCGGCGGCGGCGGCTAGAGCATTCACAACATTAAATTTGCCCAAAAGCTTGAGACTCACTGGAAATTCGCCAAACCTCCCGTGCATTTTGAATTTGGTCCCGCTCAAGGATTCCTCAATCACGTCTGCCCAAATATCCGCCTCGCTGGTCAAACCATATGTGATAATTTTAGAGGCGCTAAACCGGGCCAACTGAGAAAAACTTTGATCGTCATGATTCAGGACCATGGCCCCGTTCGGTAAAGTGGCCACTTTTGCAAACAACTCGGCTTTAGCGCTAAGGTAACGGTCATAGGTTTTGTGGTAATCTAGGTGCTCGTGCGTAACATTGGTGATGACTGCAGTTTCAAATCGGACTCCCCAGGTCCGAAATTGTTCGAGGGCATGAGAGGTTACTTCTAAAACCGCGTATTGACTGCCGCTGCGGACCATCTGCCGCAGCAATCGCTGCAGTAAAAACGGGTCTGGAGTGGTCGTGTGGAGCCCGGTGTCGAAAACCTCGCTACCGATTTGAGCATTGATGGTTGAAAGAAACGAAGTCGGCAAACCAGCGGCCTTGAGGATACTGGCAATCAGATTGACGGTCGTTGTTTTTCCATCTGTCCCGGTCACCCCGATGACATGCAGCTGCCGGGAAGGGAAACCATAAACAAAATTCGCCAGGAGGGCCTGGACCAGATGATAATAATTGATTAGCTTGCGGCCCAAAAATTTTCGAAAAAAATCTTTCACAAATTAATCCTAATGCTTGGCGAGCGAGCGCAGCGCCTCCCGGATTTTGTCCTGCGAATTGGTCACCTCCCGCGGCACTTCGGCCAGCGCCTGCCTGGCCTCTGTCCGCGAATATCCCAAAGCCAGCAAAACATCAATCACGTCGGCATGCGTTTGGGATAATCCCCGCAACCCTTCTTCTTTCCCGCCCAGATCATCAGTGATTTTGCCTTTGAGCTCCACGATCAAACGCTCCGATGTCTTTTGTCCGACTCCAGAAACTTTGGTAAACACTGTGGGGTCTTCGTTAACTATTCCTGATTTGATCATTTCCAAATCAGCCAAAGACATGATCGACATGCCCAATTTGGGGCCAACTCCGGAAACAGTGATGAGCAGTTCGAAAAAGTCCAGCTCCGGCAGAGTCGAAAAACCAAACAAAGACAGCTGGTCCTCGCGGACATGGGTGTGGATGAACAAAGCCAATTTTTGGTTTGGCTCCGCACTCAAAGAAATCTGCGGGATAACAAAAACCTTGTACCCGACCTCGCCGGCGAGAAGGACGACATAGTTTTTGCGGACTGCTTTGATGGTGCCTGAAAGATAGCCAATCATGAGCTTATTCTAGCAAAATTCTCTACCAAAGTATATTTCTGAAAATGCCAAAAACTGTTATAATTAAATTTGATCTCTATGAACAAATTCCTTCTAAAATCCAAATTCAAGCCCACGGGCGACCAGCCACAAGCGATTCAGAAACTAGTGGCCGGAATCAAGAAAGGATACGATTTTCAAACTCTCCTTGGTGTCACGGGCAGTGGCAAGACTTTTACCATGGCCAATGTCATCCAAAGTTTGCAAAAACCCACCCTGATCATTTCCCACAACAAAACTCTGACCGCGCAGCTGGCTTCGGAGTTTCAGGAATTCTTCCCAGACAATGCCGTGCATTATTTCGTCTCTTATTATGATTACTATCAGCCGGAAGCTTATATCCCTCGTAGCGATACATACATTGAAAAAGAAACAGACATCAACGAAGAAATCGATCGGCTGAGAAATGCCGCGACCCAGGCGCTGTTGTCGCGCAAAGACGTGATCATCGTGGCTTCGGTATCGTGCATCTACGGCTTGGGCAATCCCAGCAATTACCTGGAGCTGTCCCTTGATCTGGAAACAGGGCAAACCTACAAACGCGATAAACTGCTGCGGCGCATCGTTGATTTGCAGTTTTCCCGCAATGATATTGACCTGCGTCGAGGGACTTTCCGCGTGCGCGGCGACGTCCTGGAAATCGTCCCGGTCCACGAGGATCGGGTGGTGCGCTTTGATTTCCTCGGCGATACTTTGGAGAAAATCAGTGAATTTGACGCGCTCACCGGCACTGGAAAAAAAAAATACGATTCTTACCGATTGTTTCCAGCGAAACATTTTATAACTCCCAAAGACAAAATTCTTTCGGCTATCGACAATATCCGGGATGAGCTGCGGGACAGGCTCAAATTTTTCAAACAGCACGATAAACTCCTCGAGGCCCAGCGCATCGAACAGCGCACTAATTTTGACATCGAGATGCTGGTAGAGACCGGCTATGTCAACGGAATTGAAAATTACTCGCGCCAGCTCGATTTCCGCAAACCGGGCGAGCCGCCGTCCACGCTTTTGGACTATTTTCCGGATGATTTTCAGTTATTTATAGACGAATCGCACATCACAGTCCCCCAGATTCGGGGAATGTACGAAGGGGACCGCTCCCGCAAACAAACCCTGGTTGATTACGGCTTTCGCCTCCCTTCCGCCATGGACAACCGCCCTTTGAAATTCACAGAATTTCAAAAAAAAATCCAGCAGACGATTTTTGTCTCTGCCACTCCCACTGACTATGAATTGAACAAATCCAAACAAGTGGCAGAACAGTTGATCCGCCCCACTGGACTCCTCGATCCCGATGTGGACATCCACCCGACCAAGCACCAAATCGATGATCTCTTGGAAGAAATTAACAAACGAATTGCGAAAGGGCAGCGCGTTTTGGTCACGACTCTGACCAAGCGCATGGCCGAGGAACTGGCAGAGTATCTGCAGGAAATCGGGATCAAAACCCATTATCTCCATTCCGATATCGATACATTTGAGCGGCTGGAAATCCTGAGAGATTTACGTTTGGGAATTTACGACGTGGTGGTGGGGATCAATCTTTTACGCGAGGGTTTGGATTTGCCCGAGGTGTCCCTGATTGCCATCCTGGACGCTGACAAAGAAGGATTTTTACGCAGCGAGACCTCGCTCTTGCAGGTGATGGGACGCGCTTCCCGACACGTGGACGGGCACGTCATCATGTACGCGGATAAAATCACAGGCTCGATGAAAGCCGCCATCACCGAAGTCGAGCGGCGGCAAAAAATTCAAAAAGCTTATAACAAAAAACATGGAATCACCCCGCAAAGTATCCATAAGGAAATTCGGGAAAGCCGACTGGCTGGAGGAAAAATCGCAGCAGAGTCAACAAAACCAGAAATGAATTATGCGAAGATGGATAGGGGAGAGGTCAAATACTATTTGGAGGAACTCAAAGAGCGAATGGACCTGGCGTCCAAAAACCTCGAATTCGAAAAAGCCAGTGAGCTCCGCGACCAGATTATTGAAATCAATAAATCTCTAAAACGCACCAAGCACAGGGTCTAAGTATTTTTTGATGTGAAAAAAGAACGCTCAAGAGCGTTCTTTTTTAAGTGAGCTTGGCTATGGCTGTGGCCAATCTTGATTTGAGCCTGGCCGCTTTGTTGGGATGAATCACGCGCTTTTTCACGGCCTTATCCAAATGTTTATAAGCTTGGGGCAGGGCTTTGAGCGCTTCGTCTTTCTTTTTGGCGGCCACCGCTTGCCTGACTGGCTTGATGGCATCTTTGTATTTGCCGATCGTGATCAGATTGATCGTTCGACGGCGGGCGCTGACGCGCATGGCTTTGGCTGCACTTTTGGTGATTGGCATCTAAAAAATTCAAAACTTAAAAATCAAAAGGCAAAATTGAATAAGATAAATCTAACAGAAAATAACATTGGGGTCAAGGGCGAAATCTTTTCGCGAATTTGAAAAACGAATAGAAAGGCTTGTTCAAGACCAAATCCCTTGTTCCCGGCGGAATCAAATCTTTGCCAGTGACGCCCAATTTCACATACCGGGACTTGAACCGAGTAATTCCTGCCCAAGAATGCTCAGGACTATCGTTTGGCGCCACCCCCCACATGTCATACCATTTTTTACCGACTCTCTTCGTCAGCTTGATAGCCTCCCAGAGCACCAGGCTCGGGGCATTGGCACTGCGCTCCTGGGCGGAAGAAGCCGCGTAGAGATATGTGCCGCTGTCGCCGAAAAGCATCACAATTGCCGCAGCCAGGATTTCGCCTTTATATTCGCCGACCAAAAGTTCAGCGTGAGGGGTTTCCTGATTCGGAGACGAAGTCATAAACACTTCCCGAAATTTCCAAAACCGCTCCCGCGGCCAGGACACGATACTATCGCGCTTGGTGGTCTCCCCCAGCAGTCTCAAAAAAGTTTCAAATGCTCCTTTATCTGCAGTAGCGAGTCTGACTACCACGCCTTTGCGCTGCGCCAGGCGGATATTATAGCGGGATTTCTCGTGCATATTTTCGAGAAGTTCATCTTCTGATCTTGCCAGATCCACCAGAATAGTCCGTTCCGGTTCCCGTTGGCGTAAAAGTATCTCGGGTGGCCGAAATCCTGCCTCAACCAAATCAGGAACCAGTTCATAAGGAGGGTTGATTCTGGCCAGCACGGCTTTTTCCTGTCTGCCGATTTCCCTTAGCTGTGCCGAAAAATCTCTCCACAATTCGCGACTGCGGATTTTTGATTCAAGGCAAACTGGTCCTTTGGGCAGTTCCAAATACACCCGACCCAAAGGCATTTTTTTGACGATCGCCTGCACCTGCATCATGTCCGTGAGCTTCAGACGGTGGACCCGCTGGCCGAGCGAGGCTTGAAACTGCCCCCACTCCCACGATTGCAAAAACGAAGACGGGCTGGAGTGCCTGGCGATAAATTCGTTCCACAAATTTTTCTCTGACGTCTGCTGAGGTTGCATTTTCGCTATTTTACTCAAAAGACAGAAAACTTTGCCATTTCCCCCCAGTTATCTCCGACTTTGGCTTCCACGACCAAAGGAACCTTGAGTTTATAAATGCCTTGCATGATCTCGGCAATTTGCGGAGCGCATACTGAAACTTTGGCCTTCTCGATTTCAAACACCAATTCATCGTGCACCTGGAGCAGCAAACGGCAATCCTGCCTGTTCGTTAGACCCTCTAGCGCTAACTTGTTCATCGCCATTTTGACGATATCAGCACTCAGCGACTGAAATGGCATATTGATGGCCGCACGTTCTGCCCCGGAACGCACCTGAAACTGCGAGGATTTAATTTCCGGCAAGTAGCGTCGCCGGCCGAGTTCGTTTTTCACGAATCCGCTGGCTTTCGCCTCCGCGATAATCTGTTCGAGGTAGTGAGTCAGCTTCTGGTAGGTGTCGAAATATTTATCAATGAAATCCTGAGCTTCGCCCTGGGAGACTTCCGGAATCCGGCTCTTCAGGCCGTAGGCGGAGACCCCGTACAAAACTCCGAAATTAATCGTCTTGGCTTGCCGCCGCATCTCGGGTGTGACCTCTTCGGGAGTTTCGAGGTCGAAAATTTCTTGGGCTGTGGCTGTGTGAATATCCCCGCCCTGGCGAAATACTTCCATCATTTTGCTATCGCCGGAAAGGTGTGCGGCCAGCCGCAGCTCAATCTGGGAATAGTCCACGGCAACGAGTTTGAATTTTGGTTCGGCAATGAATGCTTTGCGAACCTGCCTGCCTAGCTCGGTCCGGATGGGAATGTTCTGCAAATTCGGCTCTGAAGAAGACAGCCGACCAGTCGCGGCAATGGTCTGATTGAAACTAGTGTGCAGCCGCTGGTCCTGCTTATCAACGAGTTTGGGGAGAGTATCTAAATAAGTATTTTGTAGTTTGCTCAGTTCCCGCCACTCAAAAATGGGCTCAATGACCGGGTGCAGGCCCCGCAGCTTTTCCAGTTCAGTCGCCGCGGTGGAGAGGCCGGTTTTGCCTTTTTTGAGCTCCTGCGTCGGGATCTCCAATTTTTCAAACAGGATGGTTTTCAATTGCTGGGGGCTGCCAATATTGAACTCCTCTCCCGCGATGCGCCAGATTTTTTTCTCCAATTTTTCTATTTCCACCCCCGCCTCCCCGGAAAGCTTTTGCAGAAATATGGGGTCAATCTTGATGCCCCACCGCTCCATGTCCGCCAAAACGCGGATGAGCGGCATTTCAATCTCAAAAAAAATTTTCTCAAGCGTATTGCGTTTCAGTTCTGGCGCCAACTTTTGCCACAGTCTATAGGTATAATCCGCATCTTCTCCGCAATAAGCAGCAACTTTCGGCAGAGGAACCTCAGCCATGCTCAACTGCTGCTTGCCAGTACCAATCAAACTTTCTATGGTCGTCTTGCGAAAACCAAATTCGGTAAACGTCAGGCTGTCGAGATCAAAATTGCGCACCCCGGGATTGAGCAAATATGCCCCAATCATTGTGTCGATAAGCGGCCCAGCCAAATCAATTCCGGCGCGTTTCAAAACCAAATAATCATATTTGATATTGTGCCCGATTTTGGGGCTCCCTTCGTCTGCCAGGCAACTTCTCAGCTCTTTGTTTATCATCAGCACAGGCACAAAATATGCTCGTCCCTTTTCCCAAGCAAATCCGATTCCCACCAACTCGGCCTGAAGGGGATTGAGGGAAGTGGTTTCCGTATCAACAGCAAACTCTTTTTGTTCTTTTAAGGCAGCAACCAACTCAGCCAATTGCTTCGCGGTTTCTATCAGATGGTAATCATGTCCTCTGGCCGTAGTTGATAAAACTGGGGCATGGTTTTCGCTCTTAGGCAGCTTATCCAGAAGGGAACGAAATTCGAGGATTTGAAACAGTTTGAAAACTTGCTGCTCGTCAAAATTGGCCACCTTGGCTTTCGCCAAATCCAAGTCAAGTTTGAGATCTATGACAATCTGCGCCAGCTTTTGAGAAAGAAAAGCATCGGCACGATGAATCTCAAGCATCTCACCTACCCGCGGCCTGATTTTTTTCTGGTTTTTGTCCTGGAGAGAATCATAAACTTTCTCCAAGGTGCCAAATTTCTGCAACAGGTCTGTCGCTGTTTTTTCGCCAATGCCTTTCACCCCGGGGATATTATCCGACGGGTCCCCGCGCAATGCCTTGTAATCAACCAACTGATCAGGCCGCAGGCCATAACGCTCCTTAATAGCAGCCTCGTCATACAATTTTGTTTCACTCAAGCCCTGTTTGGGCGCAAACACTTTGGTCGCGTCATTAACTAACTGCAGCGTATCCATGTCGCCAGTCAAAATCACAGTCTGCAGACGTTTCTTTTCCGCGACGCGGGCGAGTGAGCCGACCAAATCATCTGCTTCATAGCCGGCCATTTCATAAATCGGGACATTGAAAGCTGCGACCAGCTCCTTGACTCGCGGAATTTGCGCGTACAATTCATCCGGCGCCCTCATCCTCGTGGCTTTGTAGGATTCGTAGAGTTTGTCGCGAAAGGTCGGTTCGGGCAAATCAAACGCTACTACCACGTATTCCGGATGAAGTTCTTTGAGCGCTTTCAAAAATAGCAGGGCGAACCCGTACACTCCATTGACCACCTCGCCGCCTTTGGTGGACAGGTGGGGGATTGCGTGAAAACCGCGATGCACCAGCGCATTGCCATCCACCAAAAGCAGTGTTTCTTTTTTCGATTTTTCAGCCATATCTAAGCTCATTTTAGCATAAAAAGATGGGGTCTGATTTTGAAATTTCCAAAGAAAAAGTCCCGTTGCCGAGCTCAACGGGACCTGCGCGCAATCCGGGTGGACCGGTAAAGCGCTTAGCGCCTGAAAAATCATACCCTCTCGCAAGCGCCAACCCTCTACAAAAACTCATCCTTTCGGCCTGCAAAGCCTCAAGGGGCGGTTACGGATTCCCTTTGTAACGGAGGAAAGAGCCGCAACGGCTTCGTTTCGCTGGTGTGTTACAGTGGCCGCAGTACGATTGGGCGATTCATACAGTACCCTCCTTTTCCATGCCGTTAGAGTATACACGTCACAAAATAAAAAACAAAACCCCTCTCTCAACTTAAGGGGCTCAATAAATCAAAATATTAATGGGAGCTATCTTATCGGCTTCTGAATATACCGGACATGCACTTCGTTTTTCGGTTGCCAAGCAGGAACAGTCACGAGAATCATTTCCAATTTTCCTAAATAATAAATCCTGGTTTTTGGAGGCGCTGCGATTAAGTCAGTCGCCTTGACTCGAGTTGCTTTGCCATTGAGATAGAAAACCCCGCGGCCGTGAATGACATAATAAAGAAATGTGCTTTTTTTATCATAAAATTCTTGGAAATGTCCTTTTTTCGTTTGAACATAAACCACGCCAGCTTCTTTCCGTTTAACAGGATAAATTCGCAGGTTAATTCCATGCTTGGAAGCAATCCGGGTTTGCTTCTTCGTCAATTTCATTCTAAAAAAATTACTTAATCTTCCGTCACCCGCCAAACCTCAGCCAGGTCGGTAATGCCTTCCAGGGCTTTCACCACTCCATCTTGCTGCATCGTCACCATCCCTTGTTCCATGGCAGCTTTTTTGATTTCCACGGTCGAGGCCTGCTTGAAAATAAGGGTCTCAATCGTATCGTCAACCTCAAATACCTCAAACACCCCGACCCGCCCGCGGTAGCCCAGATTATGACACTCCTCGCACCCGGGGCTGTGATAAAAAGTCAGCTGCTCGGGGATCGCGAGTTCAGACGCTTTGGGAATCTGGGATAAAATCAGCTTCACTCGCTGCGATTCTTCGGGCGTCAATTTCTGGACCTGTTTACAGACCTGGCAAATTTTGCGCACCAAGCGCTGGGCGATGAGCGAATTGAGCGCCGGGGCCAGGGTCACGGGTTTTACCCCCAAATCCAACATACGGGGGATGGCGCCGGCAGCATCATTGGTATGCAGGGTAGAGAGCACGATGTGCCCGGTCAAAGCCGCTTGGGACGCAGTTTCCGCAGTCTCAAAATCCCGGATCTCGCCGACCATGATAATGTCCGGGTCTTGCCGCAACATGGCCCGGAGAGCCTGGGCGAAATCATTACCCGCGGCGCGGTCAATCGGAGTCTGGATTATGCCCTGGATTTGATACTCAACCGGGTCTTCCAAAGTAATAATTTTTACGCCCGGCTCGTTCAAATGACTCAAAAAAGCATACAGCGTAGTGGTCTTGCCCGAACCAGTCGGGCCAGTGGTGAGAGTCATGCCGTTGGGCTTATCTAACTGTTGGTTGATGACTTTCAAAGCCCGCCCGCGCAAGCCCAGCTTCTCAATCTCAAGCCCCACGTCCTGAATCCCCAAAATCCGCATCACGATAGATTCACCGTAAGCTGAGGGCAGGGCCGAGACCCGGATATCCAGGATTCGATCAGGGAGTTTCAAACTGTACCGGCCATCCTGCGAGCTGGCAGTGACGTTGAGCTTCAGTCCCGAGAGAAGCTTGATGCGAGAAAGCAGGCCGTGGATGATACTCAAGGGAAAATCCGCCATGTCCTGCAAAACTCCATCGACCCGAAACCGGACTTTGAGCTCGTTTTTCTCCGGCTCCAAATGAACATCCGAGCTGTGCATGGTCACCGCTGCTCCCATGATAATGCTAATAAGCTCGCTCGCGGAAAGATTGGCCACGTCTTTGGTTCCTTCTGCCAGTGCGCGGAACTGGCGCGTGATTTCTAGTCCCTCACCTATCAGCACCTCGTGTTTGAGTCCATAGGTCGGCATCTGTTTTGGGTATGCGGCCAGGGCATCGTCAAAACTGGCTGGGGAGATCAAATACAGTTCGACCCGATACTTATGTTTTTCCAAACTGGCCACAAACTTCTGCAAATTCGAATTCTGGGGATTGGTCATCCCAACTTTCAGGAGCGGGCCTTCCTTGTAAAACGGGGTGGCCTCGGCCGCGACCACCTCATCTCGCGAAACCAAAGAAAAAACCGCTTGCTCGAAAGGAAACGCCCCCAGATCGATGTAAGAAAGGGATAAGGTTTTGGCCAGGCGCTGGGTTTCTTCTTCCTGAAATTTTCTGTTCAGATCCGTAAAAACCCGCTTGATCCCGCCAGGGAGCGCTTTGCCATGCACGTGATCCTGCTGACCCAGAGACGGCCGCGGGTCCTTGGGTCCACTTGGTAGAGACATTTTTGTTTCAGGTTAATACTTGCTAAACAAATTATAATGGATACGACAAAAAAGAACCACTGTTAAATGGTCTGATTTTTTCAAAAAAATCCCGAAGCGCTAGGCGCCGATTTGCTCCTTGATTTTCTGCAGCTTCTCCAGAACTTCTTGTTCCACCTCCAAAAGGCCCCGGCCCAGGACTCGAAGCGTCCCGAGTGCTCCATTGAGCATCTGACCGGCCAGGATACCCATCACGACCTGGGCCTTGATGGAGGGGTGAAAATAAAAATAGCCGACTATCTCGCCCGCATTTGCCTCTGCCAAAAACAGAATGATTTTCCGACCAGCCAAATTCGCAATCAGTTCCCGCATCACTCCAAATATATCCTCCGGGGTTGCTTCAGATTTGAGAATGTCCGCGTGATTGACCAGTGAATAGGTCAGCCCCAACTCTTTGATTTCCTTCAGTCGCGCCAGAGCGCGGCCCCACAATTTGAGCAGAGAAATATTTTTAGTCTTATATAGCTCACGGATTATCTCCTGGTGCCGGCCCCCTTGAGCGATCAGATTGGAGGCCTTCAAAAACGCCTGCGGGGTGGTTTTGATATGCTGGAAACTGTTGGTCTCCACAATGATGCCAGTCAGAAGATTTGTGGCCATGTTTTCATCAATCAGACCGGCTCCAAAATTTTCGATTAACCTGGTCAAAATCTCGGAAGTCGACGTAGCCGTGAGATCGACGAGATTGATTTCCCCGTAATATTCATTATTCGGATGATGATCAAGGTTGATAATCGGGGTTTCAAAGAACAAATCAGTGTTTTTTTCATAAACCGTCCCCAAATTTTCCAAAGAGGGCGTATCCACAGTCACCACCAAATCATAGGGGAACTTCGCGTTGCGGAACGAAATATCACCGGGGGAAAATTTGCCTTTTTTTGGTTTCAAAAAGATATCAATCCGCTCAGGTAGTATTTCGTAGGATAATTCGTCGAGCTGCGCATTGTCAGTCTTGGCCGAAATCACAAAACTTTGTACTACCTCCAGACTCCTGTTGATCTCGCTCACGCCTGGTAAAAACTGGAAACGGGATAGGTCGGGCCCGGCGCAAATTATTTCCGCCTGTTTTTCCAATTTTTTGAGAAAATCAAAAAGTGCCAACCCGGAGCCTAACGCATCCCCGTTCGGATTTTGGGGAAGGGCGACCAAAACTCGATTTGCTTTGGTAATGGCATCAAAAATCTGTTGTTCGACTTGTTCGGTCATTAAACTAAAAATAAATTCGCCTCTTAACCCCAAGGGCTCCCTGAAGATTTCACCCAAAGAATCCCAAAATAACCTGGCAAGGTATCGAATCACTATAATTGAAAAGGAGTGGGGCGTCAAGGGGTGTGGATAGTTATAGTTTTATCTGATAAAATAAAGGTATAATCATGCTCAAAATTGTTTCCGCGTCAGAAAAGGAAACGGCAAAGCTGGCCGCCATGGTGGCTAGTCATCTCAAAGGTGGGGAGACTTTGGCTTTGCACGGTCATCTCGGCAGCGGCAAAACCGCTTTTGTAAAAGGGCTGGCCAAAGGCCTGGGAACCAAAACTCGCATCCAAAGTCCGACATTTGTGATAGTCCAGCCACACAAACTGAAAAACAGCCGAATGACCTTGTACCATTTTGATTTGTACCGACTCAAAAACGAACGCGAGCTCGTCGAGCTGGGGTTTAGGGAACTGATTTCCAACCCGCGGCACATCAACGCCGTGGAATGGGCGGAAAAGGCTAAAGCATTGTTACCAAAGAATACTGCTCACTTCAAATTTTCTCGGGGCCGTCGGCCCGATGAACGGATCATCCAAATATGGCCGCAAAAATAATTTTTATACTTGCCCTCATGATTGCCTCTCAACTAGTCGCTGTCCTAACCACTACCTCAAGCTTCCACCTCTGGGCCCAGCCCATGCTGCCGCAGCCAGAGGTAGCGAGCGTTCCGACCACCATATCGCAGCCGTCAGCCTGGCCGCAGGAATTGACCTTGTCTTCTTCGGAAAAATCCTGGACCTGGAAACAGCCTGACCTCGAAAAGCTGAAAAACTCGAGCGACGCAAAAGCCGGGAAACCTTCCGCAGTCACGCTCCCTGTTTATTTTGCAGTAGTTGCGGGAACAAAACCCCCCGCAGTTGACTCAAATACTTTGGCATCCGTGAATTTGAGCATTGACGAAGCAAATCTCGGGCAACTTCTGCTAAACCTAGCCGAGCAAATCGATAGGCCGGCACAAAATGCGCAACTCACTATTACTGCAGGGGTAGCTACCAATTTTATTCCGGATCGGCCGGGCCAAATTTTGGACCTCTTCTCCGCCAGAACGTTCATCGAGCAGGCGCTGGCGACTGGACAAGACAAAATCGACTTGGCTATTTTCGAAGAACCCGCGCAAATTCAGCTCGGCGACTTGAACAATTTGGGAATCAAAAAACTCTTAGCTCGTGGGCAGACTGATTTTTCCGGATCATCTGCATCCAGAATCCAAAATGTTAGAGTAGGTACGTCTCGTTACCGCGGGCTCATCATCAAGCCCGGGGAAGAATTTTCCTTCAACCAGCACTTGGGCCCGATCGATGCGGCGCACGGATTTCTGCCGGAGCTAGTGATCAAGCCCGAGGGAACGGTGCCGGAGTTTGGCGGGGGCTTGTGTCAGGTTTCCTCCACTGCATTTCGGGCCGCTTTTTATGCCGGCCTCCCGATCACGCAGCGCAAGAATCATTCCTACGCGGTCCGTTACTACGAATGGATTGCCGATGACCAGCCCAGAGCCCCGGGCCTGGATGCCACCATTTACCCGGGGGCGCAGGATTTGAAGTTCATCAATGACACCCCCGGCTCCATCCTGGTTTGGACCAGCATCGAAGGGCACCGATTATACTTTGACTTCTACGGAACCGGGGACGGTCGAGAAATCGTGGTTGACGGGCCGCATCCGTACGAGCGCCAAGCCTCGGGGGCGGTCAAATCCACGGTGATCCGCACGATTATTCGCCCTGACGGCACCGCGACAAACTTGGCCTTCAATTCAACCTACGTTTCCCCCAATCTCTACCCGAAAGTCTTTGAATACCCCAAACCGGAAAATCAAGCGAACTCTGCTCAATCCACGTCCACGCCCCAACTCATCCATTAATATCTTATACCAATGAAATTTTCCATCTCTTCCAAACCATTGGCCTCGCTCAAGACCGACGCGCTCATTATGCCGCTTCTGCCAGATAAAATTCTGGCCGAAGAAAAGGAACTCGACCGCTTACTGAACCGTCAAATCAGCAAGCTTCGCCAATCAAAAGATTTTACGGGAGAACCAAACAAAGCCAGAATTCTGTTCTCATCCGGGAATCTCCCCCGCATCATACTGGTCGGCTTGGGACCGAGTGCGGGACTAAACTCGGAAAAACTTCGGGAGGCAATGAGTACTGCTACGACTGAGCTGAAAAAATTGCCTTTGCGGACCATGACCGCACTAGTGCCAAAGCTGCCTGGAATTTCTCCAGCTGCCGTAACGCAGGCCCTGACCGAAGGGGTGCTCCTCTCTCACTATGAATTTCCTTACTATAAAACCGCCAAAAACAATCCCCCCAAGCCAGACTCAGTGGAATTTGTCAGTCTCCGCAAAGCCGAGCTTCGTCTGGCCACGGTCGGTTTTGAAACCGGCCTGAAATTGGGCCAAATTGTCAATGCAGTCCGTGACCTGGGCAACCAGCCGGCCAACATTGCCACTCCCACGCATCTGGCCAATTATGCCGAAGGGTTGGCCAGGACGCATAAAAATATCAAAGTTAAAATTTTGCATAAAGCCGACATCAAAAAAGAGAACATGGGAGCGATTCTGGCAGTGTCCCAAGGCTCGGATGAAGAGCCGAAATTTATTGTTTTGGAATATCGCGGCAAAACCACGGGAGCTCCCGTCGTTCTGGTGGGAAAAGGTATCACTTTTGATAGCGGGGGTATTTCTATAAAACCTGGGGAAAAAATGGAGGAAATGAAGTATGACATGGCCGGTGCTGCGACCGTCATGGGAGTGATTCAAGCGGCCAGCGAACTCAAGCTTCTGCAAAATCTGGTTGGGCTCATACCAGCCACTGAAAATTTACCATCCGGCAAAGCGGCCAAGCCCGGCGATATCATCCGCTCGCGGTCAGGCAAAACGATTGAAATCATCAATACAGACGCGGAGGGTCGCCTGGTCCTCTCTGATGCCCTGGATTACGCCAAAAAATATAAGCCTCGATTGGTTATTGATTTCGCCACCCTCACCGGCTCGATCGTCGTGGCTTTGGGCGACGAATTGACAGGTGTATTCACCAATACCAAGCGCTTTCTGGACAACCTTGAGGCTGCGGCTAAACTTACCGGGGAAAAAATCTGGCCGATGCCTCTGGAAAAAAGCTACCAGCAATTTATCAAAAGCGATTTTGCGGATTTGCGGAACCTCGGGACCGTTCGCTACGGCGATTCGATCAACGCCGCTCTATTTTTGGAACACTTTGTGGATTACCCGTGGATTCACCTTGATATCGCCGGGGTCGCCTGGGCCACTCGTGAAAAACCATACCGGCCCAAGGGGGCAACCGGCACGGGGCTACGGCTCATAGTCGAGTTTCTAAAAAATCTGAAAAGTTGATAAACTCTAGAGTACGTATGATCAATAAGACCTCCAAGCCAAAAGAGCGAATCGAGGAAGACAAAAAAGTGACAGATGAAAAAGATCTGGATCTGACCTTGCGGCCAAAAACACTCACCGAGTATATTGGCCAAGAAAAGATCAAAGAGCATTTGCGCATTTTTTTGGCCGCCACGAAAAAACGCAAAGAACCGATGGAGCACGTCTTGGTTTACGGCTCGCCAGGCTTGGGCAAAACTACTCTGGCCCATGTGCTCGCAAACGAAATGGGAGTATCCATCAAAGTGACGTCAGGACCGGCCATCGAGCGGGCCGGCGATTTGGCTAGTCTCATTACTAACCTCGAGAACAACGACGTCTTATTTATAGACGAAGTGCACCGGTTGCCGCGGGCAGTCGAAGAAATCCTATACCCGGCCATGGAAGATTTCCGCTTTGATATCATCTTGGGCAAGGGACCCGGCGCGCGCTCGGTCCGCCTCGACCTCCCGCATTTTACCATCATTGGCGCCACTACCCGAATTGGTATGGTCTCGGCACCACTGCGGGATCGTTTCGGGATAACCTTGCGTCTGGACTACTATGAACCGGGGGAAATCGAACAAATCGTGCAACGTTCCGCCAAAATTCTGGATATTCCTATTGACCGGGAAGGGATAAAAAAAATTGCTGAGCGGGCCAGACGGACGCCGCGCATCGCCAACCGCTTGCTGCGGCGGGTCAGGGATTATGCCCAGGTCAAGGGTGATGGAAACATCACGGCTAGCTTTGCCAAAGATGCCCTCAACCTCTTGGAGGTGGACGCCTTGGGTCTTGACCGGAACGATCGGCATTTTCTGCTGACGCTTATCGAAAAATTCCAGGGCGGGCCGGTCGGAATCAATTCTCTCGCAGCCGCAACCAGTGAAGAAGAAGATACGATTGAAGATATCTATGAGCCTTACCTGATGCGTTTGGGGTTTTTGGAGCGCACCCCGAAGGGCCGCGTCGCCACTGCCAAAGCTTATGAACATCTCGGGATCGCCCCTAAATCTTCTGCTCCCAAACTTTTATAAACAATGACCATTAAACTAATAGCTCAAATTATTTTTTTCCTGCTGGCGGCTTTCATTGGCCTCTACAGCGCCATAATGATCTACGTCCTGATACGTTTCGGCCAATCGAGAATTTTGGGCATGATTATCTCGATTTTTTACCTGATCATCATCATCGGCCTCTACTCAGCGGCAGTGGCAAATTTCGACCTTATTTCTTTCCCAAATCTATGAACGGAACTACGAACCGAGTCCGCCCTCTTTTTCCAGGACAGCAACCTGATGAAAAAATTTACCTGATCATCAGACGACACTGGATTGTGCTAGCCAAACAAATTTTAGTCTGGCTCTTATTTGCGGCTTTGCTTTTGGGGATTGACGGATATTTGGTCCCGATGTTTCCAACCTTACAAATCGCGCCATACTCGGAAATTTTGGCTATCATTCGCAGCGTATACTTGATGTTCTTGATCGCGGCCCTGTTTTCCATCTGGATTCTGTATTACTTAAATTACCAAATAATTACGAATGAGCGGATTGTCGATGTGTCCCAAAAAAACCTTCTCAATCACACTACCGCGGAATTTCATCTTAGCCGCACTCAGGACGTTACCGCGGAAATAAAAGGCGTACTCGGAAACTTCCTTAATTTTGGGAACGTATATGTACAAACCGCAGCAGAAACTGACCGTTTTGAGTTTGACCGAGTTCCCAATCCCCAGCAAGTTGCCAAGTTGATTCTCGATTTGTACGAACAAATAGACAAAGCTGGACAAACTTCTGGTGGAGTCTAAACCAAAGGTCAAACAATCATGAAAATTCTGCTTATGGCCGGGGGCGAGGGTACTAGACTGTGGCCTCTCTCCCGCAAGTCCAACCCGAAACAAATCAATTCGCTGTTTGATGGTCAAACTCTCCTGGAAAAAACCCTCATTCGTCTCAGAAAGGGTTTTTCTAATCGCGATATTTACGTATCAACCCTGGCCAAATACTCTACCGCGGTCCGCACCCAAAGCCACGGCATACCCAAACAAAACTATATTATCGAACCGGTGCGCCGGGATCGTGGCCCCGCCATCGGCCTTGCCGCCACCATCATCAACTCCAGACACCCCGGGGAAATATTGGCTACAGTCTGGGCTGACCAATACATCCCCCAAGAATCATTGTACCTCAAAGCCCTGCGAGCAGCGGAAGCAGTCGTAAAAAAACATCGTGACTTCACCACCCTAATCGGGATAAAACCGCGGTACCCGGCAACCACACTAGGCTACATTGAAACCGGCAAACGCTTAGGACGAATCAAGGGACATGATTATTACCTCTCCAAAAGTTTTGTCGAAAAACCAAAGCTGGCAACGGCTAAAAAACTAGTGAAACGAAATTTCCTCTGGAATCCGGGCATATTTGTTTGGGATGCCAAATATTTACTCGGATTATACGAAAAATACAGCTTTTTCAATGCCCGACTACTTCAAAAAATCGGCCGGGCCAGTTCGAGCCCGGCATTACAAAAAACCATAAACAAAATTTATCCGCGCCTGCATGCCGAGGAGATCGAAACTGCTATCCTGGAAAAAACTCCCACAAAAATTGTGATCCCTGCAAATTTTACCTGGGCTGATATCGGCACTTATCAAAGCTTCAAAGAGATTTTTGCCAAACCGGGACGAAATCTGACCTACGGGCTCGTCGCTGCAACAAAGTCTGATGATAATTTTCTTTATGAGAGCAACTCCCACAAACTGATCGCAACCCTGGGGTTGCAGGGTACTGTGGTCGTGGACACCGAAGATGTGCTCTTGGTTGCCCAAAAGGACGCGGCTTTGGAACTGAAAAAATTTCTTGCGAAACTGGGCCAAAATAAAAAATTAAACAGGTTCCTCTAATTCACCTCCGATGTCGTTGAGCCGTCGTATTTTTTACAACACGCTGGTCCAAACCCTCGGCAAGGTTTTGGCGGTCGCCATTGGACTCACTACTATCAGCCTGCTGACCCAATATCTCAGGGAGAAAGGATTCGGGGGGTATTCCACGGTGATAGCATTTTTGAGCCTGTTCTCAGTGATGGCTGACCTGGGCCTCTATCTGTATGTAGTGCGGGAAATTTCCAGGCCAGGCGCTGATACGGAAAAAATCTTGAGCAACTCTTTCGGACTGCGACTGGTCGGGGCAATTGCTACTCTTTGTATTGGCGCATTTGCGTCCCTGCTTTTCCCATATGACCCGATTGTAAAAGAGGCCATGTTTATTGGAATCGCTGCCTATGTATTCACCTCGGTCAACCAGGTGTTTGTCGGCATCTTTCAAAAACATTTGGTTCAGCATTTGGTGGTCATTACTGAAGGAACCGGGCGAGCGGTGAACCTCTTGCTGGTCTATCTTTTTATTCGCCGAAATTTATCTTTGCCATATTTCATTCTGGCACTGGTCTTAGGCAATGGGGTAAACTTCTTTCTGACTTTTTTCTTGGCCAAGCGTTATGAAAAATTTGGCATCGCTTTTGATCTCAAAGAGTGGAAAAAGATTTTATACCTGTCCTGGCCTTTGGCATTTTCCGTAATTTTAAACCTCGTCTATTTCAAAACCGATACTATCATCCTCTCTATTTTCCACTCACAAGAAGCCGTGGGTATTTATAGCCTGCCTTACAAAATTTTGGAAACTCTTTTGGCGTTCCCGGCAATGTTTGTCGGCCTTGTTATGCCGCTCCTGTCTTATCACGCCTTCGCCACCTGGGACCGTTTCCGTCGCTATTTGCAGCGCTCGTTCGACGCTCTATTGCTCATCGATATTCTAATGGTCATCACGACACTTTTTTTTGCTCGCCAAATCGTGGATTTATTGAAAGGCCAACAAAATTATTATGACTCGCCGCGGCTGTTGCAAATCTTGATTTTTGCGGCTGGAACGATTTTTATGGGAACGTTGTTCGGCTATGCGGTCGTGGCAATCAACAAACAAAAAGAAATGATAAAAGGCTACTTGCTGGGGGCCGTGGTCGGATTGATTCTATACTTTGCTCTCATCCCAAAATTCAGCTATTGGGGAGCGGCTATCGGCACGGTTGTCACCGAGATTACGGTCGCAAGCTTCGCCTATTATCTCGTCCGGCAGGGAAGCGGACAAAAAATTTCTCTGCGGATTTTAGTTCCCGCTTCTCCAGGAATTGCCATTCTTCTTTTATTCTACTGGCTCGTCAAGCTCCCCTGGATTCCAGAAATCATACTCGGTTGCATGATCTATACAGGGGCGCTGATTCTTTTCAAGGCCGTGCCGGCACAATTTATCAATGAGGTTATTTTTCGGGAATGAAGATTTTCTTTTTCAAGTTTCCGCTAGAACCCTCCTTGGGGGGAGCCGAGTTTCAGACACTGACCCTGGCCAAACATTTTCAATCCCAGGGACACTCGGTGCAACTGGTAAGCTCTGACGGCAACCTCTTTCGGCTATTTGAACAAGCCGACTTGCCCCGTAAAAGAATCTTTATCGGCTGGGAACCGACCAGCGGTGCTGCTCTGGTTGGGTGGCCGCTGACATATTTGGCGGCAAAACTGAAATTGCACAGGCTCTTCGAGTCTGTTCCGGCAGATAGTGCATTTTTTTTCCAAAGCCTTACTGAAAAACTACTTTTTACCCACATTGCCAAGAAGAAGGGAGGAAAAATTTTTTGGCTGGAGCATAAAGTCCCGGGAACTTGGCTAAAACATAACCCTTTGTTGCCCCGCTACCGCTATCTGGCCCAACAGGCTAAACTTATAACTGTATCAAAATTCGCCAGAGAAGAATTTATCAAGCTGGGCATAAAAAATGACAACCTTTACACTATTTATCCTGGGGTCGAGGAGTCCCCGAAAAATTCCGAGGTTTTGCCAGGATTAACTGTGGGGATCCTCTCGCGCCTCGCTCCTGAAAAAGGCATATATGAGCTGCTGCTGGAATTACTGCCTGCTCTGAAAGCGCATCCAGAATGGAAAATACTTATTGCTGGGGTCGGGCCCGAGCAATTAAGGATTAAAAAACTGATAGGGGGAAAACAAGTGGAGTTGCTAGGCTTTGTTCCTGGGCTTGCTGAATTTTTCTCACTAATCAGCGTTCTGGCCTACCCGAGCAAAGTGGCCGAGTCATTTGGGCTGGCCACGGCCCAGGCCCAGGCCTTCGGTGTCCCGGTTATCGCCAGCAACATCGGGGCGCTGCCGGAAATTATTTTACACAAAAAAAACGGCTTCCTCGTGGGCCCTGGCAAACCAGGGGAGTGGCTGGAATATTTGAGAATACTCGCTAACCCCAGCTATCGAAAAGAAATGGGAAAAGCGGCAGCCCACCTCGGTAGTCGCTTCACCCAAGCCAAAATGTTTGCTCGCTTTGATACTCTTCTGCAAAAAAACTAAAATCGGTAGCTCACTCTTTTCACGATTGTTCCTCCTAAATTGTGGTTTATTTTGGCCAGCCACTCGGCCTCGTGCAATCGCAGTTGATGCGCCGCCACCGAGCTCGGGGCCTTCACAGTCAATACTCCATTTTTCAAACTAAGCGGCCTAATCTCTCGATCCAGGGGGTGGAGTTTGCTTAGTTCCAACTTATAAAGATCGAGGACTTTCACAATCTGTAACTGTTTGGAAAGTTCATCCTTCCGGCGAAATTTGTCGCTCAAGATATTTACAAGTTTTTCCGCCATGATTTTATTACGTCACCTTTCCTGATTCTACTTTAAAAAGGGTGACCCCTACGGGGAGATACTCCTTTATCTCTTCTGCGTGGGTGGTGCTGATAAAAACTTGCTCGAAACTTAGTAAAAAATCGACCAGGCGCTTCTGATGAGCCCGGTCAAATTCCGAAAAAACGTCATCAAGGAGCATGAGAGGAGCTTGGCCGGACTTCTCTGTCAAAAACTGCTTCTCTAAAATCTTCAAGGCCAAGCTGATGCTTCGCATTTGTCCGCGCGAGACGAAACCGGTAGCGCGGCGTCCATTAATCTCGGCATAAAAATCGTCTCTGTGCGGCCCGCAAAGAGTAATTCCCCGTTCCTGTTCGGCCATACGCAAGGACTGCAATGTCTTTAAAAATTCATTTTGGTCAAGGCTCCCTGACATAGAATAAACGAACTTAGTCCCGATCAGATCGGGGGAGAGTGCTGTCAGTACCCCAGGCAAGTGCGTGTTGAGATAATCCAAAAACTCTTTTCGGTGTCTGCAAATCTGGCTGCCAAACTCGGCGAGTTTCTCGTCCCAAATTTCAAGATCCCCTCTCGCCGCTTGACCAATTTTAATTTTCTGCCAAAGCTCATTTCTTTGTTGCAAACTTTTTTCGTACTGCAGGCTAGCATGCCTATATTCAACGGAAGTGTTGGCCAAGGCTTCATTTAAATATCTCCTCCTTCCGCCTGGGGAGCGCGTCAACAGCATTAGATCTTGCGGTAAAAAACTTATCACCGAGAGGTACCTGGCGTACTGGGGCCGCGATATTTCTTGATTATTGACCTTAAATCTTGCCATGTGTTTATCTTTTTGCTTCTGCATAAACAACTCCATTTCTGTTTGCTCGCTGTTGTGAGTCCGCAGCCGCAGCCGAAAAAAATCCTGGCCAGCTTGGAACAGCTGACTAATGTCCGAGTCTGGAAAACGACGAAAGGTGGCGGCTAAATAGACGGCTTCTAAAAAATTGGTTTTCCCTGCGCCGTTATCCCCTGTTAAAACTACAAAGCCTTGATTCAGTACCAAATCAAGGCTTTTGAGATTACGAAAATTTTCAAAACTTGCGCGCTCGACGTACATCGCCTAAATCTTAATCGGCATGACGATGTACAAAAAGTCCTCTCGCTTCGCTGGTACAATCGCGGCGGGGGACGCCGGGCTTATCATCCGCAGGCTAATTTTTTCATCAGAAAGATTATTCAGGCAATCCAAAAGATACCGATAATTGAAAATGATTGAGTTCTTCTGGCCGGAGACTTCTGCAGGAATGTGGATTTCACTATCACCTGCCTGGGCCGACTGGGATTTCATCACGACGTGCTTGGTTTGGGGAGTGAGCTCCAACTCAATATTATAATTTTCTGTGGCAAACACACTCGCCGCTTTCAGACTTTGAATAAATAGAACACGTTCGATTTCCGCCTGCGTAGTATAATTCTGGGGGATTATTTGTTTGTAGTCTGGATACTGTCCTTCAATTAACCTGGAGATAAGCTCGGTATCGAGGTTGCGAAAACAAACCTGCCCCTCCTTGAGGTAAACTTCGACCGGCCCCGAACCAAGGCTTCTACTAATTTCATTGACCGCCCTGGCCGGGATAATAATTTGTTTTGAGGCAGCTGCTGCTTCGGCAAGGTTTACTTTAGCCTCAGCCAGACGGTAACGATCTGTTGCTGCTAGGGTCAGGGTTTTCCCTTCAAAATTAAACAGTACCCCAGAAATCTCCGGTTGGGTCTCTGAAAATGCAGCGGCAAAACCCACTTCTCCGATAGCTCGCTGCAACTCCTTGCCCTCAATCTTCGCGAGTAGTGCGTCCCCAATCTCGGGGATAAGGGGAAATTCTTCGGCCGGTAAACCTTTGATGTGGGTCTCCGCGTTTTCCCCTTTGACAAACAGGGTTTGTTTTTCCGTTGAAATCTCTAGTTTGTCCGCTAAAAGATTATTAATGTGGTCGTTAGCGAGGCGGGCAGGGACAGTTATTTCTCCCTCTTCTTCGATTTTCCCCCCCACCCAGGTGTTTATTGCCAGCTCCAGATTAGTACTAGAAATTTTCAACCGGCCCTTGTCGGTTTTGAGGAGGATGTTGTTTAAAATTGGCAGGGTATTCCCCCCACTGATTACTTTAGTAGCTATTACTAGGCCGTCGCTTAGATTTTTCTTTTTACACACAAACTTCATAAGTATAGGTTCTTTTTAATTAAAGATTTAGTAGTAATAGTAGGGACTGGGGAAATGTGGGGAATGAAGAATTTTGAGAGTGGGTGGGGGAAAAAAACAATCCCTGAAATTATAAGTTGTAACTTGGGTGGGGGGAAGGTGTTGAGGGGAAAGCTAAAAAAGAAAGGCGGGGATACTTTTCCCCTACCCCTCCACAGTTAATCCATATAAATACGGTTGCTAATTAGGCTAATTTCCTGCTTGAGAGACTCTTTGTCTTTTGTTAACCTTTGAATCTTGTCGACCGCGTGTATGACGGTTGTATGGTCCCGCCCGCCGAAAATTTCCCCAATCATCGGGAGGCTGGTTTCCAGTTCTTTGCGGATAATATACATGGCGATCTGACGGGGGGTGACGTATTCTTTTTTTCTAGATTGTCTGATGAGATCGTCCAGAGAGACATTGTAAAAATCCGCCACCACCTCCATAATTTTTTTTGCCGAAACCACCCGTTTTTTAGGGGAAAAGATTATATTAGATAAAGCGTTTTTGACCTTGTCCAGCGTCGGTGGGGTATTGTTCAGTTGGCAGAAAACCATTAGTCGGTTAAGCGAGCCTTCCAGTTCCCGGATGTTTGATTCCACGGTTTGGGCAATATAATCGAGGACCGCAGGGTCAATTTGATATTCCCGTTCTTTTGCTTTCGAACGCAGAATTGCCAGACGAGTTTCAAAATCTGGCGCTTGGACGTCGGCGATCATTCCCCACTCGAATCTTGAGACTAGTCGTTCCTCAATGGCAGGAATATCTTTGGGCAAGCGGTCCGAGGATAGAACGATTTGTTTGTTTGATTGATGCAAGCTGTTAAAGGTGTGGAAAAATTCTTCTTGCGTACCCTCTTTACCCGCCAAAAATTGGATGTCGTCAATGAGCAGAATATCTACATTCCGGTATAAATTTGTAAAATTTTCACCTTTGTCGTAACGTACCGCCTGAATGAATTCGTTCGTAAATTTTTCTGAGGTTACGTACAAAACCCGTTTTTCCGGATTGTTGAACACAAATTCGTTCCCAATGGCCTGCATGAGGTGAGTCTTCCCCAAGCCAACCCCCCCATAGATAAACAGGGGGTTGTATGATTTCCCTGGATTTTTGGCGACAGCAGAGGCGGCCGCCGCCGCTAGTTCATTGTTGCTGCCGACGATGAAAGTTTGGAAAGTATATTTTGGATTTAAACCAGAGTTTAGGGTGGAAGCGCGGGAAAGTGGGGCTGAGCGTTCAACTGCCGGTGCAACAGAGTTTGTTTTTGCCAGTTCCGCGAGCCGCGGCGCATAAGCTGTGGTGATTTGATATTCAATTTGCTTGACTTCTGGGTTAACTGAGCGAATGGCGCGGAGAATTTCCTGGTGAAATTTGTTCATTAGCCATTCCTTGGTGAAAGCGTTGGGGACCCCAATGATAATTTTATCGTTGCTTTGATCTAGGATCGTGGTGTTTTTAAACCATGTTGTGAAACTAGCCTTGGACAAGGAAATTTCTAAATTTCCTAATACTGCCTGCCAAATTTGTTTGATAGAGTCCACTTTGAGTCCCCTTTTCGAAAGGTTTTATTACACCCGCAAGCTATTCTAACAGAAAGGTTATCAACATGTAAAATCACAAATTTTGCCCAAGTTTTAGCGAAAATCAATATTGTCTGTGGATAGAATGTGCAAAACCGGTGAATGAATTTTATGATTGACTCAAAGGACCTTTAAAAGATATACTAAACCAGATGAAAAGGACTTACCAACCTAAAAGAAAACACCGGGCACGCAGGCATGGGTTTAGGAAACGTATGAAAACGCGTACCGGAAGACGTGTATTAAAAGCGAGGCGGCAAAAGGGCCGGGTGCGTTTAACCATCTAGAAAACATGTTACGGCGAAACCTGCGTGTGACCAAAGCCCGGGAATACGCCCGGATTTACAAATTTGGCAAACAAGCCTTTTCTTCCCACTTCCGGCTTTTCTATAAAAAAGCCCAAGACCAAAACCCAACCCGTTTTGGTTTTGTTATTTCCAAAAAGCAAGTAGGAAAAATTGTCGCTCGCAACCGTTTGAAACGGATTTTGCGTGCTCGTGTCGCTGCTCTGTTTCCCGCTTTTTTTCCAGGGTTTGAGGTCATCGTTCAAGCCAGAACACAATTACCTAGCCTTACAACCCAGGAAGTGCACCAAGAATTGACCTGGCTTCTAACTCAGGCAAAACTTATGAAAAAAAATGACTAGGACTTTACTCGGACTCATCGATTTCTATCAAAAGTTATTTTCCCCAGATCATAGCCCTCGGGGGAAACAACGCTACCCTTACGGATATTGCCGTTTTTATCCGTCTTGTTCCGAGTATGCTCGATTGTCGCTTCTAAAGCACGGGGCAGCGAAAGGGTCGTTAAAAGCAGTCTGGAGAATTTTGAGATGTAATCCTTTTTCTGCCGGGGGTTCGGATCCGGTCGAACAAATCTAATTTTTTATGATTGGCCATTTTTTTAATTTAATTTTGATCCAGCCGCTCCTGAATGTTTTGATTTGGCTTTATAATATTATCCCCGGGCACGATTTGGGGTTGGCCATAATCGCTTTGACCGTTCTAATTCGACTACTGCTTTTTCCCTCCTTCCAAAAGTCTCTTCGTTCACAGAAAGAACTCCAACAAATCCAACCTAAACTTGATGCACTCCGGGAAAAATATAAGGACGACAAAGAAGCCCAGACTAAGGCCATCCTGGAATTTTACAAAGAGCACAAGGTCAATCCATTTTCTTCCTGCTTGCCTTTACTAGTTCAACTTCCCATTTTATTAGCCCTTTACCGAGTTTTTCTGTCAGGTCTCAAAGGAGATGTAGCGAGTGAATTGTATAAATTTGTCGCTAACCCCGGTCCCATTCACACTAATTTTTTGGGCCTTGTAGAGTTATCCAAATCGAATTACGTTTTTGCCTTTTTGGCGGGGATTTTTCAGTTCATTCAGTCGAAAATGATTACCCCGAAACCCGCTGCGGGTGTGACGCAGGACAAAACCGCGTCCTTGATGACAGCGCAACTAACCTATTTTATGCCCGTCGTTACGGTTTTGATTGCTCTGCGTTTGCCCGCGGCACTGTCTTTGTATTGGGTCGTGACGACACTCTTTGCCATCGGCCAGCAGTATTATATAATGAAAAAAACATGATCACTGCGGAACAGCAAGACATTGTCAAAAATATTTTGAAAAATATTCTAAATCAGATGGGGATGAGTGCTGACATAGAAACAGAAACCGCGGAAGACACCCTTGTTTTCAATTTGAAGACTGTAGATTCTGCGATGCTGATTGGACAACATGGAGTCAATCTGGGGGCGTTGCAGTACTTGACCCGCCTCTTAGTGCACAAGCAATTGTCTGAGCAGATTCATTTTGTCGTGGATGTAGAAGGATACAAAAAAAGCCGCGAAGCGTTTCTTCGCGAGCTGGCCAGGCAAGCGGCGGCGCGAGTCCGTGACACCAAGGAGAGCCTTTTGCTAAAACCTATGGCTTCATATGAGCGGCGCGTCGTCCACGCAGAGATTTCCAAGCTTCCTGATATTGTTACGGAAAGCGTGGGGGAAGAACCTGAGCGACGCATCCTCATCAAGCCCAAGCCCCAAGTCTAAGTCCGTAGAAATACTAGATTTGGCAGTGCGTAAATGAGCCAAAATTGAATAGACAAATCATTTTTAAAATAAGGAACGTCTACAAGGCCGTGCAGTAGGATGACGCCCATGGCAGCGGCCATGGCCAAGGCCGCCCAGCGAAACTTTTCAGTCTGCATTAATTTGCGGATCTTTTTGTAATACAGCCACAGCAGGGCAAGCATTGCGGCCAACCCAAGCAACCCGGTTTCCAGCCAGAAGTTCAGAAAAAAATCATGCGGGTAGTTTTGGATTACCTGATCGGGTCCCAAAGGATAATTTTTGTATAACTCGTGGAAACCCAAGATCCCTGCCCCGAAAACCGGAGATTTCCTTAAAATATCAAAGGCCGATGACCACAGGACATAGCGGTTTTCCTGAGTGGGGGCGTTGCCATGCGCCAGTTCCAGGAGTTTTACTCGCGAGAAAGGGACCAAGAGAACCAGGATAATGACGGCGGCAGCTCCCAGCATGGTTTGTTTGCGGTATTGTGTGAAAAAACCGATGGCAATGACGCTGGCTAAGAGCGCTAACCAGCCCGCGCGAGAGAAAGATAGATAGAAAGCGATAGCCCCGGTCCCCAAAGCGAACCAAGCCAGCTTTGATTTAGGGAGCAAAATCAGCAGCGCCAAGAATGGTCCCATCAGCAGAGCCAATGCATTGGGGTGATTGACTAAAGAAGTGATTCGTCGGGAAGCGATTCCTACCGCCCACCATGTAAAAGGAAGGTTGGCAAGCGTGAAAAATTGGTAAATTCCAAATACTGACAGATAGGAGATTAATAAGCCGATACTTTGCCAAATTTTGTGGAGTTTTTGCTGGGTGTTGATTATCAAGAGAATCAAGAAATAAAACAGCACCGGCTCAAAAAAATAAGCTTTAAAAATTCCGGCGGCCTTGACCGGTACCGGCGAGACGAACACTGAGATTAGGGCAGCAGCCAGAAACAGCAGGATTAATCCAGTTTGCAATCTTGATTGATCCAGGAGCTGGCGTGTAGCCGATAAAAGGCGTTTTTGGCGAATCAAGTCCAAAATTTCCACCCCTCCCAAAATCAGCACCATTCCTTCCAGAAAAGTCAGGGGGATCGGCCCCAGGTCAAATCGGATTTGATAAGTCGGCAAAAGAAAAATAATCAAGTAAATTCCCCAGTCCCGCCGCAACACGGCCAGGATGGAGAACAGTGCGAGGCCGAAGATAATTAGCCCTGTGATCATGGAATTTTCACCGTTACCTCGTTGCTGGTTCCCGATCCAATTTGTGCATACAAAGCGTAACTCCCTCGCGCGGGTTTGCTCGTGCTCGCTACGTTTAAGGTGTACTCGAAAATTTGTCCCAATTCCTGTTTAGTAATGTTTCCTGGCAATGGGATAAGCTTGCCCGCTGCGGAGCGCGCCCAAAATTTTACGTTTTCCGCCGCGATGTTGGTAGTAGATTCCAGAATCATATTGGTTGGAAATTGTAATGCTTGATCGTCTCGTGGTTGAATTACCACCAAATTTTTGCCAAAAGCAAATTGGAGCGAGGCGCTTTTTTGGTTGGTTTTACCGTCAGTAGTCTGAGCGACTGCTAAGAGTTGGTGAGTGCCATCGACATGCAGGGCGCTGCTGTTGAAGTCCAGGCTGCTTCCTGCAGCACTGCCCAGAAAATTATTATCTAGAAAAACCTGAATTTGGGCAATTTTTCCAACCGGTTGTGCCGTGATTTGGATGCTCCAAGGGGTAGAGTTGATTTCGCTGGGTGCGACAATTTGTAAAGCAATGCTGTTATCGATGGCCCCCCCGCTTGTCCCCGTGGGCGGCTGGTAGGAATAGCCATGGGCTAGAAGCCAATCGCGAACGGGATTTTCCCAGGCCGGATCGTCTGGTTTTTCCGAGTGCAGCACAGTCAGCCCTCCGGCCAAGTGGACGTCATCAGGCTGGGTGGGGACGTTGAAACTGGTAAAAACCTCGGTTTTGGTGGATGGCGTGTAGGCAGTCGGGAGTTTGCCGGAAAGAGCATCGACCGAGATTTGGATCATACCGTCCGGTTGGATAAAGTTTTCGACTGGCTTGCCTTGGGTGGCGGCGTGCATGAAATCATTCCAGATGGGGGCAGCTACAACCAAACCATCGGCCCCCTTTTTCATGGGCGCGTTGTCATTGTTGCCCACCCACACCCCGGCGACCAGACTGGGCGTAAACCCCACGGTCCAGGCATCTCGGAATTCTTGCGTGGTGCCGGTTTTGGCGGCCACGGGCCGGTCGGGGAGCGTGAGTTTGTTATTAATGTTGGTAAACAGAAGGCTACGAGCTTGTTTATCGGAGAGAACATTGGCGACCTGATAGGCGACCAGCGGGTTGAGCGCTTCGCGTCCTTCCGATGGCTGATATTGTTCGAGAATATTGCCGTTTTTGTCTTCGACTTTGAGAATCGTGACTGGATCATGCTTGATCCCATTGGCGGCAAAAACGCCGTAAGCAGAAACGTGGTCGAGGAGCTTTACTTCCCCGCCGCCTAAAACTAGAGAGGGGCCGTAGCGAGAGCGGTCAGTGAGAGTGGTGATGCCCATGGCTTCCGCAGTATCGATTGCGTTGTCCACTCCGTTGAGAATCATAGTTTTGACCGCTGGCACATTCAGGGAGTTTTGCAGGGCCTGGCGTATTGAAACCGGGCCGCGTTCTTTGCCGTCGTAATCAGTCGGGGTATAGTCCTGGCCGCCGTACCGGCCGAAATCGGTATTGACATCCATGAGCATAGTGGCCGGATTCATGCCTTGTTTGAAGGCTGTGGCATATACATATGGCTTGAATGAGGACCCGGGCTGCCGCGGCCGCAAAGTTACATTCACGGCTCCGTCATGGGCCGTATCAAAGTAATCCCGGCTACCGACCATGGCCAGGATTTCGCCGGTCTTCGGATCGATTGCTACGAGCGCCGCGTTCCCGCCATTGTAATTTTTTTCATTTAGAGGAACTTGCTTGGCGACGGCATCCTCTGCCATTTTTTGAATGTCATAATCCAAGGTCGTTGTGACTTTCAGGCCGCCTTCTTGCAGGCTGATGTCCCCATATTTTTGTGCTAGTAAATCCTGGACATACAGGACAAAATGCGGAGCCAGGATGCCGATCCCGATGTTGCGAAACGAGACTTTTTGGTTTTGGGCGGTATCCCGCTGTTGCTTGGTGATGTAGCTTTGTTCATACATCAGTTGTAAAACGGTTTTGGCCCGAGCGTCGAGCTCGTCTTTGTGCGGCCCGTATGGTGAGTAAAAAGTCGGCCCTTTGGGAATCGCTGCTAGATAAGCTGCCTCTGTGAGAGTGAGATCCTTGACGTCTTTGCCGAAGAAAGTTTGGCTGGCGGCCTCGACGCCGTAAGCATTCGAACCATAAGGAATTTCATTTAAGTACAGTTGGAGAATTTGGTCTTTGTTGAATTTGCGTTCAATTTCCAAAGACAGGATAATTTCTTTGATTTTGCGGGCAAAAGCTTTTTCCCGGGTGAGGACAGCGTTTCTGACGAATTGCTGAGTGATCGTGCTGCCCCCCTGGCTGAGCGAGCCGGTAAATATGTCCACCAGGATCGAGCGCGCGATGCCGACGAAACTGATGCCGCCATGCTTGTAAAAATTTTTATCTTCTACCGCGATGCTCGCCTCCCTGACATAGGGGGGAATTTGATCGAGAGTGACCAGAGTCCGCTTGGCTTCTCCGTGGATTTCGTATAGAAGTTTTCCATTACGGTCGAAAATTTTAGTTGATTCCGGGACAACCCGGTCCACCAGTTTGTTCGGGTCTGGCAAAGTAAATGAATAATAGACAAATAGCGAGCCCAACAGGATAAATCCCAGTAGTCCCAGAAACACTACCACTGCGGCGACTTTTTTCCAGAGGCTGCGACGGCCCTGAAACAACCATCGAAAAATACCCTTGAGAATGGTTAAAAAGCGGCCGGGGGAGCGGCCAGGCCTATTGTTTGCCCCGGAAGAGCCGGTGCGCTTCTCAATTCTGCGGAAAAAAGGAGAAGAAGAATGGGTACTTTTCCAACCACGTGCATAATCAGTCATGTATGTAATTATATAACAAAAAATGATATAATTTAAGGCATGAGATTCGCAGAGCTGTTGACTCGGCGCGTGACCGAGATCGTTGAAAAAAAACATTTAGAAGCTGCATTACTCGGTGGCAAAAAACTCCGGATCAAACTGGGGATTGATCCGAATCGCCAGGATTTACATTTGGGGCATGCGGTCACTTTGTGGAAATTGCGCGAGTTCCAAGAACAGGGGCACCAGGCAGTTTTTATTATCGGTGATTGGACCGCACAGATCGGTGATCCTTCCGGCCGGGACCGGACCCGGCCGAGCCTTTCCGAAATCGCAGTCAAAGCCAATGCCAAGCATTTTTTGGCGCAGGCCTATCTCATTTTGGACAAAGCCAAAACCGAAGTGCATTTTCAGAGTGAGTGGTTTAAAAAATTTGGCCTCAAAGAAGTCATCAAACTCTCCTCCCTGGTTACCGAAAAACAGATCCTGGCACACGAAACTTTCCGCCAGCGCATAGAAAAGGATCTGCCGTTTTATCATCACGAAACGCTTTATCCGTTGTTGCAAGGGTATGATTCTGTTGCGGTCAAAGCAAATGTGGAATTGGGAGCCCTGGAACAGAAATTTAATCTCTTGATGGGCCGGACGATCCAGCGCGCTTATGGGCAACAGCCGCAGGACGTGATGATGCTGCAGTATTTGATCGGTTTGGATGGCAAAGAGAAGATGAGCAAATCCCTGGAGAATTTTATTGCCTTGACTGATTCGCCAGAGGAAACCTTTGGCAAGGTGATGTCCATTCCGGACGGGTTGATAGCGCATTATTTTGAGCTTTGCACTGAAATTTCCGAAAAGGATTTGGCAGCAATCCAGGCCGAATTGCAGAATAAGACAACCAATCCCAGAAGCTTGAAATCGAAACTAGCTTCTCAAATCGTGAAACTTTATCATGGGGAGAAAGCAGCAGTACGAGCATCTGCGGTTTTTGAAGCAAAATTCGGTAAGCAGAAAGGCCCAATAAAAGCGGATTTCACCTTGGGTAAAGCCCCAGGTGAGTATTTGATAGTAAATATTTTAGTTGAAGGAAGACTGGCTGCCTCAAAATCCGAAGCCAGGCGCAAGATCAACGAAGGCGCTGTTTCGGTTGACAATCAGGCAGTTAGAGATGAAAAAGCCTTGGTAAAAGTTACCAAGGGGAGTTTGGTCAGACTGGGGAAGCGGTTTTTAGAGATTATTTAGATTCTAAGTATGAAAAAGTCAGAACTCGCCACTTTATTATTAATAATTAGTGGGGGAATGATATTTTTGGAAATCTATGAAGCTTTTGCTTATTTCCCGGGTTTAGGTTGTTTTGTAGGAGAGGCTTGCACGACATCGGCCCAAGCCGCCTATATAATGCCAAGCTGGGTACCGTTAATTGGCGGAATATTATTAATTATTTCGGTGATCTCATCAATGCGAAAAAATTATAGGTTATCTATTGTATTGAGCCTCTTAATTATCGTCGTCTTCCCAGTTGCGCGCTATTTATAATATATTTTTTTGAAGCCACTTTTATTGGTTCAGATTTTTGTTTGCGCCGCAAATCGCGACCGCGAGCGCATCGGCGGCGTCATCTGGTTTAGGAATATCTTTCAGGTTCAGTAAGTTTTTGACCATGTACTGAACTTGTTTTTTTTCGGCTTTGCCGTAATTAGTCAGGGAGTTTTTGATTTGCAGTGGCGTAAACTCCAAAAGTTTGAGTTTGTGCTGCGTAGCGCAGAGCAGGACGACGCCGCGGGCTTGGGCCACGGAAATGGCGGTTTTGACATTATTGTAAAAAAACACCGACTCTACGGCCAAAATTTCAGGGCGATGTTTTTTTATGAGCTTTTGCAGATCCCGGTAGATTTCCGCCAGGCGCTCCTCTAGAGGAGAGGTTTTGGCAGTGAGAATGCAGCCGTATTCCAAAGCTTTCAGGCGGCTTCCCTTGGTTTCGATGATGCCATATCCGGTCGTGGCGGTACCCGGATCAACCCCAAGGATTTTCATAAGTTTGCGCTGGTGTGAACAGCAATGACATCCTCGTCGTTTTCGAGGGCGGCAAATAGTTCATCAACTTTAGTTTTTTGCTCCTCAGTGAGATCCACGCCTTGGCTGCTTTCCTGAATGACTTCGGCCTGGGCAATTTTTGCCCCTGCCCGCAGGAGGGCTTGTTTCGTTTTTTCCAAGTCCAGAGGCAGGGTATAAACTTCGAGCCCCTCCGGTGATTCCCGGACATCTTCCGCGCCAGCGTCGATGGCTGCCAACTCAAGATCCGAGAGATCATCTTGCCCTCGCTCCACTAGGATTTGGCCGCGGGTTCGAAATTGCCAAGCCACAGATCCTTGCGCGCCCATATTTCCATTATGTGCCACAAAGAGATGTTTGATATTACTGGCAGTCCGGTTTTTATTGTCTGTGGCGGCTTCCACCAAAAAAGCCGTCCCAAACGGGCCGTAACCTTCATAAATGACTTCCTCGAGCTGTCCTTCTTGTCCTTCGCCAGTCCCTCGTTTCACCGCCCGCTCGATGACGTCTTTGGGGACGCCGGCGTCTTTGGCGCGATCCAGGACCAGCCGGAGTTTAAAATTGCTGGTCGGGTCGCCGCCGTTTTTTGCGGCGATAGTGATCTCGCGAGCCAGTTTGGAAAAAATTTGAGCTTTCTTTTTATCCGCAACCCCTTTTTGCCTTTTGATTTGCGCCCACTTGCTGTGTCCCGACATAGTTCCCTGGTATTTATTTGACTGAAGAAAGTATGCTAACGCGGGGCTATCACAGTGAGCGTGGTACTGGCAGCGTAGCCACCCCCGTTGATGTCAAAACCAAAAATTTTGACCTCGTACTGTCCGGGCTGAATAGGAGCGGTAAACCGAAATTCGTATGGTTGGGTTTTATCCAGCAGGTCCAAATTGTTCACCAAGAGACGTGCGCTCGTCAGTCCTATCCCGGCAGAAGAAGAAATATCTACCGTCACTTCTTCTTTGGGATAGAATGGGAGTTTGCTCAAATCAGTAATTTTCAAAACATCGGTTCTGGCTGTAGTGATAGCTCCTTTCACCAGTTCTTGTTGTCTGCGAATCGCATCGCTTTGTAAGGGAGCCTCTGAGGAGACGACTTGTAACCCTGATTTCAGGGTGCCGACGTCTGTTTCCAGGAGAAAGGAAATAGAGTAGAACGAGGGCGGATTGCCGAGCGGGGCGTAAACATAAGATTCATTGGTTTTGGGATCAGTCGGGGTTGCGGTCAAAGTGCCAGCATTCACCAAGTCGCCGAGGTTTTTTGGATACTGTTTATTTTTTTGATAATAGATGGCGAGCGCGGTTTGCAGTTTCTGGACGTCTGACAATCGCGCAAGATCGCGCGAGCTAGCGGCATCAGCGGCTGTTTTTTGTACTTGCCCCATAGCCGATTGTGTGGAAGTCGCGGCTTTGGACTGGGTTTGCGATGCTGATTGGTTTGTTGGCGGTTGATTGGATTTGTTCAGCAAAAGATAGCCGCTATAGCCGAGCAACGGTAAAAGTACCAGGATAATCAGAATTATTATGATAGTCTTGCCGTGGCGGCCAAAAAAGTTTTTTGAGCTTTGACCCGAATCAATATTGTGAGGAGCCGTAGCATTGCCACGGGCTTCCGCAAAGGCTTCCTCAATCGCCCATTCGTCCCAGCCAGCCTGGCGCAGTTGGTCACGGATTTCGTGCTCCGAAAAACCGGTGTGATGATTGGCTTTGATGTAGTCGACGAGAGTTTGTTCCGCCATTTTTATTTGAACTGATTAATGTATTTTTTGGTGCGCGCGCTAGGATTCCCCGCCCAAGGCGGGTGCGCCTAGGGCGCAGAACCGTCGTGTACCTGCCCGTTGGTCTGGTCGGTCCGCCAGGACTCGAACCTGGAACCGATCGTGTATAAGACGATTGCTCTACCATTGAGCTACGGACCGGCGAAGTCAGGCGGGTTAAGATGACAGATCTACCGTTTTAGTACACGCCCGCGCCGCTTCTACGATGCAGTTATTTTACCACAAATTCTAGACAACGGCTGCTGAGGCGACTGTATCTCCTGGTTGCGGTTTGATGATGCGGACCCCTTGGGTGGCTCGGCCAAGAGTCGAAATTTGTCCGAGTGCGGTGCGCAGCGTCTGCCCTGATTTGGAGATGACCACGAGATCTGTCTCCGCCGCTTTGCTAATAATATGCATAACCATAATCCGGCCGGTTTTTTTGGTGAGGTTCATGGTTTTGATGCCGGAGCCGCCGCGGTTTTGGATTTTGTATTCGTCCAAGGGAGTTTTTTTGCCCAAGCCTAGTTCGGAAATGACCAAAACCTGCAAGTTTTTCTGATCCAGCGTTTTTTCGATTGTCTCCAGACTCATTACGTCATCGTTTTTTTTGAGTCTGATGCCGCGGACCCCGCTGGCGGTGCGGCCCATGGGCCTCACATCGGTTTCTTTAAATCGAATGGCCTGGCCGCCGCCGGTGGTAATCATGATTTGATCATCACCAGAGGTGAGCTTGATCCATTTGAGCTCGTCGTCTTTTTTGATTTTGATGGCAATCAGGCCCGAGCGGCGGACTTTTTCAAATTCGGCCACATCAGTTTTTTTCACAGTGCCGTACTTGGTGCCCATAAACAAGTATTTGTATTTGGTTTTTTCGGTGCGTCCGACAGTCAGAACTGCGGTGGCCACTTCGCCGGCGCCCAGCTCCAGGAAATTGACCAGGGCCTGACCTTTGGCGGTGCGGGAGGTTTCCGGCAGTTCGTAGACTTTGGTTTGAAAAACCCGGCCTTTGTTCGTGAAAAACAAAATGTCATCGTGGGTTTTCGCCAAGAGCATCTGATTCACGACGTCCTCTTCTTTGGTGGTGATGCCGATCACGCCTTTGCCCCCGCGCCCTTGCTTGCGGTAAGTATCCGGAGGCAACCGCTTCACGTATCCGGATTTAGTCGCTACTATGATGACTTCCTCATTGGCGATAAGGTCCTCGACTTTGAATTCACCGATGGAGGTTTTGACGAGTTTGGTTCGCCGTTCGTCGCCGAATTTATCCCGGAGTTCCTGCATTTCTGTTTTGATGACCCCGTCGATTTTTTTCGGGGACGCCAGGAGTTCCTCGAGTTCTTTAATCAGCAGGCGCTTTTCCTTGAGCTCATCCTCGATCTTTTTGCGCTCCAGGCCAGCGAGCGCTTGCAGTCTCATTTCCAGAATGGCCGTGGCTTGTTTGTCGGACAGCTTGAATGTTTTTTGCAAAGCCGCGTGGGCAACTTCCTTGGTGTCTGATTGTTTGATGGTTTTGATGATCGCGTCAATCTGGTCGAGCGCTTTTTTCAATCCCTCCAGGATATGGGCTCGGTCTTTGGCTTTTTCCAGGTCAAAGCGCGTGCGCCTGCTGACTACGTCGCGCCGGTGAGCAATGTAAGACTCCAGAATCATCTTCAAATTCAAAACTCTGGGATCTAGCCCGTCCACCAGGGCGAGCATATTGAGATGAAATGTGTCCTGCAGCTGGGTATATTTAAACAGTTGGTTGAGGACCTTGTTTGGCAGCGCGTCTTTTTTGAGGTCAACGACGATGCGAACCCCGTCTTTGTCGGATTCATCACGGATGTTTCTGATCCCCTCAATTTTTTTGTCCCGAACCAGCTCGGCGAATTTTTCCAAAAGTGTGGCCTTGTTGACGCGGTACGGAATTTCGGTGATGAGAACTTGAAAAGTCCCGTCTTTGGTTTCGACAATCTCGGTTTTGGCTCGGACCACGACGCTGCCTTTTCCGGTGGCGTAAGCGGATTGGATGGCATTCCAGTCGTAGATGATGCCCCCGGTCGGAAAATCAGGGCCTTGGACAAACTCCATCAAATCTTCGCTGGTGAGTTTCGGATTCTCGATGAGCGCGGCAGTCGCGTCCACGATTTCTCGCAAGTTGTGAGGCGGGATGTCTGTGGCCATGCCCACAGCGATCCCCAGAGTGCCGTTGAGCAGGAGGTTGGGCAATTTGGCCGGCAGAACCGAGGGTTCTTGTTTGGTCGCATCATAATTGTTCATCCATTCCACCGTGTTTTTATCAATGTCCGAGAGCAGCTCCAAAGAAACGGGAGCTAAGCGGCATTCCGAATAGCGCATGGCCGCTGGCGCATCGCCATCGAGGGAGCCGAAGTTGCCTTGGCCATCCACCAAGGGGTAGCGCATGGAAAAATCTTGTGCCAGGCGGACCAAGGAGTCGTAGACGGCCACGTCCCCGTGCGGGTGGTATTTTCCCAAAACTTCTCCAACTACGGTCGCGGATTTGCGGTATCGCGCCGACGGATTGAGGCCCAGTTCGCTCATGGCATAAAGCACCCGGCGGTGCACCGGTTTGAGGCCGTCCCGGACATCAGGCAGCGCGCGGGAAACGATCACGCTCATTGCATAGTCCAGATACGATTCCTGCATTTCTTGTTCAATGATGCGCGGTCGCACATAGCCAATCTCCTGCTTGGCTGCAGGCGTAAGCGGCTGGGCTTTGTCGCCCTTGATTTTTGGGGGAGTTTTTTTCTTCATCGGCTAGTTGGATTTTTGCGGAAAAGAATTTTTTAATTGCTTGAAGCCCTCTTGTAGTGGGGAGAAGACGTTGCCGAAGCCGCTGCTTTGTATCTGCCGGTACCGGAGGCTCAGTGCCCAAAAACCCAAAAGTAGGATGGCGGTCACGATCACTGTCCGGCGCAGGATGCGCAGTTTTTCCTCATAGGGCTTATTCTGCAGTTCATGAAGTTTTTGGCTGAACCAAGACATAGCAGCATTGCGATTTTAGCGCTGCGGATTAAGTACGATTGTCTGAGTTGACTCGCTTTGTTCCTGGAGATTGGATTTTTTGATCGTGAGTTTGTCTTGGGGGACGACTTTGGCCGAGCCGATTTCTTTCAAAAACTGATCAACCTTGTCCAAGGGGATTTTTAAACCCGATTGGGCATAGTGCGCGGGGATAACAATTTTCGGTTCAATCTGATTGATGATCGTCACCGCTTCTTCGGCATCGCAGACAGATTTGCCTCCGACCGGGATGAATAAAATATCAACCTCTCCCAGTTCCTCCAGTTGCGAGTCGCTCAGTTCTTTTTGTTTGAGGCTCCCCAAGAAGCCCAAGCGAATCTCTTCCATGCGGATACTGTAGATAGTGGTGTAATCAAACCCATTAGTTTTGGCTTTGGGGTCGCCGTTGGCGGCAATTCCGTGCACAAACAGGCCTTTGACATCCAGTTCGCCTGGGCCGTCAATGACAAATGTGTTTTCTCCGCCGAGGGCCTCCTGATTGTTGTAGGCCACGTTTTGGATATTCGAGATGACTGCGATATCCGTTTGTCCGCGTGGCGGCGTGAGGCCAACGATTTTGGAAAAAGGGTCAGTCACCAGGGTCAGATTTCCCGAAGAAATTTTGAAAGACGACAGCCCGAACCACGTTATAACCATATGCTAATTATACCTGAAGACTTGATTTTTTTCCAAGGCTTTGGTAAGCTTTTGGAGTAGTAAAATCGAATAACGAGCAAGCTTTTTAAGTCTTAAGTCTCTGCTGTTAATTATTAACCCTTGTTTTTACGGATCTTTGGATACCGCAGGGTATCCATTTGCATTTCTATACGGACACGAAGCTGAGGGAAGGGAATTGGCAGAGCAGGGGTTCCCCGGGAAGCGACCTATCTATGGCTGAAGATATCCAATCAATGAATGATTTGCTAGCTGTCCACTCGACCAAATTGCACGTTCTGCAAGAGGGGGATGTGATTCAGGGCAGTATTTTAAGCGTGGGGAAAAACGAGGTCTATGTGGACGTGGACGGGGTCGGCATCGGCGTGGTGCGCGGCCGCGAACTGTATGACGACGAACAAATTTTGTCTTCTCTGAAAGTCGGCGCCCCGGTGTACGCTTCGGTCATCGAAATCGAGAACAAAGACGGCAACATCGAATTATCTTTCCGGAAGGCTGGCCAGGAGCGAGTCTGGCAGGCTTTGCACGAAAAACTTCAGAGCAAAGAAACCGTTCGCACCAAAATCTTAGAAGCCAACAAGGGCGGCTTGATGGTCAAAATCAACAGCGTCTTGGGCTTTTTACCAGTTTCGCAACTAGCGCCGTCGCATTATCCGCGGGTTGAGGACGGCGATAAAAACAAGATCCTGAGCGTGCTGCGCGGGTTCGTGGGTCTGGATTTTGACGTCCGGATTATTACCGCCGAACAGGACGGGGAGAAACTGATCGTTTCCGAACGGGCTGTCATGGAAGATGAGCTCATGAAAAAAATCACCAAGCTCACCATCGGGACGGTCGTGGAAGGCGAAATCACCGGTGTGGTGGATTTTGGCGCATTTGTAAAGTTTGATGATGAACTCGAGGGCCTGGTCCACATTTCCGAACTCGCCTGGCAGCGCATTGAGGATCCGAAAAATATCGTCAAAGTCGGCGACAAAGTCAAAGCACAGATTATCGCCATTGATAATGACCGCATCAGTCTGTCTATCAAGCGCCTCCAGCGCGATCCCTGGGAAGACGCGGTCAAGAAATATCAAATTGGCCAGGTGGTCAAAGGCAAGGTTTTAAAACTTGCTCCTTTCGGCGCTTTTATCGAGTTGGATGCGGATATTCACGGTTTGGCACATTTGGGCGAGTTGTCCTATGAGAAAATTGCTGACCCGTCAGTGGTTTTGAAAGAAGGCGAAGAGCGGGAATTCAAAATCATTTCCATTGAGCCCCAAGAGCACCGCTTGGGCCTCTCGGTCAAAGCGCTCACTGCCAAACCTGTGGAGCCCGCTGCTGCAATTCCCTCTGCTCCTGCTGCTGAGAATCCGGTTGAGGCACCTCAAGAAACAAAAACCCAAACAGTTTAATCCAAAGTTTGTCAGTAAAACCCAGCTGATATGCTCTTTTCCATCCCCTTGGCGAAAAGGTATAATGAGCGCGTGGCCACGTGGCGAAGTGGAAACGCTGCGGTCTGCAAAACCGCGATGCACGGGTTCGATTCCCGTCGTGGCCTGTTCAAAGAATTTCGCCGGAGTGGCGGAACGGTTTATTTACCCCGCATAGATGGTGGGCGAGTGGCGGAATGGTATACGCACAGGACTTAAAATCCTGAGCCCGAAAGGGATTGAGAGTTCGAGTCTCTCCTCGCCCACCACTTGTGCGGGACATAGTTGGAACCCAACAAAGTCCAGTGCAGCCAAATCTTCTCTCCGGCTGCCTTGCTTTTTTATATCCTTGACCTGCTCCCAGGTTTATGCAATAATCCAAAGTTATCAGTGATATTTTCCAGGCCCATTTTCAAATTCTGAGGAGGATTAACATGGCTTCTACAAGCTCTGGGCCAAGTACTAAACAACGCACCTCCCAACCTGATCCCCGCGAAGTCGTCAAGTGCTCAGTCTGTGAGCTGGTCCAGTATCGCTCAGACAAGCCAAACAACAATGCCTGCCGCCGTTGCTTGAGGCGGTTGCCGCCGAAGGTGACTTTTGTCATTCCCTTAGCTGATCCGCAGGGTTTGCCCGGGGATGGCTGGCAACTGTTTGAATGTGGGCTCGACCGGGAGTCGGTGGCAAACATCGGCCAGCGGATTCGCCAGTTGCGCGAGTCGCGCGGCATGACGCAGACCCAGCTCACGGCGCGCTCTCGCGTTAGCCGCTCCTACTTGTCGCGCATTGAGAGCGGCCAAATGACGCCCAGCCTCGGTACGCTCGAAAAGATTGCCGAACCACTTGGCGTTGGTCTGAACCGGTTCTTCGTGCAGGAATCAAATGGCGAGACGGTGCTGGAGGATCCGTTCATCCAGGGGCTGCGGCCTTTTCTGCGACAGCTCGACTGGGCTCAATGGCAGTCTATATTGAAGCGGCTGCAGGCGATCAGCGAGTACAGCGCTACGAACGGAAATCCTCACCACTCTCCACTGTCCCTGCGCGTACCTCCAGCACAGTCGCAAATGCAGCGGGAGCGGCCTGGATATATTTCCGCGCTCCTACCTCGCTCAGCCGCACTGGTTTCTGAATCGGTGCTCACAGCCTTGAAGTCTAAGGTACTGCCGTCTTTGCCTCATATAGAGCAGAGGCAGTGGGGCTTCTGCCTTCGCCACCTTGTCTCAGATTTTGGAGTTCGCATCACTAACGTGCGCAATGCTCGCGGGATGAGTAAATCGCAATTGGCCAGGTGGGCGAAACTGAGCCTCCCGACAATCGCGAGTATGGAAAGTGGAGCTTGCCGCCGGCCGACGTTTAGGACTTTTCAGCGGCTAATTGCTGCTCTCCAGGTGAACCCTCAGTGTTTTTTCACCAAACGCGGCCCCAATCTGTCGCCCACCTTCACCTGATCCCGAGATTTTGCAAGGACATCTGATCCCTCTGCCTGCGCGGTTGCCCCACAAGGGCGACCCGCAGGCATATTTTTTTGCTTGAGTGTCAAAAGCAATTTTGTTATGCTTCACGTGACCTTTCATATCGGGAAGTAAATTATGAACGTATCGTTTGAAGATTTCAAAAAATTAGATTTGCGCATCGGCCTCATCGTGGGGGCTGATCCGGTCGAGGGTTCGGACAAACTCGTGAAGCTGCGGGTAGATACCGGGGAGGGCGAGCGGCAGATTTTGGCCGGGATTGCGCAGTACTATGGGGTGGAGGATTTGGTAGGCAAAAGGATCGTGGTGGTGGCCAACCTGGAGCCGAAAACTATGATGGGACTGGAAAGCCAGGGGATGTTGCTGGCAGCAGATACGGAGGAAGGGCCAGTGCTTTTGATGCCTGACCACGAAGTCCCGCCAGGCTCGAAGATTCGCTAAAGGATTGACAAACCGGTCAAAAAAGTGTAAGATGAGGGGCTAACTAAATAGTAGTGAGCTGTGAAGCGCGCCGAATTGGTCACCTGTCCGATTCATCGGACTAAGGCGCGTGGAGCTTTAGGGTGAAACCGGCACTGAAGTTTTTACGCAGGTTTCGCCGAACCTGTTTTTTAGTTAGCAGACAATCAAACAGGAGGCGCACGATGTGGCAAAAGCTGCAGTGGTTTTTGGCAGGGATTACCTTGGTCTTTATGGAAGTATTCATTCGCCAGCGCAATGTCTGTTTTGCGTATCATCAGGACGAACTGACCGGAGTCTTTAATCGGGGAGCAATTTTGGACCTCGGCGAGAGGGTGGTCAGAGCAGCGATGCGCGAACAGGGCCAAGTCGGCTTGGTCCATTTCGACCTTGATGACCTCAAACAAGTTAATGACCTTCATGGACACGCGGAAGGCGATCGTGTTCTCGTTGAATTCGCGAAAGCGCTCAAGGCGTGTCTGCGGCCGATGGATTTCGCCGGACGTTTGGGAGGAGATGAATTCCTGATTTTGCTCCCAGGGGCCGACCTTTTTGGTGCACACCGGGTTGTGGATCGACTCCGAGCGATTTTGCCGCATATCCCTTTCAGCGCAGGAATTTGGACGGGCTCACTTACGCCAGCCCGGCCAGTTACACTCGCGCAGCTTATCACGCTTGCAGACGGGGAGATGTACGTCGACAAAAGTCAGAAGAAGCGACACCGGCTGTCTGTCTGATTGCACAATGTCCCCGAGAGACCGAAGTCTGGTCTCTCGGGGGATTTTTTTATATAATTCATATACTAATCGCAGAAGTACATGGCCGATCTCAAAAAACTCCAAGAACTTGCCAGACTCATCCGCTACTACAGTCTGATTTCTACGACCCGAGCCGGTTCCGGGCACCCGACCTCGTCCCTATCTGCTGCTGATTTGATGACTGCCCTGCTATTTGGCAAGGTGTTTCGTTTTGATTTACAGCGCCCCAATCACCCTAACAACGACCGCCTGATTTTTTCCAAAGGCCACGCGTCCCCGCTTTTCTATTCTATTTACGCAGCTGCAGGCAAAGTCAGTGAAAAAGAAATGCTCACCCTCCGGCAGTTCGGCAGCCAACTCGAGGGACACCCGACCATGAGGTTTCCCTATACCGAGGCGGCTACTGGTTCGCTCGGCCAGGGCCTTTCTATTGGGGTGGGTATGGCGCTCAATGCCAAATATCTCGACAAGCTTCCGTATCGGACTTATGTGTTACTCGGTGACAGCGAAATGGCCGAAGGGTCGCAGTGGGAAGCCATGCAGCTGGCAGCACACTACAAACTCGACAATCTCGTAGGAATTTTGGATGTCAATCGGTTGGGCCAGCGCGGCCCCACTATGTATGGGCATGATTTGCAGGCTTACCAAAAACGCATTGCTGCGTTTGGCTGGAAGACGATGGTCATCAACGGCCACAATTTCAAGGAGATTTTGAAAGCATACGAGCAAGCTGCGAGAGTCAAAGACCGGCCGGTGATGATTATCGCCAAAACACTCAAAGGCAAAGGCATCTCGTTTATCGAAAACAAAGACAACTGGCATGGCAAGGCCTTGAGCAAAGAAGAATTAATTCAAGCGCTTCGCGAACTGGGGAAAGTTAACAAGTCTTTTCGAGGGGAATTAGCCAGGCCGCAGTCCGCTGTAGTCCGCCTTGGGCGGACGAAGGCGGACAAGGCGCCGACGCATTATTCGTCTGCGAAGATTCAGTACAAACTCGGAGACGGGGTCGCCACCCGCAAAGCCTACGGCAATGCCTTGGTACGGATTTTTCCCAAGTTTCCCAACATGGTGGTCCTGGATGCCGAGGTGAGCAACTCGACTTATGCGGAAATTTTCAAAGCGAAATACCCGGACAGGTTTTTTGAAATGTACATTGCCGAGCAGAATATGGTAGGTAGCGCTCTCGGCCTGTCGCGCCGCGGCAATATCCCGTTTGTCTCGACCTTTGCCGCCTTTTTTGCCAGAGGCTATGACCAGATCCGGATGAGCCAGTATTCAGGAGCGAATATCAAATTCGTGGGCTCCCACGCTGGCGTGTCTATAGGAGAGGATGGCGCTTCGCAAATGGGGCTGGAGGATTTGGCTATGTTTCGCACCATCCAGGGGGGTGTGGTTTTGTATCCGTCAGACGCAGTTTCCACGGAAAAGCTCGTGGAAGCAGCCGCCAAACGCAAAGGCATCGTCTATATCCGCACTACCAGAATGACGACTCCGGTTTTGTACTCGTCGCGGCAGGAGTTCCCGATTGGTGGCAGTAAAGTTCTCAGGCAAAGCCGCAAAGACGTCGTGACAGTAGTCGGGGCCGGAGTTACCTTGCACGAAGCGTTGGCTGCGTATGAGGAGCTGAAAAAACAAGGCATCTTCATCCGGGTGATTGATCTCTATAGTATCAAGCCAATTGATCGCAAGACTTTGCTACAAGCAGCCAAAGACACCGGCAGTATTATTACAGTCGAGGATCATTATCCCGAAGGCGGCATCGGAGAAGCGGTCAGGTCAGCATTAAGTGGTAAGTATCAAGTATTCAGTTTAGCAGTGCGCAAAATGCCGCGCTCAGGCAAACCCGCAGAACTTTTGGAGTATGAGGAGATTTCGCGGGGAGCCATAATCAGAGTCGTAAAAAAGTTTTTGCATGAGTAAAGAATGGGAAAAAATTTATGCTCGCTACTCAACAGGAGGTCCCGCGTACGCGACCTTAAGCAGACCAGTTTCGCGACTGTTTAAAAGTTTCGTGCTACATTCAGATTTCAAATTTCGCAGCACACTTGATATCGGTTTCGGGGACGGGAGATACTTAAAATGGCTGCAATCACGAGGGTTTGAAACTGCTGGCATTGACTATAGCAAGGCAGCATTCAAGTTATCCCGAAAAATTTTAGGTAAAGATGCTGATTTGCAGGTAGCCAATATGTTTAACTATCGAGTTCCAAAAAATCGTTATGATTTTATCTACTCGGTAAATACGATTCACCATGGCGAGAAATCTAAAATCAAGTCTCTATTAAATAGAATTTACGCGAGCCTTATTAGCGGCGGGAAGATTTTTATTTCTTTTCCATTTTATGTCAGCCGTAAAGACTGGAAGTCAGCAGATGAAGTGTGGAAATATTTGCGCGACGGGGCGACCGTAGCTACCAGCGGTCCCGAAACAGGGCTGATTCATTCATTATACAAGCGGGCAGAATTAGCGAGTCTTTTCAAATCGTATAGAAAAGTCGCTATAGAAAAATTTTTGAGATATGATAGATGGATAGTCATGGCAACCAAATGATATGGATCGCAATTTAGCTCTCGAATTTGTCCGGGTCACCGAAGCGGCCGCAATCGCGGCCGCCAGATGGGTTGGCCGCGGGGACAAACACAAAGCCGACGGGGCGGCAGTGGATGAGATGCGGGCGCGCTTCAACCAAATCGAGTTTTCCGGCCGAGTGGTGATTGGCGAGGGAGCGAAAGATGAAGCGCCGGAGCTATATACTGGCGAAAAAGTCGGGAAAGGAAACGGCCCCACTATGGATCTGGCTGTTGATCCGCTCGAGGCCACTGATAGTGTGGCATATGGCCGCTACAATGCTTTGTCAGTGATAGTGGCCGGGCCGCGCGGCAGCCTGCTCTCTGCCCCGGATACCTATATGAACAAAATCGCGGCCGGACCGCGGGCTGCCAAAGTGATCAAGCTGGAAGCGCCAGTCAAGGTTAATATATATAATGTAGCTAGGGCGCTCGGTAAGCCAGTCAAAGATATAGTAGTGGTGGTTTTGGACAGAGAGCGGCACAAAGGCCTGATTCAGAAGATTCGTCAGGCCGGAGCGCGGGTGCGACTCATCACTGACGGCGACGTGGCCGCTGCCATTGCCACCTGTTTGCCTGATTCCGGGATTGATCTCTTGATGGGCATCGGCGGCAGTACTGAGGCAGTCCTCGCTGCAGCGCCGGTGAAACTCCTGGGCGGGCAGATTCTCTGCCAATTTGCTCCGCGCAGCAAAGACGACGAGAAAGCGATCCGCCAGAGTGGTACGAAAAACCTCAAGAAAGTTTTTCGGGCCGAGGATCTGGCTCACGGCAAACAGCTCACTTTCACTGCCACAGGTGTGATCGACGGGCCGCTCCTGCAAGGGGTGAGATTTTCCTCCGGAGGAGGATCCGTCTCGGGCGGGCAAGCACATATCATTACTCATTCGATGGTCTTACGTGGCAGTTCCGGGACTCTGCGCTACATTACGACCTATCATCATCAAACCAGTAAGAAGTAGTCATTAGTAGTAAGTGAGTAAGTAAATAAGTTGTAAGCGTAAATATATAATTGATAATCCATGATTGAATATTCCAAGCCTGGCTACACAAAGCCTCTTTTCATCCTCGCTTTTGATCACCGCGGTTCGTTCATGAAAAAAATGTTTGGCATCAGCGGCCAGCCGACTATTGCACAGACCGAACAAATTTCGCAGTTCAAGCAAGTGATTTTTGCCGGTTTCAAACAAGCGGTGGCTGCTAGTATTCCCAAAGGCGAGGCGGCGATCCTCATTGATGAACAGTTTGGGGATGCCATTCTGCGGGAAGCTCGTGAGGAGGGCTATATTTTTTGCATGTCTTCGGAAAAAAGCGGCCAGGATGAGTTTGATTTTGAGTACGGGGACGAGTTTGCAGTACATATTGAGCGCTACCACCCGACTTTTGTCAAAGCCCTGATCCGCTACAATCCCGAAGCAGATCAGGGCATGAACGCTCGGCAACGGGGGCGACTGAAGATCCCCAGCAATTATTGTCATGAGCATGGCTACAAATTTTTGATCGAACCGCTCATTCCAGCGACACCTGAACAACTCCAGGCAGCTGGAGGGGATGCGAAGAAATATGATTTGGAAGTCCGCCCCCAACTCATGGTCAAAATGATTTCCGAGCTTCAGGCCGATAGTGTCGAGCCGGACATCTGGAAGATTGAGGGGCTGGAGAGCACGAAGCATTATGAAGAGGTAGTGGCGCAAGCCAGGACCGGTGGCCGGGACAATGTTTCCGCGGTGATCCTCGGCCGCGGGGCAGACGCCGCCCAAGTGGAAGTATGGCTGCGCGCAGCTGCCAAAGCGAAAGGCCTGGTCGGGTTTGCGATCGGCCGCACGATTTTTTGGGAGCCGTTGGTAGCATTGCGAGATGGTAAATCAACTGACGAGCAAGCAACTGCGGAGATTGCCAAAAACTATCAGCATTTTTATAAAGTTTTCCAGGAAGCAAAATAATTTTTTAACACAAAAAGCCGTTCAAACATCGTTCCACAAGGGACCCCGCCAAGGCATATCCTATATTGACTAAAGCATGTGTCGGCTAAAATAGGATTCTTTATCAAAGATGTCCAAAAGAAGAAAAACAATTACCGTTCCAATAAAACAGAAAGTATGGTCAAAAACCGGCGGGAGATGCCATGTTTGCGGGCGAGTTCTCGTCTTTGATGCCGTTAGAGCTGAAAAAGGGCGATGGCACGTTGACCATGTAGTTTCAGTATCACGTGGAGGAAAAGACAAAGTAATAAACTTTCTCCCAATCTGCTTGATATGTAATCGTTTAAAGTGGAATCTTAAAGGCAGAAAGATAAGAAAACTTTTCCAGTTCGGAGTTATCGCCTTGCGCGAATCCGAACGCCGGACTTCCTTGGGACGAGAAATAAGGAAACTTTACCAGGCGAGGTTGGAACAAAATAAAAGCCGGAGAAAGAGCAATTTACCCAATTGGTATTATCGCTAACAAGTGGGAAACCAAAAACCTCGGAAACATTTGTTTTGCCCTCAGGAAAGGTTGTTGTAATTCCAAAGGCCGAAGTCCTGTTTTCTTTATGGAAAGGCGATGCTGTAAAAGACAGCTATGGTAACAAGCATATTTTAGAATATGACGGTCGCCCGCTTTTTGCGGAGCTGGTGGTCCTCAATACTCTAAAAAAAGAGGGATGGGATGGTGTGTGGGTAGACAGTTATCGCAAGTGCTTCCGCACTAAGATGCCAGAGGGGGCCAAGGAAAATCACGAGCTTCCGGAAATACCAGCAAAGTTTTTTAAGACAATCACCGCTCGGACTGATTTCAAAGGATGCTGGGATGTATTCCTTTGGAAAGGGGACAATTTTTTATTTGTCGAGTGCAAGCGGAAGAATAAGGATAGTATTAGAGATAGCCAGTTTATTTGGCTAGAAGCCTGTTTGGAGGTCGGATTGGGTCCAGACAATTTTTTGCTGGTCGAATGGGATATTTCTTAAATGGTTTATGTAGAATCCTTCACGACGAAACCCACACAAAAATCGCCGAAGGGGCGATTTTTTGGTATTCTTAATGAGTGTCTTCTTTAACAGGACCATATGCGACCTAATAATTTAAAAACACGAATATTCCTGGATAGTGGCGATCCGGATGAGACCAGAGAAGCTATCAAGCTTCTGGGTTTTCTCGATGGCCAGACTACCAATCCGTCGCTGATTGCGAAAAATCCCCAGACTAAGGGCAAAAAGTTTTCGCAGACCGAGGTGTTTGAGTTTTACCGCAATGTAGTGGGAGAGGTGTCCGCTCTCATTCCCGAGGGCTCGGTCTCCATAGAAGTCTACGCGGACGACAAAACCACGACTGAAGCAATGCTCGGCCAGGGCTTGGAATTTTTCGAATGGATTCCCAATGCGCATATCAAATTTCCGACTACCACTGCTGGCCTCAAGGCTGCCGAGGTTGCAGTCAAAGAAGGGATGAGGGTCAATATGACTTTGTGTTTTTCCCAAGCGCAGGCCGCGGCAGTGTATGCAGCCACCAGAGGAGCCGTAAAAGGCCAGGTGTATGTGTCGCCCTTTGTTGGCCGGCTGGATGATATCGGGCAGAATGGGATGGATGCGGTAAAGAATATATTAGCCATGTACAAACAGGGCGATGGGCATGTCGCGGTCCTCACTGCCAGTGTCAGAAATCTCAATCATTTCCTCTACGCTCTCGCTTTGGGCTCAGACATCATCACAGCCCCTCTCAAGACCATCAAAGAATGGGTCGAGGCCGGTTTCGAAATTCCCACAATGGGTTTCAAATATGGGCCAGATGGCCTCAAAGCCATCCCCTATGAAACTTTGGATCTCAATGAAAATTGGACCAAGTTTGACCTCATCCACCAGTTGACCGAGAAGGGAATCGAAAAATTTTCCCAGGATTGGAATGCGCTCATCAAGTGAATAAGTGAGTAAGTAAATAAGTTGTAAGTTGATGCTGATCAAAACTTTTCGAGAGATAATCGCTTGGCAGAAAGCTCATGAACTAACTCTAGGCATTTACGAAATCACCGAAACTTTTCCCAAATCCGAAATTTTCGGTCTGACTAGTCAAATTCGTCGCTCTAGCGTTTCCATCCCTGCAAATATCGCCGAAGGGTTTAAGAGAAAAACCAAAAATGATTCGCTGCATTTTTACAACATCGCTGAAGGTTCTTTGGAAGAGTTGAAGTATGAACTTTTATTGTCGCGAGATTTGAAATATATCAACGAACAGAGGTATGGTGAACTAAGCAGCTTGGCCGATGAGGTTGGCAAGCTCATTCACGGGTGGATGAAGATTCAAAAATAATTTACCCACTTACTACTTAATTACTTACAACTACCCCCATGATGGATCAAGCAATCCGAGATTTTGCCAAACAATTCAAATATCGGCCACAAATCGAGAATGGTCCTTTGCGCAAATATCGAAAATTTATTGTGGCAGGAATGGGCGGTTCCCACCTGGCCGCTGATATTATCAAAAGCCTAAATCCTCAATTGGATATTACGATCCACTCTGATTACGGGGTGCCTCCTGTTGCCGAGAAGGATCAAAAGAAGACTCTGCTAATTGCCAGTTCATATTCGGGAAATACGGAAGAGACTATTTCCGCACTCGAAGAAGCGCAAAATAGAGGAATTGCGGTTGCCTGCGTCGCGGTTGGCGGAAAAATTTTGGAAATTGCCCAGGCAAACAACTTTCCTTACGTACGATTACCCGATACCGGTATCCAGCCTCGTTCCGCGCTCGGCTTCGGCATGCAGGCATTACTTAAGCTCATGAAGCAAAATATCCTTCTGAAAGAATCGGCGACAATGGCAAAACTTTTGCAGCCAGGGGATTTGGAGCAGGCCGGCAAAGACTTGGCCGCAAAAATCAAAAATATGGTTCCAATAATATATTCTTCCGACCGAAACTTGCCGATTGCTTGTAACTGGAAAATAAAATTTAATGAGACTGGGAAAATCCCGGCATTTTATAATATTTTTCCCGAACTCAACCACAATGAGATGGTAGGTTTTGATGTCAAAGATTCCAGCCGCGCTCTTTCAGAGAAATTCCATTTTATTTTCTTGAAAGACTCCGACGATCACCCACAAATTCAGAAACGCTTTGCCATCACGGTAAAATTCTACCGCGACCGCGGTTTGCCAGTGGATATTATTGAACTGTCGGGGGCAAGCAGAATGGAAAAGACTTTTTCCTCTCTCATTTTGGCAGACTGGGCCGCGTTTCATACTGGCCAAGGCTACGGCCTTGAGACCGAACAGGTGCCGATGGTGGAGGAATTCAAAAAGCTGATCAAGTGAATAAGTGAGTAAGTAAATAAGTTGTAAGTAAGTAGCATGAAAAAATACATTATCGTAGTGTTTGGCAGTGCTGTGGTGGTGGCCGCGGTTTGGGGCACGATTGTTTATTTGCCGAAATTGGTCAGCTTTGTCCGCGGGGTCAAGCCAGTGATCAGCCCGCCGCCGCAGAGTTTGGCCAGTCTTGTTTTCAACAGCACCGGGTTGCCGCTGACCCTGCCGCCTGGTTTTTCTATCTCCATCTTTGCCAAAAATCTGCCGGATGCGCGGGTGATGACCTTTGATCCGAGCGGGCGGCTGGTGGTCAGCCTCACTTCCGAGGGCAAAGTGGTTGCGCTCCCTGATGAGGATGTCAATCACCAGGCTGACCGCAGTATCACTGTGGTGCAGGGGTTGAAAAATCCGCACGGGCTGGCCTTTGATTGCCAGGGGAATGCGGCAGTGCAGCAGTGCCGGCTGTATGTGGCTGATTCAGACCAAATCTTGAGCTTTGCCTATGACCAGAGCACTGCCCTCGCTTCTGATCAAAAGACGATTGATACCCTGCCCAGTGGCGCGGGTCATTTCACCCGTACTATCGCGTTCGGGCCGGACGGGCGCTTGTATGTCTCGACCGGCTCGTCTTGTAATGTCTGCAATGAGGCGGATTCGCGGCGAGCGGCTATTTATTCCATGAACAAAGACGGCAGTGATTTTCGGCAATACGCCGGAGGGCTTCGGAACTCCGTGTTTTTTACCTGGAGCCTGGCGGATGGAAGGATGTGGGGGACAGAGATGGGCCGGGATTATCTAGGAGACGATTTGCCGCCGGATGAAATCAATATTTTGAAGGTCGGGAGTAATTACGGCTGGCCGATTTGCTATGGCCACAACATCCACGATACCAATTTCGACAAAAACGTTTACATCCAGGACCCGTGCAATGGCAAAGAGCCGTCGCATATAGATTTGCCAGCCCACTCTGCCCCCTTGGGGCTAGCGTTTGTGCCCCAGCAGGGGTGGCCGCAGGAGTACCAGGGCAATTTGTTGGTGGCTTATCACGGCTCGTGGAATCGAACTACGCCGACCGGCTACAAAATCATCCGCATCAAGCTCGACGCGAAAGGAAATTATTTGGGTACTGAGGATTTTATTACCGGCTGGTTGACCAAAGACGGTGCACTGGGCCGGCCAGTCGATATCATCACCCAACCGGGCGGGATCATGTATATTTCCGACGACAAGATCGGCGTCATCTACCGCGTGACCTATGATCAAGGTGAGGCAGCACAGTTTGTGCACGTCAAACAACCGCAGCCGCAGGACGTGGTCCAAAGCCCCTTGACTGTGGCAGGGGAGGCGCGCGGCAGCTGGTTTTTTGAAGGCAGTTTTCCGATAAAGCTTCTGGATGAACAAGGACATGAGCTCGCTCATGCTATAGCGACAGCCCAAGGCGACTGGATGACTGACAATTTTGTCCCATTTACCGCAAAATTGGATTTTACCCCTCCTCTGAGCGGCTCCGGTACTTTGATTCTGCAAAAAGACAACCCGTCTGGAAAGCCGGAAAATGACGCAAGCGTGAATGTGCCGATTCGCTTTCCTACTAAATGAAAAAGTTTATTTACATTGTGGCCTTTACTACACTAGAGATTCTTCTGCAGTTTTTGATTCACAGGATGATTGAGATTTCCTATATTCAGCTTTTGACCGCGGATTTTGCGCGATACGGTTTTGGCCTGACTTGGCAGCAATGGTTTGCCCTCCACAGTATTTTCAGCATCATCCTTTTGATTGCCGGAGCAGGTTTTGGACTGTGGCAAGGACAATATTGGTGGCAGCAGATTTACGTGTTGAAACGCTGGCAGAAATCAACCAAACTGAAATAAAACCCATTGTTTTCAGCCCTTAAATATTTTCGACTTGACAAACTTTTTTATCTGAGTAAGATAAAAGTATGCACAATATGTTCGTATGGTAGAGCCATTAACTTGGCCCTTTTTGCTTTTGCATCTAGGGAATGTTTTTGTGCTCGATAATTCCACTTCGGTCGCTCGATTTTAGAAGCACCGGCCTGGGAACCCCATTAGTCAGCCGAAGCCTGGGGAGGCGAAATTAAAACAAAAATAAAAAGCAGGGCAAAATAGTAGCTAATCGAAGTTTATTACTCTCGCTATGTCTACCAAAAAACCCCAATCTGCCATATTGCCCATCCGCAAAAGTGTGGCGGCCAAGCGCAAGCGGTTTAGCACCATCCCCGAAGTTATGGACCTGCCGAACCTGATCGAAATCCAGACCCGATCCTATGGTTGGTTTTTTGAAAAAGGGTTAAAGGAGCTTTTTGAAGAAATCAGCCCGGTTAAGGATTTTACGGGCAAGAACCTGGAGCTGCACTTTGGGCAATATTTTTTGGACAAGCCGAAATTTAACGAGCTCGTGGCCAAGGAGCGCAATACTACTTATGAGGCGCCCTTGTACGTGCAGGTGAAGCTTATCAACAAAGCCAAGAATAAAACCAAGACCCAGGACGTGTATCTGGGCGATTTTCCATTGATGACCAACCGGGGGACATTCGTGATCAATGGCGTCGAACGCGTGGTCGTGTCCCAGCTCATCAAATCGCCAGGTGCTTTCTTCAGTGCTACTTACGCCAGAGGCCGTAACTACTACGGCGGCAAAATTATTCCCAATCGTGGGGCCTGGCTGGAGTTTGATACTGATCTCAATGGCGTGATTGGCGTGAAAATTGATAGAAAACGCCGCATCCCGGTGACGGCGCTGATGAGAGTGTTTGGTTTGTCCACGGATGAGGAAATTTTGGCGGCTTTTGCCGACGTTGATACCAATCCTGATTTGAAATACATCCAGAATACTCTGGAAAAAGATTCTTCCAAAAATTCCGACGGAGGATTTAAGGAAGTTTATAAGAGAATCCGTCCGGGTGATTTGGCAACGGTTGACAACGCCCGCTCGCTGATCGAAGCGATGTTTTTCAATTTTGACCGATATGATCTCTCGGAAGTGGGGCGCTACAAATTCAACCAGCGGTTGCGCATCAAGGACAGGCAGGATCGGATTTTGACCAAAGATGATTTAATCGGGGTTATTCGGGAAATTGTGTCCCTGAACAATTCGCAAGAGCCGCCGGACGACATCGACCATTTGGCCAATCGGCGGGTGCGCTCGGTGGGGGAACTCATTCAGACCAAATTCCGCGTGGGGCTCACGCGCATGAGCCGCATCGCCAAAGACCGGATGAGCCTGGCTGATCTGGAGACAGTCATGCCGGCGCAGCTCATTCATGTCCGCCCGATTGTGGCGGTGATGCAAGAGTTTTTTTCCTCGTCCCAGCTTTCGCAATTCATGGATCAGACCAATCCTTTGGCCGAGCTCGAACACAAGCGGCGGCTCTCGGCCATGGGACCGGGGGGCTTGTCCCGCGAGCGCGCTGGCTTCGAGGTTCGCGATGTGCACCGCTCCCACTATGGCCGGCTGTGCCCGATTACCACGCCGGAGGGCCCGAATATCGGTCTGGTGGCCCACTTGGCTTCCTACGCGAGCGTGAACGAATTTGGTTTTATTGAAACCCCCTACCGAAAAGTGGCCAAAGAAGCCGATGGGCGGCGCCACATCACCGACCAGATTGATTATCTGGATGCGCACGAAGAGGGACAATACATCATCGCCCAGGCGAATACCGAGATCGACGCGCAGGGATATTTCGTCAAAGACCGGGTCCCAGTGCGGGTTCACAGCGAACCGTCCATCGCTTCCACTGCGGATATTGATTATATGGATGTTTCGCCCAAACAAATTGTGTCGATTACCACGTCCCTGATTCCTTTTCTGGAGCATGATGACGCCAACCGCGCTTTGATGGGCTCCAACATGCAGCGCCAGGCTGTCCCTTGCATCCGGCCGCAATCCCCAATCGTGGGCACCGGTGTTGAGGAAAAAGCCGCGTTTGATTCCGGGCAGATCGTGCTTTGTGAGGCGTCCGGCACCGTCACTTCCGTGACCGGGGAAAAAATTGTGGTGACCGACGACGAGGGCACCAAACGCGAATATTTCCTGAAAAAGTTTTTACGCTCCAATACGTCCACCAGCATCAATCAAAAGCCGATCGTCCGCCGCGAGGAAAAAGTTTTGCGCGGGCAGGCCCTGGCTGACGGACCGGCGACTGAGCAGGGAGAGCTGGCTTTGGGCCAGAACGTGTTGGTCGCGTTCATGTCATGGAGTGGATACAATTACGAGGATGCGGTGATTATTTCTTCCCGCCTGGTACAAGACGACCGGTTCAGTTCTATCCACATTGAAGATTTCAAGGTGGACGTGCGAGACACCAAGCTGGGGCCTGAGATCGTGACCCGGGACATTCCGAATGTCGGCGAGGAAAAACTCAAGGATTTGGACGAAACTGGAGTGGTCCGCATCGGCGCCCAGGTGAAAGCCGGCGATATCCTGGTCGGCAAAATTACCCCGAAAGGCGAAACCGATCTGACCGCGGAAGAGAAATTGTTACGCGTAATTTTCGGGGAAAAAGCCCGTGACGTGAAAGATACGTCCCTGAGTCTGCCGCACGGCGAATACGGGAAAGTCGTGAATATTCGCGAATTTTCCCGAGACAAGGGCGACAAATTGCCTTCTGGCGTGATTCGCTCCATCCAAGTTTCAGTGGCCGTGGTTCGGAAAATTTCCGTAGGAGACAAAATGGCCGGCCGGCACGGGAACAAAGGTGTCATTTCCAGGATCGTCCCAATAGAAGACATGCCTTTCATGGAGGACGGGACGCCGGTGGATATTATTCTCAATCCTTTGGGCGTGGCCTCCCGTATGAATTTGGGCCAAATTCTGGAAACCCATTTGGGCCTGGCCGCGCACAAACTCGGCTACAAAGTCGCCAGCCCGGTTCTCGACGGGGTGACCGAAGAAATTATTAAGCAGGAATTGAAAAAAGGCGGCTATCCGGAAGACGGGAAAGTGATGCTTTACGACGGCAAGGCCGGCAAATCTTTCGATGGCAAAGTCACGGTCGGTTACATCTATATGATGAAGCTTCATCATTTGGTTGACGATAAAATGCATGCTCGCTCGACCGGGCCCTACTCTTTGATCACCCAGCAGCCCCTCGGTGGCAAAGCCCAATTCGGCGGCCAGCGGTTCGGGGAAATGGAAGTCTGGGCCCTGGAAGGTTATGGGGCGGCGCACACTTTGCAAGAAATGCTGACGATCAAATCAGATGACGTCGTGGGACGGTCCAAAACCTATGAATCAATTGTGAAAGGAGAGCCGATCAAGACCCCGAACGTGCCGGAATCTTTTCGGGTGTTGGTCAAAGAACTGCAATCCTTGTGTCTGGATGTGAATTTGATCGGGGAAGAAGTCATCGGTTCGGAAGAGGGGGAGGTCAGAGAGCTCGTTACTCTGTCGGAGCGGGAAACCATAAAGGAAAAACGAACCCGGGAAATTAGAGAAGCCTAAGCTAAATTTATGTTTCAAAAAACTTCGGAATTCAAAGCCGTCCAAGTCAAGCTCGCCTCCCCGGAGCTGATTTCGGAATGGTCTTATGGCGAGGTTACCAAGCCGGAGACTATCAATTATCGGACCCAGCGCCCGGAAAAAGACGGGCTGTTTGATGAGAAAATTTTTGGACCCGTGAAAGACTGGGAATGTTATTGCGGCAAATACAAACGGATTCGTTACAAAGGGATTATTTGCGACAAGTGCGGCGTCGAAGTAACGCGCGCGCAGGTTCGGCGCGAGCGCATGGGTCATATCAAATTGGCCGTGCCGGTGGCGCACATTTGGTTTTTACGCGGTGTTCCTTCCCGTTTGGGTTTGATTTTGAATCTCTCCGTGCAGGAGATGGAAAAAGTCGTTTATTTTGCTTCTTACATTATTACGGACGTAAAAGAAGACGCCCGCGCGGAAACTTTGGCCCAGATTGAAAAGGAGTTCAAGATCAAAAAGAAAGAAATCGAAGTCCGCTTTGAAAAACTTTTAGGCAAGGCCAAAACGGCCAAAGCTCAAGATGGTCAGGATCGCGAAGTCTTCGAGGCCAAGGTAGAGACCGAAGTCAATAACCTCAAGGAAAACATGCAGCACGAAATTGCGGGTTTGGAAAAAATCCGCGATTTGGCCCGCTCCGAGCTCAAAAGCATCAAAAAGATGCAAGTCATCTCCGAGCTGGAATACCGGGATTTATCTCTGAAATACGGCCCGGTATTCAAGGCCAGCATTGGTGCGGAAGCCATCTGGCAGATCGTCAAAGCTGTTGACCTGGAAAAACTGGTTGGGGAATTGGAGCAAGAACTCATCACTGCCGAAGGAGCGGCCCGCCGGAAAACGATCAAGCGCTTGAAATTGTCCAAATCTCTGCTTAAAGGCGGGATGCGACCCGAGTGGATGCTCATCAATATGTTGCCAGTCATCCCCCCAGATCTGCGACCGATGGTTCAGCTGGACGGTGGCCGCTTCGCCGCTTCTGACCTCAACGATTTGTATCGCCGCGTCATCAACCGCAATAACCGGTTGAAGCGACTCCTGGAAATAAATGCTCCCGAAGTGATTACGCGCAACGAAAAACGTATGTTGCAGGAAGCTGTAGATGCCCTCATCGACAATTCGATCCGCCACGGCAAAGAGGTCACTGCTTCCACTGGGCAGCGCCGCAAGTTGCGTTCTCTGGCTGACATGCTCAAAGGCAAGCAGGGGCGCTTTCGCCAGAACCTTTTGGGCAAGCGCGTGGATTATTCCGGTCGGTCCGTGATTGTGGTGGGACCGGAACTGAAATTGCATCAGTGCGGGCTGCCGAAACGAATGGCCCTGGAGCTGTTCAAGCCGTTCGTGATTTCCAAACTGATTTCCCGCGAATTCGCCCACAACGTCCGCTCGGCCAATCGCCTCATCGAACAGCAGCGCGCCGAAGTTTATGACATTTTGGAAGAGGTTACCAAAGATCATTATGTTCTGCTCAATCGCGCCCCGACCCTGCACCGTTTGGGGTTCCAGGCTTTCCAGCCTGTTTTGATTGAAGGCAAAGCGATTCAAATCCACCCCATGGTTTGTCAGGCGTTCAATGCGGATTTTGATGGTGACCAAATGGCCGTGCACGTCCCGCTGACTCCCCGGGCGCAAACTGAAGCGAGAGAGCTGATGGTTTCGTCTCACAATCTGTTGAAGCCAGCCAGCGGGGAGCCAATCATGACCCCGGACAAGGATGTGGTGCTCGGCTGCTATTACATCACGCAGATCCGCGATGGCGCTCTGGGCGAGAATAAGATTTTTGGCGATTCAACGGAAGCCATCCTGGCCTACCAGTCCGACGTTTTGTCCCTCAAGGCCAAAATAAAAGTCCGGATCAAAGGCGAACTCATGGAGACTTGCGTCGGCCGGATTTTGTTTAATCAAGTGTTGCCCGAAGAATTGCAGTTCATCAATGAAATCATGGATAAAAAACGCTTGCGCAACGTGGTCCGGGAATGCTACCGCCACCTCGGCACTGAACGGACCGCGATTCTGATTGATGAAATCAAAAAAATTGGATTTACGCACCTCACCAATTCCGGTTTGTCTTGGGGCATGGACGATTTGCGGGTTCCAGAGGTCAAGTACGCGCTGTTGGCGAAAGCGGACGAGGAAGTCCAGCGCACTTATGAGCAGTATCGGGAAGGTTTGCTCACGGATCCGGAACGGTACAATCGGGTCGTGGAAATCTGGGCGGAAGTCCGGGATAAAGTTACAGATGCGGTCAACAAATCTTTGGATCCAGACGGACCGGTTTTTTCCATGGTCACTTCCGGGGCCAGAGGCTCGCTGTCCCAGGTTTCCCAGATGACCGGGATGAAAGGTTTGGTGGTGAACCCGGCCGGGGATGTCATCGAACTGCCGGTGCGGGACAGTTTCAAAGAAGGTTTGAGCATTTTGGAATATTTCATTTCTACGCACGGATCCCGGAAAGGGATGAGCGACACCGCCCTGCGGACCGCTGACGCCGGATATCTGACGCGTCGATTAGTTGACGTCGCCCAAGACGTGGTGGTCAATAAAGAAGACTGCGGCACCAAAGAAGGCATCATGATTACCAGAAAGCTGACTCAGGAAATGGGCAAAACCATGACCGAGCGTTTGTTTGGTCGGGTTCTGGCCGCGGACGTGGTCAGCCCCAAGACCAAGAAGCCTCTGGCCAAGCGGGGCCAGGTGGTGGATGATGTGCTCGCACCGGAGCTGGATAAAAGCGGAGTGGAAGAAGTCGCGGTCCGGTCAGTTTTGCACTGTACTCTCAAACGCGGCGTCTGCGCCAATTGTTACGGGTTTGATTTGGGTTACAACAGGATGGTGGAGTTGGGCGCTGCGGTCGGGATTGTCGCGGCTCAAGCCATCGGTGAACCGGGCACGCAGCTGACCATGCGGACTTTTCACACTGGCGGCGTAGCCGGACTGGATATCACGCAAGGGTTGCCGCGGGTGGAAGAATTGTTTGAGGCCCGGGAGCCCAAAGGCCAAGCCGTAGTGTCAGAGATTGACGGCCTGGTTTATATTTCCCGGCCGAATTCCAAAGAGTTGATTTTGCGCGTGGAGGCCGAGGATTTGCACAAAGATGAATATTTATTGCCCGCGGGCAAAACCCCGCAGTTGACTGACGGAGAAAAAGTCAAAAAAGGCGACCCGATCGTCATCGACGAGCAAGGCCAAACCCAGAAAGCCAAAAATTCCGGGACTGTGAAAATGGAAACGGCTGAGGATGGTCAGCGCAAACTCGTGGTCATGCGCGAGACGGAAAATTTCCGCGAATATATTGTGCCCTCGGCAGTGCAGCTGATGGTCAAGGACGCTGACCTGGTCACCAAAGGCCAGCAGCTGACTGAGGGGAATTTGAATTTGCACCAGATCATGGGCTTGCAAGGAGTGGAAGTTTGCCAGAATTATATCATTCGCGAGGTCCAAGATATTTATTCTTCGCAAGGTCAGAATATTGCTGACAAGCACATTGAAATCATCGCTCGGCAAATGTTCCACAAACTCCGCATTGTTGAACCAGGCGACACGGAATATTTAGTCGGGGACATTGATGACCGCTTGCATTTTGGCGAGGTGAACAAAGCTCTGCCCAAGGGTGGTAAAAAAGCCGAAGCCGAGCAATTACTCATGGGCATTACCAAGGCGTCGCTCAATACCGAGTCGTTTCTGGCAGCTGCGTCTTTTCAGGAAACCACTCGCGTGCTCATCGAGGCCTCAGTGAGCGCGAAGACAGATTATCTCAAAGGGCTCAAAGAAAATGTGATTATCGGTAAACTGATTCCCGCTGGCACTGGCTTCAGTCTGGACCGACTCGGCAATCTCGAAGAACAAACCCAGGGCAGTGAGCTCATTGGTGAAGAATAAAGTTTTGTGATTTCGCAAAATCCCTCCGAACGGGGGGATTTTTTGTTGTAGTCTGTGGGTTGTATTTCTTTTTATTGAGCGGCCGGCCGCGTTTTGCTCATCCGAATTTCGAACCCGTCCTCATGCCGAACACTGTCCACAGTATCAAAAGTCTGCTGCATCAAAAACACTCCGCGCCCGCTGGTTCGCAGAATGCCTTCTTCCTCTATAGGACTGGGGACGTTTTCCAGGTCGAAGCCTGGCCCTGTATCAATGATACTGACTGTAATGTTGGTCTGGCTGACTGAGATGCGGACTTTGACTGGTTTGGTTTTGTCAGATTGATTGCCATATTTTATGGCATTGATAATGCTTTCGCGCAAGGCCAAATCTAACAAATGTGGCCCTGTTTCTTCTTCCCAGCCAAGCCTAGTCAGTGCATTTACAAAGTCTTTTTGCACACGGTCAATTTCGTTTGTATCACTTGGCAACTCATATTCCAAAACCTGAGGCTCTGCTAGCGCCTGGTGTTCTGAGAATTCTCCTGGATTTTTTCCATATTCGGTCATAGAGTATTTATCGTAACGACTCGAGCTTGGTTTTTAATTTTTTGGCCCGTTCTTCTGCTTCCGCAAAATTGCGTTGGAGGGTTGCGACCACCTCGGCTGGGGCTTTACTGGCGAAATCTTTTTTGTTAAGCTGAGCGGCAAATTTTTTGCGTAAGATTTCCGTTATTTTGAGCTCTTTTTCCGCGAGCATGAGCTCTTTGTCCGGATCGAAGTTTGGCATAATCAGATAGACTCGCTGGTTTTCCCACAGGAAATAGGGCATTTTCTTGGTAGCGTCCACTGCTTCCAAATTGAGCTTCACCCGGGCGAGCTTTTCAATCAGGGCAGTTTGCTCTTTTAGCCATTCAAATTGAGGTAGCAGCTCGAGGTAACTGGCAAAAATTGGCGCCGGGGGTTGGTGGTATTCCGCACGCAGATTCCGCAGTCCGCTGATGAGTTGCTGCAGTTTCAAAAATTTTTCGCCTAGTTCTTTGGTGTTTTTTGCGGTTTGGGCTTGCGGATAAGGCTGAATCATCAAAAATTCTGGAGAAAATTGCGACCACAGCTGTTCGGTCACAAACGGAATGAACGGATGCCAGAGTTTGAGCAGTTCTCCGAGTAGGTATTTCAAAATAGTTCCCTTGCCTTTTTCCACTTTGCTCACCTCCACATACCAATCCGCCAGGTCGGTCCAGGTGAAAGTTTCCAGCAATTCCCCGGCCAGACTATATTGATACGCATCCAGACTGGACCGCACTTTAGCGGTCAGGATGTCGAGTTGGGAAAGGATCCATTGGTCAGCCAGAGTTTGGGGGTCGGGGGCGGCTGGTCCAGGCCAGGTTTTTTCGTCCGAGGAGCTGCTCAAGATAAATCTGGAGATGTTCCAGAGCTTGTTCACGAAATTGCGGTAGTTTTGAATTTTCGTTTCCGAGGTTTTGCTATCATTCCCTGGAGTCGTGCCGAGAATCAGAGAGAGACGCAGCGCATCAGTGCCGTACTTTTCAATCATATCCAAAGGATTCACGACATTGCCTTTGGATTTGCTCATTTTTTTGCCTTTCAGATCCCGCACCAGCCCATGTAGATAGACGGTGTGAAAGGGAATGTCCTCTAGAGCGAACCCAGTCATCAGAATCATCCGGGCCACCCAAAAAAACAAAATATCATAGCCGGTTTCGAGAATAGTCGTCGGGTGATAAGTCATGAGGTCTACTGTTTCCTTCGGCCAGCCCAGCGTAGAAAATGTCCACAGACTGCTACTGAACCAAGTGTCTAAAGTGTCCGGATCCTGAGTGAGCTGGTTTTTGCCGCAGGAGGAGCAAGTTTGTGGGGCGTCCACAGCAACAATTGTTTCGCCGCAGTTGTCGCAGTACCACACGGGGATGCGGTGGCCGAACCAGATTTGCCGGGAAATATTCCAGTCATGCAGATTGTCCATCCACTGCAGATAAATTTTGCCAAAGCGTTCGGGAATGATTTTGATCGCCCCGCTTTTGACCGATGCAGTCCCGATTTCCCGGAGACTTGCTTCCGCAGGCAGTTTCAACAGGCTTTGGAACTTGTCTCTGTTTAGCTTGATTTTTTTGTTGACGTCGACAAACCATTGCTTGGACACGATCGGCTCGACGATATTTTCGCAACGGTAGCAGACCCCGACATTGTGCGTCAGACTTTCAGTTTTTTCCAGAAAGCCTGCCTCCGTGAGGGCCTGCACGATTTTGGCGCGCGCTTCAGGCGCGGTCAGATTGGCAAACTCTTCAAACCCGTGGTCGTAGGCTTCCTGTTCGTTGATTTTCCCTTCTGGTGTAAACAGGTTGATAGTTTCCAGGTTGTGCCGTTTGCCGATTTCAAAATCATGTGGGTCGTGCCCGGGCGTGACTTTGAGCACCCCGCTGCCGAATTCTCGGTCCACCTCTTCGTCCGCCACGACCGGCAGTTCGCGGTTGACTATGGGTAGCATCACGTGTTGGCCGACATACTGTTTGTAGCGTGGGTCTTGCGGGTGCACCGCCAGCGCAGTATCGCCCAGCATGGTTTCCGGTCGGGTGGTCGCCACAGTCAGCACTCCTTTGCCCTGCGTGAGGTGATAGCGGATATAGTACAATTGTCCTTGCGTCGGGCGGTATTCGACTTCGTCGTCAGCCAAGGTCGTGCCGTCGTGCGGGCACCAATTTACGATGCGCTCGCCGCGATAAATGAGGCCCGCGTCGTAGAATTTTTTGAAAATCGTGCGCACGGCCACAGACAATTCCGGAGAAAAGGTATATTTTTCCCGCGACCAGTCGCAGGAGGAGCCCATGGCCCGGATTTGCACCTGGATGCGGCCGCGGGTTTGGCTGATGAACTCTTCCACCCGGCGCAAGAATTCCTCCCGGCCGATATCATGCAGGCTTTTTTTTTCTTGTTCCCAGATTTGCCGCTCCACGACACTATTTGTCGCAATCGCCGCATGATCAGTCCCCGGCAGCCACAAGGTTTTTTTGCCGGACATCCGGGCGTACCGAGTCATGATGTCCTCGATCGTGAGGAACAGGGCTGAACCCAAATGGAGCACGGCCGTGATATTGGGCGGCGGCATGGCTATGGAAAAAACTTCGGCATTCCAGAAGCGGTCGCTCGCCTTTTCCAGATTGTCAGGATTGAAGAAACCGGACGCTTCCCATTTTTGGTAAATCGCGTTTTCGGTGTCTTTGGGGTTATAAGTTTTGGCCAGCTCTTTCATGCCTTTGAAAATTATTTTGGAGCAATTTTGAATCCTGACTTTTGTAGGTATGTTATCACTAATTCCATGGGGAGGCCATGGGTGAATGAGGTCAACGATCCCTCAACCCAGGTGACCAACCCGAGACCATAAGGATAAGCCGGCGAGAAAGCTGCTGACCAGGAGGTCGCTGGGAATTTGGCCACGTAAGCGGCGATTTCTTCTTCCGCCAATTTTCTGAAGACAAACGCCGTCTCTGTCGTTGTGGAAAAATCTATTCCGTTTTTTCTATCGAGATAACAAAAACCCGTATAGGTAACGGCGCGATTACCGGAAAGTGCGCGCAACATTTGTTTGGCTTCACCCAGGCTCACGGGCTTTTCCAAAATTTTTCCCTCATGCACCACATAGGTATCAGCCGCAATGATGACGTCGTCAGGGTTGGCCGCGATACTTTCCGCCTTTGCTCGTGCGATTTTTTCCGCTCGTTTTTTGGGGTCAGGATCTCTAATGGATTTTTCCTCCAGATTGGGCACCATCAGTTTCAGGGGCAAATTCAGGGTTTCCATGAGCTGTTTTCTTTGGCGGGAACTGGAGGCCAAAATGACTGTTTGCATGAATGTAGTTTAGCATACTCTACCGCCAACTTTTGAGAACCAACTGGGGGTCAGTTCGCACGCTTTTGTAGGTCGTTTTGGCCTGGCCATAGGCCAGGTGAAAAAAAGCGGCCACCCCAATCATGCCGGCATTGTCAGTCGTCAGGAGCAAATTTGGCCGCAGAAATTTGGCATGCGTGCGTTTTTCCAGATTTTTTTCCAAAGAGGAGCGAAGTTTTTGGTTGGCCGCAACGCCACCACCCAGCAGCACACCTTTGACTTTATATTCCAGGGCCGCGCGCGCAGTTTTTTCGACCAAAACTTCGACGATGGCGCTTTCCGCCGAAGCGGCGAGGTTGGTTTTTTGGGTTTGGGTTTTTTCCAGTTGCTGCCATAAGTACAAAACATGGGTTTTCAGGCCGGCAAAAGAAAAATTATAATTGTGTTGCTTGAGCATTGGTCGCGGCAGCGTAAACGCATGTGGATTGCCGGTTTGGCCCAGTTTGGCAATGGGCGGGCCGCCTGGGTAAGGAAGACCCAAGATCTTCGCAATTTTATCAAATGCTTCGCCCGCTGCGTCATCCACAGTTTGCCCCAGGATTTTGTATTGGCCGATATTTTTCACCAAAACCAGGATCGTGTGTCCGCCGGAAACAATCAGGCCCAAGGCCGGAAACAATTTCAGCAAACTCGGGGATTGGCCTGAGGGCAGGGCGCTCAGCAGGTGGCCTTCCAGGTGGTTGATAGGCACCACCGGCAGATGGAGGGCAAATCCCAAAGCTTTGGCCGTATCCACCCCGATGCGCAGGGACGTTACCAGGCCCGGGCCAGCAGTCACGGCGATGGCACCCAGGTTGTTAAGTTCCACCCTAGCTTCCGCCAGAGCGAGTTTGACAGCGGGAAGAATTTTCGGAATGTGGGCGCGGGCCGCGACCTCGGGAACAATGCCGCCGGTTTTTTGGTGGGCCGCGATTTGCGAGTAGACAACGTTGCTTGCCAGAGAAAATGTTTTCGTTCGCATATCACCTTTGACCACTGCTGCGCTAGTTTCGTCAGCCGAGGTTTCCAGGGCGAGGATGGTGATTTTTCTTTTGGCAGTCATGAGAGCAGTATATCATTTTTCTCTTTCTGGTTTGACAGTGACCAGCCCACGTTTGTAAAAAAAAAGACCGCAAAACCTGAGGAAAGGTAAAGCGGCCACAAGGAGGAAGAGACAAACCTACAAGCGGAGGTAGGGTTATGAGCCCTTGCCACGAAGCCCTTGACTGCAGGGCCGCTTGAGCAACAATGCTGCTTGACGGGGAAGGCATTCCCCAGCATCATGGTCGTTTGTCGGTTCGCGCATCATTCCTCCTTGGGGCACACCACACCCACCGGTGTGGTTTCTGGACAAAGCCACTTTCTGCGGCAGCGCATGCACCCGACGCTGGGGTGCACTTTCCCCCCGCGCGGCAAAAAAGATTCAACTAGCTTCAAGTCGCCATCAGTGGCCACCAGAATTGGTCACTGTTTTTGAGGCGCCTACGGAAGATAGGCAGGCTTCATAGTCCAGAACTTGCCTGACAAGGTTAAGTCAGTTTTTCTTTTTTGTCAACCTGGGGCGTTTTGGCCTGCTCCAGCATTGAGTAGTCGTTCATAGTATGTTTAGGCAAAAAAACCCGATTGCATTCGGGCGTTTCGTTCGGGTTTTGGCATTTCGGGGAATTTTTCTAGTGTGACTGAGGGAGAGAGATGGAGTTCAATGAGCCAGCCATCTTATTGATTGAGCCTACGAGATCGCTGAAAGTATGCGTGAGCCCGGAAGCTTTTGCCACATAAAACAGGACAGTCAGCAGGAGCAGAAAGCCGATGACATTGCCGAATCATAGCATAACTTTGGAGGTTAGTTTGCCACATATGTATACACTCCTCGTTCCCGTGTTGTCGGCACCCAGCCGGGAAAAGGAAACGCATAGGAAATCACTCGGGTGCCAGCCTTGGTCTCGCGCAGGATTTTTTGGCCGAGTCTTTTCATGATATGGTCAATGCCAAAGACCGTGACAGCCGAATACTGCGAAAAATCCGCGTTCCAAAAATCCTGCCAGTGAATGATAGCTGTTTTTTGCAGGCCGGCTTGGCGGATGAGGTATCGCGACCACCACACCAGCAGGGGATTGATTTCATAGCCGTGCGCCATAGCGCCAGCCTGGGCCAGGGCGATGACGATGCGGCCGTCGCCAGAGCCGAGATCTGCCACTTGTTCCCCGGGCATGATCTGGGCGAGTTTGATGATGAGGGCGACTTTGGCCCGGGCAGTGGGCACGAAAATCGCGCCCCGGGATAGATAAAATAGAAGCAGTATGGAGGCTGCGGCGATAAACACACTGACGGCAAGGTTCATGAGATTTAGTATATCTTCTCGATTGATTTTTATCGAGTTGTTTGCTAATTTAAGCTAGTGTTTGCCGGAAACGGAAGTACTCATTAAAGTTTGAAAAATTTATGTCCAGTATCTTGATCGTGGATGATGATAACTATTTGCGGACTTTGTACGTAGAGGTTTTTCAGGAAGCCGGGTTTACGGTTTTTGCGGCGCCCGACGGGGCCACTGGCCTGGACCTAGCCCGGCAGCAGAAGCCCAATATCATTTTTACCGGCATCATCATGCCCAACCTGACCGGGTTTGAGCTCATCCACAAGCTGAAAGAAAATCCCGACACTGCGGCCATTCCAGTGATCATTTCCTCGCACCTCGGTCGCGAGGCTGACCGGCAGGAGGCGGAAAAACTCGGAGCCAAAGCTTTTGTGGTCAAGGGTCTAGTCTCTCCCCGGCAAGTCGTCAATTTGGTCCTCACGCTTCTCGGGGAAAAGGCGGGTACGAAGATTTGGCGCGTGCGGGTCGTCCCCGATGACCTGGACGCCAAGCGCCTAGCCAAGGATTTGAGCCTGCCTGGGAAGCTCATTTTGGAACTGAGTCCGTCCCTGACCGGTTTGTCCCAAGAGTTTCAAGCCAAAGTGATTTCTGATGATGGCCGGCCGATGGCTCCGATTCCGCCCAGCTCATCCCCAGGCGAGGATCTCTCGGCAATTTTGGGAGACATTGAGAAGAAATTGAAATAACACCAAGAACGATTTGGCGAAATAGGACTGGCAGCGTTGATTTTTCTATATTTTTCTGTTAAATTTAGTTAGCGAATTTCGCGGCTCCTCACTTCGTTCGTCGCCGTGGCGCCATCGTCTAGTCTGGTCTAGGACATGAGCTTTTCAAGCTCAGTACCCGGGTTCGAATCCCGGTGGCGCTACCATAAAACTTCAAAGCACCCGAAAGGGCGTTTTTGATTTGGTTTTATTGGTGCGAATTAAGTTTTCCAAAATATTGAGATGGTAGCAACATTTTTGAATAAAGCCTATAATTAAGGCAAATTAGTTTTCAACCTTTATTGGATACTTAAATTCATGTTTGATAATAATTATTGGTATTATACTTTAAGCACAATTGCTCAAACTTTGGCCGCGATTTTAGGATTGGCCGCTGTATTTGTAACTCTTCGCTCTCAAAATATTATTAAGGTGCTTGAAGAGTACAAAAAAGGGGCTTACTTAGTAGTTAAATTAAAAGAAGAACATATTGATAAGCCTCCTAAGATCCTAAAAATTTATCAAAGAAGTGCAAGTGGCCTATTTAAAGAATTACAAGAAATAGAAAAAAACTATAAAGATAAGTACGACATTAATCCAGGAATGAAATCTGGCATCGCAGCCCTTGCCAGAAAATTTGAACCAGATATAAATTTTAATAACATAAGTTTTCTAAACGATTCGGCTAATAACTTATTTATCTACGTTGACCGAAGAAGAGAGATAATAAATTCCGTTAAATGGCCAGGAGTTTTTACAGCGGGGACAATCATATATACAATCTTGCTATTGTCATTTACTAATGTAGTTGCAAATTTTCATTATTTGAAATTTAAATTTTTTGTTTTGGCTGTCGTTTGTTCCATCATTATCGTTATTTTGATTATTATATTTTCTTGGAAACTTTTAAAAGATGCTAGTGAAAAAATATGAGCTAAAGTTAAAAATTGAGAATGGTATCGTAAATCTGCGTAACTAAGACCAAATAAGTTTTCCAGCCGTTCAGACGGACTCTGCCACTAGCTCGCAGTATCGAACTAAGATTTATAAAAAATGGCGAGGAATATCCTCGCCATTTGAATCAATTGATACAGAATAAGTCTTCGGCGTCCCTTATCACCTTATATTCACGTTATGGGAGTTTCACGACTCCTTGCCCTTCGAATGCCCGAGCAGAAAATGTCTTGGAATCGCTCTGCCCGTCTTTGTCAGTGACTGTGACCTGGATCTGGGTCGCCATTTCGTACTTTTGATCGCAGCCGTCGGGAAAATCCTTGGTCGGTCCGTGGAAAAATCCATTCTTTGACAGAGCGAGGCCACTGGCGGGACCAGTGAGATTGCCGCAGACCGGCCCAGGAGCGCGGATGATTTTCCAATCAAAGGTCAGGTCTTTTGGATTCGCCGGGATCGTGGTCATCTGATAATTAGTGGGGCTGTTCGGCTGAACGAAATCTTCCTGAACACCGGTAATCTTCGGTATAAAGTGCACATTGACTTGCGCGTCTCCGACTCCGGAGGCTTGGGCCATGACTTTCGCAATCCCGGCATCGGCCGAGGTGACTGTGACAGATGCGTTGCCGCTGAGGTCGGTTTTGACGTTTGCTGGATTGGGTGTGAGCACCCCCAGACTGGTGTTAAAGTGAACTTCCATCAGCCCCAACGGTGTGGTCAGGATAATTGGTGTTTGTGATCTGGGGATTCTCTGGCCATTCACAAACTTTGCAGGCCCTGTGACGCTAAAATTCGCAGTCACCGCGGAGGCGGCAATCCCGTCAGCCAAAAGTTTATCTGGATTGGCCTGGATCGTCGCTTTCAGAGTATAGGTATCGCATTTTAAGTTAAATTTAATCGGAGACACTCCAGCAATTGGTTGCCCGTCTGCACCGGTGAGCGTGACTTGTATAACTTTGGGTGCTGGAGGCGTGGCTCCTTGAGGGAGAATCACGTCGCCGCAAATATCGTCTGGCACGGTGGCCGTATAGTTACCCGAAGCGTCTTTGGTCGCCGCTTTGGTGTATTTCAGTCCGGTCGTCCCGTCATACTGGATGTATGTTCCACCGCCGCTTTGCACCGCATGCCAACCGTGCGCTCCGGCGTCATAAAAGACGGCGGTCACTGGTCCTGCGGGCGATATAAAATTACTCGGGACAGGAAGCGAAACCTGAGCGCCTTCTGGCGTGCCACTCTGACCAGCCGAGGCCGTTGTATTTGTAGGTGGCTTATTCGTCTTTTGCTTCATCCCAATCACGATACCGCCCACGACCAGAAACAAAACTACTGCGGTCCAAGCGATGCCTTTGGTGGAGATTGCGCCTTTTGAGTCCATATAAATTATTATTAATTAAAATTGTAACTTTACTATATAACAGAGGGTTTAAAAGTGCAAAAAATCATACCTGTTTTGCCTCCGAATCACGGTTCTAACGTCCTCGACGATGCCCTGCCAAAAATACTGGATTTCCAGTGTTTATAATTTAGTTTTTGGATTTAAGTAAATATCTTTCAAATAATTCCAGCCAGTTCAAAATCCAGGTTGTGATCAAAAATTTGTTCTTGACATGCTCCCGGCCGTTCTTTCCCAGTCGTGAGCGCAACTGCTCGTCGCTAAGTAGTCGTAAAATACTCTCGCTGAACCCTTGCAAATCGTTGGGCTCATGCAAAAAACCGGTTTTTCCATCAATCACCTGCAAGGGGATGCCGCCGACACGTGATGCAACCACTGGCGTGCCTTTATGCAAGGCCTCCGCCACTACCAATCCAAAACCCTCGCGGACGGATTTTTGAATCACCACAGTGGCGGCGCGTTGCAGGGCGTTGACCACTAAATCATTCAGGTCGTTGTCCACGGAAATCAGTCTGATGTCGCGGCTGTATTTGCTCTGCGACGCTGTTTTTTTTGCGGCTTCGTAAATTTTCCGTCCCTCCGGATCGTCTGGGGCAAAATTGCCCATCAAAATCAGTTGGCAATCTTTTTTCCCCCTCGTCAGTTCGAAAACCTTGATTACTCCGGTGGGGTCTTTCCATTTGTCAAAGCGGGATATTTGCGCCAAAATCGGTTTTTTTTGACTGATCCCGAATTTGTGAAGCAAGGCAGTTATTTGTTTGGGCCGTAAGGGTTTATTTTTTTCGGAAAGCGGATCGATGGCCGGAGTAAACACAGACTGCTGGACGCCCAGGTCCCGTTTCAAAAAGTCCGGGCTGGAGAGGACGACGCGATCGTACTGTTTTACAAACCGCCCCAGATACTTCCATACACTTGTGTTAGGAACGGACAAATCGATATGCAGTCGCAAAATCCAGGGTTGGTTTTTGCGGCGGGGATAAAAATTTATCAGCGGCAAAGGCTGTGGATCATGTACGACGACCAAATCGTGATCCAAATGAGTAAATGCGGAATAGGCCCGATTAGTCTCGAAATAAAGCCGCTTCATAGTTTCCGTCAGATGCACCGGTTCTCCCTGCAAACCATTGTGGAGTGTTTTGGTGACCGCAAAAAAATCCTCCGTACCGTGTAAAATCCGCCAGCCAACTTTGACGCCGAGGCTGTTTAGGAGCGGTATGCCTGAGTTCAGCAGCTCCGCCACACCCCCGCCTTGATGCGTGGAGCTGATCATTACGAGATGTTTGCCCGCAAGCCGTTTGGCCTTACGCCGAATTTCCTCCAAGATTTTTTTCTCTACGTAATCGCTGTAATCATCCAAGGTCCGCATAAAGTCAGGATTTAGGAATAAACTCCGATGGCGAAATAGGACTCTCTAATGAAATTATAACACGTGAGTGTTTTTTTGGTATACTGAAACTACGAGACTACAAACCATGCCCCAAACTGATTTGCCAGCCCCCGGCAATCGACAATACGAATACTTGGAAAGCAAACCAATTGCTTTTTTTTCTGTCGAATACGCTTTGGAGGAAGCCTTGCCTATTTACGCAGGGGGGTTGGGAATCTTGAGTGCCGACTTGCTGATGGAAGCAGGCTCGCGCGGATTGCCTTTCATAGGGGTTGGACTTTTCTACCACTATGGTTTTGCGACCTATCCTTTGCCTGAAAAACCGGTGAGACTTCATCCTGAGCAGTGTGGCTACGCGCTTCTTTCCGATCGAACCGGAGAAATTTTTTTCGTTGAAATAGAATTGGCAAGTCGTCTGGTATGGGCGCAGGTTTGGGCCAGAAGCTATGGCGCCGCGCGCGTGCTGCTGTTGGATACTGACGTGCCGAAAAACAGCCAGCACGACCGCGAAATTACCGACTACCTTTACCCGGCGGAATTTCAAAAACGTCTGGATCAGGAAATAATTTTGGGCATTGGCGGGGTCAAATTGTTGCGCAGATTGAATTTATCCCCGAGCATCTACCATCTCAACGAAGGACACGCCGGATTTGCAGCGCTGGCTCTGATAGCCGAATATCTGCATGACCATCCCGAAGAACAAAGTTTTGCTACCGCGCTGCAAAAAATCAGGCCTTTCGTGGTTGGAACGAAACACACTATCCTGCCTGCTTCCGGGATTTTTTTCACGCGTACCGATTTTGAAGGGGTTTTGGAGTCATATTTTTCCCGGCACAAAATAAGTTTTGAGGATTTCTGGTCCTTTGGCGTTTTCGAAGAAGACCCTAACGTTTTTTCAATGACTAAATTTTTTTTGCAGTGCGCGGGGCGCGCTAACGCTGTGAGCAAGATTCACCAAGCGTTTGAAAAACAATTGCATCCCCAGAGTACCCTCATCGCGATCACTAACGGAGTTAATACCAGCCGTTGGCAAGCGGACGAACTTCGAGATGCCAATCGTATAGCTGTGCCTGCCGGCCAGCTCTGGAAAGTCCATGGTTCATACCGGGAAAAACTGATTCGTTTCGTCCATGATAAAACCGGTAAAAAGTTGCGCAAAGACGCGCTCACTATCGTCTGGGCCAGACGGTTCGCCGCTTATAAACGTCCGGAACTGTTGTTTGCAAACCTCGAACGCTTGGAAAAGCTGGTCGCCGACCCGGCCCGGCCGGTGCAATTTATTGTTGCTGGTCAGCCGAACCTTTCTGAAGAATCGGGAATTGGAATTTGGCATCAAATCCTTCGCGCGATTGAAAATTCCGGCTTGCGCGATCGGATTGTCTACCTTCCGGAATACTCCTTGGCCGCAGCGAAAATTTTCACCTTGGGAGCTGACGTTTGGCTCAATACGCCCGAGCGCGGTAAGGAAGCCTCCGGCACCAGCGGCATGAAATCCGGACTCAACGGCGGGCTCCAGGTGTCCACCGCAGACGGCTGGGTTGAGAAAGTTGACTGGTCGGACAAAGGCTGGATTCTTCCAGAAAGCAAACTCCCCGAAGCATTATATGATATTCTAGAAGGGGAAGTGGTACCGCTGTTTTACGAACGTGATAGCCGCGGCGTGCCGTCTACTTGGGTGCAAAAAATGTCTCGCACAGTTGCCATGACGAGCGATTTCTACTCGACCAAGCGGTTGTTGGACGAGTACATACACAAACTTTATTTTCCTTAGAATAAATGCAACACCACCTCGGTTCATTATTTCGCATAATTCCTTCCGCAAAAAGATTGCGCATTCTCTTTGTTTCCACCGAAGCAGAGCCATTCGTGGCGGTTGGCGGTTTGGGGGTCGTCATGCACTCCCTCTCAAAAGCGCTCGCGCAAAGAGGCCACGACGTGCGAATGATGATCCCTCGCTATCTGAAAATTAACGACGAAGAATGGGGGCTCAAAATGGAACATAGTAACCTGCTGGTTCCAACGGAAAATCAGGAGGGCCCCAAAGAACTGATTTGCAACGTCAAGCGCTACAATGCGAATCCTGGCAAAGGCATAGTGACCACGTACTTTTTGGAAAATATGGAATATTACGAGCAACGGGCCAATGTTTACGGTTACGCCGATGATGCGATTCGCTGGGTTTTACTTTGTCGGGGGACTCTGGAGTTTCTGAAAACCTCCGATTGGATTCCCCAAGTCATCGTCTGCACTGATTGGCAAACAGGGCTTTTGGCCGATATCCTCAAAACTTTCTACCGAGATGATTCGAAACTTTCCAAAATCGCCACCGTGCTTTCGATCCACAACCTGAGCGCGCAAGGCAGCTTCAACTACAAATTTGTGCCGACAGAGGAAATAGATGACGGTTATTCTTTCATTCCCGCCTTTGAGGACCCGAAACTCCTCAAAATCAACGGGATGCATCGCGCGATCACTTCTGCAGACGTCATCAACACCGTCTCCTCTACCTACGCGCAGGAAATCATGTCACCTTCATATGGCGAAGGATTGGATGAACTACTGAGAAAACGTAAAGATGCAGTGGTTGGAATTTTGAACGGACTGGATTATGAAACTTGGAATCCCCGACAAGACCAGGTGCTGAAGTATCGTTTTAGCGAAGCCGCGCTCGATGTTCGCGCAAAAAACAAAGCCGTTTTGCAGGAACATTTCGGCTTGCCAGTCAGCGACAACTATTTCGTCGCAGCAGTCGTTGCCAGAATGGATGTCCAAAAAGGCATTGATCTGCTTGAGTCGATTATCCAAAATCTTTTGCAGGATCTGAAAATGCAGCTCGTGGTAGTCGGGGAGGGAGACGCTCGGCTCATGGAAATTTTTCTCAATATGAAAACTTTTTTTCCTGAACAGGTCGGGGCCAAATTTTCCTACGACGCAGAGCTGCCGCACCTAATTTTTGGCGGCGCCGATGTCGCCCTCATTCCCTCGCGGTTCGAACCGTCAGGTCTGACTCAGATGGAAGCCATGGCATTTGGCTGCATTCCGATTGTCCGGAGAACAGGCGGTTTAGCAGATACCGTGGAGGATTTCAACCCGGCCAGGGGGACCGGTACTGGTTTTGTGTTCGATAAAGTCGATCCGTTGTCACTCTTGATCGCTATTACTCGCGCCTATGAAAGTTTTCACCACGGCCCAGAATGGCGGCAACTCCAAAAACGGGCGATGCGCAAGGATTTATCCTGGACAAATTCGGCAAAACAATACGAAGAGCTATTTCGCAAAGCTATCGAGCTGCATTCCAAAAACCAGCTCGGCTAAAATGGGGCCAGGTTTTCATGCTGGCATTCCGGATTCGAAAAGCCCTCCACGGTCTCGCTTAGGGGGGTTTTAGACCGGGGCACACTACAGTATATCCATGTAGCGATCCCCGCGCGGAAAGATCATCGCCAGCATGTCGAGCATTTTTTTTCAGAGCTGGATAATAGTTGAGTTTTTAGACAGTATTAGTTTTTTCGCCGGTTTTTGATATAATAAATTAAGTAAACCTTAATCGATATCGCCGAAACATATGTGGAACTATATCATCTATTTCATTTTGCTTCTGGCCCTCTTGGGGGTGCGTACCGTGCAGCAGTACCAGAAAGGAGTGGTGTTCCGCTTCGGCAAAATCGTGCGCATGCAGGGCCCCGGGCTGAACTGGATCATCCCGGTCTTTGAGACACTCCGGAAAATTGATTTGCGCACGGTGACCTTGCCGGTGCCTGCCCAGAAAATCATTACCAAGGACAATGTGTCCGTGGATGTTTCCGCGGTTTCCTACTATCGGATAGTTGATCCGGTCAAAAGCATCGTCGCCATCCAGAGTGTTGAAGAAGCCATTGATCAGATCGCGCAGACCTCGCTGCGCAATATCGTGGGTAAATTCCAGCTTGACGAAATCCTCTCCGAGCGAGAGGCTATCAATGCGGAAATTACGAAAATCCTGGATTCTTACACTGAGCCGTGGGGCGTGGTGGTCAGCAGCGTGGATATCAAGGATATTCAGCTTCCTGACGATATGCAGCGGGCCATCGCCAAGCAGGCTGAGGCCGAGCGGGAAAAGCGGGCCAAAATTATCTCTGCGGAAGGCGAATACCTGTCCGCACAAAAACTGGCAGACACGGCGGACATCATGATGGCACACCCCATCGCGCTGCAGCTGCGCAACCTCCAGACTCTAGCCGAAATCGCGACTGAAAAAAACTCCACCATCATTTTCCCGGCTCAGCTCATGGGCACGGTGACTGACATCCAGCAATTCTTGGCCCAAGAAAAAGCCAAAAAGTCCTCATAGCTTTTTTGGCCCAGCCCGTATTAAGAGTTTGGTCGAGTGTATTAAACTGGCTTCAGAGTGGTCTCGTCTTTGTTGACTGAGACCATTTTTTATAAACAACCAAGGTCTCTTATCTTACTCCGGATTTCCTACGAGCGTGCTTTTGAGTATAATGCCATTTGCCCAATAAAAACCTGTACCACTGTCTGGCAGCAAGTCATAAGTATAGTTGTCCCAGTAGGGGATCAGTTCGGCGGACAATATTTCTGAGCCGTCGTACCAATCACCCGCTCGCAATGTTTGCACTGCCGCTCCGGTTATGGTCGGGTGACTGGGTGAGACCCAGACTTCGCGGCTGTCTGCGAGCATCAAGTGGATGACGTGATGAGTCTTGGGCACGAGCGTTTGCGAAACTTGCACCACGGTGCTGGCGATTTTTCGCCCTTGCTGATCCTGCGACCAGACGCGGCTGCCGACTTTTATATTTTTTATATTGACTTGCCCTGCGGGTGTGGAAATATTGGTATTGGAGGCCAGACAAATTGGACAAATTTTTGGCTTGGCGGCAAATTTATTCAATTCACAAAAATAGGGGGGCGGCGGCGCGCCTTCGCGGATGACCGGGGGACCACAGCTTTGCACGCACTGGTAACCGGACGGGCAGCTGGCGTCGTCCAGTCCGGCGCACTGCCGGCCGATCGGATTGGTGCAAGACCCAAAATGGCACAGCAATCCGCCAGAGCAGTCAGTGTCAGCATTGCAGGAACTTCCTACTTTTTTCTTGCAAACGCCGCTGATAATCTGAAAGGTCGAGGATTGATTGAGGCCGGGCTGTACGGTGCCGATACCCTCTGTAGCAGCACAGGTATAATCTGACGAGGGGCAGTCAGCGTCGCTGTGGCAGGTTGCAGCAAAACCTGGAGGCGGAGGAGTTGGAGGGGCCGAACAGGTTTGAAAATCGCAGTTTGGCCCGACCCGGCTGACATAGCTGCCGTCGGGGCACTGTTTGGCTTCTTGTGTGCAGACCCTCGGCATTATTGGCAGGGGGCCACCCTTTTTTGTGTAATATCTGGCCCCGGCATCTATGCCGATGAGAACAGCAGCGCTAGCAACGATGAGGAAGAGGGTTAAGTTGTTGCGGTTCATACTAGTAATGTACCAAAGCCGGCGCCAGGCACAAAATGCTCAATTGGAAAATAAGGCCTGGAAAAACGGGAAGAGGCCACACTTGCTTTTTTGGGAAGAAACTGTTATTCTGAGACACTATGAATGAAAATATGCTCAAAAATTACATAAAAGACGCGCTCCAGGCCGGCCTGTCTTACGAACAAATTGCCCGAGCGTTGACAGATGCGGGCTGGCGCATGGCTGACATTTTGCCGGTTTTGTCTTCTGTTCAGGAACAGCCCATGTCGGCTGCACCCAATTTTGCAGCACTTGCGCAACCGTTTGCTGTTTTGGCAGACAACATTACCAAATCTTTTGGCGATGTCAAAGCGCTCAAAGAGGTGAGCATTCAAATGCCCTATGGCAAAGTCTTCGGCCTTTTGGGTCCCAACGGCGCTGGCAAAACTACACTGGTGCGCATTCTCACGACACTTTTAAAAGCAGACCGGGGTGTTGCGTCCGTGGCCGGTTATGATGTGCAGCGTGACGCTGACCAGGTCCGCACTATCGTGGGACTCACAGGTCAGTTTGCGGCAATAGACGATTATCTGACGGGTCGGGAAAATCTCGAGCTGGTGGGTAAGCTTTATCATTTAAAGAAATCGGTCATCAAAGCTCGGGCCTGGGAATTGCTGGAAAAATTCGGACTCACGGACGCAGCCGATCGCTCCGCCAAAACCTATTCCGGAGGCATGAAACGGAGACTCGATCTGGCTATGAGTCTTTTCAACAGTCCCAAAGTTTTGTTTCTGGACGAGCCGACGACTGGACTGGATCCGCAGAGCCGTATCGCGCTTTGGCAAATCATCAAGGAATTGGTCGCCGAAGGCACCACCGTACTTCTGACGACGCAGTACCTAGAAGAGGCAGACAATCTCGCGGAAACCATCGTGGTCATCAATCACGGCCAAGTCATCGCCAGCGGTACCCCCAATGAGCTCAAATCCAAAATTGGCGGCGATGTCCTCGAAATCCACTTCCGCTCCCCGGCTGATACCAAAAAAGCAGCCCAGATTCTCTCTCATTTGGCCAAAGATCCGACTAGCATCGAAATCGAGCCGGAACTCGGCAAACTCAATATCCCCACCCTGCAGGGAAGCACGGCTGTAGTCGAAGCTGTTCGTGCTCTAGATAAAGAGCAGATCAGCATCGCTGATATTATGCTCCGCCGTCCCACGTTGGATGATGTTTTTTTGACCCTGACCGGCGGGCATATTGAAGGTGCGACCCCCCAGCAAGTTTTTGCCAAAGCCAAGTATTAAATTTTTCAGAGATGTTTACCAAAATCGCCAACGCCACCTCCGACATTTTCGCAGTCACGCGCCGCAATCTCGTAAAGTACACGCGTTTGCCGCAGCTCGTCGTCTTCTCCACGATTCAGCCGGTGATGTTCATGCTGCTTTTTACCTATGTGTTTGGCGGCGCCATCAAATCGAACTTTCACAGCTACCTGGCTTACCTTTTGCCGGGAATTATTGTGCAGACCGTGTTGTTCGGTTCCGTGCAGACCGGAGTTAGTTTGGCGGAAGACATGACCCGGGGCATGATTGACCGGTTTCGGTCCTTGCCCATGGCGCATTCTGCGGTCTTGGCTGGCCGCACGCTCACGGACGTGGTCCGCAATGCCTTTGTCATCGTGCTGATAGTTACAGTCGGTCTCATCATCGGCTACCGGATTGAGCACGGCCTCGGTGCGTTCCTTTTGGCCGTGGTTTTGACCTTGCTGTTCGGCTTTGCGTTTTCCTGGGTTTCCGCCACCATCGGTTTGCTGGTGAAAGATGTGGAGACTGCCCAAGTCGCCGGCTTTGTCTGGATTTTCCCTTTGGTTTTCGCCAGTTCGATTTTTGTGCCGATTGAAACCATGCCGACCTGGTTGCAGGCGTTTGCCAAGAACACACCCATTACCGCTACGGTCAACGCGGTCCGTGCGCTTTCGCTGGGACAAGCCTCTGGCACGTACATCTGGTACGCCCTTTTGTGGATTGCCGCCCTGCTCGTGTTTTTTGTTCCCGTGGCCGTGTACGCTTATAACAGAAAAAATAGTTAAGGCGCGTCTGTGTCGCAAAAATTAACAATCAGTCAAACCCTTACCCTCAATACCGGTACTGCCATTCCAGTGTTCGGTTTTGGGACATGGAAGCTCCAAGGCGTTGAAGCTACTCAAGCCGTGTTGTGGGCCCTTCAGGCCGGCTACCGGCTGCTCGATACTGCTTCTATCTATGGGAACGAAACAGAAGTGGGCGAGGCAGTGCGACAAAGCGGGCTGGCGCGAAGCGAAATTTTCGTGACTACGAAGTTGTGGCCCACCAATTTTTTCCGGGTAGAGACCGCGTTCAGCGCCAGTCTCAAGCGCTTGGGCTTAAGTTACGTTGATTTGTATCTCATTCATTGGCCGCGGTTTGGGAGGAACAAAGCCTGGCAAGTTTTGGAAAAAATTTATGATCAAGGTTTGGCCAAAGCCATCGGAGTCAGCAACTACTCAGTGGAGGATCTCGAAGACCTTTTCAAAACGAGCCGAGTCGTGCCGGCGGTGAACCAGGTAGAGTTCAGCCCGTTCGCGTATCGTCAAGGACTAATGGATTATTGCCGCGACAAAGGGATTGTCTTGGAAGCGTATAGCCCTCTGACCCGTGGTCATAACCTCGGTCACCCTATTATTCGGAAGCTTGCCGAAAGATACCGTAAAACTGGGGCGCAAACCATGTTGCGCTGGTCTTTGCAGCATGGGTTGATCGTGATTCCCAAATCCAGCCGCAAAGAGCGGATTGCAGAAAACGCGGCTATTTTTGATTTCGAGATCAGCCCCGAAGACGTGGTGGCGTTGGATGCTTTAGGTCCAACCAGGTAGGCGCTCGTACATTTCTTCAAACTAAAAAAGCCGGCATGGCGGTTTTTTAGGATCTCCAAGCAGCCGCAAAAATGAAAGTTTTTTGGTAGAGGCTTTAATTCGCTTGGCGAAATTTTTAAAACACTGGCAAGCTTTTCGAGAAGGAGTGAATAGCAAAAAATATGCTGCAGCTTTTTCCGCTGCAGTATTTTTTTTGAAATTTTCCAATCAGTGAAGTTGTCTATATAATGATGACATGGGGGAATTTATCGCCAAACTGAAACAAAAATTCAAAGGTGAAATTGCCGACGATTTAGGCACTCTCAACCAGTATAGCCATGACGCCAGTCTGTTTGAAATCAAACCAAAACTGGTGGTTGCCCCGAAAACCGTGGAGGATGTCGAGAATTTAGTCATGCTGGTGGAGGCGGAAAACGCCAAAGGCGGCCGGCGGTTGTCTCTGACAGTCAGAAGTGCTGGTACGGATATGACCGGGGGCCCTTTGAGCGAATCAATCGTGGTGGACATGAGCCGGTATTTTAGCAAGATCAAACAAATCGGGGCGGATTATGCGGTCGTACAGCCCGGCGTATTTTACCGCGATTTTGAAAAAGAAACCTTGAAACATGATTTGCTGCTACCCAGTTATCCGGCTTCGCGTGAGCTGTGTACGGTCGGCGGCATGGTGGCCAACAATTCTGGCGGAGAAAAAACTTTGATTTACGGGAAGACGGCTGATTATGTTGAGGAACTGAAAATGGTTTTGCGCGATGGTTACGAATATTCGTTTCGGCCCCTGACTTTTGCGGAGCTGGAGCGCAAGAAAAAACTCAATACCGTTGAAGGCGAGATTTATCAGCAGCTGAGTGAGCTAGTGGAACACAATGATGAGGTTTTGAGAATGGCGAAGCCCAAAGTTTCGAAAAATTCCGCAGGCTACGCTCTGTGGGACGTCTGGGACAAAGAGCATGGTCAGTTTGACCCCACCCGCGTTTTGGTCGGGTCCCAGGGGACCTTTGGGATTATTACAGAAATCAAATTTAGACTGATCAAGCCTGATACCCAGTCGCGGTTATTGGTCGTCTTTCTCAAAGATTTGCAGATTTTACCGCAGCTCATCAATCACGTTTTGAGTTTTCATCCGGATAGTTTTGAGTCCTATGATGATCATACTTTCCACGTGGCCATGAAAGTTTTTCCGGAAATCGCCAAGCGCCTTAAAGGTAATTTGTTGACACTAGCTTTTCAGTTTTTGCCGGAATTTTGGGCCACGTTGATCGGTGGCATTCCGAAAATGGTTTTGTTGATTGAGTTCACTGGCAACGACTCCGCCGAAGTCCAAAAGCGGGCATTCGCTGCCCAGGCCAGTTTGGCCGAATTCAAGCTCAAAACCAAAGTCACCAGCACCACTGCCGAAGCGGAGAAATATTGGGTAGTGAGGAGGGAGAGTTTCAATCTGCTTCGTCATCACGTGGCCGGTTTGCGCACGGCCCCGTTCATTGATGACCTCATCGTCCGGCCGGAACGGCTTCCCGAGTTTTTGCCGAAACTTTATGCCCTCCTTGATCAATACGACATCATTTATACAGTGGCTGGCCATGTGGGGGATGGTAATTTTCACATTATTCCGCTCATGAATTTGCACGATCCCAAAGCCCGCAATATTATTTTGGAGCTTGGAAAAAAGGTCTACCAGCTGGTGTTTGAGTTCCACGGCTCCATAACCGGCGAGCATAATGACGGGCTCATCCGTACGCCTTATCTCGAGCAGATGTTTGGCAAAGCGGTTCTGCAGTTGTTTGAGCAAACCAAAGACATTTTTGACCCGGAAAACATTTTCAATCCTGGCAAAAAAGTCCGGGGCAGCATGGATTATGCCATGGCTCATTTGAACACAGCCTAAATAAAGTCCGCTCTTTTTAGAATGCTTGTGAGAATGTTCGCGCCCGCCTCTTTTTGAGCTTTGACAGAGCGTTTTTTTTTCGCTATACTTTGAGATACCAAAGCCTCTTGGTAGGCTGTTTCACTAGGAGGCATTTTTTTATTTAAGCTATATGAACCCAATCCGCAATGTTGCCATTATCGCCCACGTTGACCACGGCAAAACCACGCTCGTGGATGCTTTGTTGCGCCAGGCTCAGGTCAAGCTCGGTAAAGAATTCACTGGCCAAGAGTTGATCATGGACAGCAACGAACTCGAACGCGAACGCGGCATCACGATTTTTTCCAAAAACGCGTCAGTGCGCTGGCATGATACCAAGATTAATATTATTGACACCCCCGGTCATGCGGATTTCGGCGGCGAAGTCGAACGGGTTTTGAAGTTGGCCGACGGGTGTCTGCTTTTAGTGGACGCCAAAGAAGGACCGATGCCCCAGACTCGATTCGTCTTACGAAAAGCTTTGGAGCTCGGTCACCGCATCATCGTGGTGATAAATAAACTGGATAAGCCTGACGAACGCCACGAGTTTGTCTTGAACAAGACTTTTGACCTATTTTTGGAGTTGGGGGCGGAAGGGCAGGCTGGCGATTTTCCCGTGTTTTACGCTTCAGCCAAGCAAGGCAAGGCCGGACCGGAACCGGACCTCAAGAAGATGCAGGATATTTCGCCGATTTTTGACGCAATCCTGAAATTCGTGCCGCCGCCGAGCGGCGATGTGCGCAAGCCACTGCAAATGCTGGTGACCAGTATTAATCCGGACAATTTCAAAGGCCGGGTTGCCACCGGCCGGATTTATAACGGCCGTTTGGCTGCGAATCAAGAAATTGTCCGGATTGACCGCGCCGGCGCGCCCAAAAAGTTCCGGTTAAGTTCCCTGATGACATTTGAGGGCCTGGGACGGGTGGAAGCCCTGGAAGCGCTGGCTGGCGATATTGTCGCAGTGGCTGGTATTCCGGATGTGATGATTGGGGAAACTCTGGCCGATCCTGCCGCACCCGTGGCTTTGCCGGTTTTGGCGATTGACGAACCCACAGTGAAAATGACTTTTAGCATCAATGATTCTCCGTTTGCCGGTAAAGAGGGGCAATTTTCCACGTCCCGGCAAATTCGGGAAAGATTGTACAAAGAATTAGAAACTGACACAGCCTTGCGGATTGCTGATTTGAGTAATAATCAATGGATTGTTTCCGGCCGGGGCGAACTGCATTTGGCAATTTTCATCGAGCGGCTCAGGCGCGAAGGATATGAGCTGCAAATTTCGCGGCCCCAGGTCATCACCAAACAAGTTGAAGGCCACACTTTGGTTCCGTTCGAGCGAGTGTTTCTGGAAGTTCCGGATGGATTGGTCGGCATCGTCATCCAAAGATTGGGCGGCCGGCATGGCCAGCTTCTGGATTTGAAATCCGACAATGGCGTGAGTTTTTTGGAATTCCTCATCCCTACGCGCGGACTGTTTGGGTACCGCAGCGAGTTTTTGACTGACACCCGGGGCCTCGGCATCATCAATACCAGCTTCGCGGACTACGAGGCGGACCCGGGCAATTGGCGCGAACGCGAGCAAGGGTCTCTGGTGGCTCACGAAAACGGTATCACTAATATGTACGGGTTACTCAACGTCCAAGAGCGGGGAGTGATGTTTCTCGGTCCGGCTGTGCCAGTGTACAAAGGGCAGGTCGTGGGGCAGCATGCGCGCAGCAATGATTTGAGCGTGAACGTGTGCAAAGCTAAACAATTGTCAAATATGCGCTCCAAAGGAGAGGGGACGATGAAACATTTTAATTCGCCAAAAGTCATGGGACTGGAAGATGCACTCGAATATATTGGTGACGACGAACTGGTGGAAGTGACACCTAAAAATATCCGTATTCGCAAGATCGTCTTGGACGCGGCGCAGGCGCGGCGCAAAGAAATGGGCCTGACGTAGCCGTGACAATCTGATTTTTTGTTTGGCCGAAAAAGAGGTATGATATTTCCAGACACGAATAATGTTTTGCTCTGGAAAATTTTATGTCAGATGAAGAAGAGAAATTGGCTGCAGAACTCGCCCAAATTGGCGAGCTAGCCAGTAAAGACAAAAAAATTGACGCGTCCATTCTGATTGAGTCGGCCTTGGCTCATGCCCAGCAAGAGCAGCTGCCGAAAAAGCAGCTCAAACGGGCGTACTGGGTCAGTTTGTTGCTGCCGCCGTTTGGATTGTATTATGCTTTCAAATATTTTTTGAGCCAGGAGCCGGGCGCGCGTCGGGTCGGTTGGGTCTGTTTGATACTCACTGGGGTGTCCCTGTTTTTTGTCTGGGCCCTGGCGCAACTACTTTTTTCCTCGACCTCAGGCACTTTGCAGCAATTGCAGGGCATTACCCCCCAACAAATTCGCGATTTGACCCAGTGAGCCAGGAATTTTGTCATTGTCTAGCGAAGCCCTTGTTTTTTTATTCGGATTGTGCTACAATAAAGTCAGAAAATAGTTTTTTAGAAACAAAAATAAAACAAAATAAAAAGACTATGGATAGCCAAATTGGCTTAAGAAAGCTTTTTCTTGGTCGCATTCAGGCAATGCCAATGCTTTGGGCATTGCTATTTTTTATATTGTTAGTGCCCAGCCAAGCAGCCCAAGCAGCTGTGCCTACACTCCAGCACGTTGTCATCGTCCTGGAAGAAAATACTGACTACAGCAGTGTCATCGGCAGCTCGTCCATGCCCTACTACAACAGCCTGGCCAATACCTATGCCTTAGCTACTAATTATCATGCCAATACCCATCCGTCCATCGGCAACTACTTCATGCTCGCCACCGGCCAGATCCTCAGTAATGATGACAGTCTGGACCCCTCCACCTTCCCGGTGTCGGTAGACAACGTGGTCCGCCACCTGGTGGCAGCTGGCAAGACCTGGAAGTCCTACGCGGAAGGCCTCCCCTCAGTCGGCTACACAGGCGGGGACAGTGGCAACTATGCGGTCCGGCACAACCCGTTCCCGTATCTGACTGATGTGCAGAACAGTGCCACCCAAGTACAGAACCTGGTGCCCTTCACCCAGTTTGCCACAGACCTGGCCAACAACAATCTGCCCAACTATTCTTTCGTCGTTCCTGATGTCTGCAACGATGCCCATGACTGCTCTCTTACTGTTGCAGACAACTGGCTGAAGACCAATATCGATCCTTTGGTCAAAAACGCTTCGTTCATGCAGAATGGCTTGCTGCTGATTCTCTTTGATGAAGATTCCGGCTCCTCCAACAATCAGATTGCCTGGATCGCGGTCGGCAACCAAGTCAAACCAGCTTACAAGTCCACGACTAACTATCCGAGCCATGCCTCGACCCTGCGCTTGTCCCTGGACGCTTTGGGCGTCAATAGTGCGGTCGGGGGGGCAGCGAGCGCGCC
>JBGQGB010000002.1:0-240604 GCA_041497195.1 Candidatus Doudnaibacteriota bacterium | reverse complement strand
GTGGCTGGGGCGGTAGGATTCGAACCTACGAATGGCGGCTCCAAAGGCCGCTGCCTTACCACTTGGCTACGCCCCAAAGTAAAGCAATTATAAGATATTTATTAGGAAATATAAAGTGTGATTGGTCAAATTAAAACACCGCCTGCTCTTTAGAGGGAAGGGGAGCGGGCGGCGTTTGCTGCAGCCTAAAAATATTGGTTTTACCGCAATTCGCCTAAATAACGGATTTTCGTTTCAGACTAGCGATTTTTTGGCGGGGGGGGGGGGGTTGTCCGCGTTAGCGGTTATCCCCCCTGTAAGGGTAAATACGAAAGTGGTAGCTTGAAAGTTTCACCTTTTTAGCGCAAAAGTCCTATGATTGTCGCTATGCTGACCAGGAGCATTATTGCAGTGATGAGCCAGCCTAATTGGGAGGTGACGTTGTGATTGGCAAACTGGCCCATCACTTTTTTGCTGCTGGAAAGGCGGACTATGAGGATGAGAACGACGGGTGCGACCAGGCCGTTGGCTACAGCCGAGTAAATGAGCGCTTTGATGGGATCAAGACCAATGAAGTTCAGAAGCATCCCAAGAATCATGGCAATGATGATGACTCCGTAAAAAGCATAGGCTTGCTTCAGTCTGCGATATAGCCCTTCTCTCCAGCCGAAGCTCTCGGAAATGGCGTAAGAGGCAGACCCTGCCAGCACAGGCACTGCTAAAAGCCCGATGCCAATGATGCCGAAAGTAAACAGGAGATAGGCCCCAGCCCCGGCAAACGGCCGCAGGGCAGCGGCGGCTTCTGCTGCGGTGGAAATATTGGTGATGCCGTTTTGGTATAGGGCTCCGGCGCAGGCGGCGATGATGAAGAACATCACCAGATTGGAAAAAAACATGCCTGACCAGACGTCAGTGCGCATTTTCTTCAGTTCCGGCTCGTTGACTTCTTTTTGCCTGGCTTTGACAGTGGGTAGTCCGTGGAGGATTTGCTCTTCCACTTCTTGCGAAGTTTGCCAGAAAAACAGATAAGGTGAAATAGTGGTGCCAAGTACTGCGCAAATCAGAAAGATTTCATTTTTGGACCAACCTATGCTCGGAATGAAAGTGTGCGTCAGCACGTCATGCCAGTCCAATTTGAGGCTCAAGGCGGAAAAGACATAAGCGAGCAGGACCAGAGAAAGATATTTGAGGTATTTGGCATACCGTGCGTAGGATACGAAAATTTGCAAGACCAAGGTCAGCAGGGTAAATCCCAGGACCAGGACAGCAAAATTGAGATGAGGGCTGAGAAGTTGCGCGGATTTGGCCATCGCCCCCAGGTCCGCGCCGATATTGAAAGTGTTAGCTGCGAATAGGAGGGTCGTCGTGAGGTAGAGGACCCAGCGCGGATAGTGGTGCCTGATATTGGCAGCCAGGCCGCGACCAGTGACCAGACCGATGCGCGCGCACATTTCCTGAACCACGGCCATCAATGGGAAAGTCAGGGCGGACAGCCAGATGAGGCGGAAACCGTATTGCGCTCCGGCCTGAGAATAGGTCGCGATTCCTGACGGATCATCGTCAGCCGCCCCAGTGGTGAGCCCAGGGCCGAGGTTGTGCCAAAACTCGTCAGCTTTTCTTAGTGAGGCGTGGGTGAGGAGTTCCTTTTTGATTTTTTCGGATTCACCCAAGCCTTTGTCCAGAGCTTTGGCCGGGATGATAGCGAGTTTTTCCAGAAGTCTTTTTGCATCAGCCATATGGCGCAGATTTGTTTTGCCAATTGATTGTATCACAAGTCGCGGTTTGGCTGCAGATTTTTTCAGTACTACTACTGCAGTTTTATGATATAATCCCAGCAGAATTACTCAAATGCGCGCTCACATAAAAAACAAACAGCCCGTGGCTAGAGATACCATCCAAACGGATTTGGAATTGCCCGAGGATATCAATTTTTTTCCCGGCCAATCCGCGCAAATCACGTTCATGGAACTTCAGGGCAAAGACAAGCGCGGCCGCCGCCGGTTTTTCTCCATTGCCAGTCCGCCGAGCAAGAAGCGCCTCATCCAGTTTGTGACCAGGCTGCGGGATAGCGGTTTCAAAAAAACTTTGGCTCAGTTGCCTCTAGGCAGCGAGGTCGAGGTGACTGACATCGGGGGAGTATTTGTTTTGCCGGAAAACGATCCGCGGCCTTTGGTATTTATCGCCGGCGGCATCGGCATCACCCCTTTCCTCAGCATGCTGCGGCATCTCAATGAGCGGGGTTTTGACCGCCAGGTCACTCTGCTTTTCTCCAATCGCGATCGGGAATCCACGATTTTTCTCGATGAGTTGAGCGACATCGCGCTGCGGCATCCGCAGTTTCGCCTGGTGGCGACGATGACGCAGGACCCGAACTGGCCGGGGGAGAAACGCAAAATCACCCCCCAGTTCATTCAGGAAAACGTTCCCGATTATCCCAGCTCGGTTTTCATGATGGCCGGGCCGCAGGGCATGGTCAACGCCATGTTCGAGGCAGTCAGCGGGCTTGGCGTCGAGATATCTCAGATAATGACTGAGGAATTTACCGGATATTGACATGCCCAAGCAATCGAAATTCGAAAAACCCAAACTGTCGCCCTCGACCCTCAATCTGTACGTTGATTGTCCGCGGTGTTTCTGGCTTCAGCTCAGGAAAGGCCTCAGGCGCCCGTCTGGCCCTTTTCCGTCCCTGCCTGTGGGCATGGATAGTGTCATAAAAAAATACTTTGAGACTTATCGCGGCAAAAAAGAATTGCCGCAGATTCTGAAAAATAAAATCCCAGGCCGGCTCGCGCTGGCCATGCCCAAAACTTTGTCTTATGAGGACGAGGCTGGCTATACGCTCTACGGCCGGCCGGATGAATATGTGGAACTACCAGGGGAATTGATAGCAGCACTTGACCACAAGACGCGCGCATCCGCGCCAAAAGAACTTTTGCCAGTGTATCAAAATCAGCTCAATATTTATGACTTTCTCTTGGGCAAAAATAAATACCGCACTGCTGGCAAAGCTTATTTGGTTTATTATCATCCAGCAATAGGGGAGTTGCACAATGGGTTTCCTTTTGAAACCACGGTCAAGGAGATAGAAACAGACCCGGAAGCTGCAGAGGAACTATTTAAAAAAGCAATTGAAGTTTTGGAGCAAGAGGTAATGCCGGATAGTGCCGAAACCTGTCAGTTTTGCGCCTGGGCAAAGCAAGTTGGTAAATTGTAACGACTACTGAGCGGGCCGCCATTGACTTTTTTCATTGTTTCCGGTAATATACCAATGCTCCAAGTAAGTCGGGTAGCTGCCCCCCACTTTCTATGTTTTACGTATACGTGTTGAAGACCTCAAAAGGTGGCCAACTCTATATCGGCTATTCCAATAATTTGAAACGCCGAATGGAAGAGCACTTGAAAGGCCAGTCAACCTATACGAAAATTCGAGGACCTTTGAGACTTGTCTATTACGAAGCTTTCGCATCAGAACACGATGCCAGAGTTCGCGAAATAGAACTTAAAAAATTCAAAGGTACGTACGGCCACCTTAAGAAGCGGATTAAAAGTAGCCTACAAGGTGATAAAGCCTAGAAAGTGGGGGGAGGAAAGTCCGAACACTCGGGATTGTTGATAGCCACATATGAGTTATCAAAGTCCAGTGGTAGCGGGTAACGCCCGTCTGGGGTAACCCACGAGATGCGAACAGAGACGATTTTGCGAGAAATTGCAAAATCGCCCGGCGAAGTTTCCGCAAGGAAGCGGCGCAGGGCGCAGTTCCGCAGTAATGCGGAAAGTGAAACGGCCAAACTCTTACTTGAGTGCAAGCCCAAATTTGGTAGGGTGCTGGAGGCTGGTGGCAACATCAGTCGCAGATAGATAGCTACACAAATACAGAATTCGGCTTACAGACTTGCTTGGAGCGTAAAAAATTCCACTTTTCGGTGGAGTTTTTTTATTGCTGTTTTTGTGTTATAATTAGCGCATGAAAAAGTCGGAATTACTGTTTAACGTAATTTCCGTACCGATTGATTTTTTGATGACTTTGATCGCCGCTTCTGTGGCGTATTTTTTGCGTTATCGCGTGGATTCGTTCCCGATACAGTTTGATTTGTCTTATCCGGCGTATTTGAGGCTTGTGGCAGTCGCCATTCCTTTTTTGTTGCTCCTGTTCGCGCTCAACGGCCTCTATACCCAAAAAAGCACCAGGAGTTTTTGGCGAGAAATGGGCCGTGTTGTCGTGGCAGTCTCAGCTGGGCTAATGATCGTGGTTTTGCTGTTTTTCTTTGACCGCAATCTGTTTCCCTCCCGGCTGATTATTCTGATGGGCTGGATATTTATCATCGCGGCCGTGTGTCTGGAGCGGGGATTTTTGCTTTTGCTGCAGCGCAGCCTCCTGGCCAAGGGCATCGGGCGCCACCGGCTCGTGATCGTGCGCGGGGAGAACCAAACGAAATTTCTGGACGAAGTCGAGACCGACTCGCGGCTTGGCTACGAAATCGTCGCAAAACTCCCGTACTCGGAAGTGCTTTTACGAGATATCGAGCGGATACACAGGCAGGAGCGTATCGACGAACTGATGCAGACGGATTCGCGCTTACCCAACGAGCAAGTTTTGCGTCTGGTAGATTTGTGCGAAGACCTCGGGATCAAGTTTACCTATTTGCCGAGCATACTCGAAACCCACCGCGCTAATGTGGAAACAGATGTCATCGGCAGCATGCCAGTGATTCGGCTGCGCACGACACCGCTGGAGGGGTGGGGCAAGGTGGTAAAACGCATCGTCGATATCGCAGTGTCTGCGATCGGGCTGATACTTTTTTCGCCTTTGTTTGCACTAATTTCCTTGGCTATCAAACTGGACTCGCCGGGGCCGGTTTTGTTCCGGCAACGCCGCGGCTCCTCGTTCCAGAATTTCAAAGTTTATAAATTCCGCTCAATGTTCTATGAGCTTTCCGAGGGCACCGAGACTGGGGACCGGATCAGGCATCAGCTCGAGAGGCAAAATGCGCGCCACGGCCCTTACGTCAAAATCAAAAATGATCCGCGCGTTACTCGGGTGGGACGATTTTTGCGCCGCACCAAGCTCGATGAGTTGCCGCAGCTTTGGCACATTTTGCGCGGACAGATGAGTCTCGTGGGCCCGCGTATCCACATGCTCAAGGAGGTCGAAAAATTTGAGCAGCGCTACCGGCGCCTCTTCACCATCAAGCCGGGCGCCACCGGGCTGGCTCAAATCAACCAAATGTACAATCCGGAGCTGGCTTTTGAAGAAGAAGTCAAGCTTGATTTGTTTTATATCGAAAACTGGTCGGTTTGGCTGGATCTCTACATCATTTTTAAAACGACGGTTTTGCTTTTTAGCAAAAGGCAAGCAGAAAACTATTGAGATTTCATGAGAGTAGCCCTAGTGCACGAGTTTTTAACCCAAAGCGGCGGGGCCGAGCGGGTCCTCGAAGTATTCCACGAACTTTTTCCCAATGCCCCGGTCTACACCTTGGTGCATGACAAATGGCGCACGAGGGGACAATTTGGAGACTTGCGGATCCATACCAGCTTTTTGCAAAACCTGCCCGGCATGCCGGGGAAGTACAAATGGTATCTGCCTTTGATGCCGCGGGCGATTGAAAGTTTTGATTTTTCCGGGTTTGATCTGGTACTCTCCGATGCTTCCGCTTTTGCTAAAGGGGTCACAGTCAAGAAACCGGCCGTTCATATTTGTTACTGCCATACCCCGACGCGGTATTTGTGGCAGGACATGGACAGTTATGTCGCTTCCGGTGCTTATCCGGGTATTATAAAAAAAATGGTGAAAGTCTATTTGAAGGAGCATTTGCGTCCGTGGGATTATGCAGCAGCTCAGCGGCCGGACGTGATAGTGGCAAATTCGCAGACAGTGCGGGCGCGGATAAAAAAATACTACGGCCGTGATTCGGTGGTAATTTATCCTCCTGTTGATACTGATTTTTTTAAGCCCTCATCTGCAAAAAAAGATTTTTTTTTGGTTGGCTCGCGGCTGGAGCCGTATAAAAAAATAGATTTGGTGATTGATGCGTTCAATGATTTGGGCTGGCCGCTCAAAGTGGTCGGGACCGGAACGGCGGCACCCATTTTGCGGCAGCGAGCCGGACCAAACATAGAATTCCTGGGCAAAGTGCCTGATGCGCAATTGCGTGAGCTTTATAGTCAGGCCCGGGCTTTCGTGCTTCCGGCCCTGGAAGATGCAGGCTTGATGGTGCCGGAAAGTCTGGCTTGCGGCACGCCAGTCATCGGTTTTGCCGAAGGAGGTACCGTGGAATACCTTACAGACGGCGAAAACGGGGTCTTGTTTGCCGAGCAAACCCCGGGAAGCATTGCGGAGGCTTTAAGGAGATTTGTCTTGCTGAAATTTGATGAACAGAAAGTCCGCCAGTCGGTTTTGCGTTTCGACAAAGCTCAATTTAAAACGCAGATTTTAGAATTGATTAAAACACATGCGCGTGGGCATTGACCCGTCCTTCGTCCGTCTCGGGAGGACTTCGGAGAGTACTATTCGTAAGTAAATTTATTTTTTCTTTGAGCAGAATGGGTTCTAAAGGAATTCATTATGAGAATAGGCATTGATATCAGGGCTTTGATGGAAGGGCGGACGACCGGCGTGCAGGTTTATCTCACAAAACTTCTGCGTACGCTCTTTGAAAATGACCAGCATAATCAATATGTACTTTTTGCCAATTCCTTTGCCGACGTTTCCGGCAGAGTGAAAATTTTCGATTACCCGAACGTCAGCTACAAAATTTTGCGGTTTCCGAACAAGATTTTTAATTTTTTCATGAAATTTTTTGCGTTCCCCAAAGTTGACCGCTTGGTTGGGGGCCTAGATCTGTTTTTTTCACCCCACTGGCGGACTTTGGCACTGAGCAAAAGAGTCCCGCTGGTTATCACTTTTCACGATTTGTCCTTTGAAGTATTGCCTGGATTTTTTACTTGGCGGCAGAGGGTTTGGCACAAGATTATGAATTATCGCGGCGCGGCCGCACGAGCGACCCGTCTCATTGTGATGTCTGAAAGCACCCGGCAAGATTTGGTGGATTTTTACAAAATACCGGCAGAGAAGATAAGCTTGATTCATTCCGGCGTCGATGAGCCGGCTGCTCAGACTGTTTTGCCCGCAAGTCCCGCGGCCTTGCCCGCAAAGTATATTTTGGCGTTTGGCACTTTTGAACCGCGGAAAAATTTGGAGGCAGCGCTCAAAGCGTATCAGGAATATTACTCAAAAAGCCCCGACAGACTGCCCCTGGTTCTCGCCGGCAGCTCAGGTTGGAAAACTGACTTGCGCATACCAGAGGAAATTCGTAGGTCGGTGTATTTTTTTTCCAATGTCAGCGAGAAGCAGAAAGCTCTGTTTTATCGAGGAGCATTTCTTTTTCTCTTCTTAAGCTTTTACGAGGGCTTCGGATTTCCGGTTTTGGAAGCGGCAAGTTACGGAGTCCCGGTCATCGCGAGCTTCGCCACCAGTATTGCGGAAATTGGCAATAAATTTGTCCTATTTGTCAATCCGTTCCGTCCCAGCCAAGTGGCCGATGCCATGCTCTCTCTGGAGCAAGATCGCGGTTTTTATCAAAGTCTTAGTGACCGCGGGCGCTTGGCCGTAAAAGAGTTTGTTTGGGGACAGACGGCAAAAAAAACATTGCAATTATTCAATGAAACGGTGAAGGTATGAGAATAGGAATTGATATGAGAATGGCCGGCACAGGGGAGGGGATCGGCCGCTATATCGAAAAATTAGTAGTCAATCTCATGGATATTGATGAAACCAATCAATACTTTTTGCTTTGCGACAAAAACTCCGAGTTTGTAGAGAAGTTTGAAGTGACGCGCCGGAATTTTGCAAAAGTTTCCGTTTCCTCCCGCTATTATTCCTGGTCGGAACAGACGTCTTTTATCGCAGAACTGAGGCGCTTGAAACTCGACCTGGTCCATTTTGCCAGTTTCAACGCCCCGGTTTTATATCCGGGGAAATTCGTTATTACTGTTCACGACGTCATCCATCACCAATTTCCCGGTAAGAAGAAATCACGCATGTTTCACCGATTGGCTTACCGCGCAGCCATATGGGCTTCGGTCCGGCGGGCCGCGAAAGTTATCGCTGTTTCCGAAGCGACCAAGCGGGAAATAGTCAAAGTCCTTGGTGTCCGGGCGGAAAAAGTCGCGGTCGTGTATGAAGGCGTGGAGAAACAGTTTGCTGAAGCGGTTTCTGCCGTAAAAATCGAGGAAGTGAAGAACGCCTACAAAATAAGCAAACCCTTTCTGTTTTTTGTCGGCGTGTGGCGCCAATACAAGAACCTGCCGCGACTCTCGCTGGCATTTGATATACTGAAAGAGGATTATCACCGTGATGTTCAATTGGCCCTGGCCGGCAAGATTGACCCCTTTTACCCGGAGATCAAACAAGCGGTTTTCAAAATCAAGCATGCGGACGATATCAGGGCTTTAGGTTTTGTGCCTGACCTAGATCTGGCCGTACTTTATCAGGCAGCGCAAGCGTTCGTCCTGCCTTCGTTGGTCGAAGGATTTGGCTTGATAGGGGTCGAAGCACAAGCTGCGGGCCTGCCGGTTTTGGCCTCGCGCATTCAGGTTTTGGAGGAGATCCTGGGTCAGGGCGCGATTTATTTCAACCCCACTGACGAGCAAGATATGGCAAAAAAAATCGACGAGCTTTTGGGCGATCCGGGACTTTTGCAAAATTTGGTCGCCGAAGGGCAAATAAACGCGCAGAAATATGATTGGCGGAAAACCGCTGAGGAAACACTGAAAATTTATGAGCAAAAAAATTAAGGAAATCAAACTTAGCTCAAAGACTCTTTTTGACGGAGAGTCTTTCCGCATTGTGCGAGAGAAAGTTAGACTTCCAGATGGCAAGATCGCACTGAGAGAAATTTCTGTCACAAAGCATCAGTCAGTGTGCATCGTGCCTTTGGATCAAGACCAAAATGTTATTTTGATAAGAAGTTTCCGTTCTGGCCTGGGAAAAGCCCGATTGGAATTACCAGGAGGGCGCTTTTATAAAAATAGAGAAACTCCTAGAAGGGCTGCAGCCAGAGAATGTCTCGAAGAGACCGGGTATGAGCCAAGCAAAATGGAGCTATTATACGAAATCAGAGGGGGAGGGAGCTGGACGTATCACACGTATTATTTTTTGGGCACAAAGTTAAGGAAAAAAAAGCCAAAGCCAGACTGGGATGAATTTATTGAGGTAGTGAAGTTGCCTTTTGCGAAATATTTGCGGCGGTGTATCAAAGCGAAAGAGGCAGGTCGAAGTGCGGAATTCAAAGCGCTAATATTGGTTGCAGAACGACTTGGTCTAGCGAAATTTAAAATATGAAGATTTTTTTTGTGGGCGGCGGAACAGGAGGCCCCACAGCGGCGCTTTTGGCTGTTGCCGAGGCTTTGCACAAACTCGAATCTAGTGCCGAGTTTTTTCTCATTAGTGGGGGCGGGGGCGTAGAAAAAAAACTCCTTGAAAATTTCCGTTTACCCATTACTCATCTGACCATCCCCGCGGGCAAGTGGCGGCGCCCTTTTTCGTTCCTGAATCTTCTCGACTTTTTCAAAACCGCGGCCGGCTTTCTCAAATCCTGGTTTTTTTTGCATAAGTACAAGCCGGATCTGATTTTCGGTGCCGGCAGCTACGTACAGGTGCCGATGTCTTTTGCGGGATACGTTTCCGGAGTGCCAATTGTTATTCACCAGCAAGATTTTGTTTTATCCTTATCCACCCGTTTGGTGAGGCCGATCGCAAAAGCCGTGACCGTGAGCTTCAGTTTCAGCGGAAAAGAAATGCCGGAAGCGTCAGGTCTTTTCAAACTCACGCGCAAAACCAAGATTCACGTCACAGGCAATCCCGTGCGCAAGGAAGTGTTTGGCGGCTCTGCTGCTGAGGCGAGAAAGCTTTTTGGCCTCAATCAAGACTATCCCACGGTACTGATTATGGGCGGTGGTAGCGGGGCTGCAAAAATAAATGAAGTCGTCGCTAGCGCCTTGCCTGAGCTGACTAAATACGTGCAAGTCATTCACCTCACCGGAGCAAAATTGAGAAAAATCCCTGGTCAAAACCAGCCCCATTATCATGCTTACGAATTTTTGAGCACTGAGCTCAAACATGCCTACGCGGTAGCGGATTTGGTCGTCAGCCGCGCCGGCATGTCCACGATTTCTGAATTGGCGGTTTTGGGCAAGGCTGTTATATTGATTCCATTGCCTCAAAGCCCGCAGGAGATAAATGCCGGCGTCTTGGCGAGGGCACAGCTCGTTTTCGGAGTGGCTCAGGAATTGTTGACTCCCGAGCTTTTGGTCCGACTGATCCGCAAGATTTTGTGGGATCGGGATTTGTCAAAAGGCATGAGCGAGGGGATGAAACATTTTATGCCGAGGAACGCGGACAGGCGCATCGCCCACGTTTTATTAAAAGTTTGCGAACAGGCTAAACTCAATCCATGAAAACAGGTCGACCTACTATCGGACTGGCTCTTTCCGGAGGTTCCGGACGAGCCATCACTCACATTGGCGTTTTGGAGGTCTTGCGTGAAAATAGTATCCCAATCGATTATATTACGGCTTGTTCTTCCGGAGCTCTCATCGCGGCTAGTTACGCATGCGGAACGATCGAGCGGTTGAAGGAAGATTGGCTCCGCATGGACCGTGGTTTTCTTTGGACCTTGCTTGAGTTGAATAAAAACGGGAAAGGCATTTTGGGGACGGAGAAAGCCGAAGCTTGGGCTAGTAAGTATTTCGCAGATCGACGTTTCGAAGACGTCAAACCGCCTCTAGGTTTTGTCTGCGCCGACATAGTCACCGGCGAGCCGGTATTGCTTTCTCTCGGCGAGATTGCCAAAGCCGTCCGCGCCAGCTGCACAGTGCCCGGGCTTTTCGAACCAGTCGAGTGGGGCAACCGCTTGCTCATCGATGGTGGCCTTTTCAGCATTATTCCGACGGCGGAAGCTAGGAAGATGGGCGCTGATATTGTGATCGGAGTTGACATAGCAGCCACCAGATATATGTTCAAAAAACGTTTTTATCATATGCGTAAAGGTTACAATTTTTTCAAGCGTAGTTTGCCGTTCAGGCTATATGCGAGTATTCATGAATTTTTTGATCAGTTGTTCACAAAATCGGTCGATTTTATTTACTACAACCAGTCCGATACTTTCGAGGAAACCGAGCAGCCTGGCCCGGGGATGTTTTCTATTCTCGGCAAGGCGATCGATATTTCTCTGGCCCAAAGCGAAAAACGCAAGGATTTTCTAGTGGACTGTGACTTCCTTTTATCCCCGCAGGTTAAACATTTGGGAAAAACTGACATGGAAAGTGCTGCGGAAATGCTTGAGGAAGGCCGCCGGGTGACCCGAGAAGCGATCCCGGCAATTAAAAAGCTTATCAGCGATTACGAATGGCGGGCGAAGCAGCCTGGTCGATTAAATTTGCAACATGTTTGAACCAGGAGCGAAAATTTTTTTCGTGGGTATCGGTGGCATTGGAGTTTCCGCGCTCGGCAGGATTCTCAAAGCGAAGGGGTGTGAAGTTTCCGGATCAGACATCACGCCTTCAGAAATAACTGAAAAACTCGTCAGTGAAGGAATACCAGTGGCCATCGGGCACAATCAAAGCAATCTCGCGGAGGGTGTTCAACTTTTGGTCTATTCCCAGGCCATTCCTGAGGACAACCCGGAACGAAGCAGGGCTAGAAAAACCAAAATTCCGGAGCTATCTTATGCCAAAGCGCTGGGTGAATTGGCCAAGGATAAAAACGTCATCGCTGTGGCGGGAACAAATGGCAAAACCACGACCACTGCAATGATTGCAGCGATACTTGAAGCGGCTGAGCTCGATCCGACCGTGGTAGTCGGCAGTGAAATTTTGGCCTGGCACTCGAACGCTCGTTTCGGGCAGGGAAAGTATTTCGTTCTGGAGGCGGATGAGTACAAACGGGCCTTTTTGCAATATCATCCCGACATCGCAGTGGTCACAAACGTTCAATCAGACCACCTGGACTATTACAAGGATTTGGCGGACGTCAAAGACGCTTTTCGACAGTTTGTCGAGCAGATCAAGCCGGGCGGAAGCCTGGTTTATAATTCCGCAGACGAAAATTCACAAGATATCGCCGCCTACGCGCCTGTAAAAAAAATCGGTTTTGCGATCGACAAACCGGCCCACGTGAACGAAAAAAACTTTTTGCTCCCGTCTCTGCTCGTACCCGGCAAGTTTAATCGAGAAAATGCTCTTGCGGCGGCTGCCGTGGGGCAGCTCTTGAACATCCCTAATAGCATCATCATTTCAGCTTTGACTAATTTTGGCGGGACTTGGCGACGGTTTGAGAAAATCGGTAAGGTAGGGGAGACGGATGTTATCTCCGACTACGCCCATCACCCAGCAGGGATTAGAGTGACACTGGAGGCGGCAGCGAATATTTACGGAGCTGAAAAAGTTCTTTTGGTTTTTCAGCCGCACCAGCACAGCAGGACAAAAAAGCTTTTCGGAGAGTTTGTCGAAACGCTCTGCCAAAGTAGCGTAAACGACATGATCATTGCGGAAATTTTCGATGTCGCCGGGCGCGAGGAATCTGAAGATCAGGATGTCAGCTCAGTGGACCTGGTCCGGGAACTGAACTCCTGCGGAAAACGGGCTCAATTCGCCGCCGACCTAGAGACAGCGGAAAAACTGGCGCGGCGGGAATTGAAGAGATTTAAAGCCGTAATTTTTATGGGAGCAGGGGATATTTACAAAGTCGCGGACAATTTAGTCGCTTGATCTGGCTCAAATGGCGCAAGAAGTTGAGACAAAAGTTTTAAATATCGACAAAACCTCGTTGGTTGATGCTCTTACGCGGTTGGGTGCGACCGAGGTTACGGAAGCCAGATTGTCAGTAGACTGGTTTCGGATAAGAGGCATCAAGGAGGGCGAAGACCCGTGGTTTCTGCGCGTACGCAAAAGATCGGACGGGCCGGCCGAAGTAACCTGGAAAGGCAAATCAGACAAATTGGGCGCCTCCCGTCAGCACAAAGAGATTAATTTTGAAGTCATGGAGCCGGGAAAGGCGTCGTTGTTATTTGAAGCGCTCGGCTTGGAGCGTTATGCTCATCAAGACAAGGATCGCACTTCCTGGGTTTACAAAGATTGGAGATTTGACCTTGACCAGTACCCGGGGATGCCGGTTTATCTGGAGATCGAAGGCCGCGATGAAGAACACATTCAAGAGGCCATCAATCTTTTTGATTTGAGCAAGTATGAAACAAGCGCTGAAGGAGAAAGGGTCTTGATTCAGAAGAAATATGGTCTAAACTGGTATGATATGAGATTCAGCTAAAATATGGTAACGATTTTTTTCGAAGCACACGGGACGAGTGTAGATAACGAAGCGAACCGGTCATCAGGCCACTATGACGCCGAGCTTTCGTCGCTTGGCAAAAAGCAGGCGCGGGAACTAGGCTCGAGATACGAGGGTAGAGAGTTGGGCGCGGTGTTTTGTTCTGATTTACGTCGGGCTTACGAAACCGCTGACATCGCCTTTGCCGAACGGAGTACGCCGATAATTCGAGACATGAGGATTCGGGAATGTAACTATGGCGATTTCAATCATCGCCCAGACGATGAAGTGGTCCCTTATCGCGGCGAACATATCAAAGACCCGTTTCCAAATGGCGAAAGCTATGAACAAACCAACGCGAGGATGAAAATTTTTTTGGATCAGTTGTCGCGTGACTATTCTGGCAAAACCGTGCTCATAATCGGTCACCGCGCTACTCAGTACGCCTTGGAGTGTTTTATAAACAAAAAGACTTTGCAAGAAGCGATTGCTGCCCCCTGGCAGTGGCAGCCTGGGTGGGTCTATCAATTGAAAAAAATATGAAACGTGATTTCCTCCTCAAAAATTTTACAACCATGCGCATGGGCGGGCCAGCCAGGTATTTTGTGTCTGTGAGGTCAGAGCCAGAGTTGGCAGAAGCCGTCAAAAAAGCCCGTGATTGGAAATTGCCCAGCTACGTTGTCGGGGAGGGGTCCAATTTGATAGTCTCGGACAGAGGCTACCCTGGTGTGGTGATTAGTAATCGAATCGAGAAGTTTGCCCGTAAGGCAACCGTGGTGACTGTAGGCGCCGGCAACAACCTTTTGAAATTAATATTTAAGCTCGATAAACTTGGCTGGGCGGGTCTGGAAAAAATGGCCGGCATACCAGGAACGGTCGGGGGCGCGGTGTATGGTTCCGCGGGTGCTTATGGCTCCGAGATAAAAAGTTTGATCGTTCGGGTCAGATACTTTGACGGTCATAAATTTCGCAATTTGTCTCGTAAGCAGTGCCGTTTTGGTTATCGTGATAGTGTTTTTAAAAGAAATAAGAATTGGACCATCACCGAGGTTGTATTGCAGGTTACGAAAGGGGATAGGGAAAGGCTTCTGGAAACATCTAAAGACATCATCAAGCTGCGGGCGAAAAAGTATCCGCCAGGCATGCGCTGCCCGGGCAGTTTTTTCAAAAACATAAAACTTGCCGACCTTCGACCTGCTGGCAAACGAAAGGCGTTTGTGCGGAGGCTAGCCGCGGATGACGTAATGTATGGCAAGGTCCCAGCCGGGAGACTTTTGGACCGAGTCGGGGCTAGGGGCATGAAACAGGGACAGATTCTGGTGGCTGCTCACCACGCGAATCTGATTTACAACCCAGGGCGGGGCCGGGCGGCGGACGTCCAGAGATTGGCGAAGAAGCTAAAAAAACTTGTCAAAAACAGATTTGGCGTTACAATTGAAGAAGAGGTTCAATATTTAGGCTTCTAGTTTTATGAAAATTTTAATTCGCGGCAATCATCTCGACGTTACAGACGCGCTCAGAAGCTATGTTGAGGAAAAAATCGGCCATTTGGAGCATTATTGGGATGAGATATTGGAAGCCAGGGTTGATTTGGTCGCCTCTACCCATCACCACAGCGGTTTTTTTGCCTGTGAAGTCAATTTAGATGTCCCACAGAAGCTGGTAATGAGAGCGGAAAGTACTGACCCCGATCTGTATGCGGCAATCGACGGGGTTGTGCCCAAGCTTCGTGAACAAATCGAAAAGTTCAAAGGCCAGCAGCGCAGCACGGACCGCCGGATGCGCCGCTATCTCAAAACGTTTTTTGCGTGGCGTCCCTGGGGGCGCAAATAAATTGACAAAAGTTTTTTGAAACCTTACCATTCGAAAAATGGACGCGATTTTTAATTTTCTGGGAATACCGGAAATAGACCCTGAGGAAGGCCAAGTCTTGATTTTACCTGCCCCTTTTGAGGAAACCACGTCTTACGGACAAGGCACAAAGCACGGACCCCGCGCTATACTCGCTGCTTCGCAGCAAGTTGAACTTTTTGAGCCGGAATTGGGGGATGAACTGCAAAACCTGGTAAAGATCGCGACTCTGCCAGAGGTCAGCGGCAGCAGAGAGGCGATTGCCGAAACGGCCAGAAGATATTTTGACAGGTTTTTGATTACTCTCGGCGGGGAACATTCGATAACCCCAGCGCTGATCAAGCCTTACATCGAAAAGTACAAAAACCTTTCGGTTTTGCAGATTGATGCGCACACGGATATGAGGGACGAATGGGAAGGTTCGAAAAATTCGCACGCTTGCGCCATGCGGCGAGTCCAGGAGCAGGGGATAGAGAAAATCGTTCAGGTCGGCATTCGCAATACCGCCAAAGAAGAGCAGTGGCATCTCAACCCGGACAATATTTTTTGGGGAGATCGGTATGATTTGGATAAAGTTATGAGCCGACTGAGTGAGGACGTCTATTTGACTTTTGACGTGGACGGGCTCGATCTTTCTATCATGCCCGCGACCGGGACGCCGGAGCCAGGCGGACTGTCGTACGCGCAGGCTCTCGAACTCATGAGTACGGTGGCTAAGCGAAAAAACCTCGTCGGCGCTGATTTTGTGGAACTGGCGCCCATAAGAGGTATGCCGGGGTATGATTTTTTGGTCGCGAAGCTGGTTTTTAAGTTAATAAGTTTTAAATTTTTGAATAAATAAATATATGAAATCGAGTTTGAAGCGCGAAAAGCGGAGACTATTGAGTCAACCCATAGAACATATAGACATCAAGACCCTGGATGTGGAGCGATTAGTGAAAGCCTATGGGAAGATGTCTTTTTCTTCCCGGGATTTGGCCCGAGGAGCGGAAATATACAACCGGATGCTCGCTGACAAAAATTCGTCAGCCTGGCTCACTCTGGCCGGATCCACCAGCGCTGCCGGCTGCATGCAGATCTATGTGGACATGGTCAAAAACAATATGATAGACGTAATTGTGGCGACCGGAGCCTCCATTGTTGACATGGATTTTTTTGAAGCTTTGGGATTTCGGCATTATCGAGGCACGCCGAATGTTGACGACGGGCTGTTGCGGAGCATGTACATTGACCGGATATACGATACGTTTATAGACGAGGACCAGCTCCAGGAATGCGACAAGACGATTTGCAAGCTGGCTGATGAGATGGAGCCGCGCGCTTATTCCTCCCGTGAATTCATAGCCCAGATGGGAAAGTACCTGGTCAAACATTCCAAGAAGAAGAATTCATTGGTGCAGACGGCGTATGAGCACAACGTCCCAATTTTCTGTCCGGCTTTTTCAGACTCTTCAGCAGGGTTCGGGCTGGTGCTACATCAGTGGAAGAATCCCGATGAGCATGTAAGCATTGATTCCGTGAAGGATTTTTTGGAGTTAACGAAAATTAAAATTGCCAGCAAAGACAGCGGGCTCCTCATGATCGGCGGGGGAGTGCCGAAGAATTTTGCCCAGGACACCGTGGTGGCGGCCGAGGTTTTGGGTTTTAATGCGTCGGTCCATAAATACGCGATTCAGATCACTGTCGCAGACGTCAGAGACGGCGCCTGCTCATCCTCAACTCTCAAAGAAGCTAGTTCTTGGGGCAAGGTCAGTACTGTCTACGAGCAAATGGTCTATGCTGAAGCGACCCTCGCTCTTCCTGTGCTCGCAGCCCACGCTTACAAGACTGGGCATTGGAAAAAAAGAGCCAAGAGGAGCTTCGCCAAGTTGTTTGCTTAAAACCAAAAACCCCGCCTATGGCGGGGTTTTTGGTTTGGATAGAGTTCGCTTTGGAGGGGAGAAGACTGATCGTTTGCTATGTCGCGTCGCACAATATACCTTTTACGACGTCTATTCCATAATTTAGCATTCCAAGCCTATGCATTATGTCTTGCTTTATCCCCCTAAAGTGCTGGTCAGAAGCTTATAGCAGAAATTTTTTTAACTTTTTTTGTCCCCACCTGAATTACTTGGGCCGGCTTTTTTTTCGTATTTTAGTGGTTCACTACCAGCCTGATTTATTGACTTGATGTCAAATCTCTACTTTAAGAAATCCAATGGATTGTAAGTATATCCATAGGGAATTTGGTACGGCCCATAGATACTTTCATTCGCACCTTCTCTTATCCCAAAGCCGTCTTCATCAAATATGGTGAAATGCAAATGATAGCCGCGCTCCGGCCCGTATAAAAGCCTGGTCGTATTGCCTGTATTACCTTCATATCCAATCACGTCGGTTCCGTGGGCTGTTTGTCCAGGCGTCACCACAAATTTTTGCATATGCCCGTACAGAGTATAAATGTTATAAATTTTTCCGTCTTTTGTAAGGGTATGTTTGATTACGACCCAATTGCCGTAAGCAGTTTGGCCAGTACCGGTAGCGTACACGACCCCGGTTGCTGCCGCATAGATGGGCGTACCAGCCGGGGCTGCGATATCGATGCCATTGTGAAAATTGTAGCCCAGGGCGGTAAAACCTGTATTGCCATAGCCTTGGCTGATGATGCCTGACATGGGCCATTGCAAAACGCCTTGGAACGGCGGCAACGCTTTTTGCCCGAGTTGCTGCCGGACTGATTGGTCCAGTTGGTAAATCTCTTGTTCGACCTGCTGTTGTTTTTGCGACGCATCTGTCAACAAGGATTGGTAAATTTTTTGTTGACCCTTGGTTTTGTTCAATAAATATTGCTTGTCGGTCCTTTGTTGCGCCAGGGAATTTTGCGATTGGACCAGCTCGTCTTTGAGTCGCTGTTGGCTAGCAAGCTGGGTTTGCAGGTTTGTTCGTTTCTGCTGCAGTTCGGTTTGCAGTTTTTTAATCGTATCCAGGAGTGTTTGCGTTTTGGCCTGCAAATCCCCCGCATATTGGACCTGGTCCAGAAATTGGGAAAAGGTGTCGTTTTTGAGTACTAATTCCAGAGGGCTGACTCCGTCATATTCGTTGATTAGTCGCAGCGTCTCGGCCAGAAAAACTTTTTGTTTGTCTATGTCGTCTTGTTTATGCTGGATCTCTATTTGGGTTTGTAAAATTTGGGCCGATGATTGATCGATCTGAATTTGTACTGCCGCGATTTGCTGCTGGGTTTCCTGAATATGGAGATCGTACAGAGAAATTTCGTTCTTTAGGCTCGCTGCTTGTTTTTGCTGTTTATTTATCTGGTTTTGCAAATCTTGAATTTGGTTCGTGATGTGGTCGAGCTGTTGCTGTTTCTGGCTAATGCTGTTTTGCAGATCACCTACTGACGTTTGGGCTGAGCTGGAGCCGCAAATAAGCGACAAAAGAATTGCCGCTACGAGTCCCCTGCTTATTAAATTGGTATTTTGTTTTTGTTTCTGGAAGCTCATCGGTGCGGAGATTATATCATACTTGGTCGAGTTTTTCAAGCGCTGTTTGGAGCCGTTTTTGCAATATTTGCTTGCCGTCGGTAAGTTTGAAGAAAGCTTCAATGATTTCAAAAGGCCCTGGTGATGCTTTGAGCCCAGTCAGGGCCACGCGCAAAGGCCACAGGAGGCTGCCTTTGTCTTTTTCGCCGATCGAATCAAAAAACGCTGCTTGGATTTGTTCTTTCTGAGCATCGAGCGGGACTTGCTCTATAAGCTTTTGAGATATCTGAACAGACCTTTTAAGTTCTTCTTCAGTCATTTGTTTCCATTGCAACAAAGCCGTTTCATATTCGGGATTGTCAAAAAAATACATTGTCCTCTCCCCTATCTCAGTTAATACTGTCAATCTCTCTTTTTCAATTTGCACGATTTGTTGAAGGAACATTTTCGGATAGTTGGAAACATCCCGACCGAAATGAGGACCAGCGAGTTCAGCGAGTTTGGTGATTGGGATTTTTTGGATATATTGGGCGTTGAACCAGTTGAGTTTTTCGACATCGAATACGGCACCGGCTTTGTTGATTTTTTTCAGGTCAAAAGCTTCGATCAATTCTTCAAGGGAAAAAATTTCTTGTTCGTTTTTTGGATTCCAGCCCAAGAAAGCGATGAAGTTTAGGATTGCTTCCGGCAGGTAGCCTTTTTCCAGATATTCATTCACTGCCACGTCGCCGGATCGTTTGGAGAGTTTCTGCCGTTTATTGTCGAGCAAGAGGGGCAAGTGAACAAACTGCGGCAGATTCCAACCAAACGCTTCGTACAAAAGTACGTGCTTCGGAGTCGAAGAAATAAATTCCTCCCCCCGTATCACGTGCGTGATCCGCATGAGGTGGTCGTCCACCACGTTAGCAAAGTTATAAACCGGATACCCATCGGTTTTCATGAGCACTCCGTCGTCGAGAAGCCTATTTTCGACTTTTATTTCCCCATACACTTCATCAGTGAAGACCGTGATACCTTCTTCGGGAATGTTTTGCCTGACCACGTAGCTTTTGCCAGTCTGACCAGGGTTCTTGAGGCAATATTTGTCATAACGAAACGGCTGTTTGAGAAGCTCAGCTTGTTTTTTGAGTTCGGCGATGCGTTCGTTGGTGCAGTAGCATCGGTAAGCCGCGCCTTTGTCGATCAAGATTTGGATGTGTTCTTGATAAATTTGAAGCCTCTGAGATTGAAAAACCGGCCCTTCATCGTATCGTAAAGCGAAAGTTTTTAGCGTGGTTTCAATATTTTCGACCGCACCGTCAACCTCGCGGGCTTTATCCGTGTCTTCGATGCGCAACATAAACTTGCCCTGGTTTTTGCGCGCAAACAGAAAATTGAACAGAGCAGTCCGCAAGCCGCCGATATGCAAAAATCCCGTGGGAGACGGAGCAAATCTGACTTTTACTTGTGTCATATATGAACGATTATATTTTACTTGAGTTTTGCCAAAAAAGCGTAGTATATGAGGCTGAATATGCCCTTGCTAATTCGCACTGCTCGCCAGGGCTGGGTAAAGAGGCGCCATAGCCATTCCAAGCCCATTATAGCCCAAAATTTGGGTGCTGGGGGCCTATTACCGGCCAGATAGTCAAAGGTGCCTCCTAAGCCAATCAGAACACTGGCATTGAGTTTGTGCCTGTTTTCGGCCAGCCATTTTTCTTGCCTGACAGGACCAAAAGCTGCGAGAAGAATATCGGCCTTGGTCTCGTTAACTTTTCCAACGATTCCGGGCTCGTCCGAGTTGCCTTCATACGTGCCCGCGATGTTTAAACTCGGATGATTTTTTTTTAATGCGCCTGCAGCCCGTACTGCCGTATCACCAAAGCCGCCTAGTAAAAATATAGTTTTGTGATTTTGTTCTGCGAGCTTGCACAAGTCCCAGACAAATTCTGAGCCAGAGATTTTTTCCGGGATTGGGCTCCGGATAAATTTTGGAGCAAAGACTATTGCCGCCAGTGAATATTTGAGCTGCCACAATGCGCGCCAAAAACTTTTTTTTGGGTTTGGGAGAGATAAACACTTTGCTGCCCAGAGGATGCCAATCCCATCAGGCAGAGCAATATCCGCATCGTTCAATATTTCTTTGTACGCCAAATCTTTCTGCGCAGCGACTATTGATTCGGAATAGGGAGTTACGATAAATGTTTGCTGGTTGTTTTCTAGACGTGTCAAAATTTGCCATAAAATTTCGTTGCGTCTGGCAGCGTCTATTTTTATACCTAAAACGTCAATTTTCATGTTGAGGAGCAGTTTCGCTTAGAGGCCAACTCGCCAGAAGTGTATGGGTAGCCGCTCCCGGAGTGAGCTGACTCTCATACAGATTTACTTTTTCGGCCGTGAATTCTTGGCCGACAAAATTTTGCGGCTGCCAGGTCATGCGCCGCCCAGTTTTCGACTTTGCCCAAAGGACGTGAGGCGTGTAGCTCCATTTCTCTCTTTTGCCCAGCCTTTCTTGTTTCAAACTATTTTTTAGCTCCGTTTGCAGCTCGATCAACTTCTCGGGGTTATCCGGTTCCAGCCAGAGCATGTCCCGCTCCCCCACTACTTTATCGAGCTTTATTGAAAAAGGCGCAAACCGGGGGACGACTTCCGCCAAAACGCGTTTGGCTGTTTCTATTTGGCCGGGCTTGAGATCTCCCAGAAAACTTAAGGTAATATGCAGGTTGCCAGGATTCATCCATTTGATCCAGTAGACGCCCGGCTGGCTGGATCTCTTGAGGTGGTCCTTGATAAACTGCGGTAAGTCAATGCTTACAAAAAGTCGCTTGTCTGTATCGCGCATACTGCTTCGCTCCCAATTCTAAAAATATTTGTCATTTGTAAAACGGTTGAGAAAAAATTCCAAATAAACCAAGGCGAATCATGTTATACTAATTCTGTTCATCTGCTTAAATTATAGCTTAATGCCGGAATTTAAACGAGCGGTCAATGTCATTCCCTTAACGCGGGTCGCTCTCAAATCCGCCCAAATTTTCACCTATCTGGTACCGTTGAAATTTCAAGGTCAAATGCGGCCTGGCCAATTGGTGAAAGTCCCTTTTGGTCCACGCCAGATTTTTGGTGTCGTATGTTCTTTTGAAATCCACCGCCTGGAAACAGAGACAAAAGGGTACAAAATTTTAACGGAGCTGGCAGACGCGACGCCGGTACTTAGCGAACAGAATCTGAATCTGGCAAATTGGCTGGCTCAATATTATGTCACGTCTTTGGGTTCGGCAGTTAAAGCTATGTTGCCGGCAAGAAGCAAAAAAGTCAGGTCATCCGGGCTAGTCGGTTATGAAAAATACAATCCCGATTTTGTTTTGACGGAAGCCCAGCATCAGGCAGTCGCCCAAATCTCGGCTTCTTTGGGACAAACAGGAGTTTTTTTATTGCATGGAGTCACGGGGTCGGGAAAAACAGAAGTCTATATGCAGTTGTTCGAGCGCGTTCTGGAGGGCGGGAGTCAAGTGTTGATGCTGGTGCCGGAGATTTCTTTGACCGATCCCGCGGTGGAGCGTTTTGCCAGGCGGTTTGGCATTGATTCCATCGCGCTCCTTCACAGCAAACTGGGCCAGGCGGAAAGATTCTGGACATGGCAGAAGATCCGCTCTGGCGAAAAAAAAATAATCATCGGCCCCAGATCGGCCATGTTTGCGCCGGTGCGGTCCTTGGGACTTATTGTTCTCGACGAGGAGCACGATCAGTCGTTTAAACAGTATGATCAAAATCCGAAATATCACGCCAGGACCGTTGCGGAGCGCCTCTCCGAACTTTGGCACTGCCCCTTGGTCCTAGGAGACGCTACCCCCTCTGTGGAAACGTATCAAAGGGCAGTGGAGGGAAAGATCAAACTTCTGGTTTTACCCCACCGGATAAAGGCTGATTTGGGCATGCCCAAGGTTCATGTTGTGGATATGCGAGAGGAAAGACGGGGGGAAAATTATTCGATTTTCAGCGAATTTTTGAAGCTCCAGATTCTGGATAATCTCAAAGCCGGCCGACAGATAATTCTTTTCCTCAACCGACGCGGCACAGCCAATCTCGTGATGTGCCGAGACTGTGGCTATATCCCCCTTTGCCAGTATTGTTCAGTAAATTTGGTGTGGCACGAGACTGCTGCGAAACTCATCTGTCATCACTGCGGCCGAAGCTATCCCCTGCCCGACGCATGCCCTTCCTGCGGCAGCCATCGCATAGGAATTTTTGGGTTGGGTACTCAACGTGTTGAGACTGAATTGAAAAAATTTTTGATGAGCGATTTCGGCGGAAAAACACGTCCTATTATCGCGAGGATGGACAGTGACGTTACAGCCGGGGTCGGGGCAGGCTCGAATATATATCATGAGTGGGCGGCGGGAAAGATTCAAATCTTGATCGGCACACAGATGATCACCAAAGGCTGGGATATTGGCCGGGTGGGACTGGTGGGGGTCGTTTCGGCTGACACGATTTTGTCTTTGCCTGATTTTCGTTCGAACGAGCGCACGTTTCAAGTGTTGACTCAAGTAGCCGGCAGGACTGGTCGTGGTGGTCAGTCAGGATTGGTCATCTTGCAAACGTATCACCCGGAAAACTACGCGATCGAGGCGGCCAAAACTCACGATTACGAGAAGTTCTACAAAGCGGAAATAAGAGAACGCGAAAGGTTCCTTTACCCGCCGTTTGTCCGTCTCGTCAAATTGACCGTAAAAAATAAACAAGCAGACAAAGCCGCAAAAGAGGCTGACGACCTCCATAAACGATTGTCACTCCAGGCCAGCACGTCAGTTGAGATTTTGGGACCCTTACCGGCTTTTATCGCGAAGCTTCGTGGCCAATATCAATTTCGGATTATTTTGAGAGTTACAAATGAGCCGAGTTCTGACCTTTATCAATTTTTGCGAAACTTACCCGGAGCTGTTGATATTGACGTGGATCCTGAGGAGTTGCTTTGATTTTCTGATTTGCTGATTGAATGCTAAAATAGAAAAATGGCGAAACTTTTGAGACTGCACATCTTGCCCGGAGACGAAAAAATATTGCGCGGTTCGAACTCCGATATAACATTTCCTTTGTCGGCCGAAATCAAAAAACTAGTCGAGGACATGAAGTTGAATGTGCGCAAAGCGCCGGGGATAGGGCTGGCAGCCCCGCAAATCGGTAAGAATTTAAATTTGGCAGTTATCAATTTGGAAGAGTTTGGCACGCCAGTGTTCCCCCTTTTTAATCCCAAAGTCCTTTCAAGGTCGATCAAAAAGACAGACATGCAAGAAGGATGTTTATCCATCCCCAATTTGTTTGGGCAAGTCAAAAGGCCGGCTCGGGTCGAAGTGGAAGCGTTCAACGAGCAAGGTAAACGGATAGTGCTGCGCGCCCAAGGGCTTTTGGCAAAAGTTTTACAGCACGAGATTGACCACCTCCACGGAGTTTTGATAATTGATAAATTTAAAAAAATACGACCATGAAACTCGCGTTTTTTGGCACTTCGGATTTTGCAGTTCCCATTCTGCAAAAGTTGCTCGAAGCTGCCAGCTATGAGATCGGAGCGGTCGTCACTCAACCGGATAGACCAGCTGGTCGGTCAAAAAAAATGGTTTCCTCTCCAGTCAAAAAATGGGCTGTTGAAAAAAAGGTCCCGGTGTTTCAACCAGAATCGCTTTTGGACGACGATGATTTGCTCGAAAAACTGGCCGGCTGCGAACTCTTTGTACTCGCTTCGTACGGTGAGATCATCCCAAAAAAATATTTGCAAATCCCAAGATTTGGGTTTTTGAATGTTCATCCCTCGCTTCTGCCCAAATATCGCGGAGCCTCCCCTATTCAAGCCGCCATCCTGAATGGTGATTTTGAAACCGGCGTAACTATTATAAGGATGGACGAGCTTTTGGATCATGGTGCTATCGTGGCAAAAGCTGCTGTGAATTTAACAGGTAAGCGATTCGGCTATCGGCAGCTTCACGACGAGTTGGCCAAGCTCGGGGCTCAGCTTCTAGTCAAAGTTTTACCCGAATATTTAGATGGACAGATCAAGCCGGTGCCGCAGGAAGAAGCACAGGCAACATTTACACAGAAAATCAGCAAAAAAAATGTCCGCATTGATTGGCGGGACAGTGCTGAGGCAATCGATAGAATGATTAGGGCTTTCGAGACCTGGCCGGTTGCGTGGACGACTCTCGAGGGCCAGCTTCTGAAAATTTACGAGGTGGTTCCACTCAGCCTGGCGCAGGACCCTAAACAGCCTGGCCAAATCGTGGAAGCAGGACCGCGATTGATAGTCAGTTGCGGACAGAACTCTGGAACTAAACTGACTTTTTTGCAAATCAAATCCTTGCAGGCGCAAGGTGCCAGGCGGCTGCCTTCTGAAGAATTTTTGAACGGACACCGCAATCTGGAAGCTAAAATTTTGGGCTAAGAGCTAAAAGCCGTGTTCGTCTTTGGAAGAGTGTTTGCTATTCAACTGCAAGAGTTTGAGCACTCCTGCAAAGATGAGCAAAAACGAGCCTACTAGGCCAAAAACTTGGTCGTTATAGACACCGAGGCTCCGCAGCATCCATGCAACCCCGAAAAGGACCAGTGCGAGTGCAAAGAACATTTTTGTTTCATTAATTTTTAATGTCTCTTACTTATAAGGTATCGGCAGGTCAGCGCTTTGTCAAATCAGGCGACTTTCCGTTATAATTTCAAAGCATTCCGGGATCGTCTAATGGTAGGACGCCAGACTCTGAATCTGGTAATCTTGGTTCGAATCCAAGTCCCGGAGCCAAAGCCATGCAGCGGATAGTCTGAAAAAACTGATTCGTTTAGAGTTTTTCGGTTGATAATGAAACTCTCAATTATTGTACCGGTTTTTGACGAAGAACAAACGATTGCCGCGATTTTGACCAAGCTCGGCAAATTGAGCATTCCGGGATGGACTCCGGAAATACTAGTCGTTGATGACGCTTCGCGTGATCTGACCGCAAAAAAAATATTGGAATGGACAAAATCACATCCGCAAAGCGGGATGATTTTTTTGACTCACAAAACCAATCAAGGCAAAGGTCAGGCTGTCCGGACTGCGCTCTCGAGCGCCACGGGCGATTATGTGATTATTCAAGACGCTGATTTGGAGTATGACCCGGCTGAAATCCCGCTTTTACTTGAGAAACTGGAGCCGCCGAGGGTACAGGTGGTCTATGGTTCGAGAAACCTCAACCCAAAACGGCGCGGTTATCCGCTTTATGTTTTAGGGGTCAAAATTATTACTATGTTAGTGAATCTGCTTTACGGTGGGCAACTCACTGACGTGTATACTTGTTACAAACTCGTGCCCCTTGCGGCACTGAAGCCACTGAATTTGCAAAGTAATGGTTTCGAATTTGAAGCAGAATTGACAGTCAAATTGCTGAAAAAGGGTTTTGCTATTCGCGAGGTCCCTATCAGTTATTATCCGCGGAAATTTGCGGAGGGAAAAAAAATCGGCTGGGTCGATGAGATCGTTGGGATTTGGACTATAATAAAAAATCGTTTATAATCTGATTGAAGAGGGAAAGTAAAGAGGGAGAAACACAGAAAGTTTAACAATTCATCGGAATAAGAATGAAAACACTCATCATAGCAATTGTGGTCATCGTTGTCATCCTGGGAGGGTGGTATTTTTTTAAGCACACTGCTCCCGTCCCCTCCATTACACCGCAAAGACCGGGAGGCACCCAGTCGAGTGGTGGAAACGAGCCGGCAAATTCCGGCAACACTGTAATTTATACGGACTCAGGTTACTCTCCTGCAACACTCACTATCAAAGCCGGCGAGACAGTGACTTTTGTGAACCAAAGCTCGGACCCGATGTGGACTGCTTCCAATCCACACCCGATCCATACTGACTACCCGGGCTTCGACGCTCTGGCAGGTACGCTGCCAGGGCAATCCTATTCGTTCACTTTTACAAAAACTGGCCATTGGGGGTATCACAATCACCTCAATGCCAGTAAGGGCGGCGCCATAATCGTTGAGTAAGTTTTTCCAGGACATTCTCAATCGAGTGACCATGTACAGGTTAATGCTGTACTACTTGATTGGTTTAGTAGCAATTGCTTCTCTTCTCAGCTTTGCGGGAGTCCTGGCTTTCAAGGCTACGGACATTTTGTTATCCGGAGGCTTTTTGGTTTTGGTGAGTTATGCTAGTAACAAGCTGTTCGCCTACGTTTTTCGGACCACGCCGAATCCTGAATCAGCACTTATCACCGGATTGATTTTGGCTTTGATAGTTGGTCCGTTGGCTCCCTTCGCCAGCGTTTGGGTTTTGGCTGCCATCGCTGTAGTGGCCATGGCTTCCAAATATCTTCTGGTCATAAATAAAAGGCATATTTTAAATCCTACTGCTTTTGCCGTCGTGGTTTCAGCACTTCTGCTAAAAACAGGCGCTAGTTGGTGGGTCGGGAACCAATTTCTAGTCCCTTTTATTATTCTCGGTGGTGTGCTAGTTGTGGGAAAGATCCGACGCTGGCATTTGGCACTCAGTTTTCTTCTTACATATTTCGCGGCTCTATTCGTCGGGTCAGCATTTTCCCCCGCTGGGATCGGTACGTTTTGGCCGCTCCTGAAGAGCTTAGTTTTATATTCTCCACTTTTGTTTTTTACCTTTGTCATGCTGATAGAGCCTCTCACGGGCCCGCAGAATAGATTGCCTAGGATTTATTTCGGAGTCTTTGTTGCTCTGGTTTTGATAGCAGTGCAAAGGTATACGCAGGTCCCCTATAGTCTCGAACTGGCTTTGCTTGTCGGTAATGTTGGGTCACGTATTTTTTCACGCGACATTCGTCTGGTTTTGCGTTTGCGTGAAACAATGTCGTTGTCAAAGGACACCGTCGCCTTTTGGTTTGAGCCGGAGCGGCCTTTTGTTTTTACAGCCGGGCAGTTTTTGGAATGGACGCTCCCCCACTCACATCCGGACAGCCGAGGCATCAGGCGCTATTTTACGATTGCATCTGCTCCGAGTGAGAAAGGTATTTTACTGGTTACGAAATTTGTCGAGGTCTCAAGTAGTTTCAAAAAAGCCTTGAAAGATTTGAAGCCTGGCCAGAAAATTATAGCCAGCAATAAAGAGGGTGAGTTTGTCGTAAGAAACAAAACTAGCCGGCATTTAGTCTTTATCGCTGGCGGAATCGGAGTCACGCCGTTTCGCAGCATTATTCGGGATATTCTCGACAGGGGCCAGAAAGTTTCCATTACCCTTCTGTATGCGAGCCGCTCACCGGAAGAATTTGTGTTTGGCGATTTGTTTCAAGAAGCTTCCGAAAAAATCGGTCTAAAAATCGTGCGCACAACAACCGACTCTCAAAGTGCCGGCAGCGCTTGGAAAGGCAAAACCGGGCGTATCGATAGTGACATGATTAAGAGCGAGGTCCCGAATTGGCAAGACTGTCTGTTTTATGTTTCCGGGCCAGACCCGATGGTCGTGTCTTACAAGAAGATGCTGCAAAAAATGGGAGTCGCCAGTCATAATATCAAAACTGATTTTTTTACCGGCTATTCAGGCTAGGACTTCTGGCTTGTTGGCAAACGGCTAAAGTGCTATATTTCAATCAATATGACCCCAGAGGTTAGTGGCAAAACAGTATCAAAAGGCGGGCCGCGAGACGTATTTCTGCATCTTTTGGCCATTTTTACGCTCTATTTCAGCGCTGGCAGTTTTTGGTCGCTGATTTTTAATTATATAAATATTTCGATTCCTGATCCTTTGGAGCAAAATTCCTACGCGCTGACGTCCGCCTATAGTTCCATTCGTTGGTCTATCGCTTCGTTGATAATCGTTTTTCCGACTTATATTTTGGTGACAAAATATCTCAATAAGATTTACTCATCCGATCCAGAAAAGCTGAGTTTGCGCATCAGAAAATGGCTCATTTATCTGACGTTGTTTGTAGCTGCCGTGATTATTATTGGCGATTTGGTGACCCTGGTCTACAACCTTCTGGGCGGCGATTTGACAGTGCGTTTTATCTTGAAAGTTTTGACAGTCCTGTTTATCGCCGGTTCAATTTTTTCCTACTACCTCTGGGACTTACGTAAGCACAAAGATGAATGAAGTATTTCATTTACATCGTTATTGTTTTGGTAGCCGTGTCTGTAGTCACGGGTTTTTTTATAGTCGGCTCACCCCAGCAGGAACGATTGCGACGGTTTGACGAGAGGCGCGTTTCGGATTTGCAGAACCTCCAGTCGCAGATTCTGTATTATTGGCAGAGCAAAGCTACTCTCCCGCAGAATCTGGCTGCGCTCAATGATTCGATTTCCGGTTTTACAGTGCCGCGGGATCCCGAGAGCGGCCAGGAGTACCAGTATGTCGCGACAAGTCCCCAGAGTTTTCAGCTTTGCGCTACTTTTGATGTCGGTTCCAGTATGAGTAATTCGGCAAAAACTGTCCCTTTGCCGGCGCGCATGTCAGCCCCTTCTCCAGCCGGCTATGACGGCAGCGCTAATGACAACTGGGCGCACGGTTCAGGACGGGTTTGCTTTGACCGCAACATTGACAAGGATTTGTATCCCCCCAAGAGCACGACAAAGTGATCGTTGTTTTGGACAATATCCGTAGTCTTCATAACGTCGGCTCCATTTTCAGGACAGCCGACGCTTTAGGAATAGAAAAAATCTATCTCAGCGGTATTACCCCGGAGCCAGTGGATAGATACGGCCGGGTCCGCAAACCGCTTGCGAAAGTGTCTTTGGGGGCTGAGCGTTTTGTTGCTTGGGAAAAAATCCGTGCCTCCTTGAGTGCGATTAAGAGCTTAAAAAGGGGTGGTTTCAAAATATTCGCATTGGAGCAAAGCCTCAAGGCTGTTTCCTATTTTCGTTTCAAGGCGGCCGAGAATACCCAGTGGCCGTTAACTGCTTTGGTCGTGGGCAATGAGGTGACAGGATTGCCCCTAGCCATCTTGAAGCAGTGTGACAAAGTCTTGGAAATCCCGATGTCCGGCCGGAAAGAATCCCTGAATGTGGCCGTGGCCTTTGGCGTCGTGGGATTTCATTTGAAATTCTCGGTTTTGACAAAGAACTTGCCAAAAAGAGCGAAGTAGTGTATAGTGTGGATTGCAGTCGAACATTCACATAAACTGCATTGAAACTTAATAATTAGCATCAAGTTAGCGTGGTTTTTTGTTCGGACCCCCTACTCGTGCTAAGCAAGGATAAGTGAAGTGGCAAAGAAGCTTTACGTAGGGAGTCTTCCTTACAAAACCACTGACAGTGAACTGCAGGATCTTTTTTCCCAAGCAGGTGCTGTCTCTTCTGCCTCTGTCATCATGGACAAATTCTCTGGCCGATCAAAAGGCTTCGGGTTTGTCGAGATGGCTTCCGATGAGGAAGCCGCGAAAGCCATTGAAATGTTCAATGGTTACGAGATGGAAGGTAGAAAAATCGTGGTCAACGAAGCTCGTCCTCTCCAGCCCAGAGCACCCCGCGGCAATTTTGGTGGCGGTGGCGGTCGAGGCGGATTCGGTGGACGACGCGATGATCGCTTTTAAGGAATGATCCAAAAAACCCCGCCTCGATAATATCAAGGCGGGGTTTTTAGAAACTTTTAAATTCAGGCCCAAACATGCACCATCACGCCATGAGCGCCTTGACGGCTCAAAACCCGATTTTGACTTTTATCGCTTTATACATTCACCAGATAGAGCTTGTTCTAGTAGCGATCGCTATGGTTTATCATTTGTGGCGCTACCGGCGCAGCTTTTTCCCTATTTTTTACAAACGTTGATTTTCAGTTTGAAAAAACAACCCCGTAGATATTTCGCAGGGTTGTTTTTGAGCCTTTTGTGTTTTGAAAATCGGCGCTTTACATAGCGGTTGCTGGTCCGCCTGAAGCCATTGGTTTTTTGGTTGCCGCCCAGTAAGTCCATAATCCCCATACGCCAAGCACCAGGTGAATGACGGTAATCCAGACGGGAAGGTTGATGAGGCCCAAGAGAGTCGGGTATCCAAAGAAAAATCCGATGAGGGCCAGTAAGACGCCGACGACACCAACCCACATCGCATAGCCGACTGCATGGTTTTTAGCCGCCCAAATACCGAGGAGCCCCGCGACTATGTGGAAAACGGCATGTGCTGGCAGCAGTTTGATCGGAGCCACGAAAAAATTGAGTAGTCCGACAATAACCAGCACCCACCCCACGAGCATTGAAAACATTTTTGCCATTTATTCTTTTCACCCCCTCTCAGGATTTGCTGTTTTTGGAGAGTTTTGTACGACTTTATTATAGGTTAAGCACAAAAAGCCGTAAAAAAGTTTTGTGGATAAGTTTTGTCACCATTTGCCTTGTGCGCCAGATTTTAGCTAAAATATGAGTAATTAAGCCAATAAAATACCAGCTCTATGCCTCCCATTTTGTTTGCCCTACTCGCTTCGGTCGTAGCCATCCTTTACGGCCTTTTGTTGGCTGTGTTTATTAATAGGAAACCCCAAGGCGACGAAAAAATGCGCTCCATCGCAGCCGCCATCCAAGAAGGAGCCAATGCTTACTTGAAGCGCCAATACACTACCGTCGGCGTGGTAGCTGTCGTAATTTTTGTTGCGGTTTGGATATTTCTCGGAGCAAACACTGCTCTGGCTTTTTTGATTGGGGCGGTCGCCTCGGCTCTGGCTGGTTTTATCGGCATGAATGTTGCGGTCCGGGCCAATGTTCGTACAGCTGAAGCCGCCAAGAGCGGCCTCAGCGAGGCCCTGGACCTGGCTTTTAAAGGCGGTGCGGTTACGGGTCTGTTTGTGGTCGGTCTGGCGCTCTTGTCAGTTGCCGGTTTTTTTGCGCTTACTCATGATCTCAAATCTCTGATTGGTTTGGGCTTTGGGGGGTCACTAATTTCTGTTTTTGCCAGACTTGGAGGAGGTATTTTTACAAAGGGCGCTGATGTTGGCGCAGACCTGGTTGGCAAAGTCGAGGCCGGTATTCCCGAAGACGACCCTCGCAACCCGGCGGTCATAGCTGACAATGTCGGTGACAATGTCGGCGATGACGCTGGCATGGCCGCGGATCTTTTTGAAACCTATGCTGTGACTCTGGTAGCGGTCATGCTTTTGGGCAGCTTGGTCTATCCGGGAGCCGCTGATTTGGTCTACCTCCCGCTGCTTATTGGTGGGGTGGCGATTTTTGCGTCAATCGTTGGAACCTTTTTTGTCAGATTGCCTGCATCCGGCCAAATAATGACCGCCCTTTACCGAGGGCTTGCAGTGAGCGGACTCTTGGGGGCCGCTGGGTTTTACTGGATCACTAGTTCTTACTCATCTGGAGTGAAGTTTTTTTGGTCAGCAATTGTCGGGCTGGTCGTAGCTCTGGGAATGTTCGTGATTACGGAATATTATACTTCGAAAAAATTCCGGCCCGTCCAAGTCATTGCCAAATCCTCAACAAGCGGACACGGCACAAACATCATCACCGGTCTGGCCATGAGCATGGAAGCAACCGCTCTGCCCGCCGTCCTGATTGTCGGGGGCATTCTTGTCAGCTTCAAATTGGCGGGGATTTACGGTGTAGGAATCGCGGTCATGTCACTTCTGTCTTTGACAGGCATAATCATCGCAATTGATGCTTTTGGACCAATTACAGACAATGCCGGCGGCATCGCTGAGATGGCGGGACTTCCCGAGTCGGTCAGAAAAGTAACAGACGCTCTTGATGCGGTTGGCAATACGACCAAGGCCGTAACCAAAGGGTACGCGATCGCTTCCGCGGGCCTCGCTGCGATAGTACTTTTTGGCGCTTATACCCAAGAGCTGGCTGAGTTGGGACACAAAATTGTCTTTGAGCTTTCCGATGTTCGCGTTCTTTCTGGAATATTCTTGGGCGCGCTTCTTCCTTATCTGTTCGGGTCCATGGCCATGCTGGCGGTTGGCAAGGCCGCCGGGGCGGTCGTGGAAGAAGTCAGACGGCAGTTCCGCGAAATCAAAGGCATCATGGAAGGCACTACCAAACCGGATTATGCTCGCGCAGTTGATATCGTGACAAAGGCTGCATTGAGAGAGATGTTGATCCCGGCGCTACTTCCAGTGGCCGCACCGCTTCTTGTCGGTTTTATTTTGGGACCCAAAGCGCTGGGTGGTCTCCTGGTCGGGACAATCGTGACCGGGCTGTTCGTAGCGATTTCGATGACCTCAGGAGGGGCTGCCTGGGATAATGCGAAAAAATACATTGAAGAGGGTCAGTACGGCGGCAAAGGCTCCCCTGCTCATGCTGCTGCAGTCACCGGGGATACAGTCGGTGATCCCTACAAGGATACAGCCGGGCCCGCGATAAACCCGATGATTAAGATCATCAATATCGTCGCTCTTTTGATAGTGAAATTTTTAGTCAAATAGAAAAAAGAACCTATGACGTCCCTTTAGTAGAGGCAGCCGATTGTCAAAAAGTTTTTTCGACAGAATCAGTAGCGAAACGAATTTTCGATGATGGCGCCACCTACGACGAGATTGCCGTTGTAAAATACTATGGACTGCCCGGGGGCTACAGCAAACTGGGACTCCCGAAAGTTCACGATCAATTCGCTACCTTGTTTAGTGACCTCACATTCCTGATCTAGTTGCTGGTAACGGATTTTAGTGCGACAGCTGAAAGGAAGTTTTGGTTCCTTGCCAATCCAATGGGGGTTGGCGATTCTAACTTCAGTTTTGTACATTGAGCTATCTTGTCGCCCTTGGGCGACAACGATCTGATTTTTTAAAACATTTTTTTGGGAGACATAGTAGGGAGTGCCGCCGCCGACGCCCAATCCTTCTCGCTGGCCGATTGTGAAGTAAGCAGCCCCGCGGTGTTGCCCGATGACTTGACCTGCGGTCGTCACTATTTCTCCGACTCTTTCCGGAATCCTTTGTTTCAGGAATTCGCGCAGATTGATGCGGCCGATGAAACAAACTCCTTGGGAGTCTTTTTTTTCTGAGTTTGGCAATCCAAAGTCGCGAGCCAATTGGCGCACTTGCGTTTTGGCATATTCTCCGACTGGAAAGATCGAATGAGCAAGTTGGTCTTGAGTGAGGGTATACAGAAAATAGGATTGGTCTTTTTTTGCGTCCAGTCCCTTGCAAAGTTGGTAAGTACTAAAGTTGTACCTCGTAAGTTTTTGGATTCGAGCGTAGTGACCTGTAGCTATATAGTCAAACCCCAATTCTAAAGCTTTATCAAGAAAAAGCTTGAATTTGATTTCTTTATTGCATATGATGTCGGGGTTTGGTGTGCGCCCCGCTGCGTAATCAGCGAAAAAATATTCAACCACCTTGTCTTTGTATTCTTTTTCAAAATTAAAACTACGTAATTCGATTCCAAGTTTATCGCATACCGCCTTGGCATCAGCGACATCCTGTTCCCATGGGCAATCTGCTTTGATGACACCAGACCATGACTCTTCGGAAAAATTTTTCATATAACCGCCTGCAACAAAATAGCCCTGCTGTTTCAGAAGGGCTGCTGCTACCGAGGAGTCAACTCCTCCGCTCATGGCGACCAAGACCTTTTTCATGAGCTAAAGTGTATCAAGTTTGTCGTGGTTTGTCACTCTCAACTGGTGGGCGCGGCGGTTGGAGTTGATTTTTCTTGTTAGCAAAATCAAAACGCAGCGTCTTGGAGACTTTTTTTATTGCCTCTTGGGTCTTTTTCTCTTGGTCGCTGGCAACTTTCTGCCAAACCGGATTTTCTTGTGGTTTAGAATTCAGTACGGGGTTAGCCGGGGCAGGAGCATCTGGTTTTTCTACTACAACAGGCTTCGTAGCTGCAGGCGCCGCGGTAGCTCCACTGAATATCACTCCTCCCCTTTCCTCCTCTGCCTCTTCTTCCGTGAGGTCCTGCTGGGCCGCTTCGCTATGGTATTCCTGTCCCATCCAGCGCGTAATCTTTTCCTCGATTTGTTCGCGCGGACGGCTGTATCTTTCGCGGGAAACTTTGATGACCTTATCTAGATTTCCCGTTTTTTCTGCAAGCGGCTGTAGAGTGACAGCCGAAAATGGCTGCGAAGAGACACCGTTTATCATCAGTTTTAGATAAATGTGATATTTGCTCAGGTTGACCAGGTCATCCTGTTCAAAAGTCGGCAAAAATTCAGGCTCCAGGGCTTCAGCGTCCGTTGCCCCAATCCTGAATAAAATGATTGTACCGACGTTACCAAATACTGCAGCGGCGACCTCCTCGTCAAGCTGCTCAATGTATTGGTGGGCGATTATCAAATTCAGTCGGTATTTTCTAGCCTCTGACAGGATAGTCGCGAACGACTGCGTCGCAAAGTTTTGAAATTCGTCAACGTACAAATAAAAATCTGCCCGCTCTTCTTCCGGAACATCTACCCTACTCATCGCTGCCAGCTGCAGCTTGGTGATAAACATCGCTCCTAGAAGTTTCGAATTGTCCTCGCCGATGCGGCCTTTGGCCAAATTCAGAAGTAAAATCTTCCTGTTGTCCATGATATCCCGCAAATCAACAGTGCTTTTTGTCTGGCCAACAATGTTTCTGATAATGGCGGAGGATAAAAATTGTCCGACTTTGTTCTGGATAGGCGCAATGGCTTCGTTGCGGAACCGATCGTTATAATTAGCGAACTCATCTATCCAAAAGGATTTGACCACTGGATCCCGGGTGTTGTCGGTTATTCGTTTGCGAAATTTTTTGTCCACCAGCATGCGCGCAATACCGAGCATAGTGTTGCCCGGAGTGTCCAGCAGAGCAAGTATTGTGTTGTTCAAAATGTATTCCATCCGGGCACTCCAGACATTTTCCCAAATTTTAGTGAATACGCCCATCAGTCCGGACGCAACCAAGTGTTTGTATTTCGGATCGACTGACTCGAGCGGATTGAAGGCTATCGGATAGTCGATATCCGCGGGATTGAAATACACGACATCGTTGACGCGCGAGGAAGGGATATACTGAAGAATCTTTTCGACTGATTCGCCATGGGGGTCGACAAAGGCCACGCCGTGACCGGCAGCGATATCCTGGACTATCATGTTTTCAATCATGGTAGTCTTTCCCATGCCTGTCTTGCCGATGATGTACATGTGCCGGCGCCGGTCATCTTCCTTGATGCCAAAAGGTACCTCGCGGTTACGAAAATTGGTTCGGGCGAAAAGATTGATGTGTTCTCGATTGTTATTCATATAGTTTCATCATAAATAACAGGTAACTCCGGTGGTGGCTGAACTTTCATAACCTCGACTTTTTCAATCTGCGGGACTGTGACCTCGGTTCTGGGGAAGTGCAAAATCGTGGCGATTTCCTCGGTACTGAGAATCATCGGCGCTGGTCCGTGGAAATAAAAACGTCGCCTGATCCGGCTCATGAAGCGCCGTTTGCGATAGTTCAGCCTGGTTGTGGTAATCGGTTTTTCCCACTCTTTAAATGCTCCGTAGTGGACCTTGGTCCATTTGTGCGTGTCTGGCTTGAGCGAATTGGTGTCCGCTGAACCAACGCTTTTTATCGCGCCAATTATAGCCGTATAAACCGGGCTGGGGTTATACTTTTCCCTGGGGGCTATATACAGAACGTGAAGTTTGGTTTGGTAAGTCAGCTTGGCAAGTTTGCGCTCAATCGCGCTGATTATTTCTTTTTCTCCCTCAGACAAATGCAACATCAGGCTGGGGGGCAACTCTTCCTTCCGTGGTGCTGGTCGGTGCTCCCCGGGGCTGGCCCTGATTATCAAAGCGTCGATGAAGGGGTTTATAAGCCAGCCAGCTGCCTGAGCTAAATAATTCGGTTTTTCCTCCAAAGCCTCCCGCTCCCCTTTGAGCTTGCTCACGAGTTTGCGCCCGGTTTCTTTCCAGTCATCGTCCGCTATGGGCCGGAAAATATATTGAAACACGACCATTTCATAGGGACTGATTTTCGTGAGCTCTTCCCAGAGGCCGTCGACCGGGTCGACAAAAGTGTCGGCACTACTGTGTTCGAATTCCAGATAGCTGCGGATCGGGTACGGATTGGGGTGTTTGTATTTGAAATTAAAAGCGAAAATGTCGTACTCGGATGTGTCCGTGTTGTATTTTGGGAGACTGTCAAAGTAGTCAGCGGTTTCGGTGATTTCAGCCTGAGGAAATTGTGAGTAAATGGCCGACTCGAGAGTATCTCGGTATTTTTTCAGAATTTTGACGTAGTTGCTGATAGTACCGCCGATGCTGACGATTTCCCAAGTGAACCAGATTTGAAATTGACCCTCCAAATATTTTTCGGCTGGGGTAAAAGTTGCGTGCATAGCGTGAACGTGGCCAAAAATCTGCTCGAACGCCAGCGGACTTTTATCGTTTTCTTTGGGCACCGTGATTTTCAAAAATACCCATTCGAGTTTGTGATACCAAGCCATTTGGATCCGATCCATATAAAGCCAACCAAACATATACACGAGCCCGGCTGCCAAAACGACCCACCCGCCTTTGACCATTAAAAACCAAATTAAGCTGAATAGCTGAAATACGTCACTAAACATTTGTGTATTTGTTGTCCGAAGTTTTACGAAAGAGTTTGCGATTGGAAAGCCCGACTATAATAGTATTTCTTTTCACAAGACGCTGTTTGAGAACCTGCTCAATCAATTGGTCTCTAGTCAGCGGCTCCGGAGATTTTTGTAAAGTTTCCTTGATTATGTCGGCCACTACGCCTTTTTTGTATCCCCATTTCGTGAGCGCGTAAATCCCCCTTCCTACCAGTACGAACCGGTCGTCTTTTATGAGTTCGTTGTGCACGGTTTCTTTGTGGGCCGTGCGTTTATCAAAACTTTGTTTGTTTATGAGTTCGGTAATTTTTGAGTAATGTTCGGGTTTGCCGTGGTGAGACAACACCAAATATACCTTATCTCCGACGTCCTTCGGATGAATATCGGTCCATTTCGCTAAGCCCCATTCTTGAAAGACGTTTTTGTCAATCTGCTTTGACATGCTTGTGTAGCTGTCCAAAGCTTCATTGGTGAGATTTTGGATTTCTGCGGAATTAATCTGTTTTCGAATTTGGTCAAACAGAATGTCGCCGCGCAAAGGTTTTTGCGCTGTTTCCAGCCTTTCCTGCGCAGCTGAAATTATTTGTTCCAGTAGATTGACATCAAAACCGGTCACGGACCAGCCGGCGCTGTAGCTGTTTGTTTCTTTGAAACGGTTAAAGCGCGGCGCTAAATTTAGAACAAATAAGATTGCCTTGCGCCCCACCTCGGTCTTGTTCGCTGCCAGGAGCGTGTCCAGAATTTTTTCCTCGATCGCTATGTTGCCGCTGTCCTCGATTATTTGGAATATCAGATCTACAGTCTGTTCGAGGCTGACGGGTATATTTTTTTGTTGCAGCTTTTTGGTCGTTTCTTTTTCGATTTGTCTCACCCGCTCGCGAGTCAAACCCAGTCTTTTCCCGATTTCTTCCAATGTTTGTGGCTGGCCGTCATCGAGGCCGTATCGGCTGGAGAGTATTTGTCTCTCCCGAAGCTTGAGCCCATCCAAAAAAGTACTAACAAAACTTTGCGGATTGAAGTTACGCAAAGTCTCATTTTGTCGCGTATAGCTCACGGTGTCCAGAATGCCGTGAGGTTTTGGATTTTTGCTGTCCTGCTCCTCTGCCATGGCGTTTTTTTAATCGCCACCAGTATAGCATAATTTGCTATGCTTGTCAAATCATGTTTCTCTATGCCAGAGGAAAAGTATCGGACTCGCAATAAAAATCGAAGAATAAGTGCCGAAAAATACTCCGACTAGAAGGGCTAGGATGAAATAGAATACAGTCTGACCACCAAAAAGCAACATGGCGATCAGAACAAAAATTAAAGTCGAGGAAGTATTTATGGAACGAGCCATGGTGGAACTCACTGAATAATCAATAATAGTCTGCAAAGACTTGTATGGATACTTTTGCAAGTTTTCACGGATCCTGTCAAAAACGACGATCGTATCGTGGACGGAAAAACCCATGATTGTGAGCAGTGCGGTGATAAAAAGGCTGTCTACCTCAACACCTTTGAAATGCCCTAAAACTACGAACACGCCGATGGGAATTAGCAAATCGTGAGCTAATGCGGCTATTGTCGCCACACCCAAATGCCACGCGGGGATTCTTCCTTTTTTCATCGACCTGCCGATTTTGCGGAAAGCATAGCTCACGTATAGCACAATCCCCAAGACAACCAGTCCGATTTGCCAGTATGCTTTGCGCAAGAGTTCGCTTCCTAAGGTCGGCCCTACCCTAGTCAGGCTGTCTTCCTGGTAGCTGCCAAATTTGTGCTCCAGGACCTGCTTGAATTTGGCAGTTTGGGTATCGTCGATGGCCTCGGTCCGGATGACTATTTTTTTGTCAGTGACTGGTTGAACCAAAACTTGACTAAATCCGTTTTTAGCAAGCTCTGTTTGGACGGATGAAGCGTCAACAGTCTTGGCGAATTCAACTTCAGCGCGAAAACCGCCTTTGAAGTCAATGCCAAATTGGAGATGCCAGGCTATCAGAAGCACGGCGGAGGCCAAAAGCAACAAGCCGGAAAAACCAAACCAGACTTTGTAATACTTCGTGACGCTAAACATTTTTTAAGCTCCTCACTCCGTAAAGTTTCGGGTTTTTTGCAAAATTATAGCTCGTCAGCAGCCGCAAGAACGTTCGCGTCACGGTTATAGCCGTAAACATTGAGACCAAAATACCGATGCCCAAGGTAATGGCGAAACCTCTGATTAGGCTCGTCCCAAAATAGCCCAAAATGAGGACAGTGATCAGGGAAGAAACGTTGGAGTCGCGGATGGAAGACCATGCCCTTTTGAAACCCTCTTCCAAAGCTTTGTCCAAAGGCAACTCAAGGCGGATTTCCTCCTTGGTGCGTTCAAAAATTAAAATGTTCGCGTCCACCGCCATGCCGACGGATAAAATAAAGCCCGCGATGCCGGGCAAAGTCAAGGTTATTGACAGAAGTTTAAAAATCGCCAAAGAAAATAAAACGTAAATGATCAGGGCAAAAGTTGCCAAAATGCCCGGGACGCGGTAATAAAAAATCATAAACACGACCACAGCCAGAAAACCGATCATTCCGGCTAAAATACTCTTCTTGACCGAGATTTGGCCCAATGAGGGGCCGATGTTTTCCTGCTGCAATAGTTTGATGGGAACTGGTAGTGCTCCGGCGTTGAGTCTTTGTGCCAGTTGTTTGGCTTCGTCCACTGTGAATCGTCCTTGGATCACCGCCTGGCCGGAGCTGATCGCTTGCTGCACCACTGGCGCTGAAATTAGCTGGCCATCGAGAAAGATAGCGACTGTCTTGCCTACATTTCGCCCAGTGATATCTGCAAAAAGTTTTTGACCCTGGCTGTCAAATTGCAGGCTGATTTGCGGAGCATTGGTGGTAGGGTCAAAAACGATGCTTGAACGTTTCAGGTTTTTTCCGGAAAGCCCGGTTTGGCGGTATTTTTTACCGAGCTCGATTATATTAGGATCTGTTTGTTTGTAACTTGGATCTTCTTCGCGAAATTCCAAGAAAGGCGTCAAGCCGATTTGTTTGACTGCCGCATCGATGTCTTTGACACCCGGTAGTTCCACTATCAGCCTGTTTTCCCCCGCTATTTGGACGACCGGTTCGGTCACGCCGAAAGCGTTGACCCTTCTTTCAATGACGTTGCGGACTGAATTCATGGCATCACCGCGATCAGCTGTGGCAATGTCAGTGAGGCTTCCTTCATACACCAGGTTGGTGCCGCCTTGCAGATCAAGCCCCAGTCGGAAAGGGATTTTTTTGTGTATTTTTAGGAGTGCTAGTTTGTCAGTTACAAGAAAACCGCTGACAGCGGCCAGCAGTAAGATAAGGACAAATCTGATGTATAGTTTAGTTTTGCTCATCTTCTAATATTATGCCATCTAAAAAGAAAAAATCAAGTTGGATTAGCGCTGAGCCATGAACTTTTGGTGTTCTGGGGTATTCAGCATCCCGCATTTTTTCCACTTTTTGCCGCTCCCGCAAGGGCAGGGGTCGTTTCTACCTGCCCTAGTCCCATCAGCGGCGCGGACTGCGGAACTTGAATGGATATGAGGCGTTTCCCTGGGCTGCACGTCGACTCGGTAAATAGTGTAAACAATGCTTTTATCTATTTCCGAAAGTAAACGTTCAAACAAGCGCAAGCCGTCCTGTTTGTATTCCACCAGCGGATCTTTTTGAGCATAACCGCGCAAACTGACAGACTGTCTCAAGTGGTCCATGGTGTCCAGGTGCTGCATCCACAAATTGTCAATGGATTGGAGAGTGATAATCTTTTCAATCTGCCTCATTATGCCAGCAGAGACCTTGCTTTCTTTTTCCTCGTAACGCTCCAGTGCAAGTTTTGTCAACTGATTTATCCACATTTCCTGACTGGAAAACGTTTTTTCCTCGTCTTTTTGTATCGGAAAAATCGCGTTAACTTGCTCATACAAGATCTTTGGGTCTTGCTCCAGGCTCAATATATTTTCAATTTGTTCTCGGATTTTTTGCAGAGTTTGCTCGCGCAGATCAATCTCGCCGCCTAGTATCTTGCGTCTTCTTCCGTAAATGACTTCTCTTTGTTTGTTGAGGACGTCGTCGAACTCCAAAACATGCTTACGCAAATCAAAGTTCATGCCCTCGATTTTATGCTGCGCGCTCTCAATGGTCCTGCTGACTATTTTGGCTTCAATCGGCTGGTCTTCGGGCACGCCCAAAGTGTCCATCATTTTTTTCACCCGGTCTCCACCGAAGAGTCTCATCAAATCGTCTTCCAGAGAAATGAAAAACTGCGAGGACCCGGGGTCGCCCTGACGGCCGGAACGCCCCCGGAGCTGATTGTCTATCCGTCTGGCTTCATGCCTCTCAGTGCCTATGACGTGCAGACCCCCTAGCTGCCTGACTTTGTCCGCTTCTTCGCCATCCGGAGGGTTGCCACCCAAAAGGATATCGACCCCGCGGCCAGCGATGTTTGTGGCCAGGGTGGCGGCCTTGAATTTGCCAGCCTGGGCAATGATATGGGCTTCTCGTTCATGGTTTTTCGCGTTGAGGATTTCATGCCTGACCCCGGCTTTTTTCAAAAGTCCGGCCAGCATTTCATTTTTTTCTATAGATATGGTGCCGATCAAGGTTGGCTGGCCGGCATCGTATCTTTTTTTTACTTCGCGCACGATGGCCTGATATTTCCCAGCCTCGGTTTTGTAAACGCTATCAGGCAGATCCTCTCTGATTGTCGGCTTGTTGCTAGGTATCTCGACAACGTCCAGATTATAAATTTTGTGGAACTCCTCTGCTTCCGTGGCCGCGGTGCCAGTCATGCCGGCCAATTTTTTGTACAAGCGAAAGTAATTTTGAAAAGTGATTGTAGCGAGCGTTCTCGACTCCTGTTTTACCTGTACGCCTTCTTCGGCCTCGATGGCTTGATGCAATCCTTCCGAATAACGCCGGCCGATCATGAGCCGTCCGGTGAATTCATCGACTATTATTATTTCCCCTTCCCGGACGACATAATCCCGGTCTTTTTTGAACAAAGTCAGGGCTCTCAGAGCCGAATCAGCGTGATGACGAAGCTTCACGTCGCTGTAGATTTCCGGGCCGTATTTTTTTTCCAATTTTTCGTATCCGGCCTCGGTATAGGTCACTTGTCGGTGTTTTTCCTCAAGAACATAATCCTCCGGCGTCAGAGTAAGAGCGAAATTTGCAAATTCACTATAAAGGTGCGTGCTCTCCACGTCAGGCGCGGAAATAATCAGCGGGGTCCGAGCTTCATCGATGAGAATCGAGTCGACTTCGTCGACAATGGCATAGTATAAATCGCGCTGCACCATCTGCTCCAGGCTGGGCGCCATGTTGTCGCGCAAATAATCAAACCCGAACTCGTTGTTTGTTCCGTACAGAATGTCAGCAGTGTAAGCTTGGCTACGCGAGGTCGGGACCATGTTTTTCACGTCAATTTGAACGACGGGCGGCCCGGTCGTGCCCCCTTCTTGTTCTCGCGGTGGTTCCACTTTTTCCGAATAAATGAAAGACTGCTCATGCTGAATTGCAGCCGCCGAAAGCCCGAGGTAATTGTAAATTTGTCCCATCCACGAAGAATCTCGGCGAGCCAGGTAGTCGTTGACAGTGACTACGTGCACACCTTTGCCAGCAAGAGCGTTGAGGTAGACCGGCAAAGTGGCGGCCAAGGTTTTGCCCTCGCCAGTTTTCATTTCCGCGACTTTTCCCTGATGGAGCATGATCCCGCCAACCAACTGCACGTCGTAATGCCGCTGCCCCAGGGTGCGTTTGGCTGCTTCCCGGACTACCGCAAAAGCTTCCGGCAAAATGGCTGTCAAAAAGTCCTTGATCTTTTCGGCCGGCAGGGCAGCGATTTCCTCGCGCCATTTTGTCGTCTTGGCGGTCAGATCCTCGCGAGAGAGATTTTCGTATTCCTTTTCCAGTTCGTTGATGCGAGCAATCTCCGAGCGGACACTCTTCGCCGGGTCTTCAAACCCGAATATTTTTCCTAAAAAAGCCATAAGTAATCATTTGAGAGTGTGTTTATTTTAGCTTAATCAGGCAGAATTGACAACCAGTCGTTTTTATGATAATATTGATTGTTTCTATCAAAACATCGGTAGAAGCCTCGTACCGACAGGAGCGTGACTGTGTAGAACAGCACGAAAACTCCCGGACGATGAGTAGTGGAGGATGTTATGGAATTGCGCGTTTATTTTACTGGTGTCAGCAGGGAGAAATTCGAGTCGATGGGTTTCAAGGTTGTAGAATACGACCCGCGCTTGCTCAGCCGCAAATCTGAGTCTGGAAAAATCGAAGTTCTCTGTGACAAGCAAGCACAGGCTTTGTATCTGGAATGCTCGGTGCTTTTCGGTCGCCAATTGCCTGTCGCTATCGAAAGGCTAATCACTGAGCTGGCCTGTCCGACCCGCTTCACAATCCTTGTCAACCTAGCGCAATATCGAGCCGCTGGTCTCTACCGTGTTCGATCAGCAAGGGTGGATTTGACGAGCTCTGCGGTAAGGGAGAGCAACCTGGTCGAGGCCGAAAGGGTCGGGGACCTTTTGGAACTAGTGGCCCTCTTAAAACAGGGCCTGATTCGACCGGAGCGAGAGTACGGACCGCAAATCGAGGCTCCGGCCAAGACCTGGCAACGCTTATTGTTTGAAGCCTGGACCCTGCTCCGGCTGAAAGCCGCGAACCTTCGTTGGAGAATGGATCAATACGCTTCGGGGAGTTGACCCGGAAGCACACGCATTATCAGGACCCTGGTTCCTTTCGGAATCGGGGTCCAATTTTTTTTGATTTTTATTTAGTCTTGAAGTTCTAGCAGCAAAATTTGGAATTGTTTGCGGCGCATCACCAAAAGCTTATCGCTTTCAATTATTCGTTTTGCCTCACCCAGATATTGTTTGGCTTTTTTCGGTTTGCTCTTCCACAATAACTCGGCAATACGCATATAGGCTCCTGATTCCCAAACGTTTGCTAAAAAAGAGTCAACAGCGTCCCGATTGGCTTGAATCTCCTGAAGTCCTTGGAGAATGGTTTTTTTACCCAGCTCGCGCTTTCCGCTTCGATAAAGCGCTTCGCCAAGGTGGTAGCGAAAATCCCCTCTTTCTGCTCTATTGCCGCGATAGTGTCTGAGTGCCAACTGATATTCCCTAGCGGCCACTTTGTAGTCCTGAAAGGTCATCAATGTCTCAGCCATACGGAAATGAGCCACGTGAAGCCGAGATTTGAGTTTCTCTGTGATCGAAAGCGCCAATCCGAGCTCTGCATCAGAGCGCATGAGGAATCGGTAAACCTTGCGCCTTGTTAATTGAAACAAGTGTTTCCATACGAGGCACCGGCTGCCAAGCACATCAAACAGCCCCAGGTAATCGGTCTCTTTTGCAAATCTCAAAATCAGCCGGCCAGCAAGTGCTAGGGCTTGTTGCTGGCGACCGGCTTCCCTGAGGTCAGTGACTTGCTGAGTGAGCTTGCGAGTGGCCTTGGTCATGATTTAGCGCTGACTCTTGCGAAACCCAGCAGCCTGAGCTTGCGCTTCAGTATCAAAACACATTTCCGGATTAGTCCGGTCATAAAAAGCGCCGCCCGGCATGTGATAAATCTTGCTTGTGGCAGAAATATTGCCCTTGATTTTTCCGGCGCAGTCAGAGGAGAAAGGCTTTGCGGCTGTAGCACCGGCAACGCTACCGGCAGTAGAAGGGGGCGGAGTTTGTACCGCAGCAGCATTTGCATTATTATTAACATGAGATAAATCCAAAGAGGGTTCCTCGATCCTGACAGTACGCGCAGAGTTGTTTGTGGAATACTTGCCGAGTCCAAAAAACAAGCCAGCCACCAGCAAGTAGCCCAAGAGGACAGCCGCTCTTTGTTGATGTTTCTTGATTAAATCAATGAAAGTCAAATACGCTTTCAATTTAGGGCGGGTGTTCACGCTTTCTTTGGCAGAATTGTTTGGGGTGTTCGAAAACATGGGTCTTTCTTTTCGCCTCGTTGATTTGTATCGCGAGGTTTTAGTTATTGAAACGGAAGAAGTGTTGCCGGTGGAAAAACTTCAGAAAAGGCTGGGCGGAACCATCAAGATAATGGAAGTTTTGGATTCGCTGGGAAGAAAAAAAATGGACGGGCCCAGCTGGGTTTTCAAGGATTATTTCGATGTACCACTTCTGAAGGAGAAATTTCTGGGTAATGCTACCGGAAAAATTCAGATCGGCGTATCTATTTACCCGATGGCTAGGGAGCTTCCTTTGCGCGGAGAGCCGAAACGCCTGGGCCTTGGGATCAAAGATCTGCTCACAACAGCCGGCTGGTCTGTGCGCGCTGTTTTGCCACAGGAAGAAGCTATTGCCCTGCCTTCGGTCGTTGTCACGGGCGAGCATTTGCTGACCAAGGGTGCGGAGATTGATTTCCTGGTCGGAGCCGAACGGATTTATCTGGCGAAGACCCTGTCTGTGCAGGATTTCGAGGATTATGGCCGGCGTGATTATCAACGCCCCGCACGCGATAACCAGGTTGGCATGTTACCGCCGAAAGTGGCGCAAATTATGCTCAATCTGGCGCAACTGCCAGTAGAAATGGTCGGAGACTTGAAACGAGCTGTACTTGATCCCTTTGTCGGGTCGGGAACAGTACTTCAGGAAGCCATGCTCATGGGATACAAGGGAATCGGCTCGGATATTTCCCAGAAAGCTGTGGATGATGGAGAAAAAAATCTACAGTGGGTTAAAAACCGCTACAAATTACCGACCGGGCGCTATGAATTGTTCTTAAGCGATGTCAAAGAGCTGCAAACTAATCTGCCGAAACTCAAATTTGAGGCCATCGTCACAGAAGGAACGCTAGGGCCAGCCTATGCGCAAATGCCGAACGAAAATGAAATAAAACAAAATTTCAAAAATCTGCAAACTTTGTACCTGGGCGCTTTCAAAGCTTTTGCCAAAATTCTCAGTTCGGGCAAAAGAGTCGTGATTGCCTTGCCTGCCTACCGCACTACTTCCGGGTATCGTTTCCTGGAAATCGTTGACAAGCTCAGCAAATTGGGATACGATATTGTTGATCCGCTGCCGGAAGTTTTGATTGAAAAGTACGATTTTTTGCGCCTGACCCAGAGAAAAAGCATAATCTATGACCGCAAGGATCAGTTTGTTTCAAGGGAAATTTTTATTTTTAAGGTTCAATAGGTAGTCTCTCGACTTCACTCTGGACATTCGATTTCTAAGCCAGAGCTCGAAGTTTGCAGCGAAACGGAGAACGCAGTCGAATGGCACACAAAAAGGCCGGAGGTAGTACAAGTCTAGGACGGGATTCAGCTTCCAAACGTTTGGGAGTGAAGATTTTCGGCGGGCAAAAAGTTTCCACCGGCAATGTTATTATCAGACAAAGGGGCACCAAATATCACCCCGGCAAAAACGTAAAGATTGGAAAGGACGATACAATTTATTCTATGAAAGAAGGTATAGTACAGTTTAACCAGAAACAGGTCCGCGGTTTCGACGGTCAGTTGAAGAAAAGAACTATCGTCAATGTAGTCTGATAGAGGCTTTTACAAATCCATCAAAGAGCGGTTGCGGGGCCCAGGGGTGCGAATTGAATTCCGGATGAAATTGGGTTCCCAAAAACCACGGGTGGGTTTTTTTATTGAGTTCGGCGATTTCCACGAGGTCTTTTTTGAGATAAAGTCCGGAAAATACCATACCCTTGTCCTCCAATCGCTTCCGGTATTGGTTATTTACCTCGTATCGGTGTCGGTGCCTTTCCATCACTGGCCCGCTAGTGCCATAGGCGTCGTAGGCCAGGGTACCTTTTTTTATTTTGCAGGGATAATCGCCCAGTCGCATTGTCGCGCCGAAGTTTTTATCAGCGAGGTTCTTTTTTTGTTCTGGCATCACGTCTATTACCGGATATTTTGCCTTGTGCTCAATTTCAGTGCTATTGGCCCCCGGCAAACCGCAGACGTTTCTAGCAAATTCGATTGTGGCTAGTTGCAAACCATAGCACAGACCGAAAAAAGGGATCTTGTGCTCCCGCGCGTATTTGATGGCCATGATGATTCCTTCGACGCCCCGACTCCCAAAACCTCCCGGCACCAGGATTCCGGCCATGGCTTTGAGCTTGACGAGCATTGCCGGATTTTTCTCCAGATCCTCAGAATTGATCCAATGCAAACGCGGCAACCGGTTGTTTTGCCAGCAGGCATGCCTGATTGCTTCGACGACCGAGATATAAGAATCAACTAGGGTATAATCCCCTGTTGAGAAATATTTGCCGACCACAGCTATATCCAGCGGCCTGGTTGCTCTTTTTATTTTGGCGACCATCGCCCGCCAGTCTTTCAGATCCTTTGATTGCTTTTCGAAGCCAAATTTTTTGAGGACTTTGTCTCCGAGGCCTTCTTTTTCCAAAAGCAGAGGGACCTCGTAAATCGTGTCCGCATCGGGGGCGGAGATCAAATCATCCGGGGCGACGTTGCAAAGGACGGACATCTTTTCTTTGCGTTTTCGGTCGAGCGGCCTCTCAGAACGGCAAACGATGAAATCAGGCTCGATACCAGCGGAGTTTAAGGTCCTGGTAGCGTACTGAGTCGGTTTAGTCTTCATTTCTCCGACTGTTTTCGGAATTGGCAAATAACTGACCAAAACGAATTGGACTAATTCCGGACTTTTTAAATGCATCATGCGGGCGGCTTCCAAGAACAGCAGGTCTTGGTATTCCCCCACGGTCCCGCCAATTTCGACTATTATAAAATCCGGTTTCTGCTTTTTTTCAACCAGCTTGAGCCGTCTGATGATTTCGTTCGGAATATCGGGGATAACCTCTACGTCCTCGCCGCCGAACTCGAGATTGCGCTCGCGCCTGATGACTTCGAGATAGATCTGGCCTTGTGTAATATAATTTTCCGATTTCGACAAATTGCCCGTAAATCTTTCGTAATTCCCCAGATCCTGGTCAGCTTCGATTCCGTCGCTGCCGACAAAAACTTCGCCGTGCTCGGTGGGGCGAATAGTTCCCGCGTCGATGTTGACGTACATTTCGCATTTAACGATGGCGACTTTGTAGCCTTTAGACTGTAAAACACGGCCCAGAGAGGCCGTTGTGACACCTTTACCGACGGATGACATCACGCCGCCGATGACAAACACATATCGAGTTGCTTTCTTTTTTCCGGTTTTCTTCGACTCTGACTTGGTCATGCGCCTTTTACGGCTAGAGTTAATTCAGCTTGCGTGCTCATATCAAGTATCAACTTAACCTTGTGAATTCCCGCAGTTTTAATAGGTTTGTAATCCACCAGTCTTACGTCTGGACTGGATGGTTTGCCCCCAGAAGGTATCTTAGCGAGAATTTGTTCTTCTTTCAAGCCAGCGTATAAATGGCCTTTTTCATCCACCGGCACCTTGAATTCCACGACTGTACCGGCCAGTTTTTGAGCCAACTGCAAAGCGTTCTTTTTTCTCATCTCTGAAAGTTTTTGGTTTTGCGCCCGCTTGGACTGGATTTCGCTGATGATTCGCTCGTCAGCTGCGCTTGCGAGTTTTTGCGTAAACAAAAAATTCCTCGCGTATCCTGTAGACACCTCGACTATGTCGCCAGTCCTACCCAGGCCCTTTTGATCTTTTAGCAAGACGACTTTCATGAACTAGATTTTTAGATAGCGCCGAATGACGATCAGCGAAGAAAACACACCTAAGACTATTCCTGTGACCATTTGCAGACCCAAAAGCCCCCAAAAATTTAAGCCTAGATAATGATAGCTAAACACGTCCAGTTCTAGAAATTTGGAGATTTTAGGCGCCAAAACGTAAATGAGCGGGTACATGAGCCCAGAAGTAATCAGCGCCCCAACCAGCCCGTAAAAAACGCCTTCTATGACAAATGGGCCGCGGATAAACCAGTTGGAAGCCCCAACCAGGCGCATTATCTCAATTTCTTCCCTCCGGTTGTAGATGGTCAGGCGGATGGTATTAAACATCACAATCAGCGTAATTGCGCTGAAAATGGCTATCAGACCCAAGCCGATACGTTTTACCCCGCGCGTGATGCTAGTCAGCCTGTCGACGACATCGCGTTTGTCAGTAATTTTCTCGACATACGGCTGGAATTTCTGATCCTGGAAAATATTGATGATGGTCGCGTAGTCGGCCAGACTGTTTACCCGGATCGCGAAAGACGCGGGAAACGGGTTGTCTGAGTCTGAAAATTGGTCGACTGATTCCAGGAGCAGCGGCTCGTCCTTGTGCAGCTCTTTAAATTTGTCCCGCGCGGTTACTGACGGGATATAAGTTACGGATTTAACTTGCGAAAGCACTTGCAATTGGTCTTGGATTTGCGTGATAGTGAGTTCGGACGTGGTTGGTTTGAAATACACGCTAATATCCACTTTTTCTTGGATGGAACTGAGCGCAATACTGGCGAGCGCGTTGAGTACCAGAAGACTGCTGATGATGAACAGCGTGATGACCATTATCGCGGTCGCCGCCGCGGACAGCCAAAAATTGCGCCAATAATTGATAAACCCGTTGTTGATGACTCTGCCGAATGTGATGCCGTTCATAGTTTGTATTTTCCCTGAGCCATGTCGGATACGATTTCACCCTTTTCCAAAACGATAACACGTTTGCGCATCTTGTCCACCAGCTCCTTGGCGTGCGTGGCCAAAATCACCGTGGTACCGAGTTCGTTTATCTTTCTGAGGACTTCGAGGATTTCCATGGCATTGTCCTCGTCAAGATTGCCGGTCGGCTCGTCCGCCAAAAGCAAAGCTGGTCTGTGCGCCAGTGCCCGGGCGATGGCGACGCGCTGTTTTTCTCCTCCTGACAGCTGATGCGGAAAAGCGGTTGTTTTTTCTTCGAGGCCGACAAGGGCGAGTATTTCTGCCACTTCGGCTTTGATCGCGGCCCTGGGTACGCCTGCGACTTCCATGGCAAAAGCGACATTTTCAAAAGCGGTTCGGCTCGGCAAGAGCTTGATGTCTTGGAAGACCATGCCGATTTTTCGGCGCAGATAAGGAATGTCTTTGTTGCGGATTGTGGAAATATCCACTCCCTCTATAAATATGGTGCCCTGCGTGGGCAGGTCTTCTCTGATGATGAGCCTCAATAGAGAGCTTTTTCCCGCGCCTGAGCGACCGACAATGGAAATAAACTCCCCGCTCTCGATTTCTACGTCAATATCGTGGAGGGCAATGACTTCCTTGGTATAAACTTTTGTGATGTGATCGAATTTAATCATTTTCCAGATATTTTTCGATAAAATCTTCCAAATTGCCGGCAAAAACTGAGTCCACGTCAGCTGTTTCGTAATCAGTCCGGTGATCTTTGACGAGCTGGTAGGGATGGATCGTGTAGCTGCGGATCTGGTTGCCCCATTCAGCACTTTTGAATTCGCCTCTGAGTTTCAGTTTTTTTTCGAGCTGTTTTTCTTCCTCCAATTTCTTGAGTTTGGCCATGAGGATTTTCACAGCCTGTTCCTTGTTCTGCGTCTGGCTGCGCTCATTTTGGATAGAGACCGTGATACCTGTCGACAAGTGCGTGATCCGGATCGCGGAATAGGTAGTGTTGACCGATTGCCCCCCGTGTCCGCGAGCGGTCTTCGCTTCTATCTTGATTTCTTTGGGATCAAGCGTCAGGTCCTCCTGGTTCTCCAGGACTGGTAACACTTCCGCCAGGGCAAACGAGGTTTCGCGAGTATGAGCGGGATTGAAAGGCGACAAACGGATCAGCCGGTGCACTCCAGCCTCGCTTCGCAAATAGCCGTATGCATAATCTCCCTTTACCTCCAGAGTTGCACTCTTGATGCCCCCTTCGGGATTGCGACTCTGATCAATAAATGAGGTTTTAAGCCCTTGCTTCTCGCAAAACCGCAAATACATCCGCAGCAGCATGTCCGCCCAATCCTGAGCATCCAGTCCGCCCGCACCCGCGTGGATCGAAAGGATCGCGTCGTGGTCGTCGTACGGGCCGTTGAAAAAAGTCATGATCCTGGTGTGTTCATAGCGCTCGCGCAGAGACACCAGGCGCCTCTCCAGATCCTTTTCCATCCCCGTATCGCCCTCGCGTTGCACTATCGCCGCCAATTCTACCAGTTCTTTGACGTCTGAGTCCAGCTTTTCCCAAAAATCAATCTGTTTTTTCAAATTGCTGAGTTTTTTCGCCGTCACCTGCGCGGCTTTCTGGTCAGTCCAGAAGCCTGGTTGCTGCATCCTGTCTTCCAGCTCTAAAATTTTCTGTTTCTTTTGAGGCAGCTCAAAGATGCCTCCGCAGCGAGTCGACCTCAGACTTCAGTTTATTGATCCGTTCAGTAAGACTGTTATCATTCATGAAGGTATTTTAGCAAAGACAGCCGAAACTGCAACAGGCTCCAAAACCGGCTTGCGACGAAAGCCAAAAAACGACCAGCTTCTGGCTGGTTTTCAAAAACGATTATTTTTTTCTGACGTAAGTTGCAAATGTGTAGCCCTGGTGTGGTTCCTCCCCGGTTTTTTCCCAGACCTTCGGATCAATTTCCGGAAAACTCACATCCCCGGGCGCATCCATGTCCACGTGCGTGATCTCCAGTTTCTGCGCCAGCAGCATGGTCTGCTGGTAAATCTGGCCACCGCCAATCACGCAAACATCTTGCTCGCCCTGCAGCGCCTCCAAAGCGTCTTGCAATGAATAATACAGGAGCACGCCGGGCGGAACCTGGTAAGCTTTGTCATGCGTCACTACGACATTGGTTCGGTTTGGCAACAGCTTGCCGTTTCGCTTCATGATTGACTCAAAAGTCTTGCGGCCCATGAGGATTGTTTTGCCGGAAGTGAGCTGCCGGAAATGTTTGCGATCCTCGGGAAGATCCCAAGGCAAATCGTTTTCCCGGCCGATGATACCGTTTCTAGCAACAGCTGCCACGAGAGTGAGCATCAGATCGCGATCGGGGCTTTGATGCCAGGGTCAGGATCATACCCCTCGAGCATAAAATCCTCGTAGTTAAAACTAAAAATGTCTTTGACCGCAGGATTGATTTTCATCTTCGGCAGGACCTTTGGCTGCCTGGTCAGCTGCAGCTTCACCTGGTCAAAATGGTTACGGTAAATATGGGTATCCCCGAGAGTATGAACAAAATCGCCAGCTTTCAATCCAGTGGCTTGCGCCATCATCATAGTGAGGAGCGCGTAGGAGGCGATATTGAAAGGCACACCGAGGAACAAATCAGCGCTGCGCTGGTAGAGCTGGCAAGAGAGCTTGCCGTCGGCCACGTAAAACTGAAAAATAGTGTGGCAAGGCGGAGGCGCGGTCTTTTTGCCTTTGATGAGACTGGCGAGGTCAGCCACATTCCAGCCACTGACGATTATCCGGCGGGAATAAGGATTGTTTTTAATAGTTTCCTGCGCTTCCGCAATCTGGTTGATCTTTTGGCCATCCTGGCCTTCCCAGGCTGTCCACTGCTTGCCATAGATCGGGCCGAGTTCGCCGCTTTGGTCCGCCCACTCGTCCCAGATGGTGACCCCGTGCTCATTGAGCCACTTGACGTTGGTATCGCCACGGAGAAACCACAGCAATTCGTAAACGATGGATTTGAGGTGAATTTTTTTGGTGGTGAGGAGCGGGAAGCCTTCCTGCAAATCAAAACGCATCTGATGGCCGAAAATGCCGCGCGTGCCGGTACCCGTGCGATCCGGTCGGTCGATACCCTCCTTCATGACTTTGTCTAGGATAGCGAGATATTGTTTCATACGCGTAAATGTTTTTTGATAGCGTTTCTTATGAGGCTCGCTACCTCCGCGCGACTGAGGATGCGGCCCCGGACGTAACACTCGACTACAGGATAGCCGAAGCGCTTGGCTATCTCAAGATAGACGCGCTCGGCCGCGCGCAGATGACCCAAATCCTTCTCGTGAATGTCTCGTTTCTTGCCGCGCAGATAAACGCGAGTGGCTTTTTTACCCACGAGTTTTTGCGCCACTACCGCAGGCATGTGAAGGATGAGGTTGAGATCGGGCCGCGGTAGGCGGAACAAGCGGTATTCGAGGTCGATGACCCAGCGGAAAAACCGTTCGCGCTTGCGGGGACTGCTGATCTTGCCGCCCTGGTGCGCAAGGTTGGCTGTGACGTAGCGATTGCAAATGACGATTTTGCCGCCCGCCAGGCTCTTGCGGATCCGCTCACTGGCCGCGAAACGGTCCACGGCGTAAAAAATCGAGGGCAAATACGGTCCCACCGCGTGCGCCGGTCCGTAGCTGCCATTGAGGTAGTCCTCCACCGGCCCGGCTGATTTTTTGCCGTACTGCGGGAAATCCTCGACCACGACGCTATAGCCGTCTTGGCGAAGCCGGCGGGCCAAAATCACTGTTTGGGTCGCTTTGCCAGAGCCGTCCGTGCCGTCAATGACGATGAGTTTGCCGCGCTTCATTTTGGATAAGTTTTATTTGCTGCCGGTGCTGCCGAAACCGCCCCGGGATTGCGCTCGTATCGAGCTGACTTCTTCCCACTCCACATGGTCGACTTTGAGGAACAGTCCCTGCGCCAGCCTCTCGCCTTTCGTCACAGTGACTGTCTCGTTAGTGAAATTGTAGAATTGGAGCAATACTTCATCCGCAGGGCCGGAATAATCCCGGTCGATTATGCCGATACTTTGTGGGATCAAGAGGCCTTTTTTGCGCGGCGTGCTGGAGCGGGAGGCGATGAGCAAAAAATGCCCGTGCGGCGCCTCGATTACGAGCCCGGTCTTGATGAACTTGATTTCTCTTGGCGCGATCGAGACGTCCTCGCTGGCGGCCAAATCAAAAGCAGCGGCTTCCGCGGTGCGGTATTGCGGCAACTCCACTGTCGGGTCGAGTTTTTGGATTTTAACTTTCATCGACTTCGGAGGTTATTTTGCTCCCCGCTGGGGCGTCCTGCGATTTGTATTTGGAGCTTTTTCTTCGCGTGTAAGATTGGCTGGTTTCGGATTTGAGTTCCTCAAATACCAGCTGACAGATGCGCATCTCCGGGTAAAGTTTGACCGGCACGACTCCGATATTGCTGATTTCCAGAACCAGGTGTCCTCTCCAGCCCGGGTCAACTTTTCCGGCTGTGGAATGGATGACAATTCCCAATCTGCCGAGGCTGGAGCGCCCTTCCAGGCGACCGGCCAGATTGTTCGGCAGCTCCACTGATTCGAGAGTAGCGGCCAAAACAAACTCCCCAGGGTGAATCGTAAAAGACTCGTGGCTTTTCTTTTCCACCAGACTGGTCAAATTTTCCAGAGTCTCGGGTTTTTTCACGTCAATAAAAGCCTGCTCTGTCCGCTGGTAGACCATAAATTGGTGCCCGAGTCTCAAGTCTATGGACATTGTTCCCAAGGCCACACCCAGATCCGGCATTGGGACTATCTTGATTTCCCCTTTACCTAGCTGGGCTTTTATGTCGTCGTCAGAGAGAATCATTTTTGAGCGGTTAATCCCAATTATTTTAGCTCAAAAAATAGGTAAAAGCAAACAAAAAAAAAGAAGGAGGACATTGTCTGCCCTCCTCTCCTGGTCGCGAAGCGAAGCTGATTTAAGACGTTGAATTAACACTTTCTGCTCCGGCCAGACGTGGTCTTGGGTCCCGGTCCATCGCGTCAGCGATTCTTCCAAACGCTTTGGATCGGCGTTTCAAGTATTTTCGAAAAACGCGCTCCGCCCTGGAAACCCGAGGTCTGCGCTTACGTTTAAAACTCTTTGCAGTCTTTGCCTGCTTGGGTTTAGATTTCACGAGCTTCTCCTCCTTGTTGGTTTTTTACCTCTGCACTTTGATACCCGGCCCCATTGAAGAGCTCATCGATATCGAGGCCACAAAATCCTTTTTGACCGAGGCGGGCTTGGCTTTGGCAATGGCGTCTTTGAGTGCTATAAAATTTTCCAAAAGCTTCTGGTCGTCAAAAGAAACCTTGCCAATGGTCTGGTGGACAACTCCAGTGTCGTCAGTCTTGATGTCCACACGCCCGGATTTGAGCTCACGTATCAGTTTGCCGACGTCCTCACCCACGGTCCCGTTTTTGGGACTGGGCATCAATCCGCGCTGCCCCAAAATCTTGGCAATTGTTGCCAAACTTTTCATAATACCCGGCTCGGCCACAGCGATGTCAAAATCAGTTTTCTCTTTTTCCTTGATTTCCTTGACCAATTCTTCGCCGCCAATAATGTCAGCACCCGCGGCTTTGGCTTCTTTTTCTCGCGAGGAGGTGACAAAAGCCGCGACCTTGATGCTTTTGCCAATGCCGTGCGGTAGGGCTATCTGGGTGCGAACTTTCTGATTGGTCTGTTTGGGGTCAACGTTGAGCTTGATGTGGACTTCGACTGACGCGTCAAATTTGACAGTCGAGGTTTGTTTGGCAAGCTTCACAGCCTCTTCCGGGGTGTAAACGGTGTTTGCGTCTACCAATTTTTGAATTTCTCGAAAGCGTTTGGACATTTTAGGATTCTTCGAAAAAATTTAACTCTCAATCTCGACACCCATGCTTCGGGCAGTGCCGGCAATGATACGCTCCGCTGCCTCAATACTGTTGGCATTGAGATCAGCGGATTTGGCCTCGGCAATTTGCCGCAGCTGGGCTTTGCTGAGTTTGCCGACCTTGTTTTTGAGCGGGTCGCCTGAGCCTTTCTCGATCTTCAAAGCTTTGCGGATGAGATCGGATACTGGCGGGGTTTTGAGCACAAAACTAAAACTGCGATCCTCGAAAATCGTCATGATAATCGGGATAACCGAGTCGCCCTTGTCGCGAGTCTTATCGTTGAATTGGTTGCAAAAATCCATCAGATTGATCCCATGCGGCCCCAGGGCAGTCCCGATGGGCGGCGCGGGCGTGGCTTTGCCGGCGGCAATCTGCAATTTCACTACCAATTTTACTTTTTTTGCCATTCGACTTCGTTCCTCTTAGTTCTAATTATTACTTATAACTTTTTCGCTTGCAAAAAATCCAGCTCTACCGGCGTCTCGCGGCCAAAGATGGAAACCAAAACTTTGACTTTGCCTTTGGCCTCGTCTATCTCCGAGACTTTTCCTTCATAGTTTTTAAACGGGCCGTCCGTAATGCGCACCAGGTCGCTGACCGCAAACTCAATCTTGTATTTCGGCTCTTCCATGCCCATCCGTTTCTGGATGACTTTGACCTCTTCGTCCGAGATGGGAGACGGTATTGTCCCTGATCCCACGAAGCCGGTGACGTTCGGGGTGTTGCGGACCACGTACCACGAGTCATCCGTCACAATCATATTGACCAGCACATAGCCTGGAAAAATTTTTTCCTCGACCGTCACTCGTTTGCCGTCGCGAATTTTGATCTTTTTCTCTTTCGGCACGATGACGTCAAAAATTTTGTCTTCCATGCCCATGGACTCGATCCTCTGCTGCAGATTGTGCACCACAGAATCCTCATAGCCAGAATAGGTATGCAGCACGTACCAATGTTTTTCCCCTGTCGATATCTGTCGCGGCATAAACTATTTGATTAACAAGCCCAGCAGCCGGGCTAAGCCTAAATCTACAGCACCCAGGAAAGCCGCCACCAACAGGGAGAAGAACACGACAATGCCAGTGATCTTGAGCGCTTCCTGGCGCGAGGGCCACACGACCTTGCCCAGTTCCACCCAGACTTCTCTAAAAAATTGGATGATTTTCCCCATATTCTCTTTTTAAGTCTTTTTTAAAAGGCCTCTGCGGGCCTTTTTCTATTATCAAAAACACTATACCAGAACCTCGTAAAAAATGCAAGCAGGCCCCTGGTTGGAATCAGACAACCAAGGCTGTGGATTGTTCGATTGTAAGGGTTGGCAGATGGGTATACCCTTGGAAACACAAGCACGTGCCGTACGGAGGAACCTATGAAAACTCTTCTTGTGAGGGTTCTGATTCTCACTGCGGTACTACTTCCTACTTACGCGATAAGGGCACAGCAATCTCCCCCTCCCCCCTCAGAGCGCCCGCCCTGTGACTGTGAAGAAGCCTGCGAAAAATCTGCACTCAAGGATGCTTGCAAGCTGGAGCGCTGCCTCTCCCGAGACAAACGCATGGCAGCGCTAAAACACAAGGCCCACAAGAAACCCAGAACACATAAAAAAACCACACAGAAATGAAAAAAGCCGGGACGTTCCTAAACGGAAAGTCCCGGCGATTTTTTTAACCAAACGAAGTTGACATTTTAGTAAAATGTGATTATCATGACTGGTTGTCTCAGGAGGATTTATGCCGACAAAACCCACGGACCGACAGGTCAACTTTCTCTCCGCTAGGGGTATTACGATTCCCGTTTCCAAAGATCAGGCCAGACACCTAATTTCTTTTCTCGTTCATGGTTACTCGCCCGACCAATGCTTGAAGGAAAGCGAACGCATCGCTCTGATCAAGTTCTGGGAAGCAAAACTGCTCAACAAAAAGGTCCTTCACACTGATATTAACAGGACGGGTACAGTGATTGCCTTATCCGCGCGGTCGCCTGAAGAGCGAAGAGATTGGATCAGAGCCGGCGCAAGGCCAGCATATTATCCCATTACAGCAGTAGTAAAGTTTGACCCACCTGGACGACGATGCGTCATCAGTGTTGCGCCGAGCTTCCTGAAAATCTTGTCATCCCAAGAACAAAAGGACCCCACATGACTGGCTGTCCCAGACGGCGGGCGTGAACGAAAGAGCGTATCTTGAGATGTACCTTTTTGGTACAGCAATCTACGTACGCTCTCCTTTTTTACAAAAAAAATAGCCCGGGTCCCAAATCGTCCGAAAGAACGAAGGGAACCCGGGAAGAACTTGATAGCTAGAAATCATTTTTGTGGCTTGTCATACTCCAGTGCCAGACGGTCAGGCTCGACGATCCAGGCCCCCGCTAATCTTGTACCTGGCTCTTTCCCAGTCACTTTGCTCATCCCCAGGCCTGCGAGCTGAAAAAATCCCGTAAGCTAGCCGGTCTACTTCCACAAGAGTCGGCTCGCGCTGGAGAGTCTCCAAAAGCTGTGTGCGCGCAATCAATTTATCATGCAATTCACGCTCCGGGTTCTCGTTTGCCCAAATAGAGTGCGCCAGGTCTCGGACTAGGCCTTTGAATTCATCGTCGGGAACTACCCAGATGTCATACCTGTTGAGGAAAGTCTGCTCGTCTCGTTCGGCCCGCAACCACACGGTCACGCTGTCACTCTGTTCTTCTCCACGAGCTTGCAACCTAGCAGATAAGTAATAAGCCGCTTCGCGAACTCTGTGGTCAAACGCGCTTTGCGAGATAATTCTTTTCTGTTGCATGCAGCCTCCTTCGGACTTCTGATTTGATCTCTTACTGCTGTTACCTCGGTAGCAGTGGCAATTTTTCGGGCTTGATTTGGCCGGTGTGCAGGCCCCAGAACAACAGGCTAAGTGCGATGAGCCCTATGACCATGAAAAAGGCCTGGCCAAGGGGGATGAAAGAAGTGGTTGTGTCCATCATCTCGATCAATGTTTGGGCCGTGTTCTTGCAGATGCTTGTTCATCGAGTTTCCTCCAGAGGACTGCCGGAGTCCATAGTCGCTTGACCGAAAAAAGTATGTGGCCGGAGCCCGGAAACATGGTGATGACTGCAAATTTCACGACTTCGCGATTATTGTCTTCTACACAAAGAACTCCGCGGCTGTCGTTGATCAAAGAAGCGACCAGGCCTTGTTGTTGATAAAACCGTATAACTGCCTCTTGAACTTCTTCAATCTTGAGAGGCCTGTCGATGTCGAACGCGAACTCCTCCTCCCCGTCAGGAATGATCTGGGAATTGGAACTATTGAGAGGGCTGCCATGGAGACTGGCACTGCCTTTCAGTTCGCTCACCAGAAAATCAGCGAGATACTTCGCCGCAGAACTGCTCGTTTCAGTCATGATTCCTCCTTCTGCAAGACTCCTTAAAATATCCGATTGCCCAACGTAAGTCAAGAAAAAATGCTCATTTCAGAGACTCCGACCTCGGATGCGATTTCTTTACTAAGCCAACCATTTTTTATCTAAATTTATTTGAAATTTTCCCGAGTTTGCTCAATTTTATCTTGCGATTTAGCTTTGGTTTCTTTCTTGTCGGCTTCTAGGTGAAACTGGTGTAGCACTCGGTGAAGAATGGGAGCCAGGAGGACTCCAACAGAAACTAGAAAAATAATACCCGAAAAAAGCGCATAAAAAGAGGCAAACAACTTACCTGCGTCAGTGTGAAGTGGACTGACTGGGCCCATCCCACCCAAAATCATCGCGGCGTTCAGAATCGAGTCAATCCATGCCATCCCCTCAAACAGCCGATAGCCTAGAGTGCCTATTAGCCAAGAAACTACCACAAGCAAAAGTGCGCCGGCGGCGTAACGACTAAGGCGGCGGAGAAATGCTTGTCTAGATAACAAGGGCTGCTGATGAGCTTCAAACATGCAATAATTTAGTCTGTTGTGATTTCGTAAGTATACTTAGAATACCAAAAAACCGATCATTCGGCAAAATAAAAAAACGGGGCGACTGCCTATGCTGGCATAGTCATACGTCGCTTGGACCAACAAGAGACCAGGCGCACTTGCAAATTCACTCAAAGTAACTCATTCATCGAAAAATCGAGTTTAGACCCGGGACAGCCTTTGGGTCAAGACTTTAGACTAATCCAAAGCACCATGATTAATATCAATACCTGTTCAACCACAACGCTCATTTTCAGAGTAAAGAGTCCTCCAAAATGCGCTAAAAAAACCAAGGTGCACCACGACATAGAGCCAAAAAGCAGAAGCATACTTGAGCTGCTTGCTTTTGGCTTTCATCACGGCCCATACGCCCACGCTGAGCAGAATGAGGTGAATAACGATATAAAGCGCTGGCGGAAAAGAGTCCAAAAACGTTCCAAATGGCATAATAATATTTGTTTCTTTAAATATTAAGTTATTTTCGACCTTTTATATCAATATAGCTTATGCAAGAAACACTGTAAACAAATTCCAACATTTCGGAAATAGACGTAACCGGTCATCAGGGGCGACCGTTGAATGGGTCCCTTGCGGAACGATGTTCGGACTGAAATCCTTAAGATGAGCGGTAAATTTTCTGCAGCTCCTCAAAAGGTAAATATGGCCACTTAGCATGAATAATGCTATGGCAATTTGAGCAAATTAAAACAATGTCATTAACACTTGTTTTCTCCCCGGCCTGTAATTCAGATACAGGTTTTTTATGGTGCCCTTCTATAAAATTTCGACCCCTTTCCCCATAATGTATCAGAAAGGAAAAACCGCAAACTTCGCAATTCAAGCCTCCCTTCTCTTTGAGAGCTTTTTCTTTTGCTGCTTTTATTATACTGCGATTCCGTTCCCTTACGTAGTGTTGTCGCAATAATCTCTTTCCCTCCTCAACCTCACCCACAACCTCACTAAAGTCTGTTTCAACTGTTGCGACGTTCTCTGTAAGCAAATAATCATTATATAGCTTTATCAATTCAAGGAGGTCTTTTGTTAAAATTTCGTATTCGGGAAGGTTTTTTAGATCATACTCCTTATAAAAAATTACAGCTCGTTCATAGTCTGACCCACGTTGAGATTCAGAAAGTTGTAATTTATTATCAGTGGCAAACCCAGGAAGATTATAATTCGCTCGTGCAAGTTCTGCTCGGGCTTTTAACTTTGCCAAACCTCCTTTTCTTCCGAATTGCTCCATGGGGTCTGTTATGCCCTGTCCTAGACAAAGATATAATCGTTCCATATCTCCCGAAAAGAGATAAACAACGTACACACCATCCCTAGCGCCATCGGTCTCATTCTTGTTAAAAACTCCTATCCACGGCAATTCTGTCCATTGTCCCATCCCGGCCGACCCTTTGATAAATAAATCATTGTCATCTAACAATGGTTTAATTATTTCGTTAGGGGCGTCACGCATTAAAATAGCGAGCGGGTGATTAGTAAAATTTTCACCCACAGCTTTTTGATAACCCAATTGAATTGCCTGAAACAATTCTTTCAAATTCATGCATTTATAATACCAAAAAAACGCCTCTAGGGCGATTTTGGTCTGGGTGCCTGATCGGAATCGGACAGTCTAAATATCGAGGTTCTTCACGCTCTTTGCGTGAGTCTGGATGAATTTCTTGCGGGGGGCCACTTCGTCACCCATCAAAGTCTCAAAGATTTCCCCGGCTTTTTGCACATCCTCAACATTGACTTTGAGCATCACGCGATTCTTCGGGTCCATGGTCGTTTCCCAGAGCTGTGACGGATTCATTTCTCCCAAGCCTTTGTAGCGCTGGATGTAGGTACTCTCCCCTTTTTTCTCGGCGATAAATTCATCCCGTTCTGCTTCGGTAAAAGCATACCTGACTTCTTTGCCTGATTGCAGACGATACAAAGGCGGCTGGGCAATGTACAAATAGCCGGCATCAATGATAGACGGGAAATAGCGGTAAAAAAAAGTCAGCAGCAGTGTCCGGATGTGCGCGCCATCCACGTCCGCGTCAGTCATAATGATGATGCGGTTGTAGCGAAGCTTCGAGAGCTCAAACTGCTCGCCCACGCCCGCGCCCATGGCAATGATGAGATTTTTGACTTCATTATTGGCCAGGATTTTGTCCAGGCGCGCCCGCTCGACATTGAGGATTTTGCCCCGCAGCGGTAGGATGGCTTGGAATTTCCGGTCCCGACCTTGTTTGGCCGAGCCCCCGGCAGAATCCCCCTCGACGAGATAGAGTTCGCATTTGGACGGGTCTGACTCTGAGCAGTCCGCTAGCTTGCCCGGCAAAGTGAGCCCTTCCAGAACACCTTTTCGAATAACAGCATCCCTGGCCGCTCTGGCAGCGAGACGCGCTCTGGCAGCGAGGCTGACTTTTTCAATAATCTTTTGCGCGTCTTTCGGGTGTTCTTCGAGGTAAATTTCCAGGCCGTCGCCCACGACTTGTTCGACCGCGGTGCGGACTTCCGCATTGCCGAGCTTGGCTTTGGTCTGGCCCTCAAACTGAGGATTCGCCAGCTTCACACTGATGACGGCAGTGAGTCCCTCGCGCATATCCTCGCCAGTGAGCTTGTCTGCTTCTTTGACATAGCCGTTTTTGATAGCGAAATTGTTGATGGAGCGGGTCAGGGCTGATTTAAATCCAGTCACGTGCATGCCACCCTCGACAGTGTGGATGTTGTTGGCAAAAGCCAGCAGGGTCTCGGAAAAATCAGTGGTGTACTGGATAGCGGCCTCGACCTGGATATCATCCACTATTTTTGACACAAAAATTGGAGAATTGATCGCGGTTTTTTTGCGGTCGATTTGCTGGATATAGGAAACCAGACCGCCCTCAAAATAGAACTGGTAGAAAAAATGGGACTTTTCGTCGGTGATTTTTATCCTGACTCCGGAGGTCAGATAGGCTTGCTGCCGCAAATGGTCCAAAACTGTCTTCAAGCTAAACTCCAGTATGCTGAAAACTTCCGGATCGGGCTTGAAGGAAATCTGGGTGCCGTTTTGCCAACTGTCAGCCGGGCTGACACGGCCTATTTGTTTGACTTTGCCCTTTGGCTTGCCGCGGGCATAGTCTTGGGTATAAATCTTGCCGTCTCGGCGCACTTCCGCGTGCATCCATTCAGAAAGCGCATTCACGACTGAGACGCCGACCCCGTGCAGCCCCCCGGAAACTTTATAACCAGCGCCGCCGAATTTCCCGCCGGCATGCAGCATAGTCAGCACTGTTTCGAGGGAGGATTTCTTGGTTTGCTTGTGCGTTTCCACCGGGATGCCGCGGCCATCATCGCGCACCATCACCGAGCCGTCAGCGTACAGGGTTACTTCTATCAGCTTGGCAAAGCCAGCCATGGCTTCGTCAATCCCGTTATCCACGACTTCCCAGATGAGGTGATGGAGCCCCGCCTCGGCCGTATTGCCGATGTACATGCCCGGGCGCTTGCGGACCGGCTCCAACCCTTCGAGGACAGTGATTTGCTCCGCGCCGTAGGCCGAGCTTGGGTTCGCTGCTTTGTCTTTCTTGGCCATATACCTTTATTTTACCTCAAATCAGCGCCAAATAAAAGCTTCGTTTGCTCATAAAGCTTGCTCTGCAGGGGCTCGACTTCATCGGTTTTGAGGGTGCGTTCGGGACTGCGGTAAATGACCCGGTAAGTGTAGCTCGTCTTGTCTGGGCCGAACTTTTTTTCATCAGTGTATTTGTCCAAAAGCGCGACTTGTTCGACGAGATTGCCGCCAATGTCGCGAATAAGGTCAAAATAATTGTTCGGCACAAATGATTTGTCCACGACAAAGGAGATGTCGCGCGTGATCGGGGGATACTTGCTCACCTCCGCAAATTTCTGCCCGAGCTTCAGCTGACTCAAGACGCGCGGGTCTTCGGACCACAGTAGGCGAATATCGGGCAAATCCATGCTGATCATGGCGAATCGTTCAATGCCTGGCCCGAACGCCCAGCCGTTCCATTTCGAAGAGTCCACGCCCAGTTTATCCAAGACACTCCCCTTCACCACCCCGGCGCCGCAAACCTCGAGCCAGCTCCCGTTTTTGTCCACTTCCATTTCGAGCGACGGATCGGTGTAGGGAAAAGTATCGGGATTGAATCGATATTTGACGTCTTTGCCAAACACAGCCTGGGCGAAGCCGACCAAGGCGTTTTGCAAATCTTCGACCCCCAGAACTTTCTTGCTCTTTGGCGTCAGGTACCAGGCATCGATCTGATGGAAGACGTTCATATGGCTGCGGTCGAGCTCGTCTTTTCGGAACACCTTGCCGAAAGAAAAACATCCCACGCTCTCGCCCGTTGCCATGCGCCTTTTCACCCCAGGATCCTTGAGATAGTAGTACCACATGACTGTGGTGTGGGTCCGCAAAATATGCTGGTCATCCACATAGTAGGTATCGGATTTGGAACGGGCCGGATGGTCGGAGGGAAAATCGAACAAATCAAAACTAATATCAACAGGCACGATTTCCGGCACCTGAATCACGTCAAAACCTTTGAATGTCTCGGAGGCGAGGACCCTTTGAACTATTTCCGCGATCGGACTGCCTGGCTTGCGGGACAAATCAGGCATCGCCAAATACCGCTTTAGCCTCTCGCTGTCGACGTCGTGCAAGCCTTCTAAATTTTCACGAAGCCTGACCTCATTGTCTGAATGAATTTGAATCTCAGTCACTTTGTTTGATCCCTATCTCCGCGTGTTGCCAAAAATTTAACGAATACTTTTGCCGGCTTCAAATATGAATATTTCAGGGACTGAATTTGAAACTACTGACCACTCCGTCATAGAGCGAAGTCATGTCCGGGGAGCCGGTGCATGTCAGGGTCAAGATGACGACCGTGCTGTTCTTGGAAAAAAATGTTTTTTCCTGGTCGCATACGTCAGATTTCACCCCGGTCAGCTGGATGCTTTTGTTGCCGTTTACCGTCAGATTTTGGAGGGCCGCATAGCTATCTTTGCTAAATTGCGACGCCACCCAATCCTTGAGGGTTTGAGTTTTCACTTTGACCGCAATTGTGGCGGCAATCGGGTCAGTGCTTGGATCAGCGTCTACCGTGCTGCTGCCATTGATGTACAACCCCACTGTCCTTTGCTCATCTGCTTCGCGATAAGCCAACGCTCCGGGCACGTCGATGCTATAGCCGTAAGAGGTGTTGTGATACGTAGCTTTGACCTGGTGGGAAGCTTTGGATTTAAGTTTCAGGGTCGTCACAGTCGGCTCATGCAACCCATAAGCTGCGATTCGATCGCTCCACGTCTGCAGCTCGTCTCCGCTCGCTGGTTCCTTTGAATTGACTATCGGGCTATAGCCATTGGCGACTTCTTGGCCATCCGGAAAACCGTCCCCGTCCGAATCGCTCAAGAGCGGATCTGAATGGTAAATGTGCACTTCGTCTCCGTCGGAGAGCCCATCCTTGTCCGTATCCGGATTCAGGGGGTCAGTTCCGAGTTTGCGCTCTTCCACATCAGTCAAACCGTCGTGGTCACTGTCGAGGCTGGTGTCAGTGGGAACAGACGGGGGGACGACGATATTGGGGATACTGATATGCGGCGCCGCTTTCTTGAAGCTGGCGCCATATTTTTTGAAAACAAAATAACCGCCGGCCAAGAATGCTGCCACCAAAACTACCGCCAAAAAACGTAAAACTATTTTCTTGCCGTGGCCAACTGTGCCGGGTGCTTTTGGCTTTTGCTCAGTACGCGAATCAATGCTGGGCAAGTTGTCTTGCTTGTCAAAGTGCGGCATTACCGTAATTTCCATTTCTGCCGGCTCCGGAGCGGGCTGCTGATCTAATTTTGGGGTTTCGTTTTCTGCCATATCAAAATTGCGTAAGCAATCCCTTATTAGTGTACCCGCCGGTGCACTGTCTAAAGCCCTCTAACAAATTTTCACTTGGCATAAAGCTCTATTAACAAAAAAACCGCTAAAAGCAAAAGTCCGGTCAAGAGATTCAAAATGTTCGCCGCCTGCAGCAGCACCAAGAGCACAGCTAGAAACCCCAAAAGGACCCCCTGGCGACGGGCAGACCTCAAAAACTCGAGGCGGAGGCCTTCCTTCCAGATAGCCAGCCGGACGACGTACCCCAGGAATGTCATCGCAGCGAACACCCAGAGAAAAATAGCCACATAAAGGACGGCAAATTGCCAATAATTGGCAGTGGCGGGGCTGATAGAGTTCAAAAAAAACAAACCCAAGGCAGTCGTAAACAAAAACAGCAATAACATCAGCCAAATATGCGTGGAGACGCGAGCCATGCTATACTTTAGTGTAAAAGATTGAGTTTCAATAAAAAGCCTCTAAAAAGTTTTATTTTGGCGACCTAGTTCTTGAGTGATTATAACAAAAAATGGGAAAAATATCAAATTTTTTCATCGCTTCCGAGGAGAACGATTTCCGGCCACCGGTGCTGTCGTACAAAGCCTTTCTGATTTACGGCATCATCCTTCTTTTGCTGCGACTTTTTCTGGGAGCGCTGCCCACCCAAGGTTCGGCCATCGAATCAGCCACTCTGATGGCCCTCATCAATCAAGAACGAACCAACAGAAACCTTAGTTCTCTTTTTACGAACCAGGCTCTGCTGACTGCGGCTTCGGAAAAATCCCAAGACATGCTCGCTCGGGGCTATTTCGCGCACATTGATCCGGACGGCAACTATGTCTGGCCAAAAATCATTGCGGCCGGCTACACCCCTTATAAAATTCTTGGGGAAAATTTGGCTATTGATTTTTCGACTGCCGAAGGGATGATTCAGGCTTGGCTCAACAGCCCGACCCACCGCGCCAACCTCTTGCATCCGGACTTTGTGGATCAGGGACTCAACGCAGTTTACGGCAATTATCAAAATCGCTACACTGACGTGACCACAAGCTTGTTCGGCGCACTTGCCTCAGCACCCCCTGCCCCAGCCACTCCAAAGCCACAATCGCCCCCGCAGCCAGCACCTGCACCAAAACCGTCTCCCCCACCGACGCCAACCCCCACGCCTCAACCGACTCCAGTCCCAACTCCCCAGCCTACTCCTATCCCAACACCTCCTGCTCCGGAGCCGACCCCGCAAAACCCAAGCACGAGCACTACCCCGACAATTCCCACCAGCACGACAGGTACTTTGCAAAATCCGGGACCTGCACCGCGCAGCCCCGAAAATGTCAGTGGAGCACAACCGGTATCAGCATTGCCGCAAACGCGAAACCCGCTCTCGAATCTTCTTTCTGCTTTCAATCTCAGCCGGTTTCTGTTCACTCTATTCGGCCTGGCTCTCTTGTCCATACTGGTGGCTGACTCAGTCATCATCTACAGGCACGAACTGGCCATCAACCGGAGCTACTCGAGCTATCATCTACTGAGTTTTATGTTGATTGTTTTGGTTTCGATTCTGATTTGGTGGTGGTAGTGAGCTAAATCCTCTGGGAAAAATTGGTGGTGCTGAAGATGATCACCAAAACGACGAAAAGAACTGCCAAATATTCGTAAACTATCTCGCGTGTCAAATTTTTGTCTATATACTCGTGGTGCACCATGCCCCAGGTCGCGTTGTAGAGGGCTGTCAGGACCAAAGCGGCACCGTAAAAGTTGACATTCCAAAGAGCGTAAAGCATGTAGCCAACTGCGCCCAACAGGATTCCTGCAATAAACAGGAATTTCAGCATTTTAAATCCGACATAATGATGCTGGAAAAGCGCCTGGTACATCAGCAAGAAACTCATCAAAAAAACCACCAGACCAAACAGAGCCGGCCCATAATCAAAAAAACGGATCACGCCAAGGCTGGCTGAAAAAACAAGAAAAGACGCATATACTTTGGCCAGAAATATCACCTGCCTGATATGGCGGCTGGTTTCATGATGCGCATAAAAAACGGTTTTGAGATACCAGGCGGCGGCGGCCAACGCGAGGGTGGACAAGACTATCCAGACTTGCTTTCGAAGCTGGTCAAAAGGATTTAGATACAGCAGAACTAAGGTTGACCAATAAATGATTCCCGGCAGGATCAGGTAGTTTTGAAAATGCAGCCAGTGTTTGCCTTCCCTCAAGTAGTCAAACCGGCCTTCCATACTAGTGACGACAGTGCGCTCCAGTTTTCGCCATGAACTTGCCGGCTTGAGGTGCAGATCAAAGATGAACATCTGCCAGACGACGAAAAAGACGTAAACGGCAGACCCAATCGCAAAAAATTCCGGGATTTGGAAAAGGCCGACAGCAGAAGCATCGGCCTCAAACCCAAAAAAGCTGACCAGCGCCGATACTAGCACCACTAAAAACTTCTGCCTTTTTGGATCAATAATGTTTGTCATTGGATTAGTCGGCGAAATTTACACTCGTGTGACCGCCCATGAAGGTCCCTGTCATAAAAATCGTCGCTTTTTACTGCAAGGATTATTTCTGAAATCGTCTCGCCGATTTTCTGTTTCAATTTTTCCAGATCAGGAGGCTCTCCCAAAAAACTCTGCTTTTCCAGTCTATCTTGCAAATACCAATATTGCAAATCAGCGACTGATTCTTTCAGCACGTCATTGGCTGCCCACTGGTAAATGAGCAACTGCTCTTTATTGACCGGGCTCAGAATATCTGCGGAGCCAGTCTTATAGTCAATAATCACCAAACCGTCTGCCGTTTCGTCTGCCCGGTCGATCACGCCGGTAAAGATCCGCCCATCAAGTTTGAGCTCAAATCTTTTCTCGATAAATTTCGGGCGGGGCGCGCTCTTTTGACAGTCTTCATAAAAAGTTTTTAGGATGTTTTTGCCTTTTTCCCGATACTCTTTTTTGATGTCTTTGTCCGGATACCAATCATCTATCCAGGCGTTTTTGTAATGGTTTTCCAAAACCGCATAATCAGGCAGGCTGTTTTTGCCGACAGTGCCGAATAAATCAGTCTGCCGGCTCTTTTGCTGGTACTCGACCATAAATTTGCTCAAAGTGTTGTGGATCGTGCTCCCAAATGAAGCGGCGTGGGATCCTGGGGTAGGGATGTTTAGAATAAATTTATATTTGTATTCCAGGGGGCATTTGATAAAAGTGGAAATCTGCGTCCAGGAAAATTTTTTCGGCAGGGGCAGCGAAATTTGTTTTCTTACTTTATCCAAAGTTTTGAAAACTACTTTTCCCGTCGGTTTCGCCGCCTTCCCTGAGGTGAGGCCGAGTTCCAATAAGAACCGCGAAGGTTTTTTCTGCAATTTTCCGCCATAGTCAAAGGCCCGACTCAAAACCAGCCGCTGTTTCGCTCGAGTCATGGCCACGTAAAAGAGCCTGCGCTCTTCTTCGAGATGAATATCTCCCTCCGGCAGAATGTCTTTGATGAGGGGTTTTGGTATCTCTATTGGCTCTTTGCGCTCTATAGTCGGAAAGCGTTTGTCGACCAGCCCGACCAGAAAAACCGTATCAAATTCCAGGCCCTTGGCCGCGTGCACGGTCATGAGTTTGACTGCTTCCGGGCCGGCCTCAGGATCAAATTCCAGTTCCCCTGACTCTCCCGCCTCCTGCTCAAAGCTCAGATCGCGCATGAAATTTTTCAGACTCTTGTCCGCCACTTCCGCCTGAAACCTCTGGATCCGATAACGGAAGTTCTCCAAGTATTTTCCGTTTTGAAAATCGTTCATGGCCAATCGAGCGAAATCCAGATCGTTTATCACTTCTATATACAATTGTTCGGTACTTTTATCTTTGGATGTTTTTTCGTGTTTGTCCAAAAAAACCAAAAGCTTCTTGATTCCCTCCAGGCTCTTGGCATTAAGGCCGTCCACCTCCCCAGCTTTTTGAAAGGCTTCGAAAAGTGAAAGGGTTTTTTTCTTGGCATAGTGCGAGAGTTCAAGGATGACCTTGTGCTCGATGTGAAAAATCGGAAAGTTGGCCACGCGGTACAGCGCTTGAGACTCGTGATAATCGTCCAGCAGCTCGAAATAAGCGATAACGTCAAAAATTATGGATTTTTTATACAAACCTTTGTTGGCGAAATATATGTACGATATTTCCCTCTCCTCGAGAGCGGAGATAAACGGATCTAATAAATCGTGTGATCTGGCCAATATTGCGAAATTGTTCCATGAGCTTTCAGTATTCGCAGTATTCAAAGTGACTATTTTGTCTACCACGGTGCGTGCTTCGGAAACATAATCAGGAGCAGACAAAACCTCGAGCTCCCCCCGTGGATTTGCGGCGTTTTTCAATTTTTTATCCACGCCGAGGCGCACTTCCAGACGATCTGGGTTGTTTTGCTCAATAAAACCATGAGCCGCATCCAAAATCTTTTGCCCGGTCCGATAATTGTTTGTCAGGGAAATAAATTTGGCGTCAGCATAGTCTTTTTGAAAATGCAAAATATTGGAAATGGACGCACCTCTAAATTTGAAGATACTCTGGTCGTCATCTCCTACAACGGTCAAATTGTTTACCGGTGCCGCCAAAAGCTTGATCAGTTCATATTGGGCGTAGTTGGTATCTTGGAATTCATCAAGTAAAATATATTTGTATTTTTGCCGGTAAAGTTCTAGTATCTTCGGCCGCTTCTGCAAAAGCTGTAAAGAGTAGTTGATCAGATCCCCGAAATCGAGAAAATTGTTCTGCAAAAGCAGCTTCTGGTAGACATGATACGCGTTGCCTACTTCGGAGAGACGCCGGTGCTCGAGCTCGAAATCCTCAAGCCCGGCCTCTGACTGGTCTTTGTTGATCTTAATTTTTTCGACATAGTCGAGGTACTGAGCGGGGGTGATGAGCTCGTCTTTGGCTCGACTAAAATGCCTGATCAGCGCTTTGATGAACCTGGTCGGATTGCCCAAGGGGCGATAATAATCCAGGTCAAACTCAGCCAGATTGTTTTTGACCAGCAGCCACTGACCGACCTCGTCGAGCTGCTTGAAATCGGGCAAGCCAATCTCCAAGCCTTGTTCGCGCAGAATTAAATCGCAGAAAGCATGAAACGTGGAAATTTGCAGATCATAATAGCCTAAAGGGAGGAGCTGATCAACCCGCTCTTTCATTTCCGCCGCGGCTCTGTCTCCAAAAGCCAGAGCCAAAATATTTTCCGCCTTTACGCCCTGCTCAATCAGGTATCCGATGCGTCTGGTAATCACGGTCGTTTTGCCAGTCCCGGCTCCGGCCACAATTAAAAGCGGCCCTTCCCCGTGGGTGACCGCCTTGATTTGCTCGGGATTGAGTCCCTCCAAAATTTCAGATTTGGTGACAGTACCCTTTGCCTGCAAAGTCTTCATAGTCCAATTCTACCACCTACCACCTACAAGCTACCAGCTAGTTGTTGCTCATAATCATCTTGCTCCAATCCTGCCAAGCTGAGTCGTCACCTCTCTCATTCTGGTACCTGAACCAAAATTCTTCCGGCTGCACAACTTTGGTTTTTTTGTACTCTGAGATAGCCAAAACTTCCTGGTCATGAGAAATCAAATAGTCTGCCCCGGCTGCGACTGCTGATTCAAACAACTTATTATCTTCTGCATCAGAAACAACCTGCAGGGGCTGATAGGCCTTTACTATATTTATCTTGCCGAAATATTGCTCGAGACGAGCGCGGTAGTCTCTGTCTTTTACCAACTTCCGCAGCATCTGGCGATTCTCTCCTTCCGTCTGATGAGTGGCGTAGGCCTGGATGCGCCCGGCAATCACTTCCTCAATAATCCTACGCGCATAAGACGATTCATCATCAGCCCCGCTTATCAAAATGTTGGTATCAATAACAACTTTCATGGTTTAACGCAGAAAGTTTATTTTATGGCTTTCCACAAAGTTTTAGGAATTTGTTCCACAAGATCTTCGGCATTATAGAAAGGCCCGCCTTTGGAAAACAGGACGTCTCCCGCCAGCCCATTCACAAAAATCCCGGCTGCAGCGGAAATATAAGCTCCATTTTTACAGTAAAAGGAAGCAATAAGACCAGCGAGCACGTCTCCGGTCCCGCCTTTGGTCATCCCCTGATTGCCGGTTTTGTTGAAAGCCATGCCAAATTGAGGACTGCTGATCACGTCAATTTTTCCTTTCAGTACGACAGTACAGTGATACGTGTCTGCTACTTTTTTCACATTCTGCCATGTTGGCGCTAGTCCAAATGCTCTTCGAAACTCGCCTTGGTGAGGGGTGACTATATGCTGAGGGCCGAGTAGTTTCAGAAGCTTCGCATCTAGAACATTGAGCGCGTCTGCATCCAAGACAACCCGCTTGCCGCTTCTCAGGACCGATTCAACAAGTTTTTTCGTCCGCCTTTCGGTCCCCATACCGGGTCCAATAAGCACGCAATCAACCAGCGAGAGAGCGTGTTTCAAATCATAACTTGGGATAAAGGCAGCTGTCTTGACGCGAAGCTTTTGAACCACTTCTTTGTTTTCGACGCTAGTCAAAACATGGATCTTGTCTACGATCCTGCTGGCTGCTCTGACCGCAAAGAGGAGAGAACCGTGATAGTGCCTGCTGCCTGCAATAATCAAAAGCTGCCCGTTTTCGCCTTTGTGTGAGTCTGGCCTTGGCAACTTGAGCTTTCGCAAAATTTGTTTAGTGAGGGTCCTCATGCTCCAACTTTTTCTGCTTACGCATTAGGTAAACTCCCAGAATACCGAGGCCAATCCAATCTGCTAAAATATCGAACAAATCAAAATGCCGATGAGGGATATACCGGCCCTGGATCAGTTCCACCGCAACTCCGTAAGCCAGAAGCAGAATAAAAGCTGCTGTACGTTGTTTCGAAAACCCTCGCCAGGCCAGGTAGAGTAAAAGGGCAAAAAGTCCGGCATGCACCAGCTTGTCGAGGCCGAGTCCGGTATGCTCATCTAATTGGATTGGTGAAAAAAACAACACCGCACTTGTGCCAAACAAAACCCAAAAATATAACTTCCATTTCATATTGACCCTACTTTTGTTCAATTCTTTAAACGTTTTGGTGAACATTCTGCTGTTCCAGTATATCACCCTCTTTTGCGTTCTCCAACGACAGCTTCACCATCGAAAACAGCAGAATTAACCCGCCCAAAATTTGTGCTAAGGTCAAAGTCGCACCCAAAAAGATCCAATTCACAATGACGGCTGCAAAAGGAAAGGCCAGCTCGCCAATGGTCGCAATACTAGCTTTGGTAAACTGCAAGCCGCGATAGTAAATGAACAAGGAAACAAAACCCGCCAGTATGGCGATGATGAGGACATACAACCAGTCTTTGGGAGTGGCTGTCCGCAACTCGCCCAAACGGCCGTAATAAATTTCCAAAACAAAAAGAAAAACCAGCGCGCTCAGGAACCGCGCTGCGGTCATTGCCTGAAAGCTTAATTTGCGCAGCACAAACCGGCCAAATACTGTCGAGCCACCCCACAGAAAGGCAGCTAGAAGCGCGAAGACGACTCCCAAAGTGCCTCCGCCAAACTCGAGACCCGAAATACGAAGTTCCGGGAAAGTTATAAGATAAGCTCCAAAAATACCCACAATCGCCCAGCTCCAAAAATTTTTGGTCAACTTTTCTTTCAGTAGAGCTGCTGCCAGAAGTATCGTAATAATTGGCTGGACTTTTTGTAGCAGTATGGACACGGACGGATTGACATAATGGAAGCTTTGCGTGAAAAGAACTGTAGCCAGAGCTGACCCACCAAAACCGATAAAGACGACGGCCAACCACTCGCGCCAGCCGAGTTTGCGAAATTCTGACAAATATCTGAACAAAAACACAAATACCAAAACCGCGATGGTCAGGTGCTCCATCAGAACGATCGTGGTTGAAGACAAATCAAGAGTCAGGTATTTACGAAAAGGCGCGTCAAGCGCCCACATCAAGGCAGCTACGACTACCAGCCACGGACCTGTTTTGTACCGATTCATAAATTTTGGCTTAAAAATAAAAACCCTGCTTATCAGGGCACACTCAAAATCAAGCTCTCTTTCATCCGGACTATGACCGTCGGTTGCCGAATCAAACGGCATCGTGCCCCTCGACTACGCTCGGGGCTCGTGGACTACCTCTCGACTTGGCTTGAGGTTTACCACCGGTGGGGACTTGCGCCCCGCCCTGAAAGCTGAGCTAAATATAGCAACCAATTTACTTTCTTGCAAAAAAAATGCGAGCTTTCTGTTCGTCAGCTTTCATCTGTTCCACCAGCTCGGCCTCTGAACCAAATTTTTTATTATCTCGCAACTTCTCTATCAATTCTATCTCTATACTCTTGCCGTACAAACTGCCACGGAAGTCCAGAATATAAGTTTCCGCTCGCTTGTCCGTTTCCCCAAAGGTTTCAGGAGCCCCGATAAAAATTAGGGAAGGCCATTTTTTGCCTCCCAGAGTAGTCCAACCTAAAAAGGTCCCCTCCTGGGCTTGAGAAGGAACGTCCATATTAGCAGTCGGAAAACCAAGTTTTGTCCCTCGTCCTAAATGCTTTTGAGCTGTTCCAGAAAATTTCTCGCTAATCATCGCTATTTGTGAGTTCATATACATCTATAACCGGCTCTTCATAAGGATGCGCTTGCCGAACTTTGTACACTACGTCAGCGAGGTCTTCTACGCGAACTACTGTCTCGATCCGTTCTTCTTCCACTGCTTCGAGCTTGCCGACTTCTCCAATGACTGGTTTGGCGCCCTTGAGCGGGCGAAACCTCCCCAGGCCTGTCGCAGAAAAGGATGCGAACTCGTAATTGCCCGAGCTCCCGGCTCCGGCTTTGCCCAAAACCTCGCGAATTGCGTCAGCGTGAGCTGTAGGCACAAAAACTACTATTTTGTATTGTTTCGCCATAAAAGGCCCTTACGCTTTAAGGAGCAAGTCCGGCGCGACGCCTCAGATCGGCAGCACACTCGGCACATAAAGAATCGCTGTTAGTCTCTACAGCGTCTGGATAGAGACGCAACGCTTCTTCTTTCCTCATATAACCTTTCGACACCCCTTGATTTGGATAGTCGGTGCCCACCCAAACTTCATATAAATGACTGCGTGGCCTTCCCCTTTGGCTGTCGCCAGAGCACGGAAGCAATAAAACCTCCTTTTCTTGCTCGTGAAATTCCTGCGAACCATCCGCACGTTCTCTGGGGTCCATAATTTATTTTTTAATGATTAACTTTTTAGATTTGTAAATGTTCGGCTTGTACGGCTTCATACGCACGACGCTAACGCTCATCCCACGAGCCGCCAATTTCTCCGATAGTTTGTGCGTATAAGCTTTTTGATCATACCCTAAAGCGATCACCCGCGGTCGCATTTTTAAGATATGCTCAATATAATCTCTTGGGGCGCCTAAAACGACCTTGTTGACGAAGCGAAGCGATTCGAGAAGCTTCTTGCGATCCGTTTCAGTGTGGCGCGCTGCGTGACCTTTGACGCGTTCCACATTGGCGTCACGCGCAATGGACACGATCAAAAAATCGCCATATTTTTTCGCTTCCTTGAGAAAATAAATATGACCAGGATGCAAAATATCAAATGTGCCAAACACCATTACTCGCCTCATTATTTTGGTGCGCCCGAGAGGATTCGGACCTCTGGCCTTCTCCTCCGGAGGGAGACGCTCTAATCCACTGAGCTACGGGCGCTCGTTACACTTTGAGAAACTTCACTTTTCTTGGATCCAGCTCGACAATCAAATCTTTTCGCTCGATCACAATTCTCCAGTCATGCTGGCGAGCATACCTTGCTAAAATCACATTGGGATTGAACGCGATCGGCTCCTCGACCAGCTCGAGAAACCCAATGTCCGTTTCGGTATCCCCCACTCCGAGCGAACCTTTGAGACTCAAGTGGTGGCCCTGGACATAGCGGACAATCAATTCCTTTTTATAAAGTGCGGGCAAATGCAGGGTCACGCCAGTGTAGCGACCACGTTCATTTACGCCTAGTTCCCAGCCGTAAATTTTGTCGAATTTGAGAAACTTATTGTACTCCTGCACGACTTCCAGAGGCGAGCTAGAGATGCAAATCGTAAAATACTTGCGTCGCACTTTTTCGAGAAGATGTCGGGTGTAGCGATAAGTGCGATATTTTTGCTCAGCCACGACCCGTTTGCTCACTCGCACAATATCCCTGCGGTCTTTGCCCACAATCGCTTTTTGATAAGCGCGCACCAGTTCGTGGACGTAGTCGTCATAGTGGCCCTGGCGGTTGAGCCATTTTTCCTCGGATTTCCGCACTCGACGCAAAACCGCAGACTGAAATATCCCTTCGCGCACCAGCCGCTCAAAAAGCTGAATGTTGAGGCTGGAGCGAAAAATCGTGCCGTCTATATCGAATATAGCTATCGGTCTCGGAGCGGACATTGGCTATTTGTTCTTCATCGGGATCAGGAATTTTTTGGGCGCATGATCCATATCCACAAAATCGTCGACTGCATCGACCAATTTATTGGACGAGCTCTTCCCAAAAGCAATCACTTCCACCCTGATGCCAAAGTTCTGCAAATACTCGACCAGAGCGAGATAATCCCCGTCCCCCGAAGCCAGCACTACCGTATCGAGCTTATTGATGACCCGGATGACATCCATGGTGATACCCACGTCCCAGTCTCCTTTTTTCATACCGCCGAAGAAGACCTGCAAATCTTTGGCTTTGACCTCGTAGCCGGCCTTGGACAGTGCTTCAAAAAAAGTATGCTCTTCCGGCATTTGTGCGCGGATCACATAGGCGATAGCTCGGATGAGCTTTCTTTTTCCCACGGCTTCTTTGAGCAGCGCGGAAAAATTCACCCTCGAATTGTAAATATTCCGGGCAGAGTAATACAAATTTTGTACGTCAACAAAAACTCCTACGCGCTGCTCTTCATGTTTTGCAAAAACGTCAAATACATCATTTAGTGCCATAATTTTTTTCGTTATTTTTTTAATTTATTCCAAAAGTTTGTCTCCGGTTCGACCTTCCGGAGGGTTTTGTAATTCCAAATTTGCCGCATTGCCTATTGCTGTCTTGAGCTTGGCAAAGTCGCCAAGCACAACACCCATAGTATTTCCTGAGTTTTTGACATGACTGGCCAAAATCTCCAAATTTCTGCCGAATTTTTCGCTCTCCTGTTTAATCCCCGTAATCATGGCTAAAATTTGTCCGGCCTTTTCGCTGATCTGTTCGCGTTTGAGGCCGAGCAAAATCACCTGCAAGTGCAGATAGAGATTCTGCGGACTGACGAGAAAAACTCTTTTTTCCCGCGCGTAGGAAACGATCTGGGGGTCTTCTGATACTTCAGAATACAAACCCTCGCTGGGCACATACATCAGAGCGAAATCAAAAGTTCCTTCCTGCGGCAAAATATACTTCTTCTGGATCTCGTCTACGCGTTTCTTGATATCTTTCAAAAGAGCCTTTTTCAAACCAGCTGCTGCATCCTCTGTCTTCGCTTCTTTATAAAGTCGAAAATTTTCCAGACTAAACTTGCTGTCGATGGGTAAGATATGGTCTCCGACTCGGACCATCGCGTCCACAACTTCTCCGCTTCTAAATTTGTACTGAAATTCATATGCTGTTTTGGGCAAAACTTGGCGGAGAAGTTCCTCCAGCATTTCTTCCCCGAAATTCCCTCTCGCTTTCGGGCTGGCCAAGACTTCGGAAAGCCTGCGGATATCAGGGCCGATTTGCGACATGCCGCCGAGCTCTTTTTTCAGGTCGCCGATGAAACGGGCGGCATTGTCGAGCCGGTCACTGATGGTTTTGTTGGTCTCATCCAGTCGTTTCTGCATCACCTCCGAAGAACCGCGCATCTCCTTGAGCCATTCAAGCATCACCTGCATGCCGGGATCTGTTTTGGGCCGGCGCGACAAAAAATAAACCACCAACGCGAAGCCGGCTACTACCAATACGATTGTGAGGACCTGAAAGTTCATATTCTAAGCATACCACATCCTCTTTCGCCCGCCCACAGCAGGCCTACCGAAGGACTTCGAAAATAAATAAGGGCGACGAGCACTAGGTGCCGCCGCCCCACAAATCCGAAAGGTCCGCCTTCAGGCTTCGAGGTAAGTCACAATCTCTACATGAACCTCTGGGCTTAGTAACCCCTCGTGCCGGTACAGTCCGAGAAGGTCTTGCAGGAACCAAGCCGGTTCACAGCTGTATCCGGCTGCTTTGAGCTGAGCGAGACCTCCTTGCTCTCGATCAACCAAAACCACGAACCGCCCGACGAGCAGTCCTTCTGCGGTGAGCTGTTTCGCACTCGCAATCTTGCTGTCTGCCTTCGTGATGAGGTCGTCAAAGACAACCACTTTCTGCCCTTTCTTGTAGACTCCGTCAATGACCGCACCTGACCAGTGCGTCTTCATTTCCCGAGGAGTAATCATCGGAATCTGCAAGTCCTGGGAGATGAGCGTCACGAGTGGAGTCGCCGCAGTCGGGATATCGGCGACGAGGTCAAAATCATCGCCCACCACCATATCCTCCATCAGCTCCGCGGTTTCTTGCAAGAGAGTTGGGAACGAACGAAGGAGCCGGAAGTTGAGATAAAAAGGAGATAGAGGCGCGTCAGGCGTCTTCTCATGCAGTTTGAGCCTAAAGCCCTGCCCTCCCGGTGATTTGGTCTTGTCCAGGAAAATACCTGCCCTGAACCACGCTCGCGCACACGATATTCTCTTCTCATCGAACTCAGACTGGCTTTGCATTAGCGCTCTCCTCTTCAGAATTGAAACCCTGGGCGGTTAGTCTAGCCTAGAAATTCGGCTTCCCGGTCCTCTACAAGGCCGCATTCAGGTCGTTCCGGAGATTATTCTTTCTGCAAGGGCCCTTTCCTCCAATCCTCGCTCGATTTCCTCCTCATATCTCTTGAGGACTTCGAGAGGCTGCGAGCTCGTCGTGACTTCACGACCGGCAACGAGATAATCAGCGCCGTCACGAATTGCTTCGAAAGGCGTCCGCACTCGTTTCTGGTCATGAGTATTTCCTTGAGGGAGGCGCACTCCGGGAGTGACGAACTGGAGCCCGTCCGGATCAAAATGCGAGGACATACGCAAGAACAACAGGTCTTCGGGAGAGCAGACCAAACCCCAAACGCCGGCTGTCAGTGCGAGCCGCGCCAAACGCAGAGCCACCCCAAACAGTGGGCCAGCGTATATTTTGCCAACTGCCAAGGCATCCAGGGAAGTCAGCACAGTGACTGCTAGGATTCGAAGTCCAGGGGACGCCTTCACCGCGGCCTGCATCATTTCCAAGCCGCCACTTGCGTGCACAGTCAAGACTCCAGCCCCAGCTTCAGCTACGTCTTTGGTATCATTCGCTACGGTATTGGGAATATCGTGCAGCTTGAGATCAGCGAACACTTCATTGGCTCCGGCGTGCATCAGAAGCGATGCAATGCTCGCTCCCTGTTTCCGCCAGAGGGAATTTGCTTTGACCCCGGTGATTCTGTCACCGATTTTCCCGCACAACTGGAGGCACTGACTGATCTCCATGCCATCCAAAGCCAAATAAATCGGCAGACGTTTCGGATTCATATATTTTCCCCCTTGATGATTTCGAGTAACTACGAGGTCAGTGAGATTAACCTCGACCCTAAAGACTAGCAAAAGTTTGGATCGTCTGCAAGACAAAAAAATAAGGTGGTGCCGCGCCGGAGCACAGCACCACCAACTAGGAAAACCAGACTCATGAACACATACAGGTCTCAGATCCGACTGCTTCGGAAACATGCCGGAAGCCGTCGGACTTGAGCATTCTGACCAGCTCTTTGAGACACCGCCTGGCAAAATCAGGTCCCTCGAAAGGCCACGCAGTGTAAGCCTGGCAGAGGTCGGCCCCGAGCCTGATCCGCCGGTAGAGCTCTTGGGCGTTTGAAATACCGCCGACACTGATGAGATTTATCTTCGGCCGGTGGCCATTAAGGGCGAGGTAAACTTGCGCCAGGATCCGTTCCGAGGCTTCACGCAAAGGTTTCCCACTGACGCCGCCTCGATCCGCTGGAATATCCCAACCATTGAGCCCGGCTCGCCCGACCGTGGTATTGGTTAACGTTATAAAAGCAGCGCCAACTTCTTTGCACACCTCGATACAATCAGCCAAAGCCTCATCCGAAAGATCAGGAGACAGTTTCACGCCAAGCGGCAGTCTGGGCAAGCCATTGCAATCCGCGATTGCTTCCATGGTCTTTTTGACTGCCCGAAGCAAGTCTGAAAGCTCTGTCTTTTTTTGGAGGTCACGCAGTCCAGGCGTATTAGGTGAACTGGGATTCACTGTGACGAAATCGACATGTTGATAAAGCACGGTGACAGTGTGGCAGTAGTCTCTGGCCGCCTCATCCAACGGGGTCGCTTTACTCTTGCCCACATTGAGTCCCACTGGCACTACCGCTTTAGGATGCCTAGACATTGTAGCTGCGGCTATGGGAGCGCCCGGGTTGTTGAATCCCATGAAATTCCACAAGGCTTGATGCGCGTGTGACCGCTTCATGCGTGGGCGGAGAAGATTGCCTGACTGCTGGAACGCGGTGATTCCGCCTATTTCACAAAAACCCCAGCCGCACGCGGGAATAGCGCGTGAATAGACCTCGCAATACTTGTCAAAACCCGCGGCGAGGCCAAAGGGATTTGGGAACTGCAGACCCATCACTTCAGTCTCGAGCATGGGGTGGCAGTAAACGCAGAAAAGCCTGGCGAGCGCAGTCAGAAAGCGACTATTCTGAATTCTCACGAGTTTGTTCATGCCCCACTCGTGTGCTAATTCCGCGTCGGGTTCGCTCGCAGCGAAGACCCCTGGTCGGATACGGGTTTTGTAGTACCGCTCTATTAAGGTCATATCCCCTCCTCAAGTTTTTTTCGGACAATCCAGACAAACAATAAAACCGTAGCTTCAACACTACAGTCTAGCAATGAAAAATGATAATGGCAACCTGACAAAAAGCTTTGGCAAAAAGGAAGTGCTGCTTCAAAACCGTATTGAAATGGCGCTCGCTACGGGATTTGAACCCGTGATCTTCTCCGTGACAGGGAGACGTGTTAGACCAGGCTACACCAAGCGAGCATCAATTTTGAGGCCCCCCAAAAACCAGGAGCGCAGCCCGCCTAGCGCGGACGAGCACGGATTTTTGGGGAAAGCGGGAATAGAGTGAAGATTGCAGAAAACCGTTTTCACGGTTTACGAAAATCGAAACTCAGATTCACGCGTGGTGCCAGGGGTGGGAGTCGAACCCACGACCTAAGGCTTATGAGTCCTTCGCTCTAACCAAACTGAGCTACCCTGGCAGACTCTTCATAAGTTTAAAGTATGAGTGCAAAAACTTCAAGGAATTGCGACTGTTTGGGCTTTCGTTAGGATATTGAGTTGCCCGTTCAATCTCTCCACGAATTTTTCCATTGTAAGGCCGCCGCTTATACGCACACGGCTGAGGGCCAAACGTTGCGAAAGATCGTGCCAAATGCCGAATCTGGTAGTAAAAGCGAGATCATACCCAGACTCAGCCACTAGATTTATCACGTGCTCATCATACGTCCCTCCCGGGTAGGCAAACGCAGTAACGGACTTTTTTAGAAAACTTTCCAGGACCTCCTTGCTTTGCGAAATCTCCGCTGGAGCGTCAGGATGGGTCACGAGATTGACGTGATGCATAGTGTGAGCGCCTACAGTGATGAGCCCTGACGCATCAAGCTCTTTGACCTGCTGCCACGTCAGGTACCGCCCATCAGGCTCTCCGACAAAACCGGGGACCACAAATACAGTGGCCTTGAAGTTGTATTTTTTCAAAATCGGAAAGGCCGTGGTATAGAAATCCTCATAGCCGTCATCAAAAGTCAAAAGCACCGCCCTTGCCGGCAATAGGGCTTTCCCCGCGAGCGCTTGGAAAAGCTGGTCGGGAGTAATACTGTTATAACCATTTTGCTGCAAATACGAAATTTGCGTTTCAAAATCCTGCGGCGTCACGGATAGGCTAAACCCAAGCGGATCACCGCCAGGATTGACGACTGTACGAATGTAGTGGTACATCAGCACCGGGGTCCTCGTAGCGGAAAAGTTACTCGCCGCAGTTTGCGGGAAAAGCTTCGGTATCAGGGGCGGCGAGGCTTCATGGCGGTATTTCACGTAGAAAGTCTGATCTGCGCCGCTCAAAGGCTCGACCCAGATAAAGGAAACTAGCAGGGACAGGACCAAGCCGATCCCGAGAAAAAAAACAATCCCCCGATTGCGCTGACTGTGCTTATTCGGCGGGACAAAACTGTCACTCATTTTTTTGAATTATATTTGGTTGCGGGGGGCGGACTCGAACCGCCAACCTCAAGGTTATGAGCCTTGCGAGCTGCCATTGCTCTACCCCGCGATGTATTTTCCATTCTAGCACACGTTGCGAGCTGCTCGGCCATGGCCGACTCTGCCCGGCGTCGTGTAATAGATTCTATCAGAGTACTCCGAAAAAATCAAGTGGCCGGTCTTTTATTGGCAACCAGGCCCTCAGAGGTTCTTGAGAAACTTTTTGTTTTTTTTCAAAAACGTGAGAGCAGCGGCCGCCGTGGCAAGCTCACCGGCCAATTTCTTTTCCTCCAGAAACGCCAGAACTTTTCCAACCCTCGGTCCTGGCTCAATTTGCAAAACTTTCATCACATCCTTACCCGAGAGGAGGGGTTTTCTCAGGGCAGGCGTGTTTTTCACCTCTTGCAAAATTTGCAAACCCTCTTTCAAGCCCTGGGGATTTTTGTTTACGCGGCCTGAGGCTGGAATTGCAGCCCGGGCGTCAGCTGTATAGACTCTTAAAAGATCGGAAAAATAAGGATTGAGGCCCCACTTTCTCCTAGTCGAAAGTTTCATCTGCGCAAAATCGTGAGGGACCATGTGGTTTTTGACCAACCACGCAATTTTCGCAGTGTCCGCACTGCTGAATTTGAGCCGGGAACAGATTTTTTGGGCAATCTCAGCCCCCACCGCCTGATGATCGTAAAAAGTCGTTTTGCCTGCGCTGACCTCTTTGGTCAAAGGCTTGCCCAAGTCATGAAACAAAACCGCATAACGCGTCGCCTCATCATATGTCTCGTCAGTATTTTCCAGAGCCAGGAGACTATGAGCGTAAACATCCCCTTCTGAGTGCTGATTTTTCGGCTGCGTTATTCCTTGCAGATTATCCAACTCAGGTAAAATATGGGGAAGTAGTCCGACCACATCGAGCAAACCGAAACCGATTGACGCTCTGTCGGACACAATGATTCGGTCGAGTTCTTGTTTCACACGCTCTCCCGATATCTTGGTGATCAACTTGGCATTGACCTGAATGGCTCGCCGCGTCTCTCTGGACAAATCAAAACGTAAAGTAGCGGCAAATCTGACGGCACGCAGCATGCGCAGCGCATCTTCTTTGATCCGCTTTTCCGGATCGCCGACCAAATTGATGCGACGGTGCGCCAAATCGGCAATGCCACGGACATAGTCTAGGACCAGCTTTTTGTCCGCGTCATAAAACATGGCGTTGATCGTGAAGTCCCGCCTCTTGGCGTCTTCTTCCGCGGACCGGATGAATTTGACCTTGGTTGGTCGGCGCGCTTTTTCGTAAGGGCCTTCCACGCGAAAAGTCGTGACTTCGAAATTGAAACCCTTTTGCCGCACCGTGACAGTGCCGTGCTTTTTGCCGGTTGGAATGGTTTTGGGAAAAATTTTCTCCACGTCCTGGGGCTTCGCCGACGTGGCAATGTCGATTTCGCGAATCGGCCGTTTCAAAAGCAAATCCCGGACTGCTCCGCCGGCCACAAAAGCTTCATAACCTTTCCTGCGTAAAGTCTCAATAATTCCAAAAGCTGACGTGGACAAAAGACTTTTGTCCGGCCAGTTGTATTTAAGGACGTCGCCCGACATCTTTGTATTTCCTCCGCTTTCCCACCTTAATTCTCGCAAGAGAACGCTCCAGCAGGGCCTGCGCCTCGGCTATGGTCCCGCCGCCCTGGGCCGGCTCTTTCATGAGCTCTTTGGCCCGTTTTCTGGCTTCTTCGGCACGGGCCAGGTCGATTTCCTCGGCATGCTCTGCGGCATCAGCCAAAATGACGACTTCGTTGTTTGGCCGCACCTCCAAAAAACCGCCGGCCACCGACATGTACTTCTGACTTCCTGTTTCGATAACTTTCAGCTCTCCTGGCACGAGGGTCGCGACCAAAGGGATATGGTTTGGCAAAATCGTCACTTCGCCCATTTGCGTCATGCAGGTGACCTGTTCGACCTCGGATTCGTAGACCACGCGCTCGGGCGTGGCTATCCTAAAGTTTAGCTTTGCCATTGGTTTGTGCCTTGGAAAAAAATGCCTGGGACGAAAAATTTAAGCTTTGACACTCTCGATGGAGCCCTTCATATAAAATTCCTGCTCCGGTATATGGTCGTACGCACCATCCAAAATCTTCTTGAAACCCTTGACCGTCTCTTTGAGCGGGACATATTCGCCCTTCCGACCCGTAAAAGTCTCCGCCACCGAAAATGGCTGCGACAGGAAACGTTGAATTTTTCTGGCCCTGGAAACGATGACCTTGTCCTCATCAGAAAGTTCCTCCAAGCCCAATATCGCGATGATATCTTGCAAATCCTTGAAGCGCTGCAAAGCTTTTTGCACTCCTCGCGCGACATCATAATGCTCTTTGCCGACAATGTTGGGGTCTAATATGGTCGACGTCGAATCGAGCGGATCGACTGCCGGGTAAATCCCCAGCTCAGTCAGAGAACGCGCCAAAACTACTGTTGAGTCCAAATGGGCAAAAGTCGTCGCCGGAGCCGGATCAGTGAGGTCGTCGGCAGGCACATAAACTGCCTGCACAGAAGTAATGGAGCCTTTGTTGGTCGAGGTAATGCGCTCTTGCAGCTCCCCCATTTCTGTAGCTAGCGTTGGCTGATATCCCACCGCAGAGGGAATACGCCCGAGGAGGGCGGAAACTTCGGATCCGGCTTGGGTGAAGCGGAAAATGTTGTCAATAAACATCAGCACGTCCTGGCGTTGCTCGTCCCGAAAATACTCAGCCATGGACAAACCAGACAGGGCCACCCGGGCCCTCGCTCCCGGCGGTTCATTCATCTGCCCGAAAATCATCGCCAGTTTGTCGAGCACCTTGGCTTCTTTCATTTCATGATAAAGGTCGTTGCCTTCGCGAGTGCGTTCCCCCACGCCAGCGAATACGGACACACCGCCGTGCGCTTTGGCAATGTTGTTGATGAGTTCCTGAATAATCACGGTTTTGCCCACGCCCGCTCCGCCAAACAGCCCGACTTTGCCGCCTTTGAGAATCGGGCAAATCAAGTCTATGACCTTGATGCCTGTCTCCAAAATCTGTGTTTCCGTCGATTGCTCGGTAAATTTCGGCGCTGGTCTGTGGATCGGGTATCTGATTTTGGTTTCCGGCGTTGCTTCTCCATCGACTGCCTCACCGAGGACATTGAAAATGCGCCCCAAAGTCTCTTTGCCCACTGGAACGGTAATCGGCGCGCCGGTATCGCGCACTTCTTGACCGCGCATCAGCCCGTCAGTCGAATCCATGGCAACGGTGCGAACAACGCCTCCGCCCAAAGCTTGGGCGACTTCCAAAACTATATATTGTCCGCGGCCAGTGCCAGCCGCCACACTTTGACTTTTCGGCCGTGGCGTTTCGAGAGCGCTGTAGATAGCGGGCTGATACTCTTCAAACTTGACGTCCACTACCGGGCCGATGACTTGCGTGATTACTCCTGATTTTTTTGTGGTTTTATCCATACGCTTTGTCCAATCTTGTCAATAAATCTGAGACTTTCTTTATCAGCTGCCTAAATTATTTGCTTAGGACCAGCTGCCCGGAAACAATTTCGCTAATCTCTTTGGTAATGGCAGCTTGCCGCAGTTGGTTGTATTCAAAAATCAATTCATCCACAAGATCACCGGCAGCATCCGTAGCGTTTTTCATCGTTACCATCCGAGCCGAGTGCTCGGCGGCATTTGTTTCCAGAAGAGCCTGATAAATCTGGATTTCCACCAACCTCGGCAACAAATTTTCCAAAACTTGATCAGGGTCAGGCTCAAAAAGATAATCCGTATTGTTTATGTAGTCGCCTTCCTCATCCTCCCAATCCTGACCTGAAGCAACGGTGGCAGCGACAACTTGGTCGGAGAGGGGCAACAACTCGCGAATAACAGGACGCTGCACTAAAGTGCTGACAAAATCCATATATACCAAAACGACTCTATCATACTTGCCAGCCACAAAATCATCAGTAACTAGCTTGACCAAAGGCAAGACATCTATCTCGGAAATTCCTGAATCCTTTTTCTCAAACTGCGCAGCGATAGTTTGGCCTTTCTTTAACAAAGCGTTTTGAGCTTTTTTTCCCAAAGGAATGAACTCAAACTTTTTGGCGTTCGCTTGTTTGGTGTAATTGAGCGCATTATTGATGACATTGTTGTTGAAACCGCCGATGAGACCGCGATTCGACGCGATGACTATCACAGCGACTGTATTGCTTTCTTTCGGGCGGCGCAAGAGCGCGTGGGCTTGCGGGTGAATTTTGCTGGACAGCTTTCGGAGTAATTCCTGTGAGAGTTGCGCGTAAGTTCTGGTGCCCAGAGCCTGCGCTTGGGCCTTTCTCATTTTGGCAGCTGAAACAAGCTCCATGGCCTTGGTAATCTGGCGGGTGGATTTGATTGACTTGATTCTGCGGCGGATATCTTTCGTGGCGGGCATAGATTTATCTAAAAAGTTTTTTGAATTCTTCGACGAGGCGCTTGAGCTTTTCTTCCATCTCCCCTTCCAACTCTTTTTTCACCCGAATATGATTGAGCAAATCGCGGCCATTGGCCTTGAGATATTCCTGAAAACGCATTTCGAATTCGCTAATTTTTTCCACTGGCACATCGTCGAGATATCCGTTGGTCACAGCATAAATGATGGCAACCTGATTTTCGACAGGGACGGGCATATACTGGGGCTGCTTGAGGACTTCGGTGACGCGACGGCCGCGCTCGATCTGATGTCTGGTCGCTTCGTCGAGATCCGAGGCAAACTGAGCAAACGCTTCCATCGAGCGATATTGGGCGAGGTCGAGACGCAGTTTGCCGGCGACCTTTTTCATCGCCTTGATTTGCGCGGACGAACCGACACGCGATACTGATAGACCAACGTTGAGCGCTGGCCGGATGCCCTGGTAAAACAAATCGGTTTCCAGATATATTTGCCCGTCTGTGATAGAAATGACATTGGTCGGGATATACGCCGAATTGTCCCCGGCCTGGGTCTCAATGATGGGCAAAGCCGTGAGACTACCGCCGCCAAAATCCTTGTTCAATTTGGCCGCGCGTTCCAGAAGCCTGGAATGGAGATAAAAAACGTCCCCTGGATAAGCTTCGCGTCCCGGCGGCCGCCGCAAGAGCAAGGAAATCTCGCGATAAGCTACTGCGTGCTTGGACAAATCGTCGTAAATCACCAAAACGTCTTTGCCCTGATCCATAAAGTATTCCCCCATGGCGCACCCGGCATATGGCGCTATGTAAGACATGGCCGCCGGCTCCGCGGCGCCGGCCAAAACCACGCTCGTGTATTCCATGGCCCCGCGCTTTTCGAGTTCTTTGACGATCTTGGCGATCTTCGACTCTTTTTGCCCGATGGCCACATAAATGCAAATCATATTCTGACCTTTTTGATTGATGATTGCATCGATGGCTATGGCAGTTTTGCCAGTTTGCCGATCGCCAATGATCAGTTCCCGCTGACCGCGGCCGATCGGGATCATCGCGTCAATCGCTTTTATGCCGGTCTGGACAGGCTGGCGCACGGACTCCCGGGTGATGACCCCAGGCGCAATTTTTTCCACCGGGTAAAATTTGGAGGATTTGATCGCCCCTTTGCCGTCCACAGGCTCGCCCAAAGCATTCACCACCCGTCCGACAATCCCCTCGCCCACAGGCACGGACAAAATCCGGCCCGTAGCGTGAACCAAATTTCCTTCTTTAATGTGTTCCTGATTGCCAAAGACGACGACCCCAACCTGTGTGTCCTGCAGGTTGAAAGCTACACCCAAAACCCTGCCTTCTGCGGTTTCGATTTCAACCATCTCCTGCGCTGTGATCTGAGTGAGGCCGGAGACTCGCGCCACGCCGTCACCCATGTCGAGGATCTCACCAACCTTCTCCACTTTAACGGACGGCGCAAATCCCGCAATGCGGCTTTTCAGATCTTCAATGATTTTGTCTGCTTTCATCTGTATAGATCTTTCTTCCAAAAAAAATTATTTAATAAGCTCGTTTTTTAACTCGCGCAGGCTCTTTCTGACTGAGCCGTCAATCATCTCATCCCCGAGGCGGATGACAATGCCACCAACCAGACCTTCATCCACCTTTGTCTTCAGTTCCACCTGCCCGCTTACATACTCGTTTAAATCTTTTATAAGTTTCTCCTCATCGCTGCCGGAAAGCCGCTTCGCGGTGGTCACTTCCGCCAGCTTGATACCTTTGGCTTCACGCTCGTATTTAAAAAATTCTCTCTCAATCTCATCAATCTTGGCGAGATCGCCGTTTTTTTTCAAAACTGAGACGAAATTGTCCAAAACTTTCTCCTGGTCAATGGGTTTTGTTTCCGCTATAGCCTGATGCAGCGCCATTGCGTATTGTGAGGTAGTGTATTTCATTTCAGCGATTTGAAAACCTCCTGAATCAATTCTTTATCCTTTTGACTGCCCAATTTTTCTCGTAAAATTTTCTCAGTCGCCATGACCGTAAAACTCGCCACCTCCTCGCGGATCTCCGACAACATCTGCTGCTTGTCTGCCTCAATCGCCGCCTTGGCAGCGGCCAAAATACGTTCTGCTTCCGCGCGCGCCTGCAAAGTTATTTCCTGGCGAGCGCTGTCAGCCGACGCGGTCGCTTTTTTCAGGATTGCTTCCGCTTCTACGCGCGCTAGCTGAAACTTCTGGTCGCGTTCGGTTTCAAACGCTTTCATCCTTGTTTCTATTTCTTGGGCTTGCCGCACCGAATCCTCAATTTTTTGCCGCCGCGCTTCCAAAGCACCGACGACTGGTTTCATCACCCAGCGCCACAGGACAAAAATCACGATTGCAAAATTCACCAGCTGGGCCAGAAACAATTTCCAGTTGATCCCGAGAGTCGCCAAGAAACTGGGCTGGCTTCCGGTCTGAGCCGTTTCCGCGGCGGCAAAAACAATGAGGTGGTGTAAAATCATCGTTTAGAGAATGAACGTAATGACCAGGGCGTAAATGGCGATAGCTTCCGCGAAGGCCATACCCAGCAACATCGGGACAAAAATCTTGTCCGCTGATTCCGGGTTGCGGCCGATGGACTCCATGGCCTTGCTGGCGGTTTTGCCGATGGCGATGGCCGGTGCTATTCCGCCAATGGCAATAGTCATGCCTTTGACGATAGTCGCAGTCGTTTGTGCATCTAGCATTTTTTATTCCTTTCTTTTTCTCATACTCGACGGTTTTATGGTTTTTGGTTTATTGCGTCGGTTGAGAATTAAAATAATTAATTATCAAACTAATGATGAGCTTCTTCCACTTCCATGGTCGCCACTGTCAGGTAGACCAAGACCAGCATCGAAAACACCAGGGCTTGGATAAACCCAATCAAAACCTCAAGTGCTATAAACGGCAATGGCACCACCAAGGCAATCAGACTCGCCAATACCGACAGCAGGACCTCGCCCGCAAAAACATTGCCGAACAACCGCAACGACAGGGATACGACTTTGGCGATTTCCGAAAAAATCTCGATAATCCCGACGCCAAACTCGACGAAGGATACAAAAATACTGACCCCGCCGTGGCGAAAGCTTGTCCAGATGTCTCCAAGCTTGATGAACTTGTTGGCATATTTCCAAAAACCGATGGCGATGATACCGAAGATATGGCTCGCGACCACGCCCAGGGCGGCCATCGCAAGTGTCGTATTAAGGTCAGTGTTGGCAGGGCGAAACAAGGGCACAAATTCCGTATGGCCCGCTTCAGTGATATACCGGCCAATGGAGCCCACGCCTGGGAGGATGCCAAACCAGTTGGAAAGCAGGATAAAGAAAAACAGCGAACCGACGAGTGGGAGAAAACGGAGAGACTTCTTGCGATCGTGTGTGACCTGGTCCACATATTTCAAGCAAACTTCGAAGATACTTTCCATAAAATTTTGCAGCTTGCCCGGAATCTCGGCTGACTTTTTTCGCATCAGCAAACCCAAAATCAAAAACAGCACCAGCACAATCGTGGAATTGATGTAGGTATTGGTAATCGGAAACGAACCGATTTTGAAAATTGTCTCAGCCGCCAAGGGCGGAATAGTCAACATTTATTTTTGTACATAAACTCTAAACTTTCGGTAGATCCAAATGCTCGTCATAGTGATTGCTCCGAGAATCCCCACCAGGGTCAAGATCGGGTAGGTGCCGGCTTTTTGGTCCAGCCACTTGCCCAAAAACCCAAATACCAGGACTGGAAGCGCGATAATGAACCCGAGCTCAAAAGCAATCGAGACCAGAGCTGATTTATTTAGGCCTGTTTTTTGTTTCCCGTCTTTTTGAATGTCTTCCATGGTTCTTGAGGCTAATTATAACAAAAAAAGCCTTATTTGCAAAGCTTTTGAAGGATCATACCACCTGAATTTTCTCTTGTTTGAGCGCTTGGTGTCAAGACATTGGGGGCTTGACACCAGGACCTATTTTTGCCTGAACCTGCGGGGTTTGCTCTCTTCGTTTTTTTCAAAGCCGATGGTCCCGACTAACGTTCGTGACGACCTTCGCTTGAAGTTTATCCGCCTTTGGCGGAAAGGTGCTGCCCCGCCTGCCTACGCCCGAGCCCACGCTCGGAATTGAACCGAGAACCTACGGTTTACGATACCGTTGCTCTACCAATTGAGCTACGTGGGCTTGGGCGAGGGCGGGCAGGTCTGCCAATTGAGCTAGGTCGGCAAGTGGCATTATGATACCAACAAATGTGAGGAAAAACAACGAAATATCAGAGAAGCATTTGATATGGGTCGCAGGACATTTTCAGACTGCTCTTTGATTTGCCCTTTCCCACAGGACTGGTATTATGAACCTAGAATTATTAAGATTAACCTATGAACAACAATCTCAAAAACGCGCTTGCGATATTGGGCTCTCTACTAGGTCTACTTTTAATCGCTTTTGTCGGCTTGCTCATCCGCAACACCTGGCCTCAGCAAGTGGACATCAGTAAAATTCGCACCATCAATATGACGGCAGAAGGCAAGGTCTCAGCCCAGCCCGATACGGCCTCGGCGTCTTTTTCAGTGGTGACCAGCGGGAAAACTGCGGCCGAGGTACAGAAAACCAATGATCAGAAAATGGCCACAGTGATAGCCTATTTGAAGACTTTCGGGATCGAGACCAAAGACATTCAGACCTCAAACTACAATCTCTACCCGCAGTACGACTACTCAAAACCGACTAGCATTGAACAACAAACCATCGTCGGCTACACCCTCAATCAAAACGTCACGGTCAAAGTCAGAAAACTCGACCAGGCCGGGCAGCTGGTCGGCGGCCTCACCGGCAAAGGGGTCAACCAAATTGATGCACTCTCCTATTTCATTGATGACCCGGATGCCATCAAAGCCCAGGCCCGCGAGCAAGCTATTCAGAAAGCCAAGGCCAAAGCCCAGGACCTCGCCAATTCCCTGGGAGTTAAGCTTGGCAAAGTCGTTAATTTTTCCGAAAACACCGGCTACCCCGGGCCCATCCCCTACGCAGCTGATACGAAAGCCATCGGTTTCGGCGGTGGGGGCAGCGTGCCCTCCCCGGTCCAGCCTGGCTCGCAAGACGTCATAGTTGACGTAAATGTCACTTTTGAGCTAAACTAAATCCCAAGAACCAATCAAACGGAAAACGCCCTCTCACTGAGGGTGTTTTTTGATTTGAAAATTAAAATAGGCTGGGAGTGGCGAAAAGCCCACATCCCAGCCTGCTGAAAATCGTGTCATCTACTTGCCTGGTCGATAATAACTGCGCCTGCCTGGAATCACTTGATAACCCTTGACTCGTCCATACTTGTCCTCCGGGACTAGCACGACCTTGATTTTATGCGTTCGGTCAATGTCGGCCGGCTGACCGGATTCTTCATCCTCTGGAACAAAAGTCAGGTAATACTCGTGCCGGGCAGCATATAAAATGCTGCGCACGATCCGCGGAATATCCCCTGGAGTGTAGGCATTGAAAGCTTCTCCTCCGGCCGCTTCAGTGAGATTCTTGAGAACTTTAGGGCCTTGACGCTCCTTCTCGCTGATTTCGTATTCAGCGGCCTCCACTTTTACACGGCCGTCGAACGCATGGAGCAAATCGAGAAAAAAATCATACACCGCGGTGATTGAAAAAACCTGTGTGTCCTTGACCTCCTTCAACATCGCTCTGATATCTCTGGGCTTGTACCGGGAGTGATTGTCCACCCCATCCGTAACCACTATGACAACACGCCGGATGTTACCTGCTTTTGCCTGGACCTCTTTGACACCCAAATATAGGGCGTCATACAGCGCAGTCGTTCCTTTTGTGTCAACGATTAAGACGCGCGGGAGCTGTTTTTTGACTTCCTCGCGATCGCTCGTGAACGCAATCTTGAGGCTCGCTCGGCTGGCAAAGGTGATGACCATAAATTTGTCGCCCCGGTAAACTTCCCTGTGGAGTTGGTTGTCTGTCTGAGGCTCATCCAATGCCTCATAGACGGCTTCTTGGAGAAAGGTCACATAAGGCCGCATACTGCTGCTCAAATCTACCACTATGGCAATGGCAAGCGGAACCGGGTCGTGCAAGCAGTTACTGATCTTCTGCTCGACTCCGTCCACATAGAGCCGAAAGTTCTCACACTTCAGATCTATGACTACTTCGCCTTTCGGCCCGAAAACCACCACAGGGACTTGCACCAACTTGACATCTGCCTTGATCACCTGGTTCTCCGAACCGCCCGACTGCTGGGCGCAAGGATGAGCAGGGAAAAGAAAGCTGAGGGTCAGACACAAAATCACCGCATGCTTTTTGGCCATCTCATCACCCCTCCACTGCGACTTTTCCAAAGAACCTGGAAACTAATCTAGCATAGAAATAGAAACCGGTAACTAGTTATATTTATACTTGCGCTCTATCTTGTCAAGCTGAAAACTAAATTGGATTTGTAAATGGAAAAAAAACATCCCGGAGATAGATCGTTTTTTGCTACCCGGAAGTATACAATCAAACAGCAAATGAAAAGAGGCGGTGCAGACATGCCCCGCCTCTAACGCTGCTCCTGCCGATGCGCCTAGAGTACGCCCACGTAAGGAATTCGGGCTTCGAGGGACCGAACCGTGTGGTTGGTCGGAAGCAAGTACTGCCGCGAATAACTCGAAGGTGAATAGCCCTTGTCTCGGGGGAAAGACTTTCTTTTCCCAATCGGAGCACCGCGCTTTTCGACTAACGACTTCAATTCTCTGGCTTCCGCCCGATGCCTTACCAGAGTCACTTTTGCTATTTCTAACTCAACTCTGAATTCTCTCTGGTGTCCGAAAGGGAGTCCTCCCCCACCAACGTCATAGTTATAGTAAACATAGAGATTGACCTTTCGTTTTTTGCGCAAATTTGGCTTCCGTTTTCTCGCCATGATGCCTCCTTTAGCATACGACATTACAGTATAAACAAAAAAAGACTCTATTGCAATTACAATGCGACAAATAAAAAACAGTCTCTTTCCAAGTCTTCTCCAAAACTTGCTAAATTTCTAAAAAAATATCGTCGCGATAAAGCCCAAAGCGCCCAGGACCAGACCGATGAGCGCTCCGCGCGTGGGCAACTGACGAAAAAGCGTATAGGCCAGAAGGGGTTCCAAAAAAAGAATCGAGGTGATGGATATAACACTGACGACCCAAATGTTCTTGAACGAGCGATAATTGAGCATATAGCCTGTCATCAGAATCCCTGCCGCCAAAACCATGATCAAAAAAACTTTCAGGAAGACCTGCAAAAACGGCCTGTCTACTGTGCCGAAATTTCTGGCCGCAATCATCTCGGCATAAATAGCCGTGGCTTCGCCAGCTACCAAGATTAGCACTCCAAACAATTTAAACATAGATTTTTTCTCTAGCGGATTAGAGACTCAACCGCCCAATTCCGGGGTGTGGTCCGAGCCATCCCCCACTTGTTTCCTGCCCCACTGGACCTGATCCCAAACTCGCTCGTGCATGAAATACAAAATCGTACTTGCGAGGTTGGTGGCAACAATCAGGCCGATAGTGAGGTCATAGCGGCGCGTGAACAGATAAATCACAACTGCATCAGACAAAAGGACCACCGTGCGATAAGTGATGGCCTTTACAATAGACCTGCGGCCTTCGGAGCGAATTTTGGTATTGTTATTTTTTTCGATTTGTTTTAAGTACTTATGAAATTAAAACTGATTTGATTCACTATTTTCTTAAACTATTTACAATCTTGTTCTGCTCGCGTTGCTAAATCCTTAAAACCACCAAATATACCCGGCTGCTTGTAAATTTTCCTTTGCTCGTTGATATAATTGTTAACTTCTTGGTTCTGGTTTGCTCCGCTTATGTAAAACTCAAATTGCGCGCAAAAATCATCCTTAGATATTATTTTATTTGCATAAGCCCCATCCATAATCTCGTACACCCCTAAGTAATTATCTAACTGGAAATCAGTAAAATTTCCGCCCTTTTCTTTGCGAATTGGCCTGCTTTCGTCTATCGCGGAAATAATTGCTGTGTTGGTGCCATTACTGATGTCCCGGTTAAAATCTTCCGTCAACTGCTCCGAGGTTGCCTTCTCTGAATCAGCTATTTGAGTTTTGAGTCCTTTTATTTGATACCAGCCAAACGTGACTAGCACAGCGGTTAAAATAACTAAAACGATTGTATAAAATACCAACCAACGGCTCAACCTGGTTGTTGAATCATCTAAATTTTCAATGGCCAATTTAAGTCGCCCGATCACTTCTACAACCGCACCCTGACCTCTCCTACCATTGTCAGCTTCAGCTGCTAATTCTGGAAAGGTGGCATCATTTAATTTTTTATTTTCTATTGTATTCATGCAATCTTAAAAGTCGCGGTGTGAAATGTTAAACCGTGGAATGTAATTTTGGCCGCTAAACCCCGGGCTCTGGAACGTGATACGAGAATCCCCGCCTGTCAAAATCTCAGCGGGTGAAGGGAATCGAACCCTCGTCTATAGCTTGGGAAGCTACCGTACTACCATTGTACTACACCCGCACGTCGCAGTTTGAGGTTACGCTTCTTATGATGGAACCCTTACAGATTATATTATATCTTATCAAAAACATACACCCGGTAATTCTGGCGCTGCTTCTGCAAAAATTCGTCAAATGACGGGCCTTTCAGAAAAATCTGCCGCAGCTGCAGCCTGCCAGGATTGCTGCGGTCATCACGCACTCGCACCTGATAAATATGATAGCCATCGCTCGACACGACAATGCCACTCACTTCCCCAACCTTGAGATCAAACACCTGATCAGACACCCACGGCGGCAACTCATCCCTGGTCAAAAAACCAATGTCCCCGCCGATATGCTTACTGGTTTCGTCCTGGCTATATTTTGCAGCAATTGCCGCAAAATCCTGCCCGCTGGATAGGTCTTGCCCGGCCGCGACAGCCGCTTGGTATCCGGCTGAGTCGTGAGACCCCTCGAGAAAGGCGCTGACCAGTTTTGCCCTCCGCAGATCCGGGAGAACGATCTGGGTTTGAAATACTGCCTCAGACACCCCAAAAGATTTTTTTATTTCGGCCGCAGCATCTTGTGGTTTCAGATTGACTTCGGCCAAAACATATTGGTAGTACCTGGATAGGTCATCTTCAGTCACGACTATGCCCAACTTGCGGGCAAGGTCAGCGATGATCTGTTCGTCAATCAAACTGTTCATGATGGCTTGTTGTCGCTCGTGTTTGGTAGGAACAGGGTTTGCGGCCAGCTTTTCTGCCATCCCCAGTCGCTCGTAAACCTGCGACAGATAAATCGCATGCCCACTCACAAAAGCTGCAGGCAGAGGAATCGTTTTCGCGACAGCGCGAGTGAAAAAATTGTCCCATCCCAGTCTATAAACGCCAACTGTAAACAGAGCGAGCGCCAAAAAAACAGCGAGCAATCCCAACAAAACAACTATGACAAAGTGGCGCCCTCGGTGAACAGAATTTGAAACGGATTTTGGCTCAGTCATGTAGATCAAAAATTAATGCGGAGCAAAAATATAGTCCCACCAAGCCCGCAAGTTTGAGGCAGTCTGATTAGCGGCTGGTTTTGACGCGGCAGTGGCTCCTGTTTGGTCGTCTGGAACAGGAGGAAGTGCCACCGCAAACTCGCCCGGCTTTTGGAGGTTGAGAAGCGGCCGGGCCTGGCGCACCTGATATTCCGGCGTCTTGAGGTAAGCGATGAGTTTGAGCATTTCGTCGTTTTGAGACTGGAAATGGTCGATCTGGGACTGCAAATCGCTTATCTCTTTGTGGATCACATAGCTTTTATTGAGCTGCAGGGCCAGAGAATACAGGAGCAAGATCAGGGCAGTCGAGCCGACGGCGATGAAAAATTTCGATTTGAGAAAATCCAGATTCATTTGAAGTGTCGCGGCTTAAATATGTTATACTCAATTTGCAATGTTTCGAAATCGCAAAATCGTCGACAAAATCGCACTCACTCTCGCCATCCTCATGGTCCTTGCCATGGTGATGTTCACTTTGATACCGCTTTTCCAGAGCGGCGTTTTATAAGACCAATTATACTGCTACTTTTTCATTAGGGCCAAAAATGCGGCTTGGGGAATCTCTACCCGCCCGACCTGTCTCATCCGCTTTTTGCCTTCTTTTTGTTTCTTCAGAAGCTTCATCTTCCTAGTCACGTCGCCGCCATAGAGTTTGGCTGTGACGTCTTTGCGTAAAGCCGCGATTGTCTCGCGGGCAATGACTTTGCTCCCGATAGCAGCCTGCAGAGCGACCGAAAAAAATTGTTTCGGGATGAGGGTCTTCAGTTTCTCTACAGTCCGGCGGCCTTCAGCCTCAGCGAAGTCCTGATGAATAATAAAAGACAGAGCATCCGCGCGATCCCCAGCGACCAAGATGTCGACTTTGACCAGGTCCGCCACCCGAAAATCAAGCACCTCATAATTCATCGAAGCATAACCAGACGAGACGCTTTTCAGTTTGTCGTAAAAATCGCTGATGATGTTCGAAAGCGGAACCTCGAAGTGAAGATTCAAACGCCCCGGCCCCAGATAGCTCGTTGATTTGTACACGCCGCGCCTGCCCGTGACCAGACTCATGATACTGCCGAGATATTTCTCTGGGGTCAGAACGTGAAGCCCCACCCACGGCTCCGCGATGCTCTCGACCGCCGACAGATCCGGAAGTTCGGTCGGAGTATATATCGTCAGCTCGCTTCCGTCGTGTTTTTTCACGACATAGGCAACAGTCGGCGCGGTCAAGACGAGATCAAGATTGAATTCCCGCGACAAACGTTCCTGCACAATGTCTATGTGCAACAACCCCAAAAAACCCGTCCGAAACCCAAATCCCAAAGACGGAATATTTTCTGGCTCAAAAGTCAGGGAAGCGTCGTTGAGTTTGAGCTTTTCCATGGCATCGCGCAAAATATGATAATCGTCTCCGGACGTGGGAAAAATCGAGGCAAAAACCATGGGTTTGATCTCTTTATACCCAGGCAACGGCTGGGCGGCCGGCATTTTGCTCTGTGTAATCGTATCACCGACTCTTGCCGCCGCGACATCCCGCAGTCCCGTAACCACATAGCCGACCTCGCCGGCAGTGAGCTCCTCGTTTTTGCGAAGCTCCGGCGCGAAATACCCTACCTCCAAGGCCTGGGCGTTGGCTTGCTGCACCATCATCAGGATGCTATCATTGGTGACGATTTGGCCGCTGACTACGCGGATAAAAGCCACGACGCCTCGGTGCTTGTCGTATTTGGAATCAAAAATCAGCGCCTGCAAAGGGGCTGCGGCGTTGCCTCGCGGGGCCGGCACTTTGGCGATGACTTTTTGTAAAATTTCCTCGACGTTCTCGCCGGTCTTCGCTGAAACGAACAAAATATCATCATCGGCAAAACCAAAAGTTTCTTTCATTTCCAATGCGGTTTTTTCCGGTTCGGCATTAGGCAAATCGATTTTGTTTACGACCGGAACGAGCACGAGATTGTGCTCAATGGCCAGATTGACGTTGGCCAAAGTCTGCGCCTGAATCCCCTGCGTCGCGTCAACCACCAAAATCGCGCCCTCACAGGCGGCCAGGGACCGACTGACTTCATAGCTGAAATCCACGTGCCCAGGCGTGTCAATGAGATTGAGCTCAAAACCGCGGTACTGCATGCGCACTGGCTGCAGCTTGATAGTGATACCGCGTTCGCGTTCCAAATCCATTTGGTCGAGAATTTGCGCTTTCATCTTCCGCTTTTCGATGGTACCCGTGATTTCCAGGAGCCTGTCCGCGAGGGTGGATTTGCCGTGGTCAATGTGAGCGATAATGCAAAAATTTCTGATCTTGGTCTGCTCCATAATAACTAAAATTATACCAGGATTCCGCTCCCCTGTCATTAAAAACAGCGCGGGAGAGATTTGCAACATATCTCACTCCCGCGCATCACCAGTTTCTTCCACAGGTCCGCAAATCACGTCACAGACCCTCTTCAAATCTGGCGCTGGCAGTGCCTCATACACGCTGTTAACGATCTGGTCAAGCATTTGCTTGACGTCCTTCCAATCGATCTCACGACCCGGGTAACTGTTAGTAGCAATTGCTTGCAGTTGGGCTTGCGCCGCCATAGTCGTCGTTGTGCCATCACGAAGGCTCAACAAGACTCGCTTAATTTTTTCCTCAGCAGTCCGCGCTCCTGCGAAAATGTCCTTATGTTTGACCAAGGTTCCCTCCTTCCCTGATTTTTTTGGCTTAGTGAGCCTAGCCCTATTCGCACTTTGTGTCAAGGCCAAAAACCGAGCAGAAGTATGGTACCCAGAACGATGCCGAGTGCTATGCGGAAATAACTAAACCAACCGTTCAGCTGGTACAGACGGAAATGTTTGCCTAAGAAATTAGAGGAAATTCTCATAAAAAGTGCTGCGATCAAAACCAGAATTAGAATTTGAATATTGGGTAAGTACTCCTCGCCTGCGGAGGCAACCCCAGCGACTTTGCCCAACACAAAACCCAGCAACAGCGGCAGGCTCAAAAGAAAGCTAAACTGCGCGAGAGTCCGGCGCGGCAGCAGACTCAGGTTGCTCGCCATTCGAAATGTCGGGAAGAACAAAGTCACGGCAGAAAACCCAATCGGGATTAATCCGGCTGCCCCACCGTATTCCATGGCCAAGGGCGCGCGTTTGAGCACAGCTGACACTCCGGCCGCGACCACAGACACCAACAGCAACCCTGCTGCGGCATAAATTAAGTTAGCAAAAAAGGTTTTTCCACTGCTGACGAAAAAGAGAAGTGTTGCTGGAAAAGTGCCCAGCATCACCAAGGTACCAACCAACTTGTCCAGATTGGAAACCACGATCTTAATCGGTTCCCGGCTGCGGGCCAGGATACGAGCCACCCGTCGCGCGAGGTGTTTCAAATCTTCCCACGAATAAACGACAGTTAGCAAAATTGAGAGGGAGACTAGGTCTAACATATCGTTTATTCTCCTTGTAAGTTTTAGGTGGTAGACTAGCACAAAAAAGCCCCCTGGTCAAGGGGGGCGGCAGGCTCCAAAATTGAAAGCAAAAACCTATTTCAAATCCGTAAACATGCTCACTATCGCGGCGGTGACGGGTTTGGAGAATTTGCCAAACCAGGATTGCAAGATTGACAAAAGCCCTTTGGTTTCCGGCAGCTTTATCGCCAAGCCTGCCAAAAAATAACTTAAAGTGGCCACCAAACCGGCAGCCATTGTCTGTGTGGCGACCCCCAAATAAGTGCTCATGTTTACGAAGGGCGCTACTGCGTACAAAGTGATAAACGTCATAATCCCCATAACGATTGAGGCGATGCAAATTTTGATGGTTCGCAGGAGCAAAAAATCGTCTCGCAAACCGTGCAAGCGGCGGTGCAAGATTGCAAAAAGAATAATCATCTGCACCGTGATCCCAATAGAAAAAGCCAAGGCCATGCTGGTCGGTCCCCACAATCTAGTAAAAATAATGGAAAGAACTATATCTACGACCGCTGCGACAAATCCGGCCAGGACCGGAATAATCGTGTTCTGCAAAGCGTAAAACCCTCGCGCCAAAAGGGGGACCAGGCTTTGCGCAAATAGAGACAGGGCGAAAAATCCCATGGCCTGGGCCGTCAATTTGGTGTCACTGAATGTAAAATGCGTATTCGACCCCGCGCCCAAAATCAATCTCACAATCTGAGCGCGCAGCAACAGGGTCAGGACGGAAATCGGGATCATCAAAAACAACACTTGGACAACCGTTTGTGAAAAAAAAGTTTTGAATGCTTCCTTGTCTTTTCTGCCGTAAAGCTCGGCCATGGTTGGAAAAGCCGCGATAGCGAAAGAAATGGCGAAAACACCCAAAGGTACGGTCTCCAAATCATATGCAAAATAAAAAACTGCCAAACTGCCAGCGCCGGCGAAGCTGCCGATGACCGAGGCGACCAGGAGGGCAATTTGGCCCAGTTCGACTCCAAATATTCTAGGGAAAAAAAGCTTGCCGATCTTGCGCACTCCCGGATCAGACAAACGCAAATACTCAAAAGGCCGTAAACCCAAACGAAACGTGGCCGGAAACTGAATTGCGAAATGCAAAAACGCTCCCAGGACCACTCCCCAAGCCACTCCTTTCAAACCAAACCGCGGGTAAAGATAAACGATCCCGATAATTACAGAAAAGTTGTAAAAAAGCGGCGCGATGGCAGCCAAAACAAATCTTTTGAAAGACTGTAAAACACTCGTGAGGACGCTAGAGAGGCTGAAAAACAAAGGAGACAGGAGCATGATTTGCGTCATCAGCGCGGTTTTGGCCTGCTCATCGCGAGAAAACCCGGGCACAATGATTTTTACGAGCAGCGGGCTGAAAAACATTCCAAGCAGCGCCACGACAGCCATCAATATGAGCGTCAAGTTGAAAATAGTGGAAGCGACCTGAAAAGCCTCTTTTCTTCCTTTGGCCAAATAATCAACGAAAACCGGGATGAATGCGACCGATAGCGTGCCCAAAATCAAGAGATTGAAAAGCAAATCAGGCACCCGGAAAGCGGCTACATAAATATCAGACTCAACCCCAGCGCCAAAAGCATGGGCAAATACGGCTTGGCGCACTGCCCCCAAAAGTTTCGACAGGATGCTGAAACTCGCTATGAGAATGGTCGCTTTGAGCGCACTCATTCTCCAATCACTCCATAAAATTGGCTACCGTCTATGTTCTCCGAAAGGGTCAAGGTTTGGCCGGAAAGAGAAAAGCTCGGCGGGTAGAAAAATTTAACAAGGCCCGGTAAATAATTCACAGTCTGCACGAAAGTGTAGGACGGCGCTCCGGGCTGCTTCTGAACCATCTCAGTAAACCCGCTCCCGGGATCAAAGCTGATTTCGTACTTCAGTTCCACTGTCTTGGTCTGCCCCGGATCGAGCTCGAGCCAATTCGCAAAAAACGTGTGACCAGCCTCTTGACCCGTATACATCTTGTTGACGTCATCCCTCTTGATCGAGGCATCCCAAACCGCCAAATCAGAGTCAGTGGCAGCATCAGGCCTAGTAGATGACGAAAGTGCGGCATCATCAAAGCCGGAAGCCGAGAGGAGCTGCGCTTGCGGCGGGACTAATACGCGCATAAAATCAACATTTTTCGGGAAATATTTCTCATCAAACCCTTGATGGGTGCGAGTGATTTTCAGATCAACGATTGCCGTTCCGCCGGAGATCACGTTGATTTGCTTTTCCACTTTTTGCTGAATATTTTGATCCGTCTTTCCGCCGCCGACATTGCTGTTGAAAATAGCCAAATAGTCACCGCTCGTTTTCGCGACAGCACCGTCTGCCCGAAAAGCACTGATCGCAGACTCCAACTCTGGATCTGACGAATACATCAAAATCTGCCTTTTTGCGACCATCTCCGCCAGAATGTCGAGAACCCCGAGCCACTGATTGGACGGAAGTGCAGTCAATCCGCTCAAAAGCAGAGGGGCAAAATCAGCAAGGAATTTTTTCGGCTGGTTGAGCTGCTTATCATAGTCAATCGAAGTTTTATATTGCACCGTCTCCCGGAAATTCTCCGCAGTCAAAGTGACGCCATACTGCGGCATCGGGATCGGACCGGTCAAGGCCAAAAATTTTTCAAACACGTCCGGGGTAAATGAAATGACTCCTTGCGCCTCAATCCCCGTTTCTTTTTGGAGAAAACTCAAAATTTTTCTGGAGCTCTCGGAAAAATCCACGAACCAGTTGCTGTCGCGCATTCCCCAGAAGCTTGTCTCCTGGCGCTGAAGCGGTCCGGGCGCCGCGATCAGCTCTTTGAGCTGACCGTCCGGGTTGTAAATACTATCTATACGGTAGAGCTGTATGCGACCGTTATCAAAATCTGCGAGCCCGTACGTGCCGATAAAACCGCCCGTAGCGCGCGCCTCGTTATTGTTTTGAAAAATCAACATATAAGACTTTTTTTGCCCTCCCAAAAGATTCAGTAGCAGATCTTCCGCAGAAATTGTGCCCCGCAAACCCGTCTGCGCCAGATTCAAACGAGACTGCGCCTCTCTGATTTGAACCTGCACGTTGCTCGGAAAAAATGCCAAATTCACGCGGCTTAGCGCCTCGCTGGCCGCTGTGATGCGATCTAGACTGTCCTGAAAGTAAGTATGGGTATTTTTGAGCCCGTCATAGAGCTGCTGATCCGAAGAATTGGAAGAAGGATCCCAGACCAGGCGAACCTGCTGAAAAATTTTTATTGCACTGCTGGCGGAGCGTAAAGCCGAGACAATATCCTCTGCCGCCTTTTGCAGGTCCGAGGAAGTCACGCCTAAAGGTAGGATGTTTAGCACTTTGACCCAGGCGTCGTTAGAGTCGGCAATTTCGTTTGCCGCCTCCTGAAAACTCACAAAAGCGGGATCGATTTTTCCGTCTTGCAAAAATTGCACTCCAGTTGTGGCAGCTCCTAAGATTTTTTTGCCTGCCAGTGCCCCTGCGTTCAACTCACGCAACCCGAGAAGTAAAAACAAAAGCAAAAAACCGGAGAGGGTAAAAATGAAAAGTCCCCGCAAGCGCTGACGGGGCAAAACGTGAGCTAGAAAATCCAGAAAATTTTGGCTTAGAGCCGAAAAATATTTGTGCTCTATTTTTCGGGGAGCGCCCAGCCGCTGCCGCAGGGATTTGAGTCGTTTCGATACTGCCTGTTCCCAAATCGTTTTGTTTCCAAGACCGTCAATTTTCATAATAACTGTATTATAACCTCTGCTTGGATATATTCAACAAAACACCGACTGCCCCGCAAATCGCCAGCAATGCTGAACCCCCGTAACTGATAAACGGCAGGGGCACGCCTGTCAGAGGCACCAATCCGATAATCGCGCCAATATTGATGAGGGCCTGGACGCCAATCCAGCCAGTGATGCCGATGGTGACCAATTGTCCAAACTTGTCAGGCGCTTTCTTGGCGAGCCGTAAACTGCTGAAAATGAGCAAGGCAAAAATCAAAACTACGAAAATTACCCGGCTGAAGCCGAGTTCTTCGGCCATGACCGCAAAAATCGAGTCGCCGATGGGCTGCGGTAAATAATTGTGTTTTTGCCGGCTGGCGCCAAAACCATATCCCCAAAACCCGCCGGAACCTATCGCCAAAAGTGCTTGATTGATTTGGTAGCCGCTCCCGCGCGGATCCAGAGTCGGATCGAAAAAAGTGACGATGCGCTGAGCGCGGTACGGAGCCGCCACTATCAAAAACCACAAAGCCGCCCCTGCTGCAGCCACCAACCCGCCTAAGTATCTCAGTTTAGTGCCGGCCGCAAACAAAAGAATCATGATAATCGCGCCCAAAATAATCGTGGTGCCCAGATCCGGCTCCAAAACCACGAGGGCTAGAGCACCGCCGGCCACAAACAACGGTGGTAACACCCCGAACCAAAAATTGTTCTCAGCATCTTTCTTGCGTTCGAACCAGGCCGCCAGATAAAAAATAATCGCGAGCTTGGCCAATTCCGAGGGTTGAAACCCGAAACTTCCCAAAAAAAACCAGCTCCTCGCAACCGTTCCTGACCTCACCCCTATTTTAGGCACCAGCACCACTATCAAAAGAACGACGGCTCCCAGCATGATGGGGGTAGCCCATTTCCGCCAAAAATGATAGTCAATCTTGCTGAAAATAAACATGGCGATCAGGCCCAGCCCGGCAAAAAGCAATTGCCGGAAGAAATAATAATTGTTGTTGCCAAATCGCTCAAAAGACAGGACAGCCGATGCCGAAGAAACCGCGATCAGGCCCGCGACCAACAGCACTAACACAGTACCTAAAATATAAGGGTCGACTTTTTTCGAAGATTGCAATTTTTTTTGCTTTGTCTTGGGTGTCATTCAAATCTGGAGCTGCTTTACAAATTTTGTGAAGAGCTCGCCTCGGTGCTTGTAGTTGGTAAACATATCAAAACTTGCCGCCCCTGGAGATAGAAGGACCACATCGCCAGATGTGGCTGCTTGGTTGGCCTGGGCCACGATCGTTGCCATATCCGGCAGAGGGTCACCCACTATCCGTCCCTGATATCCGGCCGAGCGCGCCAACTGGGCGATCTTCGGCCCTGTCAGTCCGATGGGCAAAAGTGCTTTGACTTTGCTGGTAGCGACAGCTTTTGCCAGAGGCGCATAGTTTGATTTTTTTTCGGACCCGCCGGCAATCAAAATTATCGGCTCCTCGAAAGCGCTCAAAGCCGCCATAGCGGTCTCGGGCGTGGTCGAAAATGAATCGTTATAAAATTTCACGCCCTTTACCTCCGCGACCAGTTCCAAGCGGTGCGGCAACCCGCGAAAAACCCTGACGGCTTGCCGGGCTGCCGCAAAATCCTCAATACCCAAAGCGACCCCAGCCGCAACAGCGGCAGTGATATTTTCCAAGTTAAACCGGCCTATGATTTTCACTTCTGAGACAGGGCAGAGCTCGACGAGAACGGACCCGGTATTAACCACTATCTTCTCTTCCCCGACGTAAACGCCGGGCTTGACCGCGCGCAAAAGCGAATTCCACAAAACCTTCCCGGGTGTAGACGACGCAAAACTGCGCGCTATTTCGTTGTCATAGTTCAAAACAGCGAAATCTTGCGGAGCTTGGTGCGCCACGATTGATTTTTTTGCGTTTATGTATTCGTTGGCATCCTGATGATAGTCAAGGTGTTCGGGGGTAATCTTGAGCACCACGGCCACATGCGGACTTTTGTGCAAATCCTGCAGCTGAAAACTTGAGAGTTCCAGAATGACTGTGTCCGAGGGAGACAGCTCATCGAGAAACTCAAAAGGGTCCGCACCGATATTCCCCGCCAGCCAAGCCTTTTTTCCTGCCGCCTTTAAAATCTCAGCCAAGAGTGCGCTGGTCGTGCCTTTGCCTTTGGTCCCAGTGACGCCGACTATCTGGCACGGGCAGAGATCAAAAAAAAGCTTCGTCTGGCTGTAAATCAGTGTGCCTTTCTGCTTGGCCTGCTGTACGGGAGCGGAAAAAAAAGGCAAACCTGGGGTCCGAAAAACGACCTCAAAAGCGTCAATCTTTCCCGATAATTCACCTGGTGATTGCCAATTGTCAAAAACTTCGTAGCGGACGCCGTGATTTTTGAGGTATACGGCCAGCATACGATTATTGACGCCCATTCCCAAGAGAGCGACCTTTTTTTCTTTTAAATCCTGGAGTTTCAAAAAAATCTCATAAGCGAGTAAAACTTTGCGACTTTCAGACGAGGGGACTTTCTCATATTTTACCACAAAAACGCCCTGGCGGCGTTTCTAAGAAGGCGAGGCTTTGTTTTAGAGCTTTATCACCCGCCCTGCTGCGGACATGCGCAAATCTCTCCCGTTGTAACCGACTTTTCCGTTTAAAATGACCCAATCAATCCCGTCGGCCTGCTGGTAGGGGTTTTCATAAGACGCGCGCGACCCCACGGCACGGGGATCAAATACGACCAAGTCAGCAATCGCGCCTTCCTGCAGTTTGCCAAGACCCTTGAGTCCCAACTTTTCTGCCGGGCGAGATGTGATTTTTTTGATTGCCGCCGCCCAGTCCATCAGTTTACGATCGCGAACCATCGATAAAAATTTCGGCATTGTTCCGAAACAGCGCGGGTGAACCAGACCATGGACTGACGAGTAGGCCAAATCATAACCCGCGCCATCACTGGCCACGACCGACAGAGGGTGTTTGAGAAGCGTATCTACCAGCTCAGACGACAAATTCTGGTCAAAAACTATGACCTGCGTCTGGGTGGCGGAGAGAACGTTCAAAAGCGCCTCTTCAACGGAAATTTCCTGGTTCACGGCAATTTGCGCCAAGGTTTTTCCCACAAACGCCGACGCGGTTTTCTCGGAAGTGGCGACAAAAATGGTTCCCAGATTCAAATCCTGGTCTCTGAGATAGGCCAAAATCCTGTCCCGACTGCCCGGGTTCTTGAGATTTTGCAAAATCGCGGCGCGGCCACCCTCGTACGCCCACTTCGGCAAATAAGTATACAAAACGGTCCAAGATGTGGCGTACGGATAGACGTCAAAAAATATGTCAATCCCCTTCTGATAAGCACGGTCGATCACGTTAAGAGCCTGCTCAAAAAATTGCCAATTTTGTTTGCCGTGAATTTTGAAATGGGAAATCTTCAACCGCGCCCCGGCTCTTTCGGCCAATCCGACCACTTCGTTCAAGGCATCGACAATATGTGCCCCTTCAGACCGAAGGTGCACGCTCAGAAGCTTGTTTCGCTGGGCAACCAGGCGCGCGGTTTGCTGCAGCTCCTCGGAACTGGCGTCGACCTCGTGCGCGTAGATGAGCCCCATCGACATCCCGGCCGCTCCGGCATCGAGACTGTCTGAAAGCATTTTGCTCATAATGTTGACTTCTTCGCCTGTGGCCGGACGGATTTCGTCGCGCAAGAGTCCGCGCCGCAAGGTCGAGTGTCCGGTCAGGCTCAAAACATTCACCCCCAACGGATACCGCGCCAGCGCGTCGCAATATTCGCCAAAAGTCAGCCAATTGAGATTAGCACCCGAGAGGCTGCTCCATTTTTGCACTGACTTTAAAGCCTCGGGGCTCGCCAGCGGGGCCAGAGAAGTCCCGCATTGACCGACGACAATCGTAGTAATCCCCTGAGTCAACAAGCTCTCCTGGAGCGGAATATCCAACAAGGTCAGGTACGAATCCGAGTGGCTCTGCACATCAATAAACCCGGGGCTGACATACTTGTTCAAAGCCTCGATAACGACACGCGCTTGGGCTGTGCGCAAATTCCCGATGACTTTGATTTGTCCCTTAGTGATGCCGATATCAGCGAGCCGACCGTCGTTGGCCACCCCGTCCAAAATCGTTCCCCCGCGAATTAGCAAATCAAATGTCATGTCAATCCAATTATAAATCCAATTGTGGCGGTCACCGCTGCCACGACCCAAAAACGCATGGTAACTTTTGTTTCCGGCCATCCCACCGCCTCTAAATGGTGATGCAGCGGAGCGATCAGGAAAATCTTACGGCCGAGATATCTCTTGCTGAAACGCTGCAGGAGGGAGGAAAACGCTTCAATGACAAAAACAAATGCGATGATCGGCAATAGCAAAACCGTATTGGTTAAAAAAGCCAAGACTGCGAGAGTGGCCCCCAAAGCAAACGCACCTGTATCGCCCATAAAAAACCGGGCCGGAAAAATATTAAACCACAAAAATGCCAAAAGCGCCCCGATGATGGTGCCCGCGAAAGCAGCGATGCCAACCTGCCCCTGGACCAAAGCAATCCCCATAATCGCGGCAAAGCTTGCCGCCAAAGTGCCGCCAGCCAAACCGTCCAAGCCGTCCGTGATGTTCACGGCATTGGAAATGAAGACCACGGTCAAAACAAACAAAGGGACATAAAACCACCCGATTTCCAGACTGGCGGGCAAATGTAAAAATTCCGCAGCTGGAATACGAATATTGGAAAACTCCAGTTTATAATAAAACCACCAGGCCCCCAAACCGGCGATCAAAAATTGAAATAAGAATTTCAACTTAGTCGTCAAGCCTTTTACCAGATTGATTTCCCTGACGTTCAAATAGTCGTCGATAAGTCCCAGTACTCCGGAAGCGACCAAAACAAACACAGGGAGCCACGTCTGGGAACGAGACAAATTGAAAAACACAGTCACTATGGCCGCAGTTACCCAGATGAGCAAACCACCCATTGTCGGGGTGCCGCGCTTTTTGTGATGCAGCTTCCGAAACAGTTTGGCTGGCTGTCCGTCCCAACTTTTCTGTCTCAACTGTTTGACCAGCTTGTATTTGTACAAAAAGCTTGCCAAAAACGGCGTCCAGATTATGGCCACCAAAAAACCAATCGTGGTCAGGGAAAAAACTCTGATTAAACTTGCACTGATTAATTCCATTTATAATTCTCCTTGACCCAGCTCATGACTTTTTCGCTTTCGGCTTCACGGTTGCTGCTGCCCAAGATTATCGAATAATAACCGTCAGATGATGGCCCGATGTCGTCGCTCGTGTTCACCAAAAGTATGAGATTGCCCTTAGCCTCGGAAGTATAACCAGTTTTCAGTCCGACCACGTCTTCGTGTGCGAGCATCAATTTGTTGGTCGTACCGAGCTGGTGCTGATACTGACCATTGACCGAAGCGACGGTGGCTGATTTGAGACGCACCATTTCCAGGAGATCCGGATAGCGCATAAACTCCCCGACTAAAATCGACAAATCCGCAGCGGACGCATAGTGATTGGGATCGTCAAAACCGACCGGGTTTGTAAAATTGGTGTTGTTCATGCCCAAAGCCTTGGCCTCATCATTCATCTCCTGCACAAACAAATTCGTGGTCCCGCCGACAAACTGGGCCAAAGCCTCAGCCGCGTCATTGGCTGAGGAAACCAACATTGCCTCCAAAAGCGCTTGGACACGAATTTTTTCTCCTGGCAGCAACTCAATCCGATACTCCGGGGTTTTTGTGTCTTGCGGCGTTATCTCCACTATGTCGTCAAGTGACGCTCGCTGGTGGACAACTATGGCAGTCATGAGTTTTGTGAGGCTTGCGACCGGAACGGCCTCTTGCGAATTGGCTTCATACAGGACCACTCCCGAGTTCCGGTCTTTGACCAAAACCGCCCGGGCGGAAAGTGTGAGCTCTGAAGGCTGCGCGACTTCTACCGGCGGCCGGCCAACTGAGCGATCCGGCACCTGGGGAAAACCGGGAAGCGCCTGAGCTTGCACGTACGCGCCGCCTACCTGCCCCGCTGTTTGAGCCTGCCCGAAAAAAATAAAAATGCTCAAAAATACTGCCAGCAGCAAAAAAATAAGATACTTTTTTGTTTCAGCCACGGAAAACGCTTGAAATTAATACCAGCATGTCAGCATTTATCATAGCTCGTAAGCTCAAAATTGACAAATCGCATAAAATAATCTATAATTACCAGACAATTGAAAAAAAATAAGACTAGGAAAAAATGGAAGTAAAGCTTGATAGTGACAATTTCAAAGCAGAGGTAGTCGAATCCCCAATCCCCGTTCTGGTTGATTTTTGGGCAGAATGGTGCATGCCTTGCCACGCCATTGCCCCAGCAGTGGCAGAAATAGCGGAAAAATACAAAGGCCGCTTAAAGGTCGGCAAACTCAATGTCGACGACCACCCGCAAATCGCCTCCGATTACCATGTCGTCAGTATCCCCAATCTCAAAATTTTCAAGAGCGGAAAAATCGTGGACGAACTGATAGGAACAATGCCCAAGACTGAACTCGTCAAGCACGTAGAAAAACATTTATAATCCTTATACATCCCCAGGCTCCGATAGCGGGGATGTTTGATTTAGTAAGTGGCAAACTTGAGCGGTAAATTTTTCGTACCGACTAAAGTATGATTTTCTTCAGTTCCCTGCTCGGCTCCTCAGTAGTAGACAGAGCCGGCCAAAAACTTGGTAAACTCGAGGATATCGCACTATCAATAAAAATGGGCGAATACGACCCGCTGCTATTTCTTGCTGTCAATAAAAACCGCAAAACCGAGTGGATCCCCTATCAGTACGTGGAAAACCTCGGCGAGGGCACCGTCAACCTCAACGGCATCTCCGAGCGAATTCCTCGGACCGCCCCGAACGAAAACTTCAATCTCCTGAGGCGGGATGTTTTGGACCAACAGATCATAGACGTGGAAGGCGCCCGCGTCGTGCGCGTCAACGATTTGCAGTTCAGCGCGACGGCCAAAGGGATGTCCGTGGTCGGCATTGACATCAGCACTAAAGGGCTCTTGCGCCGCCTCGGGGTGGACCGACTCGACCTCTTCAACCGGCTGCCCATAAAACTCATCGACTGGAAAGACGCCTACGTTATCAAAGGAACGGTGCAAATCCAAAGTGCGGCCAAGCAGCTGGTCAAACTCCACCCGGCTGATCTGGCCAATATCATAGAGGATCTAAGTATCAAAAAAGGAGGAAGGCTGATGCAATCCCTGGACCGCAGCACCGCTGCTCGCGTCCTCCAAGAAGTGGAACCGAAAATCAAAAAACTCCTGGTCGAGTGGCTCGGTCCCGAGCGCGCCGCTAAAATCGGGGAAGAGATGTCCATTGATGATTTCGTGGACCTGGTCCAGTTGCTGCCGCGCAACCGGGCGCGAGAACTGATTTCCTACATTCAAAACGGTCGTGCCAAACACTTGCAAAGCCTCCTGCATTACCAGGACGATGCGGCCGGAGGGCTGATGAACACGGAGTTTATTTCGGTGCGGCCCAACTCGACTGCCAGCCAAACAATCGACGATGTCCGTCGTCTGTCCGAAAACTTCCGTTCTATTTACTATTTGTACGTGACCGATGAGCAAGGAACTCTCAGAGGAGTTTTGTCTCTCAGGCGTTTGATGGTGGCAAAACCCACTCAGACCATCAAAGAAATTATGAAAACGGCGCGCGGATTGCCGGTCCTCAGTCCGCATCAATCACTCAAAGTAGTCGCCCATCAAATGACCAAATACAATCTTAATTCGATTGCTGTGATCGACAAGTCAAAAAAAATGCTCGGCGTCGTTACCATTGACGATGTGATGCGGGCGATATTCCCCAGCGCGTAAATCATGAAACAATCGAAATTCTGGCGAAGGCTACTACTGATAATGAGTATCATCGGGCCTGGCATCATAGCTGGCACCGCGGACAATGACGCCGGCGGGGTGGCTACTTATTCGATCGCCGGCGCTCAGTTTGGATACGCTCTCTTGTGGGTGCTCTTTTTGGTGACCTTCGTGCTGGCAATCACCCAGGAAATGGGCGGACGCCTAGGTATCGTCTCAGGAAAAGGACTGGCTGCGCTTATCCGCGAAAATTTTGATTTTCGCGCCACATTTTTTCTGGTCGTCCTGGCATTTGTGGCAAATTGGGCCAATATCCTCGCGGAGTTCGCCGGCATCGCGTCAGTCGGAAAAATCTACGCGCTTCCAGCCTGGCTGCTGGTCTTACCCTCTGCCGCGCTCATCAGCTGGGTGGTCATTTCCGGCAACTTCAAGAATGTGCAGCGGATATTTCTCACTTCCTCGATTCTCTATGTCGGCTACGTTTTTGCCGGATTTCTCGCACACCCGGACTGGGCAGCCGCACTCAAAGCCACGACGGTTCCGTCCTGGCAGCCAAACAAGGATTTCCTCTTTTTGGCCGTTGCTCTGGTCGGAACGACGGTGACAATCTGGGGACAATTTTTTATACAGTCGTATTTCGCGGAAAAAAACATCAAGCCCAAAGATCTGTCAATCGCCCGGGCGGACATTTACATCGGCTCGTTTTGGACTGATTTCATCGCGTTCTTCATTATTATCGCAACAACGGCCACTCTTTTTGCCAAGCATATCCGCATCCAGGATGCGGCCGACGCAGCGCTCGCGCTCAAACCTTTCGCCGGAGTACTGGCGGAGCACCTATTTGCGTGGGGTCTTTACAATGCATCCATGCTGGGTGCGGGGGTGGTGACCATCTCCACCGCTTATATGATAACGGAAGCGTTCGGCTGGGAAGGAAAGGTGGACCTAGGTTTCAAGCGGGCGCCGACTTTCTATAAGACTTTCTTGTTCTGCATCGTCTCCACATCACTTTTGATCTTGATCCCGGGCATTCCGCTGTTCAAGATCCTCGTCGTTTCGCAGGCCTTGAACACATTTTTGCTGCCAGTCTTGTTTTATTTTTTGATGAAGCTCTTGAACCGAGAGGATATCATGGGCAAATACAAAAACTCTCTTGCCTGGAACATGGCCGGGTGGGCTTGCATAGTGCTCGTCACCGGACTGAGTCTGACTTATCTGTATTTTCTGGCCGCAAAATGAAAACCGCTCCAAGATATGAGCGGTTTTTTGTCTCAAAAGCCGATTTATTTTTGGCCGGGACTAGGTTTCAGCTTGGTAGCTTGAATAATTTCCATAACCTCTTCCGGCGTATCAACTAATTGCCATAGTTTCAGTTCTGCCGCATCAATAGTTCCGTGGCGTTTGACTACGTTATCGCGCAGCCAGTCAGTCAACGGGGTCCAATAGTCCTTGCCAACCAAAATAATCGGGGTGCGCGGATTGATTTTGTGCGTCTGCCGCAAAGTCAAAAGCTCAAACGTTTCGTCCAAGGTCCCGTACCCGCCCGGAAAAACAACGAATGCCTTGGCTGAATAAGCCAGCATTACTTTCCGAGTAAAAAAATAGTTGAACGCAATGGCCCTTTTTACATAAGGATTTATGCGTTGCTCAAATGGCAGCTGGATATTGAGTCCCACTGACTGGCCTTTTCCCTCGACCGCGCCCTTATTCGCCGCTTCCATGATGCCTGGCCCACCGCCGGTGATGATCGTATAACCTTCCCGGGCCAACAGCCGGCCTAATTTTTGCGCGGCGCGGTAGTGTTGGTTTTTTTCGTCAAAACGCGACGAACCGAAAAAAGTCACCGTCTTTTGAAACTGGGTAATAAAATTGAATCCATCTACGAACTCGGCCATAATCCGGAAAATCCGCCAAGACGGATTGTTGTCGTAATCAAAGGTCTCCGCCCCAAAATCCTCCTCGTGCTGATGCTTCGGGATGGGCGGAACGCGAATATTGTCCTTCCGTGTTGGTTTCGCCATATGAGTTTTGCCTAATTTGAATATATCACTTCTTTCGAAAATATTCCAGGAGTTGGTTCGCTGGCAAAGTATTGAGAACATCTTTGGCCTGCGCCCAGCCCCGCCGCGCCTGCCCCTCCCCAAAACGCAAAAAATCGAGATGGTGGACACTATGGGCGTCCGAATCGATGGTCAGCTTGACTCCGCCATTGATCGCCTGACGGACCAGGGTATCGTGGATGTCCAGCCGGTCAGGCAAAGCGTCAATTTCCAGGGCGACTTTATGTTTCTTGGCGACAGCCAAGATGCGCGCGAAATCAAAATCAATCGGGTCGCGCTTTTGAATGACGCGAGTAGTCGGGTGGAAAAATATATCAACATTAGGATTAGAAAGGGCTTTCTCGATGCGCTTGGTCATGTCGCTACGGGTCAAATTAAATAAGGAATGGATGGAAACGCCGACCACGTCCAGTTTTGAGAGCATCTTGTCCGAGATGTCCAAGCTGCCGTCTTTCAAAATATTGACCTCGGCCCCGTGCAAAATCAGAAATTTTAAGTTTTGTTTTTTGAATTTGGCATTCAATTTCTTGATTTCCTGACCCTGTTTCTCAAGCTTTTTCGCGTTCAAGCCGCCGGTCATATACAGAGATGTCGTGTGATCAGTGATGCAGATATACTCGCGACCAAGTTTTTGCGCGGCCTCAGCCATTTGCGCAATTGAGTTGGCTCCGTCAGTCCAGTCGGTCTGCACTTGCAAATCGCCTCTGAGCTGTCCGTATTCCAGGAGTTTCGGCAACTGATTTTTTTGCGCCGCCTCGATTTCGCCACTGTCCGTGCGTAACTCCGGAGGTACCCACGCCATTCCGAGCTTTTTATAAACTTCTTCCTCAGTCTTCCCAGCCACCATTTTGTTGCCGCGAAACAGACCGTACTCCGAAAGTTTCAGGCCTTTACTGATAGCGATTTTGCGAAGTTTGACGTTGTGAGCCTTGTCCCCAGTAAAATATTGCGAAGCCGCCCCCCAGTTCTTTTCTTGAACCAATCGCAAATCCACCTGCAAACCGTGTTCGAGCATAATCTCCGACTTGCTTTCTCCATGCTCCAGCACTCGAACCACCTCAGGCAGCCGGGCAAAAAAATTACCTGCCCTTTTAGGGTCTTTGGCAACGGCTAGGATGTCAATATCTCCCACTGTTTCCTGCATGCGGCGATAAGACCCGCCGACCATGACTTTGGTAAAGAGTCCGGAAAATTCTAGACGGTGAGATAAATCCCGCACTATCGGGTACACGTCTCCGAGCAAAAATCGGCCGGAGTGGGATTTCTGGAATTGGAAACTTTTGTAGATTTTCTCCTCAGTCAATTTGCCGAAACCGGGAAGTCGGCTGACCTGATGTTTTGCCAGTGCGTGCCCCAAGTCGCGAAGATTTTTTACTTTCAATTTTTGGTATAAAGCTTTCAAGGTCTTGGGGCCGACTCCCTGGAGGTTTCCCAGTTCGTCCAGATTTATCGGAAACTTCTTTCTCAGCGCTTCATATTTTTTCAAACGTCCAGTATTGACCAGCTCATCCAGATGTTCGCCAATCCCCGGCCCCACACCAGGAATTTTACGAAAACCAGCCGCCCCATCCCGGCGGTAAACGTCAGTCATTTGCTCGTCAAAATCCGCAATTGCTTGCGCGGCTTTTTCGTAAGCGCGCGGCTTAAAAGGTGCATCTTGCATTTCGTAAAAGACAGCCATATGTCTCAAAATTTTCGCTATCTCCGAATTTTTCATTACAGCGGATTTAATCAAACAAACGCAAATAAAGCGGCATCTTCAGGCCCTCCCACAGCATCCGAAAATCCGCTTTGCTTCCCTCATGGTGCGCCCTGAAGGTGATAGGAAGTTCTTTGATGCGGGCACCAAACTTATGGCCGAGATACTTCATTTCGATCTGATGAGCATATCCCTCGGTCCTGACAAGCTGCATCAAGATCCGTCCGAGAATATCCCGGTGATATATAACGTAACCACTTGTCAGGTCCTCAATCGGCAGCCCGGTGACGACGCGCGCATAGCCTTGTCCCCATTTGCTCAAAACGCGTCGTAACCAGCTTTGGTTCTCAATGCCACCTCCGTCAATATAGCGCGAACCAATGACGATGTCGTTTGTCGCGGCTGCAGCGAACAAGATTTTTAGATCTGCTGGGTTATGGGATAAATCCCCATTCATAGTGACAATATAATCAAAAGTTTCGTCCGGCAAAATTCTGGCGAATGCGTCGAGACAAGCGGAAGCCGCGCCCTGTTTGTGCTCGCGCCAAATCAATCTGATGGCCGGATACGTGTAGGCCAGCTCTTGGACCACTTCCGCGGTCCCGTCCGGCGAATTGTCATCCACGATGAAAAGTCGCGCACTCGGATACATGTCCACCAGCGTGACCGCGAGTTTCCGGATATTTTCCTTTTCGTTGTACGTCGGAATGGCGATGGCGATTCGGTCTTCGGTAGTCATGGGCTTGACCTTTCGGGGCGGCTCTTTCTGCGGCGGTCAAGATCGCGCACTGCATTTTCATCAAAACCAAAATGATGGGCTACTTCATGCCACACCGTATTTTTGACCCGCTCGCGCATCAGCTCCGGCGTCGACGCGACGGCTTCGATCGAATTCTGAAAAATCGTAATCTTGTCCGGCAACACCATGGTATAACCACTATTCCGTTTTGTTCGCGGCACTCCTTCATACAAACCCAGAAGCAAATGCCCATGAGGCACTCGGCCTTTGCTCATTTGCTCTGGATTGGGTGCATCATCCACGACTACAGCGACGTTATCCATTTTTTCTCGAACAAACGCTGGCAGGTCCGCAATCGCGTCTTTGACCAAATTTTCAAATTCGATTTTGTCCATGGAGCCATTATATGGCATTTTCCGCAAGGATAGCTACCCACTAGGAATTTCAAATATTTTCCGCGGCCCCTTCGCGCCGTGTACAAGTTCGATTTCCGAAGGGGCGACGTGAAAATATTCAGCCAAAGCAGCGATCACCGCCTGGTTGGCACGACCCTCCCGCGGCCTTTCTCTAACAGCCACGACAAAACTAAAAGGGGAAGTTTGCCGCACCTCTTCCCGTTTCGAACTAGCTTTGACCGCGACCGTAATCCGCATTTTCTAAAGTTATCTTGGGAAAAACCTCCCGGTTTTTTTGGCCTGCCCTTCCGAAGCCTTGACAGAGGAGAACTAAATCTGGATCTTGGAAAACAGATAGCTGCCTAAGGTAAGAAATAACAAAGTCACCCCGGCGAGAACTGCTATGTCCAAGCCCAGACTAAAATGGCCCAAATTTACAAACAATATCCGGAACGCGTCAATCCCGTACGAGAGTGGGTCAATATTCGTGATAACTCCGAGAACCTTCGGCAATCCGGATAATGGGAAAAGCGCGCCGGAGAGAAAAAACAAAGGCATCACCAGAAAATTCATGATGAGTTGAAAGCCCTGCATATCTTCGAGCTGAGACGCAATCGCCGTACCCAGGGCGGTAAACAACAACCCCACCAGCAGCATCACCAAGATTGCCGGCAAAACTAACACCCAATTATACGGCCTGAAACCCGGGATCAAGGCGAGTAAAAAGACAATGATCCCCTGAAAAGTAGCAATAGTGGCGCCGCCGAGCGTTCGGCCGATCATGATGTTAAAACGAGATACCGGGGCGACCATCGTTTCTTTTAAGAAACCGAACTGGCGATCCCAGATAATTTGGATTCCAGAAAAAATGGAAGTGAAGATAATGGTCATGCCGATGATCCCGGGTGCTAAAAAATTAATATAATTGCCCTGGCCGGCTTTTTGAAATACCGAGCCCAAGCCATAGCCTAGGGCAAGCAAAAACAAGAGAGGCTGGCCAAGGGAGCCGACAATCCGGGACTTTGAGCGGAAATACCGCTTGAGTTCCCGCAGCCACATGATGTATATGGTTTTCATAAATTTATCTCCGCCCTCCGCCTCGAAATTGCCGGAACGTGCGCAGACGGTCGACGGCGTTGGCTTCCTCATCGCGGATGACATTGCCTGTTAATTTTAAAAACGCATCTTCCAAAGAAGCAGTCTGGGTTTGGTCTTGCAGCTCCTTCGAAGTGCCGGATGAAATAATTTTTCCGTGGTCAATAATGGCGATCCGCTGGGCAATACGGCTTGCTTCCTCCATATAGTGGGTCGTGAAAAATACAGTGATACCTTCGGATTTGTTCAGATCTTGCAGATAGGCCCACATGTGATTTCTGGTCTGCGGGTCAAGGCCGAGGGTCGGTTCGTCCAGAAACAGGACTTTGGGGTGGTGGAGCAGCCCACGGGCAATTTCCAGCCTTCGTTTCATGCCCCCGGAAAATTCTTTGACCAAACTATCCTTGCGGTCTGACAGCTCGACGAACTTCAACAGCTCGTCAATGCGCTGCCGGCGCAATGGTTTGGCCACGCCATAGAGCACGCCGTGGAATTCCATATTCTCCCAAGCCGTTAGTTCATCATCCAAACTTGGATCTTGAAACACAATCCCGAAAGAACGACGGACCGCGCTCGGGTCCTGGGCGGGGTTATGGCCATTCAGCTCAATGCTTCCCCCGCTCGGGTGCAAAAGTGTGGTCAGCATTTTTATGGTTGTCGACTTGCCCGCCCCATTTGGACCCAGAAACGCAAAAATTTCTCCTGTTTTGACCTCAAACGAGATATTGTCGACAGCTTTGAAACCGCCGAATTTTTTTGTTAAATTTTTGACTTCAATAATGTTTTCTTGTTTCGACATTTATTCCAATCGCTTTTTAATTTATTAGACTCCCTCTCGGCGCAAAACCGTAAGCAAAGAGAGCAAAAGTATTTTCACATCATACCACAAAATCTCATAGCCTGAGGCTATCTGGCAAAACTCTATATATTGCATATCTATCTCATCCTGGTTTTGTTTCAGCTTTAACCCTTTGTGTGACTGAAAATATCCGGGCAGGCCGGCTTTGAAAATCTGCTTGGAATATTTGCGCTCTTGGAGCCATTTACTAGCGTTCTCTGCATTAGTCGGTCGAGGGCCCACCAGTGTCATATCCCCGAGCAGGACATTGAAGAGCTGAGGCAGTTCGTCCATATAGCTCTGTTTGAGTATGCGTCCCACGCGAGTGAGGTTGGCAGAGTCTTGTTCGAGCGCCTTCGTGTGGATAAAATGGTCTCTATACCAAGCTGCTTTGAGAGAGGACATTTTGAAAATCCGAAATTTATACAGATTGAACGGGTGCCCTTGTGAAATCCTGATTTCCGAGTAGAACAAGGAGCCTCTGGCTGCTGAATCAAGTATCCCCTCCACAACCATTGAAAAGATAATAAGGAGCATAAAAGGTGACGCCAAAATCAGAAGTACAATGCTAACTGCGACGTCGAATATTCTTTTGGCAACTGGCAAATCTACGGTGCCCGGAATAGCTTCGCTCATTAAAAAAAATATTTAAAAAACAGCTGCATCCAGCTTTTATTTGGGATTGTCTCCCTTCCCTATTGAAACAATAGTAGCACAAAAAAACAAACCCAGCCATGGCAATCTCACGATGCTTCTATCAAAACCCGACTATCTCCAATCCACGTTCAGACTGCTGGCGCCCGCGTCGATTGTGATGTCAATCTTCTTGGCCGCGGTAGCATAATTGTTTGATTCGTAAGTGCGGCTGTCTATTTGCTTGAAATCCGTAAAATTCTTGGAAGACAAGCCCGTATCCACGGACAAACGCGCGCCCACGTCTTTCGGCACTTTGATATGGAGCGCACTAGCCCCGGCGCGGATGACCACAGCGGAGGCGGCAAATTTGTCGCCGAGGGAGATATTGATGTTGGACGCTCCGCTGTTGAGATTCAGCAGCTGCACTGGCACGTCCGAGAGATCTATTTGCACATCCGAGGCGCCTGCGTCGATATCAAGCTTGATCGGCAAATCGTTATTGACAGCCATATCCAGATTGTTGACGTTCCGGAGGCTGAAAAAATGAAAAGTATTGTCGCTCTCCAGTCTGACTTTTTGCACGCCTGACTCGACGTTGCTGAAAGTATGCATTTCCAGAAAGTTGGTTTGCAGACTCCCGGAGACGACGTCGCTACCGCCGCCGTGGATGGTGAGTTTGCCTGCTCCAGCCTTGATACTTACCTCGCTGCCCTGCACTCCGGCTTCTTTCGGCACAGTAAAGGTTTTGGTGGTGACTTCGCTGCTGGTAGGAGTTGACCCGAAGATGGCAAAAAATAACAGCCCAAAGACCAGAAGCGTGCCGAGGCCAGTGATAATGCCTCCAATCCAGCCGCCGCGGCTCAAGATAGACAATCCGAGGAAACCTATAAACAGCGGCCAGATCTTGGCCAAAAGCGCGCCTAGGTCAATCCCTACCACCCAGCCGCTATTTTGCGCCAGAAACAGCAAGCCGATGAAGATGATGAGCAGTCCCCAAAACAACCGGCCAAAATATCCGTGCGGACGTCCGTCATCATAATGGTGATGGTGGATTTCTTTGACTGTTTCTTTTGGCTGCCCACTCTCTTGGTGAAAGCCCTGCTGGTTCTCTGGTGGCATCATTGGCCCCTCAGTGGTTTCCATGATTGTGCCTTTCGTGTTTAGTCAAAATGAGCACGCCGAAAACTATCAAAAGTACAGGCCAGAAAAAATTCCAGTGAAACCACCGGAAGGGAAATATCTGCTGAACGAACAAAAACAGCCCGACAATGACGATGATCAAGCCGACCACGTTCCGCCGACCTGAAAACCAATTGTCACTTTCCCTGATCTTGTGCGCCAAATCATTCAAATGATCCTTCATGCCATACGCCATGCCTCGGAACTCCTCTTTCCGGCTCCCTTCGACGACCACGTCGCCAGGGCTCCGCGGCACGATGACTGTCAGCAATAGATAAAATAAAAATCCGAAGCCCCCGGGCAAACATAGCAAAATAAAAACCCCGCGAAAAATAATCGGGTCTATCTCAAAATACTCGCCCAAGCCGCCACACACGCCGGCAATCACCCGGTCTGTCCGCGAACGATAGAGCTTTTTTGGCTGTGCAGTTTCCATGTCATTCCCTCTAAAATTATACGACTCTATATTAGCATCATAAGCGATTTTTGCAAACAAAAAAGTGCAGAAGAGAGCGTCTCCTCTGCACTTTCGAAAACTGGCTCTTGATGTTTAGTTTGCCGAATCAGGGACTTCTGTGACCAAGCGGCTTTTGGGAAATAGCGCCCGAAAAACCTCTATAACGCAAACCCCAACATCGCTCCAGGAAAATGCGTCTCCCTTGGTGAATTCTATTTCCTTTTCCCTGACTCTAACCCACTCAATCCCACGGATCCGACCCAGATGTACCAGATCGTCGCGCGACCAATCCCCTCCGCGATAAATCTCATTAAAGTGGATTTCGACTCGCTCCCTGTCCGAATCCAGGAGATTGAAATTGGTATGGATTAACATTTGACTGGGCAGCGTAGTGCACTCGATCCACACGAGCTGCTCGTGAGACGAGTTGCCGTCGCCTTCTACAAAACCTCTCGGGGCTTTTTTTGAGCATGGTACGAGGTCATCGCCGGGTTCAATCTGGGCGATATTCTTGTATCCGTGGACCCGGAGAGAGTTCAGGAGAATTTGCAAGACTTTCGACCTGACAAAGTACCAGTCAGCCGGGCGACTGACTTCGATCACAATCGTAATATGATACAGGGACATGTACAGACTGCGGATGCCACGGATCTTGGACAACTTACGGCCTAGGTCAGTCTCTAGGAGGTCATAACCGGTCAAATCGACCATAGAATCTGTCCGGTCTAACCGACCTGATTCAGTGAATTCGATTGCCCTTGTACCAGCAAACGATACTGGAACGTTAAGTGAAATGATGAGAACGCCGCCGCCTTCGTCAATCACGTATCTGACAGGTGTCGAGGATCTCGAATCCTTACCTGCCGAAGGTTTGCTCCGCGCCACAGTAGTGCCAGGACAAAGCAAAGAAACTGCTGCAACAAACAACAAAAAACAACTCTTCCAATTCATTTTGCCCTCCTTTTGGGCTAGAAATATTGCCGACAAACAAAAATCAGTAACAGCAAAAGATACCATAACTGGGCTGACGCGTCAAGGCAGTGAGCGCAAAAAAAACAGCCTCGCCCGGAAAGGGCTGCTGCTTAAAAATCCCGAACCAGCTCAAACTTTAGCCTTCTTTGACCTTGATCACGACTTTGCCTCTGGTATGGCTTTTTTCCAGATACGCCAGCGCTGCGGCTGTCTCTGATAGCGGAAATACTTTGTCGACCTGGGATTTGAGAACGCCCTCCTCCACCAGCTTGGCCACTGCTTCGAGGTGCGCGGAATTGCTTTTGGTTTTCTGTGCGATGGCCTGGACCCCGTATTTTTTCATAAGCTCCTCATCCGGCTTCTCGATCATCGACACGATGATGCCGCCTTTTTTGAGGACCTGGTAGGAGCGCTTGTACGTCTCCCCTGCGACGGTATCGAAAACCGCATCATAGTCGTGAATCAGGTCTTCGAACTTCTGGCTCTTGTAATCAATCGGCTCGTCTGCCCCAAGAGCTTTGACATACTCCATATCTTCCGCGCTGACCGTGGTCGCGACATACGCACCGAGATGCTTGGCGATCTGGATAGCAAGACTGCCGATGCCTCCGGCCCCTCCGTGGATGAGGATTTTCTTGCCGCTTCTAAGACCGACATGTTCGACCATTGCCTGCCAGGCAGCCGACCCGGCGAGCGGCAGGCTACCGGCCTCGACATGGCTCAAATTTTTGGGCTTTGCGGCGATCGCGTCCTTATCCGCCAGCGTAAACTCTGCAAAAGACCCTCCGGAAAAAATTCCGGCCCCGCCGAAAACCTGATCCCCGACTTTGTAATTGCCCACGCCCTCGCCGACCTCTGCTATTACCCCCGAAAAATCAAGCCCGATCGTGGTCGGCAAAACGAGCTTGAGGTAAGACCGCGCCGAGCCGGATTTTACGGTCAAATCAAAAGGATTGACCCCGGCTGCATACACTTCGACCAGGACTTTGCCTGGCCCCACGACTGGTTTGTCTACCTCCTGAATCTCGACCGCGTCATCCCCGCCGTATTTGACTAATCTCGCTGCTTTCATTTGTTTTCTCCTTCCTGGCCCAGTGCCAAGACTTTATCCAAAACGGTTTGCGCCTGCTGCTTGAGCTGATCTGTTAAGTCGGAAAAGCGCTGCCGCTCCTGCGGCTCCAGTTTCTCGCCTGCCGCCCGCTTGGCCATGATGACATGCATCTCCTCAATGCCCGGGATTTTCGGCAGCTCAAAAGGAGCGCCAATGATGACGTCCATATCAGGCCTGCGCATCAAATTTTTCAACGCGTCCTCATAGAGAGCCGAGACTTCTGCAGATTTTTTTCTCACTGCAACGGGAAGGATAACAGCCCCGCTTGTCTCCGCCAAATACGCGGCGCCATAGCCCGGACCTTTCGGCTCTGTTTCTCCTTTGTGCAAGGGATTGTGCGCGGCTATCACCACACGCTTACCCTTCTCCAATGCCTCTGCCATGGGAGCAAAATTTTCCGGATTGAAAGCTCGGGGCGTTTTGTGCGCCCCCCGGCCTTTGTAGTCAATCGGGATGAAATTTTCCTTGCCAGCCAGCCGCATGCCGAAATTGGTCGGTGGCTCTGCAAAAAAATCATGATGGACGGACTCGTTTATGATAGCCAAATCCAGATCCTTGCCAAGGGCGTAGACAGTCAACGGGATATCAAGATCAGTTCCATGACTGGTTGCAACCACTATTTTTCGCTCCCGCGGCAACTCCTGCAAATTTTCCCTGCCGTAAATTTGGACGTCTCTAGTCGCTCCTTTTTTCCACGCCTGCATTGCCACCATCAAACGTTTTGGCGTAAATTCTTTTGGGCCAACCTGCTCTTCTTCCGGATTGTAACCTCTGGATTCGCGGCTCATTAGTTATTTTTCTATGATTTTATACTCTCCCTCGCGGATAGTGTAAATTGGCAAATCTTGACCGGTTCCTTTCAATTCTTCGAGCTTGTCCTGCTTTGACTCATTATAGTGGGGCATCACTTTGATGGGAAGTATTCCGAGGCCCTCTCTGATCACATCATCAGTTGTCGAATAATAATGCTTTGCCAGGACAGTTGCTCCTGCTGACGAGCCAGCGTAAATCTTTCTCTCAATCAATCCCTTGAAATCAGGAATATTCTTCAAAACATCTTTGAGCATCACGGTCTTGCCGCCGCGGACGTAAATCACATCCGCCCATTTTGCTTGCTCTGCAAATTTCGCAGGATCAGGATCAGCCACGACAAACTCTATCTTCAGGCCTGGAGCAGCAGCGGCAAAATTGCCCTGGTCATCAGTAAATGCCTCCTGCCAAGTAGCTGGCTCACGGGCAAAATAAACCAGCAAAAACTTTGACTGGTTGTGCAAGACCCTTTACTATTTCCGCGAAAAATTGTTTATTGCCAGGCAAGGGCAGTCTCGTCGCCCCGCCATGGAGAATGAATTTGGTCACGACATCTTGCTCAAAAATCAATTAAATAATGCTTAATATAGCTTTGCAGAACTTTAATTTGAAGTGCACTCTCTTTCGCAGGAGAATCGGCTGCCTTATAAGCAATGGTGTATAATTGCTCCCATGTCAAACGTAACCACCTGTTGTTAATAGCGAGAAAAGTGAGCATTACAATACAAGCCATTCTTTTATTCCCATTTACGAATGGATGCTGGCCCTTGGCAATTTCGTAAAAAAGCACGGCCGCTTGCTCCCAAATATTAGGATACAACAATTTATTCTCGAACGACCTTCTTGGAGCTTCAAGAGCAGATTCTAATTTGTTTGGATAACGTGATTCAAAAGACGGAAAAGGCTCATTGAAAGTAAAATGAGCCTTTGCAATCTCATAACAAATATTTTTTACATCCTCAATTTCTAGAATAACCAATATTAATCACTCCCTAACTTTTTTAGGGCTTCACCATAATCATCAAATGTTCTTTTTACAGCTTCTCTTATTAACTCTCGTCTTTCTTCAGGTACATGCGGTACTGTGGGCGTACGAGAAGAACCTTGAGATTCCTGCTTGATTGTTGCTGCATAGAATTTTTTCATATTCTCATTATAGCATAAAAATGATAACAATTCAATAGATACCTTAAGATTATGAAGCAGTATAAATGCGAAAAGCAAAAAAAGCTAATCTAGGCTAGTCAAAGTTTATAAAACCAGTCCGAGTACTCGGACTGGTTCCAAAATTCGTATTTAGTATTTTTGCCCATTCGACCGGCTCAGGACAAAAAAGATTGCTATCTTTTTTGCCACTGTGGCGCCCGGCGGGCTCGCTTCAATCCAGGCTTTTTCCGCTCTTTCTTCCTGGCGTCCCTAGTGAGAAATCCTGACTTCCTCATGGTTGCCCTCATATTCGGATCCAGCCCCAAGAGTGCCCGCGCTATACCCAGCCCCACGGCCTGCGACTGGGAATTGACCCCCCCGCCCCGCGTGATGACCACTACATTTACTTTCTTGAGCAGTCCCATCACACTCAGCGGTTCGGTGGCAAATTTTTGCAATTGCAGAGTCGGGAAATAATGCTCAAGCGTTCTCTGGTTGACGGTAAACTCTCCAGTGCCTTCGGCCCAGAGTTTGATCTTAGCCTGAGAGGTCTTGCGGCGCCCGATGGAGGAAACGTAGCGCTGCTTGTGAATAACTGGCTTGGTTTCTTTTGCTTCAACCACTTCTGCCACTGCAGCGGCTTCGGGTACAACCACGTCGTGCTTTGGCTCTTTGGCGACTTTCTTGGCCGCCACTTTTCGGTGAGCCGGTTTTTTTGTAACTTTCTTTTGTGGCATCTTAGTCTAATTTCTTGTCAATTTTGAAAGTGTGTTTGTCCTCGTCTATGACCTTCATACGTTTCAGCATCGGCGTGCGCAGCCGATTTGTAGGCAGCATGCGCCGCACGGCTTCGTGAATGACGAAACGCGGCGACCGGAGCAACGCGTCCCGCAAAATAGTGGTAGTAATGCCGCCCGGATAACCGGAAAACCGGTGATATTTTTTCTGGATGAGCTTGCGGCCGGTGACTTTGATTTGCTTGGCATTGATCACAACCACAAAATCGCCCACATCCATATGCGGCGTAAAACTGACTTTGTGCTTGCCGCGCAAAAGCGTGGCGATGCGGCTGGCGAGTCGCCCGAGCGAGTGTTTGCTGGCGTCTATCTCGAGCCACTGCCGCTTGATCTCGGAAACTTTCGGTAAAGTTGTTTTGCTCGTCTGGGAAGGGTTCATAAAAAATTATTTTACAAACTCCAGTAGCACTTTCGTGCCGCCGTCTCTAAATTTTCCATTATGTAAAATTCGCGTATAGCCGCCGGGTCTGCTCAGGTAGCGCGGTCCCAGCACTTCCACGATTTTTTTGACCGCGTTCAGCGGCAGGTCGCGGCGCAAATGCCGGACAGTGACTAGCCCCGGTTGCTTGCCGCGCGTAATCATTTTTTCCACGGCAGTGCGCGCCAGTCTGGCGCGAGCCTGGGTGGTCTCGATGCGTTCGTACAAAACCAGAGCAGTGGCCAGGGCCCGTAGCTCTTTGCGTTGTCTGTCAGCGCTGCCGCGTAAATGTCTTTTATTCCGATGCCTCATGCGTTTCCAAAACTTTTAAAATCTCATCGATTGATTTGGCGCCCAAGCCTTCGAGTTTCTGCAGGTCCTCGCGCGTCATTTTCTTGAGCTCCTGGAGAGTGGCGTTGTTTTTCACGAGCGCGTTGTATGCCCGGTTCGAGAGGCCCAAAGCCTTGAGGTCGTCTCCCGCAGTCACTCCAGCGCCTTCCTCAATGACCAGTTCCGCCTCTTCCGGGGCTGCTTCCTTGACCGGAGCCGGCACTTCCTCGCCTGCTTCCGCAGTCTTGAGAAGCGCGAAGTGATCAACCAAAATCTGAGAAGCAAGGTCCATGGCTTCCCGGCCGGTAGTCGTTCCGTCTGTTTCCATAGTAATGGTCAATTTGTCGTAATTGGTGATTTTGCCGACGCGCACGTTCTCCACCTCAAAATTGACGTTGCGCATGGGCGTGAAAATGGCGTCCACCGAGATCATCCCGATTTCCAGTTTTTCGCTCTCGCGCTGTTCGACCGGCACGTAGCCGCGGCCTGGCTCCACGATGATTTCCATGAAAAAATCAGTATTTTTGGCGTCAAGCGTGGCAATGAGCAAATCCTTGTTGATGATCTCGACTCGTGAGTCGACCTTGATGTCCGAGGCGTACACTTCTTTTTGGCCCTTAGCCCGAAGCTCGAGCTTCACTGGCTCCTGGGCATCCATGCGCAAACGCAACTTTTTGAGGTTCAAAATGATATCGACGACGTCTTCGGTGACGTTTTGAATCGAGGAAAACTCATGATCGACGCCCTTGATCTTCACGGCCGTCACCGCGGCACCGGGCAAAGAAGACAAAAGCACGCGGCGCAAAGCATTACCAATGGTCATCCCGTAGCCGGGATAAAGAGGCTCGATGATTACCTGAGATTTGAATTTCTCTTCTTTCGCGAAATAAATTTTGTTGGGTAGCGGAATGAGATTTTCCATAGTTTCCCTCTCAAAAAAATTAACTGTTTAAAAAAACTATCGGCTGTAGTGTTCGATGATCGAGTCAATCTGCAAGGTCGAACCGGTATTGTCAAGGGTCGGTTTGGACAAGACCTTGCCGGTCCAAGCTTTGACATCAAAGGACAACCACTCCTGGGGCTTGTATTCGCGCAAAGCCGGTTCGCGGATCTGGAGGTATTTCGAAGCTTTCTTGTTTGGAGCGATCCCGATCTCATCCCCGACCTTGACCTGGTACGACGGCAGATTGACTTTCTTGGTATTCACTGTGATGAAACCATGGGAGACGAGCTGTCTCGCTTGCGCTCGCGAGGCGCCGATGCCGAGGCGGTAAACCACGTTGTCGAGCCGCAGCTCCAGCAAGGCCAAAAGCACGGCAGAAGTCAACGCGCGGTTTCGCGCACTGGCATCCACATAAGTACGGAACTGCCGCTCGCTCAGCTGATAGATCCACTTGGCTTTCTGTTTGGCCGAAAGCTGCATCCCGTACTCGGAGCGACGCTGCCGACTCTGACCATGCATGCCAGGAGGATAATTGCGCTTGGTCAAAATCTTGACGTCTTTGTCCCGCAGCGGCTCCCCGATTCGCCGGGCCAGTCTGGTTTTCGGACCGATTTTTCTCATACTCTCCTCACTTTCTTGGGCCGCACCCCGCCATGGCGTATCGGGGTCACGTCTTTGATAGACAAAACCTCAATGCCGGCTCCCTGCAAAGCCCTGATCGCAGAGTCCCGGCCCGAGCCGACGCCTTTGATAAATACATCTACTTCCCGCAGCTCGACGTTTTTGAGTTTGGTCATGAGTTCTTCCATGGTGCGCTGAGCCGCGTAGGGAGTTGATTTTTTGCTGCCTTTAAACCCGGCCAATCCCGCGCTGCCCCATCCCACGACATTTCCGGTCGGATCTGTCACCGTGATGATGGTGTTGTTGTAAGTGGATTGCACGTAAATGCGGCCGCGCGGCACTTTATGCTTGGCTTTTTTCGCGCCGGCTGCTTTGGGCCCCGCTTTGGCGTCCGTTTGCCCAGTGCCTTCCATTGTTTTGACTTTTTGTTCGCCCATTCGACTCCGTTCTTCGCTAATGATTTAGGTTCTTAAACATTCGCCTAACAAGCTACAAGCTAACAGCTACTTCCTGATTATGTCTTCTCAGACGAGGCTTTGCGGCCGGAGCCAGCAGTCTTGCGGACGTTGCCGCGCACTGTGCGGGAATTGGTCCTGGTGCGCTGACCGCGCGCGGGCAACCCCCGGATATGCCGGATCCCGCGAAACGCACCGATTTCCTTGAGGCGCTTGATGTTCTGCAAGACTTCTTGCCGCAGGGCGCCTTCGACTTTGAAATTGCCTTCGATGAATTCTTTCAGTTTGCTGACTTCGGATTCGCTCAGCTCGGAGGTGCGTTTGCCCGGGTCAATTTTCACTTCTTTGAGAATCTTGCGCGCGCGCGGAAAACCGATCCCGTAAATATATGGGAGAGCTGCTTCAATGCGTTTTTGTAATGGGAGGTTGACTCCCGCAATACGGATGCTCGCCATCGTCGTGACTCGTTTTGGGAACCTTAAATAACTGTTTAATCAGCCCTGCCTTTGTTTATGCTTGGGATTGTCGCAAATGATAAAGACGCGGCCTTTGCGCCGGATAATCTTGCATTTTTTGCACATTTTTTTCACTGAAGCACGGACTTTCATTCATTCACCTTATGTAAATTATAATCGTCTGGTTATTCTGCCGCGTTTGAGGTCATAGGGGGTCAGCTCGACCCGAACCCTGTCCCCGGGCAAAATTCTGATTCGATTGACGCGCAGCCGTCCTGCGATGTGCGCCAAAATCTCCTGCCCGGAATTGGCCGGTCTACCAGGGCCGGCGTCAATTTGCACACGAAACAAAGTATTCGGCAAAGCCTCGATGACCTTGCCTTCGATTTCTATTTTTTCCTTCGTATTCGAACTGGATCTGTTCTCTCCGAAGTCTTGAGAAACCGGTGCGTTTATCAAACTATCTGCTAATTGATTAGTAAAAAAATAATAACAGGAAAAGACAAGGGTGTCAACCCCCCACTATTTTAAAATAATGGGGGGTCAAGTGGCCGGTTGCTGAACGTCGAAATAGATCTTGCTGGAGAAGGTAGGCGCTTTCTTTACCCAGAAAGGGTAAAAACGGACTTCCGCACTCTGGATTTCCGGTCGAGACAGCAGGATTTCCTTGATCTCGGCGGCATTTTTGCCTTTGACCCGCTCGGTTAGTTCCTGCGGGTCCACCCGGTAGACTACTTCCCCCTCAAAATGTGCGGCCAGCGTCCCCTGGCCCTGGTCGATGTTCACAAAGGTAAAATTGGACGCAACACTCGTGGACTGGTCTTTTTTCAAAACTTTGTTCGCAGGCAATAACCGCTCGATCCGCTGCATTATGATGTCGCGAATATCAGCGTCATTATAAGCGAGGCCTCGCAATTTTATTTTTACAGTCGCTTCAAATTGATCCGCTTGCGTGCCCGCCGGGACCGAAGTCTTTTGCTCCAGCACATCCGCTGTCGCGGCGTTGTCCAAAAGTTTGGCGTCAGGATTCTGGGTGACGAGGACCTGACGCGCCCCATCCACGAGATCTTTGGTGACTGCCGCGTACGAAGCGGCGACATCCCCGGCTGTGACAATTTTGACTTGCTGGTTGGTGCCTCCGGCGACGTCCTCGGCCACGACCGCGTATAGAAGTTTCGGCTGGCTGCCAAACGCTTCATTGCTGATCTCGATCCGGGAGCCTTTCGGCAAGTTGTACTCGCCGCCGGGACCTGATGCCACGACTGGCACGGGCGGGATGAGACTCGTGGGGTCGACTTCCGGATTATCCAAACCAATCAGGGCGGTCGGCCGGATGTTGGCGACGTCTTGCGTAAAAAAATACTGGTGCCCGTTGGCCGTGAGGGTGGTAGTCTGCGCTTTGAGAATGAGCGGGGTTTTGGCGAAATTGTAAATATAGACAAATCCCGAGGCGGTCTTGCCCACGTTGCGAGCCCCGGTCGGGATGAAAGTTTTGGTCCCGGAAATTTCCTGTTCAAGATATTTAGCCGGGACAGCCAGGTTTGACGCATCTACCTGAGTTTGGCTCTTATCCACGTGAATTTGAAAATCGCGAGTAGCCGGCTCGCTTCTCAATGTCACTTGTATCCGGGCCTCGGGCAAAACGAAAAAACTGATCAGCCCCAGTACCAGCAAAGCGATGCCGACAACCGTTGTCGCGGTTTTTGGAATTTTTTTTCTCACGACGGCTCCCATCAAATTGGGCATTGCCTGCTTCGGCACTCTCTGGACCCGAAACGACGGGAATTTTTCGGTTTTTTCCGGGGCAGAGATGGGCGCTTTCTTCAAAAACGGGCGCTTCGGACTACTCCCGGCTGGCCTAATATCTAAACTTTTCATAGACTTGCGGACTCAACAGTTTATTGACAGTCAAATCGTCGAGATACTTTTCCGGATTGGTCAAAAAATCCAAAGTGGACAAATCTTTCGTTCCCGTAAAATAAATCGGCAGGGCGCTTCGTAAATTATACTGGGGCAATTCGCGCGACTCCGCCGGCTGCAGTTCCGGCACGGATTTGTAGCTCAAGTTCGGCACGAATTCAAAATTGGTCGACGTGCTGCCTGTTTTGGACAGCCTTTCCGAACGAGTCACATAGTACGCCGCGCCATTGTGAGTTTCATAAGATTCATACAGAGGCTCGAGGCCGCGCGGCTGCCAATTGGAAAGAACCAGGACTTCATCCGTTGGATTGACGCTGACGTGGCCGAACGAAGGCGGCACTACCAGTTTGCTGCCGCGACCCCCGCGGATCAGATACACCTCTTCTAGCCGTTCGAAATCCTCGCTTGGGCGCTGCAAGATCCAAAACACCTGGCCGTGGATTACCTCGTATACTTCCGGATAGCGGACCGCTGTTCCTGGTTTGTAAGGATGATAGTGTCCGATGGTTTTGACGAATTCATCGCCGATCATGCCCGGGGGTATCACAGTCAAATCATACTGCACCCCGGCCGTCCTGATCCTCTCCGCATCGGCCTCCAGGGACACATCGCGATAAATATGATAGACGTCGCGGCGGCCAAACTGCGCTTGGGGGTCCTTGAGATAGTTTTTCATGGACGAAAACTCGCGGACTTGCGCCTTGACCGCAGCCACTCCTGCTCCGAAAGCCAAAGAAAAATCATCCCTCATCTCGATAGGGAGCCCTGACGTCTTCTCGAGGCTTATCATGACCATATTATAACAGGAAATGCTGTAGAGTCTAATCTACAAAGGGCAGGAGATGCGTCAGAAGCTCCTGAGGGCGGCTTTTGATTTGAAAAAGAAATAGCCCACGGTCAAAAATGTCGTCACGGGCGAGAGCCACTCCGGAACTCGTAACCCAAAGCCATCCAAAAGCATGATGAGCCCCAAAAACAAAATCGAATACATGGCACCGTTTTTCAAAAAGCGATATTTTTTGATCCGTTGGATGTTACTCACCGTGATATTTCGGACCAAAATGGCGCCGAGGCTGTTGCCTAGAAGGATGAGCGGCACGGACAGGGTGAAAGCAAACGCGCCCAAGACTCCGTCGATGGAAAAAGTGGCATCGATCATTTCCAGATAGAAAATCTTGCTCACGTCGGAAAGGCCGCTTTTCATCAGTTCTTTTTCCTTGATAGCGGCGTTTTCTTTGAAACCGTGCGTGATGAAAAACGCGGTCGAGCCGAGCACGGCCGCAAAAGCCAAAAAGGGATTCAGCTTGAGTGCCTGCCAGACGATGAAACTCAAAAGCAGAGAAACCACGGCGAAAAACCACAAGCCCTGGGAGTGAAAAAACCGCTCCCCGATCAGCCCATAGCTTTTGGGTTCCAAAAACAGCCAGTGCAAAAACAAAAATATCAGAAACACCCCGCCCGCCATCAGAAGCAAAGGCGCAGCCACGTGTACGGCTTCAATGACGCGCGGGTCTGAAGAAAACGAGGCAGTAAAAGCCTGACCCGGACTGAGGCCGGGGGTCGACAGCCACACCACGAGAAAAGGCAGCAGGCCCCGGACCGCAAAGACTGCAAAAAGCACTCCCCAGCTCAAAAACCAGCGCCGCGACCGAGCGCCCATGGTGGAGAGAACCTCGGCATTGATGATAGCGTTGTCCACGCTCGAGACAGTTTCAAACAAACAAAGTCCGAGAATGACTAATGTTATCGAAAACCAATTCATAAAACAATTATATCAAGCGGCTTTTAAATTGCTTAAATTAAATTCCTCAGACTTTTGGGCTGCCGTTACTATTTCAATCTTCTTGCGTAAATAATCAGAAAAAAATCCACGATATTTCATCTGCAACTTTCTATCTCGCCAATCCTTTCCTCGCACGACTCCTCTGCAATTGCTACTTGAACATTTACAATTCATCTCATACTCAGAGCTTTCAGACATCGCATAATCAATCGTCACCTCTTCACCTGGCCCGATGTCTCTAATCGCAACAATTCGCAAATTTCCGCCAATCCCGCATGAAGGGTCGCAGGAATGATTCAAAAAATCGGCTTCCTCCAACTCGGAAGCGATGGTCGCTATAAAAAATTTATCTTCATCGATCTGTATCATATAATCATTCCCTTGGGCATAGAAATAGTCTGCCTGTTTTGCGCTCAAGAATTTCCCGGGCGCGCGCTGATAATCAATAACAAGCTCTCCTTTGCTAATCTGCGCAATGGCAAAAAGCCCCTGCCCAATTTTGCTCTCACGAACTCTAACTTTTGGAGAAGTATATGACTTCAGATTATTGTTCAGTCAACAATACCCTTAATCCGCCTAATACCGGCGGCCACTGCTTCCTCTTTCGTGATTTTAAATTTGCCGCCGATCTGGCCAGTGTGCTCGACATGCGGCCCGCCGCAAAACTCGATTGAAAACGCTTTTTCAAATTGGGGATTCTGCAAGGTCGCGCCTTTGGGCCCGATTGAGTAGACGGAAACTTGGTCTGGGTATTTTTGCCCAAACTCATGCTCAGCTCCGAGCCGTTCCGCCTCCAGCTTTGGCATCATGCTTCGGATGACAGGCAGATCTTCCCCAATTTTCTCGTTCACGATCCGCTCCATCTCTTGCTTCTGCTCATCAGTCAATTTCATTGCATAACTAAAATCAATGCGCAGGCGCTTGGCGGTAATATTACTGCCGCGCTGTTTTACATCCGGCCCCAGGACTACCTGCAAAGCCTTGAGCAAGAGGTGATGAGTAGTGTGAAGTCTGGTCGTCTCCATGGAAGAATCTGCCAGACCTCCTTTGAACCGGCCAGCAGAGGAAGTCCGGGAGAGAGCCTGGTGTTTTTCGAATTCTTGCTCAAACTGCTCGCGGTTCACTCGTTGGCCGCGTGCTTCTGCCAACTCCTCAGTCAGCTCCCAAGGAAATCCATAGGTCTGAAAGAGATCAAAAGCCTTTTTGCCGTCAATCTGTCCCATCTTTTCGAATTCCTTGAGGCCTTTCGTCAAAGTCTTTCTGAATTTCAAATCTTCGCGCGCGAGTTCGTCCACGATTTTTTCTTCGTGCCGCCTCAGCTCCGGGTAAACTGATTCAAAATGATGAATCACGACGGCCGCCACCTCAGTGCAAAATTCCTGTTCAATCCCGAGAAATTGTCCGTAGCGCACGGCTCGCCTGATCAACCGACGAAGTATATACCCGCGATCTTTATTGGACGGCACCACGCCGTCAGCGATGATAAATGTCGCGGCCTTGAGATGGTCGGCGACAATTCGCTCCGAGCGCTCATCGCGTTTTTTCGCCAAGCTCCTGATTTTTTCCAAAATCGGCAGAAACAATTCCGTATCATAGATCGTTTGCTTGCCCTCCATAACAGCAGTCATCCGCTCCAATCCCATGCCCGTATCCACATTTCTTTGCTTCAGCGGCAAAAAACGGCCATCTGCCTGTTTGTCATACTCCATGAAGACATTATTCCAAACCTCTACCCATAGCGGATCGTCATGAGTTTCTTGAAAGTTTTCCGGGCCGTCCCCTGTCCCGGTCCAAAAAAACATTTCCGTGTCCGGTCCGCATGGACCTGTTACCCCGGGCGGGCCCCACCAGTTATCCTTCTTCCCAAGGTAGGCGATGCGTTGGTCCCCGATTCCGAGGGATTTCCAGATTTTCGCACTCTCCTCGTCCCGCGGGGCGGCAGCGTCGCCGGTGAAAACGCTTACTGCTAGTTTGGCCGTGTCGAGGCCGAGCCATTTTTTGCCAGTCAAAAATTCATACGACCATTTGATGGAGTCGTCTTTCCAATAATCGCCGAGAGACCAATTGCCGAGCATTTCAAAAAATGTATTGTGCACGCTATCCCCGACTTCATCGATATCATCCGTGCGCAGGGATTTCTGAAAATTGACCAGGCGCTTGCCACCCGGGTGAGTCTGGCCCAGCAGATACGGCACCAACGGGTGCATGCCGGCTGTCGTAAAAAGCACGGTCGGGTCATTTTCCGGCACCAAAGACGCGGACGGAATCACTGTATGGCCGTGTTGTTTGAAAAACTCCAAATATTTTCTGCGAATGTCCTGGGCTGTCATGAAGTAGCCTAATTAAACCAGAATTCCGCGCTGCGGGCAAATGAAAAACCACACGCAAGCGGTGTGGTATCGAAATTCTTCCGAAGCCAACCCTCCTTTGCTCTTTGAGCTACGGAAGTGTTCTCCCCGCCATTCACCCTCGCCGCAAGCGGCAAGGTACTCTGGCGAAGGAGAATAAAAAAGGCGGGGACAAACATGCTACGCATATCGCCCCCGCCGAAATCAAAAACCCGAAACCCGAGACTACCCCAGAACGACCAGCCCACCAGAGTAATAACTGTGGACAGAGCCGTAAGAGAACCTTTTGCCGAAGTAGAGGGAGTCGCAGCGGACGCCGAAGTTAAAGCAATCCAGTACGCTCTGCCCTGGTAAGAGTGCGGGCAACCAGGAGCGCAGGAGTTTACTGCCCTCAGCCAGTACGTCAGGGTAAGCGATCATTGCGGCACAAACATCAAGCCCGCCCGCGAGCAGGAACTGCTCGGGAAGGCTATCTATCTGCGCGCGTAGAGCATCAACGCTATACCCCAACAAGCAGTTGGGAAAGTAAACGCCGACCACATCCCCTTGGGTCATCGCTTCGACGAGCTTCTCGTGGCGGCTGCCGGGAAAGAGCGTGACCTCCCCTTTGAGTTGGCCCTTCTTGAAGTAATTCTCGAACGGCCGCGTGGGGAACTGTTCCTTGTAAGAGCGCTCGACCGCGAGCAGGAATACTTCATCCAGCACCTGTCCGTAATCACTCACTTTCATCTTTGGCAGCCAAAACGGCAGATAGCCGCCGTTGAGCACTTTCTTGAGCTGATCGTTGACTTGCAGAGTACGCAGGATGGCATCGCTGCGCCCAATAAACTCTGCAAGAGTTATAGTTGGCCTGGCACGCAGATGCTTCTGGATGCGATCAAAAACTTGGGAATATGCACCCAAGTTCAGTTGCGGCAGGGTGAGGGATAGGTTGGGGTTTGCGTCCTCGACAGCAGCCTGCATTCCGCGAGGCGGAATGCGCCGACCGTTGCGGTCGAAAAGAGTCCTCTCGGCCTCCCGGATCTCTACCGTCTTGCCCACTCGGACTACCACGAGTGTGTCGTAGAGCAATCCACGAATAACTTCTTCGCCCCCTAAGCAATTCCCGAGGGCTTCAAACTGCCCCAGTGTCATCCAGCCGTATTTGGCTGTGTCGAGACCACTCTTGTCTGCCAAGATTGTACTAACGCCGCTAGCGCCATTCAGTAATCCAGCAAGACCAACGAGTTGATTAATCATCAAATCTCCGAAGTTCATAAATCCTCCTCAGGCTTTTTGCCCGAATTTTCGATTTGCCCCTTCCCGAGGCTCGGGGTCCCCAAAGTTCTGAAGACAGCTAAACATAGCTTATCCTCGGGATTTCGTCAATACAAAAAGCCGTCCCCCCCCCCGGGGGGGGGGACGGCCGCATCTGTCTGTTTTAAGACTTTGGCGCCAAGATCTCGAGGGTTTTATCCAGCTGCGGGTCGCGGCCATTCTGGAAGTCGTCGTCTGTCATGGTGATTTTTACATCCGGCTCCAGGCCTTCTTTGTTGAGATCATGTCCTTTGGGAGTGAGCCATTTGGCGATGGTGACTTTGACCTGGGCGCTGTCGCGCAAATCAAACAGCTGCTGGACCGAGCCTTTGCCGAAGCTCTTCTCCCCCACTAGCTTCGCCAGATTGTGATCCTGCAGCGCGCCGGACAAAATCTCGGACGCAGAAGCGCTGCCGCCGTTTATCAAAACGACAGTGGGGATGCTGCCCAGACGATTCGTGCCCTTGGCCGGATAGATTTGCTGCGTCCCGTCCCCGTATTTCTGAATGACCACGGTCTGACCCTCGGGTATCCAATTGCTCGCGACATCCACGGCTGTTTCCAGATACCCGCCCGGGTCGTCGCGCAGATCCACGATAACGCCGTTGACGTTGTTGACCAAAAAATTCGAAACAGCCTGCTGCACCAAACCGCTGGTATCGTCGCCGAACCTCTGCAATTTCATATAACCAATCTTCTTCCCGTTGGCCTGCTTGATTTCATAGCTGACACTTTTGATCTCGATCTTCTGCCTGGTAATCTTGAACTCGGTCGGCTTGGTGTTGCCTTTGTGGAAAACCTGCAAATCCACCTGCGTCCCCGCCGGCCCGCGGATCTTGCTGACCGCCTCATCCAGAGTCAGTTCCGAAGTGTCCTGGCCATCCACTTTGTAGATATAGTCTCCTGACTTCAGGCCCGCTTTCTGCGCGGGCGAACCGTCAATCGGACTGACTACGACCAGCTGCTGATTTTTGACCGCAATCTCCGCGCCGATCCCCTCGAAATCCCCTTTGAGTTGATCCTGAAAATTTTTGGCCTCCTGGGGCGGCAAAAATACCGTGTAGGGATCACCCAGCGACGCCACCGCCCCGCTGACGGCGCCGTAGAGAACCTTCTGCATGTCCAGGGGCTGGGTCACGTATTTTTGCTTGACCTGATCAATGGCGTCCCACAGCAGCTGCCAGTTGACGTCCTTGGGCGCGTTTTGCCGGTTCTGGTCCAGAAAGACCTGAGCGAGCTTCCCGGGTTCCGCATAACCAGCGCGGCCGAACTGGACGCCCAAGACAAAAACTATCGCCAATAAAAACGCGAGGTAGATCTTTTTGTAACTACCTGGCTTGAAACTTCCTGGGTTGATTTCCGAAGTTCGTATTTCCATTTCAAAATTTAACTACTTGCTGACGTATTTTTCCCGCCGGAGGCTGTTTTGTATTACTTTGAAGCCATATCTCAGCCAGACGCCAAACCGGACGAACGCGGTCACCAAAAAATTATAGTTGCCGCGATAATGTTTGTCGTAGAACAAAACCATGGCCCGATGAAACTCATACAAAGACCTGCGGGAGGCCTTCCGTGACGAAGAACCTTTGTAATGAACCACCCTGGTGATTGGCACGTACATGACTTTGTAGCCGGCCATCTTCACCCGGTAGCACCAGTCAATGTCCTCTCCGTACATGAAAAAATCTTCATCTAAGGTGCCGACCTTATCTACTGCCCCCCGCCTGATGAGCAAAAAAGCACCCATCACGCTGTCTACTTCCGCGATTTGGTCTTCCGGCAAATAGGTCAGATTGTAAGAAGCAAACCGGCTTTTCGGGAACAGCGCGGACAAACCGGTGAAAAGATAAAGCGAGTTCATCGGCGTGGGAAAACTTCTGCGACAGGCCAGATCAAGCGTCCCATCCGGCTTGACGACTCTGCACCCCAAGATTCCTACCGTAGGATTATTATTCATGTATTCCACGGTCTTGTCAAAGCTCCCGGCTTCGACCTCGACGTCCGAATTGAGAAGCAGAAGATATGTCCCGGCTGACTGTTTGATAGCCTGGTTGTTGGCTTTGGCAAAACCGAGATTCTTCCGATTCACGGTCAGCTTGACCTGCGGGAACCACGTCCGAACCATCTCCGCCGACCCGTCCTGGCTGTTGTTGTCCACCACAAAGACTTCATAAGATACCACAGGGGCAAACTGAAACACGGACTGCAGGGTCATCTGCAGTTTGTCCTTGGTATTGTAGCTGACGATGATGATGGATAGGTCCATATTCCAAGGTATCAGTGAAAAATTTTTCGCAATCGCTGAGAATCTGCTTTGGCATGAGGCATGATTAGCTGTCTTTTGCGCTTAGCCTCGGGCAACTGTTTGAAAAAATCCCCTATCGCGTAGACCTGAAACTGCTCAAACAGCACGGTATAAATCAGAAGCAAAATCTCGCGGCCGAGGATATACAGAAATTGTCGCCAGAACAAACGGGGTATTTCATTTTTCACCATCATCAGATAGTGATTTTTGAAAGACAGCTTCCGGATCTGGCGCGACTGCCGCATCCGATTGATGACAAAATTGATGACCTGGGTCGGCCACGACCGGCCGATAGTACGGCCGTGATAGAGGACGGCCCCGGGGATGTACCGGCATCGATAGCCGTAAATCTGCAAGCGCCAGGACAGATCTACGTCTTCTTTGTATGCGCCAAAATCTTCATCAAAGTATTCGTATCCGCCGCTTTTTTTGGGAATTTTCGTTTCTTCCAGAGCCGAGCGCCGGTACATGGCCGCGGCCCCCGAGGCGCCAAAAATTTCCGTATCCTTGTCGTATTGGCCCTTGTCGAGTTCCCACTGGCCCCGATCAATGACGCGCCTGGTTTTAAACATCTCGAGCCCGGTACTGTCCAAAATCTTTGTCTTGGAGTAAATATTGAAATCATAGTGGAGGAGCTTGCCCGACACTGAGCCGAGACTCGCGTCCTCCTCGAGTGCGGCGACAAGCTGGCTGACAAACTTTGGCTCCATCACCGTATCCTGATTGAGGCCCAAAATGTACTTGCCCGCGGAGTGTTCGATCCCGTAATTGTTGCCGCGGCTGAAAAACAAGTTTTCCCCGGGTTCCAAGATATGGACCTTCTTCAGCTTGCCGTAGTGATTTTTTATGAATTCAAGCGAACCGTCCGTGGACCCGTTGATAATGAGCAAAGTTTCCACATTCGCGTAATCTTGATGCAACACTCCGGTCATGCATTTTTCAATGTACCGTTTGCTGTTGTAGCTTTGGATGACGATACTGACGAGCGGCTTCATGATGGTCGGCCCTCCGCCGCGTCTGCGGAAAAAAACACGCCGGCCAAAATCAAAAACCCGACCCCTAGCGGATGATTGAGATAAGGCGTGGTCAGATTGAGAATAAGCATTGCCACCAGGCCGCACAAAAACCCAAGCGACAGCCCAAAAGCCGACGGGACTGCGGCGAGCAACTTCCAGCCGCGCTGAAAAATCCGCGCAATAAACAACAGATAAACCACCAAACCCAAAAATCCGAGTTTCAGCCACAAATCCAGATAACCCCACTCAAACCGGTAATTCGTGATCTGCCCTTGCGGATTTGAGGGCGTGATTTTGTCAGGCAAAAAACTGGTGTAGGTGACTTCATAGCCGAGGCCCTGGCCCAGCAGCGGCGCTTTTTGAATATTCTGGAGTAGTTCCGGGAGCAAAAACAGACGCGCACTCCCGGCCGCGTCCTGACTCGGAGCATTGATGCGATTGCTGATAGTCCCCGTGAGCTGCCCTCCGCCGAGCCTGGTGAGCGCGAACAAACCTGCCAATTCCAAAACAGCGATCAAAACGATCACCCCGCCCAGCTTCATGAATCTCCACCACTCCTGTAGATTGAAAAACAAAAAAACGCCTGCGGCAAAAGCTGCTGCCACTATACCGCCCAGCCAGAAGCTTCGCGACAAGCTCAAAATCACCGCCAGTATCGCCGCAGCGATCACCCACCAATTTTTTTTCTCCGAAGCAAACGCAAAAATAAACAAGCCGACCAGAGCGTAAAACTGGCTCGGCAGAAACACTCGCGACGGCGTACCGACCTCGCCTGTGATTTCCCCGATGTTCTGACTCAACACCCAGTGATAGAGGGTGGCGACTCCGCCCAGGGCGAAACTGAACCAGATGAACAGCAACAAGGTCTTCAGGGTTATGACGATGAGAGCCGCGGCCAAAATTCGCAATAAATTTTCGAGCTGCTGCCGGCTCCTGACAGTGCTCCAGACCGCGGGGACAATGCCCAAAAAGAGATAAGCGGTCGCGTCAGCCACCACATTGCCAGTGCCGTTGTGAGCAAGAAGGCCGTGCAAAATAGCCGCGAACACCACTGCCAGGAGCAGCCAATATTGCCAGCCAAATTTGGCCAAATAAGTTTTGTAATTCCATTCTTTTTGCCGCAGCAAAGCGTATGCCCACGCCAGAAAGACCGCCACAAAAATCACTTCGCGCACGGAGATGAGCATGGGGCCGATTTTGTAATCGAGCAGATGCCCGCGGCTGCCGAAAAACAATTCGCCGAACAGCAGGTAAATCCCCCACTCCAAATTTTTGAAAGCGATGACAAAAGCAGCGACTGCGGCTGCGGCAAATACCAACGCGCTGAGCTGCGGGTAGACGAATGCTGCCAGGGACGCGGCTTCGACAACCAGCATGAGGAAGAACGCTTTTTTAAACATGGGGGTGGCTCCTGAAGCTAGACATTTTCTGGGAGAGGTCGACGAGCCAGGCGGCAAACAGCACGACCGGCATAGCGAGTTCAATCATCAGTACGTCCCAAAAACTGCCGTTTTTGCGAAAGTAATACTTGAGACTCTTCGCCACGGTGCGTTTGCGCGCGTAAACCTGAAGCTGCGAAAAACTCTGCGCCCCCAAATGCACCACACTAGCCCCGGGGTAATAGCGAATCTGATACCCGGCTGACTGCACGCGTTTGCAAAAATCGACCTCTTCGTACCACAACCAAAACTTCTCATCCAAAAATCCTAAGTTTTCTATGATGCTGCGGCGGGTCAGCAGAGCCGCGCCCATGACCTGCTCCACCTCCCGCTCTTTGGCATAATCAAAATCATCCATGAGATACCGGTACGGCCGGAACAGGCGGTGCAGTCCGGAAAAAACCAGTAACGAAGACCAAAGCCTCGGGAAGCGGCGCACTGAGGGCTGCAGGCTGCCGTCCGCATTGAGGAGGCGCGGGCCCACGATGCCCACCTGGGGATGCGCCTCCATATATTCCATCAGTTTCCGCAGCGCGTCCTCCCGAATCTCCGTATCCGGATTGAGCAAAAAAACCAGCTCGCCGGTCGAGTGGGCGAAAGCGAGGTTGTTGCCCCGGGCGAAGCCGAGATTGTCCGGCGATTCGATTATCTGCAAATTCGGAGATTGGCCGAAACGCTCCCTGAGGGCGGCGGCACTGCCGTCCTCGGACGCATTGTCGACAATCACGACCTCATACGAAGCATCGGGAGCATGGGCAAAAATCGACTCCACGCATTTGAGGGTGAGCGCTTTGGTATTCCAGCTGACGATGAGAATTGAAAGTTTCATGCGCCCGGCTCCTTGCGAAAAATGGAGGCTAGAAAAACCAAATCTTCTTTCTGCAAAAATCCGACCGCGATCAGAATGACAAAATATACGGCGGCGGACAAACCCACCAAAGCAAAAATATTCAGGAAACTGAAACGCGTGGCCACCAAACCCATGAGAGTGGACGCTACCACTGGCCACCAAAAGTAGCGAAACAGTTTGAAATACGACTCGCGGTGGGCCAGATAGATGTAGCAGCCGGCCACCAAAACGTAAGAAATGACAGTGATCCAGGCTGAACCAACAATACCGTAGATGGGAATAAAAAACCAGTTAGCCAGCGCATTGAACAGCGTGGTCACGCCCAAAACCGCGATCATTTGCCGCGTCCGCTTGACCAGCATGATGACATTAGGGACAGCGTAAATAAAAGTCAGGACCGCGGCCCAAATCAAAATCGCAAACGGCAAGGCGGCCGGTAAATACTCCCGGCCAAACAGCGCAGTGATGAGGCGGGTGGATAGCACCGACCCGCCGACCCCGATGGGCACGGCAAAAACCATCAGGTAGCGATTGAACCGGCTCAGGATCGGCTCAATGTCGCTGCGTTTGAGGTCCCGCGCTTCCGCCAGAAACGGAAACATGGTCAGGGCGACCACGGCCGGGATAAAGGTCAAAAAATCGAGGAAGCGGTAAGCGGCCGAGTACTGGCCGATCTGGGCAAAGGGCAGAAAAAATTTCTGGATGATGGAATCAACCTTCTGAATGAGCACTTCAAATCCGGAAATCAGTACGAACGGCGGCCCGAACACAAACAACTCTTTGATGATGTTACCTTGCCAGCCCAGGCGCGGCCGCGCCATCTTGCGCGACGCCCACACGTAAAACAGAGTATTGACTGCGCCAACTCCGACATACACCCAAAAAATAAACACCACGTCTTGCTTGAGAAAAATCGCCAGCGCCAGCCAGATGGAATTGAGGAGGCTGGTCACAAAAGTGATGCCTGCCACTACGTCTAGGCGCTGCCAGGCCTGCACAACAGACGTGAAAGGCAGACTGGCCGAATAAATCACCAGGCCAATACCAATGAGCAACATCGAGCGCGCCACGTCCTGGTCATAGCCGAAAATTTTCGGGATAACGACGCAGGCGCCGAAAACCACCAGGGAAATCAAAAGCTGCAGCATTAAATAATTGCCCACGTAAGTACTCGCCGCAGCTTTTTCTTCGCTGACTTTTTTGGTCACGAATTTGGAAATGCCCAAATCCATGATCAAAGTAAAAATCGTATAGTACGCCAGCACCAAAGCGTATTTGCCATACTGGTGCGGCCCCAGGTACGCCACCAACCGGGTATAAACAACAAAAAGAATTATTCCGGAAATAATTCTTGAGATGCCCAGCGAAAAAACGTTTCGCCCTATTCTTTGCAGCATGGGCTAATTATAACACAAATGGCTTGACGCTTCGGTCACCTAGGTAGACCCCGAAAAAAACACTCTCAAAGCTATTCGCCTATTCGCGCGAATTGGTCCAACGCTTCCTTGAAAGCGGGGTCGGTTTTTTTATCCCGTTCAAATAAGCAGCTGGGCACCCGAGAAAAGCTAAAACAGAAAACGGATGACAAAACCGCCTCCCATTGACTTTTACCCGGGATTCGTATACTATTGGGTGTCACACGGAAATACCATCCCAAAGTTCTTGAAATCAAAATTAATTGTTCCGTATTCTTTACCCGTTTCTCTCAAATAAAACTCGGCCACACTTTTAATACGGTGATATAGATTATTTCCATCAATAAAAACTATAGCCGTTTTCATATAACAATTATAGACTAAAAACCGCCGTCCGGCGAACCAGAGGGCGGTGGGTTTAGCGATTTCCAAATAAGGGATTCACAGCAATTCAGACTAATAAACTCGCCATTTCTTAGCACTCCCTTACTGTGTAGATAGTATCATGGAGGCTATACTAGAGTCAAGAATATGAAATTATCTGGCCAAAAGCGAGGCTTTATCCTCGGTTCGTGCTCGGTGGGGTGCCTGATGGGAATCGGGCTGAAGTAATCATCCCTCAATTCTGCACCACTGCTCCTACGGGATATTTGGCGAAATCCTCAGGACTGAGGGTCACCACGTCGCTGAATAGAAGCCTGCGATTTTTGAAAGCAGTCAGCGTCAGCGGCCGCAGCGTGCCATCCACCAGATAATACACTGTCCCACTATCCGCAGTTTTCACCAGCGCCAAATTTGGCAGATCGAGAGGTGTCCCCAGCTCGATGGCCGCGATATCGCTGTCAGCTGCCACTATCACTTTTTTGAAATCGAACCGCCGCGACACAAAGACCACGTATGAGACTGGCCGTCGGGTGCCTGACTCCAGATAGTACACTCCAGGGCTTGTCGGCGATTTGACCAGCAGGCCAGTGGGAGGCGGCAAGGGCTTGCCCACTTGCCAGGCGATGAGCTCGGCTTTTGGCACTGCTATGACGTCTTTGAACTTGAACCCGTTTTGCGTAAATGAGAAAAACGTCATGGGCTGCAGCTGCCCGTTGCCGACATAGTAGACTGCTGCCTCTTCACTCGCCTTGACCAGTGTGCCATCCAGAGGCGGCATCACCGAGCCACTCGGGTATGAGTCCAGCTCGCCCGGAGCAGCAGCCAAAACATCAGCGAATTTATAACTGCGCTGCTTGAAAACAAAGGCAGAGAGCAGACGTTTTTGGTTGTTGGTGATGACATAGACAGCGGGGTTGTCACTGGATTTGACCAGAGTCCCTTCTGCGGGCAGAGCCACCCCGCCGCCTTTGTATGAAGTGAGCTCGTCATCAGGCACTGCTACAGCTGTAGCGAGATTGAGCTTGCGCTGAGTCGCCACAAAGGTAGAGAGGAGTTTGCGAGTCTGGTTTTCTATCAGATAATATTTGCCGGCTGAGTTTTTGAGTATTGTCCCCTCTTTTGGCACCATCACATCACCGAGGGAAAAGCCGGCAAATTCCAGACTCGACAAAGCGATGACACTAGCGGGATTGAGCCCGCGCTGGGAGATAACGAGCTGGGAAATCTGACGGCGCAAGCCACTGTCAATCACATAAATCCTCGGGTCTCCGGAAGTTTGGATGAGAGTCCCATCCGGATATTTGAACCAGGCTGAGAAAAATTTGTAAAAGTTATAATTGCCATTATACACGTGCGGTGTGTAGCGATAGAGGGCTGTAGTGGCGAAATTGGTCAGAGTGACCACCTGCGTGGGCTGGGCATTGTTGGGAGGGCCTTGGGTATTGTCCAGGGTGATAGTGTCGCCTTTTATGGCAGTGCGCACCCGTACGCCGCCAAAAGTGGTATTACTCGCATCCACCAGCGGACCGCGGCCCACCCTGATGCCGCCGACTTCGTAGTTGAAACTGCGGATCAAGGACATGGGCATGCCGATATAGCGGTTGCCGCCCGAGTCAAAATTGCCAAAGAGCTGGAAATAAAACCCCAGGAACACGTCGCTGCAGCCGCCCTCATCCGGGCAGCCAAAGCCCAATCCGTGATCCAGGGCGCGCTGCAAACTCTGATCCGTGCTGAAGGTGCCGTCGATCAGGGTCTGCTCTTTTTCCAAAGTCACGAGCACGACCTGGGGATTGAGACCCGCCGAGGTCGATGCGTCATAGATGAGCTCAGCCGCAGTGCGCAGCCGCCCGAGATTGGGGCGCGGGTCTGGCAAACGGCTTTTGAGCGTCTGGTCCCCGGGCTCGCGTAATTTCTGCAAAAACGCCGCAGAAGTATTGCCGAGCACACTGCCTTTGCTTTCCAGGAATTTCTGGATACCTTCCGGCCCACCGAGCGTGCCGATATCAGAAAACCGCTCGTCCGCAATAAGCAGACTGGGATTGAAAACATCATCCGCAGCTGCCACTAAAGGCTGGGATAGAAAAAGGCCAATCAAAAAAATAGCAAAAGTTTTTGTTTTGATGCCGCGCATATTATTAGTTCAAAATATCAGGGCCAGCTTGATAGCCGCTCACTTCGCTTTGCGGCAGGACATTGACGTCCGCAAACCGGTAATTGTGACTCTGAAATGCCTGCAGCGAGAGGCCGTGGCGCGTACTACCCTGAATCACATACACGGTCGCCACACTATCGCCGCGGATCAGGGTCCCGTCCAGAGGCGGATACAAAAATCCGTTCGGATCCAAAGGGTATTGGCCCAGCTGGTCCAGGGGCAACACGCCGATGACTTGATTTCGGAAATTCCGCTGCTTGAACACAAAATACGAAAGGAGCTCGCGGGTATTGCTGTTCAAAATGTACACTGCCGGCGAATCAGCAGACTTGAGAAGCGCGCCGTTGACCACGGCAGCGTCTGCGCCCTGAGGGTATGAAGTGATTTCTGGCGAGGTCAAAATAGTGATGTTTTCGAAGTGCAAACCGCGGGAAATGAAAGCGATGTATGACATGGCGCGCCGCTGGCCAGCGTCGATCAAATACACAGTCGGATTGCTCTGGTCCTTCACTATGCCGCCGTCTGTGGGCGGCAGGGCGGAGCCGATGGGAAAACTGTCGAGCTGGTTGGCTGAAGCCGCGACCACTGCCACACCCGCAAACCGCTGCGCCAGCACGTACGACGACACCGGCCGCTTCAGGCCCTGTTCAATTAAAAATATGTTTCCCTGCGGATCGCGAACAAGAGAGCCGGAATTGAAAGTGGTGGCCAAAGTCACGGCTTTGAGCGCATTGATGCGGCCGCTGCCGAGCTGCCCCACGCAACTGCCGCTGCCGCAACCGGACTGATTTTGCAAATCAATGTTATCAACGGAGCTTAAGAGTCGGGTGCGGATCGCGTTCGCATCCAGGTCCGGAAAGGCGGACATCATCAGGCCCGCCACCCCGCTAATGATCGGAGCCGAGACCGAAGTACCAGCCGCGTAAACGTAGAGGTCCTGCTCGCCCGGTTTGGTCGGATCATAATACGTCGAAACAACGCCCTGCTTGTGTTCCTTGTCAATAAAATTGCCGGTGCCGGGCGCCGAGATATCGATGCAGTTGGAGCCGTAGTTGGAAAACTTGGCTTTTTGATCCGCTACGTCCACGGCGGCCACGCCAATGACCATATTCCGCCCCCCGTCCGCGCATACAGGCAGTACGGGACTGTTGTTGAGATCCGCCCCATTCTCAGCTGCGTCGTTGCCGGCCGCCGCCACGATCAGCACGCCCTTGTTGTAGGCATAAGTGATGGCATCCTGCAACACTTGCAGGCCGTCGAGGCCCTGCCCGCCCACTGACATATTGATAATCTTGGCCCCGTGATCAGCAGCCCACTTGATGCCGGTGGCTACGTCCGAAGCGAGGCCGGAGCCGCTCGCATCCAGCGCTTTGATCGGCATCAGTTTGACATTCCAGTCAATCCCGGCAATGCCTTTGTTGTTATTGGCAATCGCGCCGATGAGACCGGCCACAATGGTGCCGTGACCGTTGTCGTCAGAGTTGACGCCGGGGGCGAGTTCGCCGTTCACTTTGATCAAACAATCATTGGGTACCGACTGGCTCATGGCTTGGCAATAGCTGGCATAGCCGCCGATGACGCGGCCGTCGCTTAGGTCCTCGTGTTTGCCGTCAATGCCGGTATCAACTACAGCAATGGTAATCCCGATGCCCACGGTCTGCTGCCAAGCTTGATGAACGAGAATCTTCGGCAAATACCACTGCTTGGACAAAGCTTGGGTATCCAACACAAACAAAGGGTCGGCCGCGTTGACTGTGGTTTTCACTGCTCCGTCGGTCTCGGCGTAAACGACGTGCGTGTCAGCTCGCAGCGACTGCAAAGCCCGCGCCGTGTCCGCCACACTGAGCCGGTAGACATTGTCAAACAGTTGATCCTGAGTATGGGAAAAAGGTGCGAGAAAAGACGGCGGCGTGCCGGCACGGAGCCTGACTATTAAAACTCCCGGCTGAGAAAAGTTTGTAGCCCCTGGAAAATAGCCAGAGAATACCACCAGTATTAGGAAAGTGGTGAGGAATTTTTTCATCTGCTTTTTTTTGCGTATCTTCCCGCCAGGGAATTGAGTTTAATTTTCAAGAGGTCCCGCAAACTTTGCAGATACGCAGTCAGGGGCACGTGGCTGCCGCCGCTCTCGTGCCAGAGCACGCCCACTTCTTTGATTCTATACCCGCGGGTTTTGGCAATGGTCAAAACCTCCATGTCAAACCCCCAGCCCTGCACTGTCACCGCGGCAAAAATGTCTTTGGCCGCATCGTGGCTAAACGCCTTGAATCCGAGCTGGGTGTCTTTGATCCCCGGCACCGCCAGAAGCTGGATGAGCATATTGCTCAGGCGGCTCAGGACGATCCGGTAAAGGGGCTGTTTTTTGGTCACATCCGACTCTGCCACGTAGCGGGAGCCGATGACGACCTGATATTGGCCATTCTCCAGATACGGCCAGAATTTTTCTATCTCGGAAATCGGGGTGGCATTGTCCGCGTCCATAAACATGATGTACTCACCCAGAGCATAATCCACGATGCCGAGACGGACCGCACTGCCTTTGGCGCCCACACTCTGGGACAAACACAATCTGACCACGTTTTTGACGCCCTTGGCCTGATATTCTTTGACGACGTCACAGGTATTATCCTTACTGCCGTTATCGACGACAATAATCTCGTAGTCGTAACCTTGCCTCTCCAGGTAGCGGTCAATATCCTCCAAAGTCTGCGCAATCCGCTTCCCCTCGTTGTACGCTGGCACCACTACTGATAATTTTATGTTTCGAGCCATTAGTTGATTTGAAAAAAATAAAAAAATCCGCAGACTTTATTATAACATATTAGCTAAACCGTGGGTTTGTGGTCCGGGGCTATCCCAACGTATTTTGTTTCCCCGACGGGAAATTGCTGGGTCAATTTCTGAATGTCCGCTTGGTCCAATTGCCAGCCGAGCGAACCAAGGTTCTCTCGCAAATGCTCAAGATTGGCAGTTTTCACTATAGTCACGACGTTTCTGTGAGCCATCACCCAATTGAGCGCGATCTGCGCCGGGGTCTTGCCGTATTTTGCCGCCATGCTGTCGAGGAGCGGGTGGCCTGGCTGGGCGAATTGTCCGTGAGCCAGCGGCCGGCAGGCCGTAATTAAAATTTGGTGTTTTTCGCAAAAATCCAGGACGCCGTTTTGCGCATACGCCCTGGCACTCAAATTGAAATGAATCTGATGGTTGACGATTTTATATTTTGTCGCTGCCATTGCCTCTTCCAAAAACGGCTGATCGAAATTGCAAACACCCAGATGGCGGATGAGCCCTTGCTCAAACAAAAAATCAAGAACGCGAAACGTCTCCTTGAGCGGAATCTCCGGATTGGGCCCGTGGATCAGGTATAGGTCCAGATATGCGAGGCCCAACCGCCGCAAGCTGGCTTTGGCGGAAGCAATGGCGTCATCCTGGCGAAGATGCCTGGCGCGAACCTTGCTGGTGATAAATAAATTCGCCCGGTCAAAATCTTTGATCGCGCGGCCGATGACTTCTTCACTGTGCCCGTCGGAATACACCTCAGCCGTATCAATGTGCGTGATCCCCAGGCGGATCGCTTCCTGGATCGCGGCCACATCCGCTTCATCGCCTCCCCTGCCCATTTGCCACGTCCCCAAGCCCAGGGCCGGCAGGGAAAAATCGCCGGCGGATTTTTGTGAAATGTTTATTGGCATAGCTTTTTTTAGTATAACAAAAAGCCCTGACAGCCGCAGGGCTTAGCTATTTGCCGATTCGCTGGTGCCAATCCCAGGATGTTTCCAGGATTTCTTTGAGCCCGTATTTCGGGCGCCAGGAAAACTCGCGCCCCAGTTTGCTGCTATTGGCAATCAGTTTCGCCGGGTCTCCCAGGCGGCGTGAACCAAATTTCATGGCAATCATCCGACCGGTTATCTCCACGGCGTTTTCGATCACTTCCAGAACCGAGTGGCCCTGCCCGGTGCCGACATTGTACGCGTGGACCCCGGTGTCCTTCTGGAGTTTTTTCAGAGCCAAAAGATGCGCTTCCGCCAAATCCAAAACATGGACATAGTCGCGCACGCACGTCCGGTCCGGAGTCGCATAATCCTGGCCGTAAATTTCGATCTCGGGAATTTTGCCCATGGCCGCGTCCAGAATTCGCGGAATCAAATGTGATTCGCCGCCGCGGTTGGCATAGCCCAAACCCTCCTGCGGCCACGCGCCAGCGGCGTTGAAATACCTCAGACTCACGGAATCAAGGCCGAAGGAGGAGCCGTACCAGCGCAAAAATTTTTCGAAAATGAGTTTGCTGTCACCGTACGGATTGGTGGGACTGCACGGGGAGGACTCGGCTATGGTCGGCTCTCCGGAATCTCCATATACTGCGGCGCTGGAAGAAAACACCAGCTTGCCGACTTTGTGCGCGACCATGGCGTCCAGCAGGTTGAGGCCGTTGACGACGTTGTTTTGAAAATAGTTATCCGGCTGCCGGACCGATTCACCGGCATCTATGAAGGCGGCAAAATGCATGACCGCGTCAATCTGCTCCTCGCGAAAAACCTTGTCCAAAAGTGCGCGATCGGCCAGGTCGCCCTCGATGACTTTGTAGCCGCTCACGTTTTCTCGCCGCCCGGTGGAAAAATTGTCGTAGATAATGACCTCGTAGCCATTCTGCCGGAGCAGTCGCGCAGTCACGGAGCCGATATACCCCGCGCCTCCGGTGACCAGGATGCGTTTGAGGCGCTGTGGGACTTCCGGAGCGCTCTTGAGACTCTGATAAGTCTCGAATGTCAAAACGGCAAACCGCGGCCGCCCGCTGTCAACTACCAAAAAACCACCCGGAGCGGATTCAAAAGCCTGTGCCAGATCGCCAATGGTTTGCGGATTGAGCATGGTTTTTCGGTGTGTATAAAGAATTTTTAGCTCTTAGGAAGACAAAACCGCCTGAAAAAGCGGTTTTGCAAATTGAAATTTTATATTTTTTTAGCGGTTACTTCGCGATCGCAGCTACGCGGGATTTCAACTTCCTACGCACAGCATATCCTGCTGTCGCCAAAGACGCAAGCACCACCGGGAACCATTCGTTAGGCCCCGTGCGAGGCGGCACGGTGGCGCCGCGGACCTGGGGCCGGTTCACCAAAATGCGCACTTCGTTGCCATAAACATTATCCATGACCAAATCGGAATTGCTCGGGATTAGATTGGCAGCCATTACTTTGACCTGAAAAGTCCGGCTGACTTCCACGCCCGCCGGCACGTCAACCGGGGCATAGACAATGGACCCGTTCAATGAAGTGGCACCCCCCTGATCCACGACCTGCGAGAGCTGCTCCACGTCAGAAATATCATCCTGGATAACGGCCCCACTGATGGCAGTTTGGCCGGTATTTTTAAAGTACAAAGAATAGGCGATGATGTCGCCCGGGTTGGCGGGCCGGATAGTGGCGTCGACTCCCTGGGTCACGTTGAAAGCGGTTTTACGGAGGCTGGATTGCGCCACTCCCTGCACCTGTTGCACCGAAACAGTGACCTGATCCTGATGAGTGAAGACCTGGTCGCTGCGGACGTTGGCAGTGTTTATTAAAGAAGAACTCCCGCTGAAAGCCTGCCCCTGGGCCACGTTGGCGTCAAAAATCAGGGTATGGGAATTCCCCGCAAATTGCGTGCCGAGGTTCAGGCCAGCGCCAAAAAAATCAAATTGATTGGAGACCGCTGACCCGTCCAGCTGCAGAGTGCCTGAGACATAGCTCAACTGCGGCGGCAAGATATCCCGGACAATCACATTGGTCTGCGAACCAGTGCCGGAAGTATTGAAAGAGACGCGAAATCTGACTCGATCGCCGGGATTGGCTGTGGTGGACTGGTTGTAATTGTTGTCCCCGCGAGTCACGTTCAAAACCTGTTTGGAAATGGACAAATTCTGATTTTGAGTTGTGGTGGTAGTAGTTTGATTGCCCACCTGCGCCTGAAAAGTGAGAAACCCGGAAAAATTGAAACAACCCTGGACTGTGCCGATATTGACCCCGCTCCCCAGGAGATTGTCCGAGTTGGACAAAGAGCTGGCGGTCGAAGATCGCTGGGGAAACCATTGCACCGAGCCGGGCATGAAGGTCAGGGTCTGCGCTGAGCCGTTGATATTGATGAAAATATTGCCGCCACGGAAGGCGTCAGTGCTACTGACTGTCGCCGTCTGGTCCGAACTGATAGTGGCGGAAGCCTCGTGCGACTGCCTGGTCCCGCCGGGCAGGGAGGCCTTGATGAGGACATTGGTGGCGGCATCCTCGGCCACGGCGGCGTTGTGATAGTAAATTTCAAATTCGATGACGTCTCCGGGATTGGCGGAAACGCCCGAATCATGGTCAGCTTGGGAAGTACTGAAAGATCCGCTCTGGGTGACGTTGCGGGCGTCGATCATGGGCAAATCCATATTGGTTTGCGGCGTATAGCTGATCGGGAAAGCGTTGAAAGCCGGGGCCGCCTGCGCCACGGGGACCAAGCCCAAAAGCCCGACGACCACCACTGGGGTCGCCAATAAAAAAGTTTTGAGTTTTATGACAGGTCCTGTTCTGATCATATTGCTCCTAAAATCAAGGGGTTATTGTAGAGGTCGCGGCGCGGGCTGGCCCGGCTGTTTCACAGGCGCCTGCTTGCAAACCTGGACATTGGCCGAAGACGAAGAGGACAAGCCTCCATCGGCAGTCACGGTGGAAAAGTTTGTCAAAATTTCACAACTCCCGGCCGTGAAATTGGTGGCATTTGCCACAGTCGTCTGGAAGGTCACCACGATTTGCTGATTCGGCTGGACAGTTCCGAGATTGAGCCCGGTGGTGAAAAAGTTCCCCACTGACTGGGGGGTGCCGTTGACATTCAGGGTGCCGGTGTTGAAAGTGAGTTTGGCCGGCAAGGTATCCTTTATTGTGACGTTTTGCAAAGTCGTGTTGCTGCTCTGGGGATTGATCGTCAGCTGGAAACTGACCAGGTCCGACGGCTGCGCACTGACTTGGGTAGTGAAAGCTCCGCCGGCGTTGTCGTCGCGCACCAATTTAGTCAGGCTGATTTGCTGAACTGACGGGAGCTCCACGCGCATGCCCGTGCAAGACGCGACATTTACTCCATTCAGCTCGATGAAAGCGAGGTAGTCGCCGGGAGTATAACTGGCGGATATCGTGCTGGTTTCTTTGCGATTGAAATTGCCCGAGGCATCGGCGCTCTGCAGCGACTTGAAAACAGGTGAACCGGAAACGTGCTGAAAATCAATATTAAACGACTGGCTCGGATTCAGACCGGTCACTTGTTGCTGCACGTTAAATTGGTCGCCCACGTGACGCGAGCCGCGCTGGGTGCCGTCGGTCGTCAGCGGCGCATCCCACGTAAAAGTGCAGGCAATTTGCTGCGGCTGGATGACCACCTGAACGTTGGCGCTATCTTGCGCGGACGAGTTGGAGCTGAAAGTATACGCCGTATTTGACAGAATAAACGTACCGACAGTGAATTGCGATTTCGCGGCGACAACTGCTTTGAATTTGATTTCACGATTGGAGCCTACGTTCACCGTGCCGATATTATCGCCGGAATTGAAAAAACCGAGCGTATCAATCGGACTGCCGTCGAGGGTGACACTGCCGGTGAGGGTCAGTTTCGGATCGAGCGCGTCTTTGACCGACACGCTCTGGACGGCATTGTTCTGGGCCGAGACCAAAATCTGATACTCCACGGTGTCGCCCGGATTGGCACTGACCTGATTGGGATCAAATGGCGCCAGCGCCCCCAATCCCTGACTGAGGTTGCGCACATTTTTCTGAATCAGCAGACTCCCCTGTTGGACCTGCGTCAGCTGCACTTTGAAGTTCACAAACCCGTGGTATTGGAAACACCCGCGGATATTGCCGATGCTAACGCCGCTGCTGAAAATAGTATCAGGAAGGGTTTGCGCTGTTCCGGGTGGGGTCGAGCCCTGCAGCGGAAACCACGTGACACTGCCCGGCACCAGACTGAGACTCTGCGCCTGCGTACCCGAAACATGGATGGCGATATTGCCGCCGCGGCTGGCGTCCGCACTGGAAACAGTGGCGGCATTCTGCGCGCCTATCGTGGCGGAAACTGAAAAAGTATTGGCCGTGCTGCCCAAAGAGGGAGACACAAAAGCCTGGACCACGGCGTTGAGCGCCACGTTGCTATCCGCATCCGGCATGCCGTTGTGGTAATAAACTGAAAATTGGAGAACGTCTCCGGGATTGGCATTGATGCGGCTGTCGTGGTCGGCCTGCGAAACACTCCATCCCTGTCCCAGAGTGACGTCGCGGCCGTCCAAAAGCGGCAAGTCGTGATTGAGCTCGCCAGTATAAGAAATTGGAAAAATATTAAACTGCGGGCCGTCGGCCGAAGCCAGAGGAGAACTCACTAAAAACGAAATCAGGCCGGCAAAGGTGACGACCGCCAAAGCCTTTTTTGTATTCAAACTTTTGATTTTGCGAATGAATATAGCCATATCGTATTCGCTTAATAAAATAATTATAGCTTATCGTACAGCCGCTCATCCTAGCACAGACATCTAGGCTTGTCAAACTCTTGCAAAAGCTTTACACAGGGCCAGGAAGTGCAGATTTTTGGGTAAAAAAATGGGCGGAAACCTGGTAAGAGTTCCCGCCCGTGAAGCCCGCTTGCGTTTGTCGCCGGTCATTTGGGTATGAATAAGCTCCAATTCCAGCCTGGCACGGCTAGTATATCCGGCCGGCCCGAGTTGGGCGGCGGCAAGAAAGGGTCTTTGGAGATCACACCCGGCATGTGGGAAAACCAGCCGGCAGCAAATCCCGCCACAAATCCGAGAATGAATTCCTTCCAGTGCCAGCCTTCGCGGTACCAGTAGATCCGCATCCTGCCGTCGCAAATATTGTACAGCACAACCGCGAGCTGAACTTTCTGGCCGAGAACGCGATCTTTCTTAGGAATAGTTGCATCCTCCTGTTTGATGAGGTTAATGACTTTGGCTCGAGTGCCTTGGTCATCGGATCCCATCACCCAGAAGTCATCCCGCTCAAGAAGATCGGAAAATTTAACCTTCTTGGCGTGGGTATGCTTGGGAGAATAATCACCCACAACGCCCCAGGACCAATTGGGATCACACGGGGGAGTAACGACTTTTTCGACAATTTTCTCCACTGGGACTTCCACTGGCACTTCGACTCGCTTCTCAACCGTGACGGTTTTGATTTGAGTCTTGTAGTCAGTGGTGATGCCCACGTTCGCGCACCCTTTGGGAATATCCAATCGCAAACCGTTAAGGCGCAAAACCCAAACGTCGAGCGGCCCGTTGCCAGACCAAATGACTGGCCGCTGGACACGGGCCCCGTCAAACGCCATCTCGAGAAACAGAGAGGCGGAAGAGTTTGGTGAGAGCTGAGCCTCGCTGAACTCGTCGTGAATGACCAAGTCCCGTGCCTCGGCGATGCGATTCTCGATGCCCAAGGCTGTCATGGCCTTGGCGAACGCCTCGCTTTGCACGAATTGCGCAAACGCTTCGCGAGTCGGCACGCCGCCTTTGATAACCGGCCGGGTGCCAACATGAAGCCAGTGAAACAACTTGGCTTGGGGGTCAAATTTGAGGTCGTCGCTTTCTCCAAAAAAATGCCACTGACCGTCCGCTGGCTGCTGGGCCTGAATACTCTGGCCGAAAGCCAGAAAACCGAACAACACCAAAACTGCAAACGCTTTGTGCATTGCATCCTCCTACAATTTTTTGGCCTTTCGGCGGAATTTACTGCATATGAATCCAGTACTGCTGTAACGTCCTAGCTTACATAATTTACGACCAAAAGTCAAGATTGGGCTTTCCATCAAAAAAAAGAGAGCGGAAGACCTACAAAGGTACTTCCGCTCTGACTACACGACTTAAACGCTTAATTTCCGCCGACGCCGGGGAACAAATTGTCCCCGATACATGGCGCAAACGCTTCCGAATTCTGGTATTCGCGCTTGCTGTTATTCTTGCCGAACTTGTACTTGGAATCAAGTTCGGTAGTTGTGACAGAGCAGGACCGCCCTTTGCCGCTGGCAAAGAGTTCGCTGGTAGCGACCACCACGAGTTTGAATCGCGGAACGATCTCCACGCCACGCTGTTCCTTGCGGCTCTCGATCTGACCGGCCGCGGCTGCACCCGCCATTGCCAGAGGGTAGATAATGCGTGAGCTGCCGCCCCAGAACCAAATAGAAGCGAAGGCACCTTCATAGATGCCTTCTTGCAAGCCGCGGCCGTCGAAACCCGAATGCTGCTGAATCTCTTTCTTGGTTGAAAGCGAGACTTCAAACAGCAATGCGGCCAGCCTCGGATCATCAGCGATGCGGACGCCACAAGCGAGGAGCTTTCCTGTCACTTCCTCCCTAACAGTACGGACGAGGTCTTCGGTCGGCAACTGCCCAGAATAAATCGGATTGTTCGGAGTCTGGCGCTGACGCTGAGGACCCCCGTAAATGCCGCTGTAACCATAGCCAGCGCTTACGAGCAGAGCTTGCCTGCGCGTTTCCCGTTCATCGTCATACTGTTGCTGGGCGGTGCTGTATGGTGCGTTGTTGGTCGGCTGATTGACTGAGGTATCCCATGACACCTCGACTGCCATCAGCTTATCGCCCGTGACCTTGCGAAGTTGGTCACAAGGAGACTGAGCCGAGACTGCTGAAGCGAAACCGCAAAACACAAACAACATGAACACAATCGTGAACATTTTCTTCATGACTTCCTCCCTAGAATTTGAAATTGCCCATTGCTGGGCTTCAAACTTTTCTCCTGTGACTCCCCCATCTTTCAAAGACCCCCTATATTAGCACAAAACGCCCGGGAAGTCAATCCCTGAGCGTGTTTTGGCCTGTATAAAGGCTTATCTATAAGTCTACGGCCAGACTAGTTCACTCCAACCAATTCCGTGGTTACCACGTAGCGTTGCAGCGCTGTCCCTATCGGCCAACTGGTGGATAGATTCAAATAAAAACCGCCCAGGTCGGCAAACTGCGCCGGATCGGTTTTGGCATAGACCTTGGCAGAGCGGACTTCGTAGAGATACTGGCGGGGCTGGCCGGCGGCATTGTAGACTGTGACGAAAATCTCATCCCCGGCCTGGAGCAAATTGAGCTTGGTGAAAACTGTTTGGTAGCTCCCGTCGCCCGGATTGCCCGAAGAATGGCCGTGAATAGAGACAGTCCCGCGCTCGCCCGGAAAAGGTGTCGCGGGGTGATGCACGGTGCCATATTTGAGATCGTCTTCCACTTTGCCGAAATCCCGATTCCAGAGGACAGGCGCATCCACGCCGATTTTCGGGATGCTGATGTGCCCCTGCCGGGTCACGTCAACTTGAAAAGCGCTGCCTGCGGCGGAGGTCTGATCTCCTGACACGCGCTGAAAATTTTCCAGAGACACGCGCGATTTCAAATCATCCAGACTGATATGGTCGGCAATGATTTTTTGCTGTGACACGCTGAGCTTGCCCGTGTACAAAGGATTGTAACCGTTCAGGATTTCTTGCCCGTCGCCAAAGCCGTCATTGTCCGTGTCCCATTTGAGCGGATTGGTTCCCAAATAATACTCCTGCCCGTTCGTGAGCCCGTCATTGTCCGGGTCAGCGGTGGGGCCGAGAATCTGCGGTTCATTGGTAAAGACATAATATTTTGTCACCCAGGTGGAAAAATCAGCAGGGACGGGCTGGCTGGTGACAGTGACCTTTTTTGCAGACTGGGAGAGGAGGCCGCTCACCTGCGCGCTCAACGCGCGAAAATTGAGGATCACGTAAAATGCTCCCAGGGCCACCAGAAAAATCAAAGGATAACGGACGAAATCGCGAGACAAAAATCGGCTCGCCGGCGAACCAAACTCCTTGACGTCCGCCTCAGGCAGGTCCATTTCTGGCTCTAGAGCTACAGCCGCTCCTGCGGCGGTTTTGCCAACTCTCGGAGGCGGCGGCGGCACCGGAATATTTTTGAGCAGTTTATTGACCGGCTTTTCTTTCTGGATAGGCGGCTTCTCGGCCTCAAATTTCTCGGCCAGGGGCTCTGGTTTGGGTACTGGCAAATCGACTGGGAACTCGTCGATTTGGCCAATTTTGTCCGGGGCAATTGCAAAAACATCAGGCGACAAGCCCATAATTTCGTAAATGGTTCTTACGTGTTTTTTGCTCTGTATTGCAGCCATAGCGAGTGCCATAACTTTAACAAATACTGGCCCGAAAGTTTATCATTTAAAACGCTCCAGTCTAGCACAAAAAAATCCTCTTGTCAAGGATTAAGCTGCCAAACTGCAAATATAATGATACTTTTTTTAGCCTAGGAGTGACCCTTCTTGATGACTTCGGCCACGACTTGATTGGCCCGCAAAAGTTCCTCGTACGAAGTGCCGGCATCCACCCACCAACCGTCCATAATCGTGCATTCCATGCTTCCCTCTTTGACATAGATATTATTTAGATCCGTGATCTCCAGCTCTCCCCGGCGGGAAGGTTTCAAATTTTTTATGAAATCAAAAACCCGGTGATCGTACATATAGATGCCGGTCTGAACGTAGTTGGATTTGGGATTTTGCGGTTTTTCCTCAATAGACAAAACCTTTCCGGCTTTGTCCAGCTCGATGACCCCATACTCTTTGGCGTTGGCCATTTCTTTGGCAAAGATCACCGCTCCCTTATCCCGACTCAAAAACTTCGTCACGGCCGGTTTGAGATTGTAGTGAAAAATATTGTCGCCGAGAATGACCAAGAGTTTGCCCTTGTCGGCAAAGTTTTCGGCAAGGCTGACGGCTTGAGCGAGCCCGCCCGGTTTGTCCTGGATGCCATACTCGAGATGCAACCCGAAGTTCCGGCCCGAGCTGAACAAATTGACGAACTGACCGGCGTGATCCGGATTGGTGATAATCAAAACATCTTTTACTCCGGCTTTTTTCATTGACTCGAGGGGATAAAAAATCATCGGCTTGTCATAGACAGGCAGCAGATGTTTGTTGGTCACCCACGTCAGGGGCCGCAATCTGGTGGCATTGCCTCCAGCGAGAATAAGGCCTTTCATATCAGATTCTAGGTTTAAGATTACGGATAACAGTACAAATCATTTTTTGGAGTTGCGATTCAAAGATTTTTCAAGGCCATAAAGCATTTTGGAGCATTCTTCATATTCGCTAAGGAATTTTTTGAGTTCCAATTCCAATAGATAATTTTTTTGACTTGCAATATTCAAATGATGGACAGTTTCTCTTATTTCGCCCTGAGCCCGGCTAATACTTTCCAGATAAATATTGGTATGTTTGTTATCAAAACCCTCGGCAAGATTTGCTGGTGCTGAATTGGACGACCGACGCATTTGTGAGCCAAGCTCATGAATCTCGAACTTCGGGAAAATCAACGTCAAAGTATGCACCTTCAGAGATAGTGTAAACAGTTTTCTGTAAACTTTTAAATCCTCTACTTTCACTCAAATCTACAATCTTTAACCCTTAATCTTGCGCGATGAATTCACGCAATGCTTCCTGCCAAGGCCGCTGCGGCGGAAGCTTGGTATTGAGTAGTGTGCAGTAGGCCGGCCGCCTGGCCGGTCTCGGAAAGTGCGATGCCGGCACGGGATTTAGTTTAACATTGATTCCGGAAATTTTGAAGATCTCCGTAGCAAAACCATACCAGGTAACAGCACCGCTGTTGCTGCAGTGATAAATCCCATAAGGTAGGCGGTTTTCTATTATATAACGCGTGCGCTCCGCCAAATCCGGTGCGTAAGTTGGGCTGGAAAGTTCTTCGTCTACGATATCCAATTCAGGCTTGGCCCTCGCGAGGTCGAGCATCAATTTCACGAAACTTTTTTTGCCTGCAGCTGAGGCGGCTTCTTTGCCGAAAAGTTTGGACAAACGCAGAAGATAAAACTTGTCCGTATTTTTTTGCAACTCCTGCTCGCCCAAAAGCTTGGACTGTCCGTATCGAGAAATGGGCTTAGGCATATCTGCTTCCGCGTAGCCGTCACGTTTTGTTCCGTCAAATACATAATCCGTGCTGTAGTGGACCAAGACTGCGCCGATCTGCTTGCATGCTGCGGCCAAATACCCAACAGCGTAGCCGTTGACCGCGGCAGCCATCTCCGGTTTGCTTTCAGCTCCGTCCACATCGTTATACGCAGCAGCATTGATCACCAAGCCAGGTCTGAGAACTGACAGCTTAGTACTTACAACTTCTTTTTTTGTGATATCAATATCTTCCCTGTCCCAACTGACTACTTCGTGGCTCGCGGCAAAAACTTTCTGCAGCTCCTGCCCGAGCATTCCCTTAGCGCCGATGAGCAAAACTTTCATAAATTCTATCGCTCTTCGTATTGCTTCTTAAAGTATTCACGACTTTTTTCCTTCAAGGGCTTCCACCAGGATTCATTTTTCATGTACCAATCGATCGTCTGCTTCAAACCGTCTTCAAAGCTGACCTGCGGCCGCCAGCCCAGTTCAGTTTTGATTTTGGCGGAGTCAATCGCATACTTCACATCATGGCCGGGTCGGTCCTTCACTAATTGAATCATATCCTCTGATTGACGCATGAGCCTGACAATTTTTCTCGCTATCTCAAGATTGGAGATTTCCTCATCCATCCCCCCAACGCAATAGGTTTCCCCTATTTTCCCTTTTTCCAGCACCAATTCTATCGCTGAGCAATGATCCTCGACATACAGCCAATCCCTGACCTGATTGCCGGGAGCATATACTGGAATATTTTTGCCTTCCAGCAGATTGGTAATAGCCAAGGGTAAAAACTTTTCCGGAAACATATACGGGCCGTAATTGTTGGAGCAATTCGTAATCGTAATCGGCAGCCCGTAGGTCGCATAATACGAGTTCACTAAATGGTCTGAGGCGGCCTTGGACGCGGCATAAGGGCTCCGCGGATTATATTTGCTTTGCTCGTTAAACTTTTCCTTTGACTCCAGGGGAATCTGGCCAAAAACCTCGTCAGTGGAGATGTGATGGAAGCGCTTTACGCTCGCTTTTAGGGCCGCGTCCAAAAGTACTTGCGTTCCGACCACATTGGTATTGATAAATTCCGCCGGACCAAGAATGGAACGGTCTACGTGCGATTCAGCAGCAAAATTAACTACTACATCCATGCCCCTAACCGCAGTTTCAACCGCGCTGGTGCCCGCTATGTCGCCTTTTATAAATGTGTAGTTCGGATTCTTCTCTATACCTCTGAGATTTTCCAGGTTGCCGGCATAAGTCAGTTTGTCAAAATTAACAATCTCGTCTGCCGGATGATTTTTGAGCCAATAGTGGATGAAATTGGAACCGATGAAACCGGCTCCGCCTGTAACCAGAAGTTTCATGGCCTTTCCCGCAAATAGTAAAAATACAAAGCATTCATCACGTATCCGCACTGCGTTTCGCCACGATTGATCATCTCATTGATTTCCTTAAGAGAAAAGCTCTGCCTTTCGAGAATATCAAATTCATCTTTCGGCTCGGTTATTTTGGATAAGCCTTTCGCCAAAAAAATATGAGTCACCTGATGGATTGTGCCATCGCTCGGGCGGAACTGTCCCAAACGCTGCCAATCAGCTGCCTCCATACCCATTTCCTCCAGTAGCTCCCGCCGCGCCGCTTGTTCGGGAGTTTCGCCCTCATCGATATCTCCGTCAACTAGTTCCCACAAAGCATCATCAAAAATATAGCGATAACTTTTGACCATCCAAACCTTTTGGTCTTCTGCCAGAGGAATAACGCAAACCCCTGACACGTTTTCTATCACTCCATAAATCCCAGGCTTGCCGTCTGGCCTGACTACTTTATCCTCACGGATTTTCATCCACGGGTTTTGGTAGACGTATTTACTCGAAAGTTTTTTCCAATTGCCCATAAAATCATTCACTTATCGTATGGCGGATGATATCCAGAGGGAAAGCCCTCCCCGCAAAATAGTCTGCAACTTCTTTTTTGATGTCCAGGTCGCGAAGAGTGTCCAAGTCCATGGCCTCGATCTCATCCTTAGTGAACCACCGTATATCTGCAACCTCTTCCGGGTCAATTTTGATCTGACCGGAATGGTGGCCTTTGAAAATCAGTTTTGTCCCGTGGGGAATCCCATGTCCCAAGAGTTCTCGATCCTTGCGAACCAACGAGTATATCCCGATTAGAGCAGTTGGCTCAAACATCAGCCCGGTTTCCTCCATCACTTCTCTCGCAACCGCCTTGATCGGGTCCTCTCCCACGTCCAACCAGCCGGCTGGCTGATTCCAATGCCCTTTGTCCATACCCGAATTTTCCTGCACCAACAAAACCTTGCCATCTTGCTCAATTATCGCCCCGACCACAACAAATCCCTGCGTTAAAACTCTCTCGGCCATAAATTTAGGTACCTATTTCCCAAGAACTCAAATATTTCTTCTGCTCTGCGGTCAGCTGGTCAATCTCAATCCCCATGGCTTCAAGCTTCAAATGCGCTATGTCTTCATCAATTTCTGAAGGCAAGGCGTAAACCTGCTTCTTGAGCTTGCGGTGAGTTTTCGCGATGTACTCGGCCGCGCGCGCCTGCCCCGCAAAACTCATATCCATGACTGCTGCCGGATGCCCCTCTGCTGCAGCCAGATTGACCAACCGACCCTCGGCGATAAGATACAAAGACTTGTTCGCAGAAATTTTGTATTGGACCAGGTTCGGTCGGACCTCGATTTTTTCTTTGGCTATTTCCGAAAGGCTTTTCACGTCTATTTCCAGGTCAAAATGTCCGGCATTGGCCAGCACTGCCCCGTCTTTCATATGCTCAAAATCTTCGAGATCCAGAGCGTTCATATCGCCAGTGGCTGTCACGAAAATATCCCCGCGGCCGGCAGCCTGAAGCGTCGTGCTGACGTCGAACCCGTCCATGCGCGCCTCCAGGGCGCGCACCGGATCCACCTCGCATATGACCACCTCAGCGCCCATTCCCCGCGCCCGCATAGCAATGCCGCGGCCGCACCAACCGTAACCGATCACTGCAAAAACTTTGCCAGCCAGGAGAATGTTGGTCGCGCGAAGAATCCCGTCGATGGCAGACTGGCCGGTGCCGTAGCGATTATCAAACATAAATTTGGTTTTCGAATCATTTACCGCAATCACGGGGAATTTCAATTTTCCGCTCTTGGCCAGACTCTTCAGCCGGATGACCCCGGTCGTGGTTTCTTCGGATGAGCCCCAGATATTTTTCGCCAGTTTCTCCCTTGCCCCGTGCAAAAGGCTGACCAAGTCCGCGCCGTCGTCCATGGTGATATTCGGCTTCAAATCCAATGCTTTGTTCAAATACTCATAATACTGCTTGCGGTTCTCGCCCCGCTTGGCAAACACCAGGATCTTTTGATTGACAACCAATGCAGCCGCCACTTCGTCTTGGGTGGAGAGGGGGTTGGACGCGCACAAAACTACGTTCGCGCCGCCGGCTTTGAGGGTTAGCATCAGATTGGCGGTTTCTGCCGTGACATGCAGGCACGCGGCGAGTCTGACACCTTTCAAGGGTTTGCGTTTGGCAAATTCTTCGCGGATTTTCCGCAGAACCGGCATTTCCCGTGCTGCCCAGTCAATGCGCTGCTGACCTTTCGGTGCTAACTTCAAATTTTTTACGTCGGAATTCATTAGTTTTTCTCAAAAAAATCAAGCAACTGCTTTTTAAGTTTAGATAATTGCTCTGGGCTAGGCCGCATAGTCTCAGCTTCGCGGATGCTTTTGGGTGTCTCCCAGACTGGATGAAGCGGAGCAAGATCGTCTTGGTATCTGGGAAAAAAATGCCAATGAATGTGAAGTCTGTCAGTATTCCCCAAAAGCTCGTAATTTAATTTGGCCGGTTTGAAAGCATTAAACACGGCCTCACCAACACTAGCCATCTTTTCAATGTATTTACTACGAAAATCTTTTTCGAGCATGTGAAGCTCAGATACATGTTTTTTACACAAAAATAAAGCGTACCCTTTATAATACTGATAATCTCCTAGCACAACATAACCACTCTGAAGTTCTTTAACAAAATACGGGTTCTCTCCCTTCTTTATCAAGTCTATTCTCTCACAAATCAAACAATATTTGTCCTTTGTGATTTCTGGGTTATTCAAATTTTGTCTTTAAAATTTAAATTGTGTCTGCGCTTGATTTGCAACCAGGTAAATTTGTGATTTTGGGTACCGTACTCTTCCACGGCGTACGAAGCCACTGTTGCCGCAATTTGTCCGCAAGTTTTTAAATTATACCCTATTAGGAGCCCTTTTAGAAAGCCCGCCCGGTACGCGTCTCCGGCCCCGGTCGGATCAACGACGCGGCGGGGCTTGGCGATACCAACGCGAATTTTCTTTTTCCCAGCCACTACGATCTCCGAACCTTTGGGTCCGAAAGTCCTCACCACCACCGGACAACGCACTCGCACTCGCTTTTGCGCCAAACCAATCTCATAGTCATTGCCAATCAAAATTTTCCCGCCCGCAATTCCCGCGGATAGCTGGAGGTCGGTCAAAGCCGTGATTTGCTGCCCGGGATCAAAAATAAAATTTACTCCTCTCTTTTGATAAAACCGGGCGAGACGGACCATGTTGGCAGTGTGTTCCGCCGCCACAATGGCCCAATCGCCGAGTCTGGCTGGCGGAAGCCACTTCAGGGGCTCAAGCATCGCACCGGCATAAAAACCGGCCAGCTGATTGTCATCCCGGTCAGTGATGATATAAGCGGCGGCAGTGCGGAAGCGTTTGGATACATTCAACCCGCGAATGCCAACTTTGTAAGTTCGCAAATAGTCCCGCAGGCCCTGCTGGTCAAACCCGATACTGCCTAAAATTTCCGGCCGCTCGCCTAAGAAAGTCAAATTATAAGCAATGTTCGCCGCCGTACCGCCGATATTTTCCCGCAAAGCTTTCACGGCGAAGCTTAAATTCAATATATGAAGCTTCCGCGGATCAATGTGCTCGGCAAACCGCCCCGGAAAATCCATTATCAAATCTCGCGCGATGCTGCCTGACACCCAAATCTTCATTTGTCTAATTCTGCTTTTATTTTTTTCGCAGTCGCTCCCATCTGCCCTTCGGCGTACCGGCTCCGCCCGGCCCATGCTCGGAGCCCATCTCCTTCGGTTCGCGGTATGACGTGCAAATGGACATGGTCGACGAGCTGCCCGGCGGCACGGCCATTGTTGATACCGATATTGTAGGCATCAGCACCCATCGCTTTCACGGCGGCTGGTCCGATTTTTTTAGCCAGTTTCATCATGGCTGCCACAGTCTCTTCCGGCGCGTCGTCCATGTTCGCGTAATGTTCCCGAGGAATAATCAAAATATGGCCGAAATTGATCGGGTTGATGTCCAAAAAAGCGATATACTCATCGTCGTCGTGGACGCGCTGAGACGGCGTCTCCCAAGCCACAATTTTGCAAAATACGCAATTTTCTTTCATTTTTCGGTTTGAAAATTAGAAATTGAAAATTTTAAATTACTTGAGGCTCTCCCAATCAAAACCAATTGACGGATCATTCCAAGTAATCCGCTGTTCGTCTATATTCATCGGATCATACGGCTCGGTTGTATGATAAAACAAAGCAACCGGTTCGTCCGAGAGGACTTTATAACCGTGCGCCACCCCAACGGGAATCATGATGACTTTATAGTCCCCTGCTCCCGCGTACAAGACTTCTGTCTGCTTGTAGGTTGGCGATTGGGGGCGCAAATCGTGCAAGACTATTGCGGCTCGACCACTGGCCATAAACCACAGATCGTCCTGCCGCTCGTGCCAGTGAAAACCTTTGATGGTTCCTTTATGCGCTAGAGTATAAGTAGACTGACCAAATTTTTTGAGTAGATTTTCATCACTGCGCACGACCTCCATGAGAAAGCCGGGCTTTACCGCTGGCTGCTCCAAATCCGGAATGTCCTGGTGCACTTTGAGCTGTTTGATTTTTACTCCTTCGATCATGCTTGCTCTTTAATTCACAAAGTTATCTGGATCTGCATAGCTGTCCCGGCACGCAAAATGCTCAAGGTGACTTTGTCCCCCGGATTTTTTTGCAGGATCAAGTCCTGGAAATCCTGGCGCGGGCTGATCTGATTGCCGTCCACCGCGTATACGAAATCGTTCTCGCGCAAGGGTAGCACCGCTGACTTTACCAGTATGCCATTTTTTTGGGAAAGATTTAAGAGCGGGGTCTGGTCTTCACCCAAAATCTCGTAGCTCACTTTTTGCGCTGGCCAAGAAATCTTTTGATCAGTCAGAAAATTATTCACTGATAGTTTCAGGTCCTCAGACCTCAATACGATTATGTCTTTGCCGATTTGCGTGGCAAAACCGACCAGGGCGCCATCACGATTCACAAATACGGCCCCCAAAGGCACGCTCGCGGAATCAAGGCCGGTCTGCAGGGTCGCATTGGGACGGGACAGATCGTAAATGCGCTGCAAACCAGCAAGGGCAAGGCTCAAACCGGAAACAACCGTACTCTGCAAATAAGCATTTACAGTGCTTTCGCGTGGAGCAAGTACCAAAAGCCGTTCTCCAATCTGCAAATCTTCGCTAAATCCCTGCTTGATTACGGATAAATCATGGGCGTCAATCTTGAGAAATGCTAGTCCCATGAGCGGATCCGTAGCAATGAGTTTGGCTGGCTTGGCCGCAAGACCAACGACCAAAACGGTCAGATTGAGGTCCGAGCGAACCGCGGCAGCGGGGACAACTACGATTCCGTCACTCGTGACGATGACCCCGTCGACAGATTGAATCACACGAAATTTCGGATCGGAAAATGCAGCGGAATGTTCGTAAACCGTGACTAAAGAACTTTTGACTCGAGAAAGGACATCGGCGTTATTAATCCCGTCGTCAATCTGCACTTCTTCTCTGGTATTGATCATCACCGGAGTAGCCTGGCTCCCTAAATGAAGATTTCTCAGTCCCGGCACGGCACTCAGGTAGGGCAAAACCAATCGGTCCATCAAAACTCCGCCGATGCCACCCAGCACCAAAATCAGCAGCAATTTGAAAGCTAAATTTTTCTTTAGGGTTGCCATGACGAGGTTAAAAGACTAAATATCAGCACAAATAAAATCAGGACCAGGTGAAAATAAACTCTTGACCGGCTCAGTCGCCCGCTGAATTGCAGGGTACTGATCATGTATAGCAGGTAAAAACCGGCAAATACAGTGGCTGCGGCGGTGAGGAAATGAACGGGCCAATATAGAACCACCCAGGTGATTTCCGTCAACAGAAAGGAAATCAAAAGCGCGTAGAGTAAACTTCGCGCGGCGTCTTTCCCCAAATGCAAAAAAACGCCCCAAAATAGCAAAACAAAAACCGCTGCCGTGGAGAGCAACACTGACCACCACGTGGGCGTGAAAAAATAGTTTACCGACCAAATGGAGAGCAGCGCCAGAAAACCGGTGCTCAGAATGAACACATCCCGGAAAGAAGCAGGGTGCTTGGCCGGATAACCAAGTTCGTAAAAATACAGAAGTATTGCCCCGACTGCGGCTGCAAAAATTTTTACCACTGCGGCCGAAACGGCTGCCAACGCGCCAAACAGGCCGAGCAAAAACAAAAATGGCGGAATGAGCTCGAGGTAGCTACCGGCTTGCAATTTTCCACTATTGCGCAACCGAAAAACGTTCAAGACGGTCAAAACCGCTATAGCTCCGAAGGCAAACAAGCCGTAACGGCCGGGGCTCATGTTGGGGCCGACGCCAATGCCCAAAACAAGCAGGCCAAAAAGAATATTAGCGACTTTCCACGTTCTGTCTCTCATAACTTGAGTAAAGGATAAAAACGCCGCCGACCATCATAACCAGAGCAGTCAGCTGGTCGACCCGAAACGAATTGATGAAGAAGCTGTCCAGGCGCAAGGGTTCTATCAGAAACCTGCCCAAAGAATAGAGAATCAGATAGCTTCCCGCCACCATTCCGGTGCCGCCGCGAGTTTTGAAACCATACCACAAAATCAGAAAAACTGCGAGATCCCAAAGTGACTCATACAGAAACGCTGGGTGAAAAAAATTATCACTCAGATACTGCAGCGGGCGATAGAGCGGCTCCACATACATCCCCCAGGGCAAATGAGTGGGCAAGCCAAATGCTTCCTGATTGAAAAAATTCCCCCAGCGCCCGATAGCCTGGCCCAAAGGCGCGGCCACAGCCACTATATCCAAAATCTGCCAAATCCCGACCTTATAAAACCCTGAATAAAGAATCATTCCCGAAATCCCCCCCAAGACGCCCCCGTAAATGGAGAGGCCGCCGTGCCAGACTTTGAGTAGCTCCCAAAGGTCTGGACTAAACTGCCCCCAATCAAAAATCACGTAATACAAGCGCGCTCCCAGAAATCCGAAAATTACCAGCCACGGCAGAAGGCTTTCCACGTGCGCTTTATCCAGCCCGATTCGGGGAGCCAAATGAGAACTAATAAAAAACCCGATCAGTATGGAGGCAGCCATCAGAATACCGTACAAACTGATCCGAACTGGTCCGATATAATATTCCCCTCGTATCGCGATGTCGCCGCGAAACACCGGGGCGACATAGAAAACCGCAAAAATCGATAGCGCCAAAAAAAGTATGACAAAGAAAAAAATGCGCATGTTTTTAAAAAAGGCTGCTTTGCCTGACGACGTTAGTGCGCTTGAAAGCCTCGGGAAAAATCAAGGGAATCTCGCGAGTGTCAAAAAAATCCTGATACATCAGCTTTCCGTTGTTGGCCGCGTACTCATACACTTCCCTAGTCAGTTTCACGTCATCGAGGCAATACTGTTTGAGCTTGTCGATTTGGCCTGATTTCCAGAGACGAATCGCATTCAGCCCGGAGCCGGTTTTGCCTACACCCAAAGTCGCCTGGGCCACTGATTCCAGACTGATACGATGGCCCAAAACTTTTTCGATTTCGGCGAGCAAATCGAGGACGGGGACTTTTTTCAGGGAAAAATTCAAATATGGCTGCAAGACCTCATGGTCGAATTGCAAATTATTGAAACCAATTATTAGATCAGCCGCCTCTAGATACTCTGCCAGCTTCGGCACCTCGCTCTCTTCGAAGATCAGATATTGGTCGTCCGGATACGAATAAATGCCGGCTACGGAGACGCGCAACAAATGGTGTTTGTTCCGCCCGCCCGCCTCAGCAAAATCCTTTTGAGTTTCCAAATCCAAAACGATTTTGTTTATAATTTCCGTCATCGTTATTTCAGCTTCTTCTTGGGCATCAGTCGCAACCGTGCGGCTTCTGCCTTGCCTCGCTTGCAAAATTGGCAAGGCCCCACATCCTCGCAGTACTGGCAATGAATCCGCTCTTCTTCAGTCGCGAATTTCATTCGCGGACCCTTTTCCCCCTCCTTGGCCGTCCCAGAAGTATTGGAGTCGGTTTCTTTAGGAGCGCCAGCTGGCGGCTGCCCTTCGGAAAAATTAAATTCTGATTGCTCCCGTTCACCAGGATGCATAAATCTTGGAAAAAAATATATTTCTTCTATTATACCAAAAAACTAAGCTAAGCGCTCCAGCACTTTGACAAAGTCTCGGTTTTCTTGCTAATTTACCCATTATCATAGAGTCCAAGGAGGATTTCTCCATGGCTACGGTCATACCCACTTCCGTTGCGGAATTGCAAAGGTTCCAATCAGGCGACAAAGTGGAGATTCTCTGCTACCACTTCCATCACGGCGACACAACACGCACAATCGCCGCGGTCCTACACATAGAGAGAACTCCGCGCTTTTATTTCCAAGAACGCACCGCTCTCGGCCTCGTAAACTGGGCCAAATTAGCTGCTATGCGGCAATTCACACTGGCTGAACCAGTGCACTGTCCTGAATGCCGCGCAACCCACAATACCGTCTTAATCATTTCTCAAGGCCCCACGGCCAAACCGATTTTGTGCGGCTATGAGTACTGATGTTTCAAAAAATGCAGAAAGGAGCAGCCATTGCCTCGACCACTCCCGCCTCGCAGGAGAAAACCCCGTTACAAAGGCCAGCCCAAGCCACATAACCATCCCACAAAGTTGCGAGAACCCAGACAAACAGGCGAAGAAACAGCCGCGGCGAAGTGAAACCCGGGACGCCCCTCACAAAAGGAGCGTCCCGATTTTTTTATCAAATTTTTCCAGCAAGGTACTTACGCTGCAGAGGACGGGGAAATCGTTCGATAGCATACCGGAGCATAGTCCTGGGCATTTTTCGATAATTTTTACGCAAAAACCTCTCTTCCTCTGCCTGCGAACAGCGCTTGCCCACTTCCCGCAACATCCACCCAACCGCTTTGTGAATCAGATCATGTTGATCACGCAAAAGTTTCTTGGCAATCCGGAGCGTCGGGCCGGACTGCCCGTTTTTGATGAAATGAAACGTCGCGACAATGGCGATGCGCCGCTGCCAAAGGTCGGAAGAGCCAGCAAATTTCTCCAAAATTCCTAGGCTCCCGCGGCGGAAAAGATATGCGCCGACTATTTTGTCCGCGGACAAATCCGCCAGATCCCAGTTGTTGACGAGCCGGGAATGGGCAAGGTAAAACCGGAATATTCTCGTTTGCCGAAACGCGCCTGCTCTCGTAAATTGCGAAACCAAAATCAGCAACGCGACCAAGCGCTGCTCATGAATTTTTGAACGCAGCAACTTTTTGATGTCTACCAAAGACAAATCCGCGTATTGCTCGGCGATTTTGCGCGACTGCGGTACTGTCAGCCCCAAAAATACGTCCCCATGCCCATAGTCGCCTTGGCCGGTTTTGAAAAACCGAGCCAAAAATCTGGGCCCTTCCGGGATCCGCGCTTTTGCGAAAATCATGCTGGAGGCTTGAAAATTTGTTCATTGCTTTTTTTCATTTCTTCAATAGTACCAAAAAATAGTGTATCATGATATCAAATAGTTAACCTGAAAGGATAACCAATGAAAAAAATAACCGCAATAACAAGCCTCGCGGCCCTGGTACTGCTGGTCGCGGCTCCTGTCCGGGCTGCGGAGTTTTTGTTTCCGAAACAACCGCAAAATGGAACCGTTTCCGTGGCGGCGAGCGAAGCGCACAAAAATCTCTACACAGCCGGAGGGAATGTCTTCATTGAAGGTAAAACCTCGGGCGATTTGTTTGCAGCCGGAGGGTCGCTGCAGATTGCCGGCCCAGTCGAGCAAGACCTTGCCGCCGCGGGAGGGAGCATCAATATCAGCGGCAATGTCGGCAGTAACGTCCGCGCCTCAGGCGGCAGCGTCAATATCAACGGCCAGGTTGGCGGAGACATTCTCGCGGCCGGCGGCAGCATTTGGTTATATAGCTCAAACCCGGTTGGCGGCGACGTAGTCGCGGCCGGAGGAAACATCGTCCTGGAACGGCCGGTCAAGGGAAGCGCGAAAATCGCCGGCGGGTCAGTCACCATCAACAGCAAAATCGACGGCAATGTTTCTATCCGAGCCAGCAAATCACTCGTATTCGGGCCGAACGCGCAAATTTCCGGAAAAATCAAGTACCAGGGCCCGGCACCTGCCACAGTCAGTGACGGCGCCCAACTGTCAGCCATAGAGTTTACCAAAACACCCGGCTTCAACGGCTTGGCAAACATCAGAAAAGCTTTGGGCGCATTTGCTCTGCTGAAATTTATAGCCATGCTTCTCGCCGGACTCTTGCTGGCGCACTTTCTGAAAAAACGGGTCGAGACTGTTATTAAACATACCCGGGACAATCCCTGGGCCAATCTCGGCATCGGCGCTCTCGGCGCCATCGCCATACCAGTTACGGTTTTGATTCTTCTGCTGACTGTGGTCGGCTACTACGCCGCCATAGTTGTAGGCGCGTGGTTTGGGCTCATCTCACTTATCACCGCCCTCATCACCGGGATTTTCCTCGGCTCTCTGCTCCTGCCTTATCTGACGAAAAACCAGTATGAACCGAGTGACTGGCGAAATGTTGTCTTGGGCCTCACAATCCTGGCCATCATTACTTGGATTCCAATCATCGGATGGCTGGCAGCCACCATCCTTTATCTCATGACCTTTGGCGGTATGCTGCGGATGGCCAAGGAACTCCTCATGGACAGCCGCTAGAGTTGATTTGGACTGATTAAAAAAAGCGCGGCCTAAGGCGCGCTTTTTTTAATCTTGAGCCTCCCGCATTACGCCCATTACTCAAACTTTTTCGAAACCAAACAAATCGTATAAATATTGGGCCTTTTCCTTGTCGCCAACACTGTCCAAAATCCCACATATACTTTTCAAATCTTCCATAATTTTAGCTTCACGAATATCCTCCGGAACGCTCCGATAGAATACTCTAGCCTGCGATAACAAATCCTCTTTCTGCAAAAATTCAATCGAAGTATCATTTATCTCACCCTGGAGCTGACTGAAAGGCCCTCTGCCTAGTTTCTGCTCCGGTACAAGTTGTCTAAAATCTGCGTTTGATGTCTCACCCATATTCTTTTATACTCCTGGCGGCCCGCTCACCGGCCGCTCTACGCTTTTAATAATCCAATTGACCAAAAACAAAACTATGCTGAAAAGCATCGCCCACCAAAAACTCCGGACGTGAAACCCAGGGACAATGACGCCCGCCAACTCAATGAGCAGTCCGTTGATGACTAAAGTGAACAATCCCAGGGATAAAACATTAATCGGCAAGGTCAGTATCAGCAACAACGGGCGCAACACGGCATTGATAAGCCCCAGGACTACAGCCAAGACCAGGGCCGGCAAAAAACCGCTCAAGCTCACGCCTGGCAAGAGGTAAGCCACGATCACAATTGCAAGCGCTGACAAAAACCAATGAAGTAAAATACGCATAGGACTATTCGCGAAATTCGGCACAAGAGCACCCATCCGTAGTGCAGGCCGTGCCCAGCATATCGCGTTCTTCCTCATCCTCGTCTATGGCGTACTGGTGCGCCCCAGCCGGGTGGCTGCAGGACTTGCACTGCTTGCCTATTAGAGGGGTTGTATCCTTATTTGGATCCATATGAAAAATACCTTCTTATTTAACTCCAAGTACCCTATATTATACCAGATTCGCTCGCGCACAACATATGCCCTGACACCGACCATTCTTTACGCTACATGAAGCAAAAAGCTTTTCAGATATTCCCCTTCCGGATGATAAATGTTTATCGGGTGATCCGGCGCGAGACGATGCTTCCCGATGATTTTGACGTCGCGGCCAGCCTCGGCGGCCGCCTGAAATACGACCTGACGAAAAAGCTTCTCATCCACGAAATAAGAACACGAGGAAGTCAGGACCAATCCACCCGGATTAACATTTTTTATGGCCAGCCGGTTGATGTCCTTGTACCCGCGCGCCGCCCGCACTATGTCGGTCTTCCGCTTGGCGAAAGCGGGCGGATCCAAAATTACAAAGTCATAACCGGCGACTCCGTCGCTGCGTAAAAAATCAAACACGTCAGCGGCGAAAAAATTCCCTTGATCTGGACCAAACCCGTTCGCCTGCAGATGATATTCAAAAAGCTCTTTGGCGTTTTCGGAAATTTCCACTGCGTCAGCTCGTACGGCGCCCCCGGCCAAGGCGTACACTCCAAAAGCCCCGGTATAGGCGAAGCAGTTGAGCACCTTGCGGCCGCGGGAGTGGGACTTCACCAGGCTGCGCATCTCGCGCTGATCCAGAAAAAAACCAGTCTTCTGCCCGACAGCGATGTCAGCCCGAAATTTGAGCCCGTTCTCCCGAAAATCAATCTGTGTTTCAGCCGCAGGCCCGAGCCAGCCTGCATATTCCGGCATCCCTTCTTCTTTGCGCGCAGACAAATCCGACCGTTCATAAATACCTTTTGGCTCGAGATTCTTACCGAGCCAATCCAAAATCAACGGCTTCAGCTTTTCCATCCCGAGAGTGGTGATTTGCAAAACCAAACTATCCTCGTATCGATCGATTGTTAGCCCGGGCAGACTGTCGCCTTCGGCATTTACCAAACGGTACGCGGTCGTATCCGACCCGTCAAACAAATTTTGTCTCAGTTTGTACGCCTCCTCCAAATGATTGAGTATAGCAGCTTCCGGAGCTGATGCGCCGAATGAAACAAAACGTCCAATAATTCCGGAGTGGCGGTTGAAATAGGCGTGCCCGAGCATCTGCCCGGCACTGGACTCGACCGGGAGAATTTGGCCGTCCTCAAAATCCGGCATCTGCGCGACAGCGCCGGAAAAAATCCAATGATGCCGATTGAAGGCCGCCTTTTCTTTGCCTGGTTTGAGGATGACTGCCTGGGACATGAATGGTTTGGGCGGAACTATTTCAAAAGTTTGCTGTACTTCTGCCGCAATTTCGCCAGTTTCGGATTGATGACCACCTGGCAGTACGGCTTGTCGGCATTGTTATCGTAATAGCGCTTGTGATATTCCTCGGCTTCGTAGAATTTCTCGAGCGGCTTCACCTCAGTCACGATCGGCTGACTGAAAGTCTTGGAAACTTCCAGGTCTTTGATGAATTTTTCGCACTCCTGCCGCTGCTCCTCAGTCGTGTAGAGGATGATCGAGCGATATTGCGTACCCATATCAGCCCCCTGCTGATTGAGGGTAGTCGGGTCGTGCGTGGTGAAAAACACGGACAAAAGATCGTGAAGCGTGAGGACCGCCGGGTCGTATTCGATTCTAATCACTTCCGCATGACCCGTCCGGCCGCTGGACACCTGCTCATAGGTCGGATCTTCCACGTCTCCTCCCGCATAGCCAGAGTCGACAGATACAACACCCTTTAATCTTTCGACCACTGCCTCAGTACACCAGAAGCATCCCCCGCCGAAAACTATAACTTGCGTTTCATCATTCATATTTAATATTTTAACATAAAAAATTATTTTAAATACTTCTTCCCCTTCAACGCCTCTGGCAGCAAATCATCTCTCGTATATTTTTCATAACCCTGGCCATAGCCGAGGTCTTTCATGAGCTTGGTCGGCGCGTTTCTGATTTTTAGAGGAATAGGGAGATTGCCGTATTCTTTTACATCTGCCATTGCCTGCATATACGCATCATATGCTGACCGGTCTTTCTTCGCTGAAGCAAGATAGGCGACTCCGTGAGCGAGATTGATAGCGCATTCCGGCAAGCCGATAGTCTCACAGGCGCGGAAAACATCATTGGCGACGACCAGCGCTGTGGGCTGGGCCAAGCCAATGTCTTCGCTGGCAAAGATGACCATGCGCCGGGCGATGAATTTGGGATCCTCTCCCGCATCAATCATGCGGGCCAGATAATACAGCGCCGCGTCAGGCTGGCTGGCGCGCATGCTTTTGATAAAAGCGCTGATGGTATTGTAATGCTCTTCGCCTTTTTTATCATAACGCAAAAACTTCGACTGCAAAGCAGTCTGTAGATGCTCAACTGTAATCTTCCCAAAAAGTTTCTCGGTATTCTCCAGAAGAGTGATCGCCTGCCGTGCGTCCCCATTGGCCATACTAATGAGCCAGTCTCGCGCTTCGTCATCAATCGCAAATCCGGTCCTGGCGATGATTTGGGCCATCTCGTCGCGATTGAGCTCATTGAGCACGAACACCCGACAGCGCGACAGCAGGGGAGAGATGACCTCAAAGCTCGGATTCTCCGTGGTAGCGCCAATCAAAGTAATATCCCCGCGCTCCACATACGGCAAAAGCACGTCCTGCTGAGCTTTGTTGAAACGGTGAATTTCGTCTAAGAACAAAACTTTCGCTTGCCCGCTCGACTCGTCGTTGACGATCTTGCGGATGTCGTCCTTGCCTGCGTTCACGGCCGAGAGTTCATAAATTTTGGCATCCAGTGCGCGCGCGTAAATCTTTGCGAGCGTGGTTTTACCCACGCCGGGCGGACCCCAGAGTATGAAAGAAAATAAATGCTTCTGGACCATGGCCTCGCGGACGGGTTTGCCGGTGCCGACCAGATGCTCTTGCCCGACGAATTCCTCGAGATTTTTGGGTCTGATTTTTGAAGCGAGCGGTTCCATATGCCAATTGTACTCCAAACTTCGCGCAAAAAAAACCGAGAGATGGCGTGCCTCTTGACTCTGGCGCCAAGATACGCTATATTTGTGAGCTATATTATTTAGTGTAAGGAGGACCCATGCCAAACGCTCGAAAGATCGAGGTGTTTGTGGAGCCTTGCCCGAGCTGTTCAGAAGCATATTATATCGTCAGTGTCTTCGACGAGCGGACTACAACATTTGTTCCAATCTATTCGCGCAGTGACGGACGCCACACTCTTGCAGAAATGGGTCAGTACGATATTTGGGTCCACCAGCCGGAGCTTTTCCGAAGGATTGCCTCTGAGGTGGACCGCATCAGGCTGCCGCAAGACCGAACGTCCCAAAAACTTGAGATTCTCAAGTTCGAACACGACGCCAATATCAATCCTAGGATCTGTGATGACTTTGAGATTCTCTCGCAACAAATACACACTGCCCTCAAACTGAAAGGCCCGGTCAACTAATTTCCGCCGCCAGAGGCCAGTTTCCTCCAGGCGCCGCCCTCACGGGATCGGCGCCTGTTTTTTTCTGCCCAAAGATTATCAAGGTATTGCTGCCCTTGCTACTGCAATCGGATTTACCTACAATGACCAAAGTTCCAAACGGAGGATACGTATGGCAAAAGAGGATGCACTACCTGCTCTGATTGCGGCACTTAAAACTTTCCGTAATAGAGTGCAGGCCTATCGTCGCGTAAAGCCAGGTCGCCGCGGAAGTCCTCCGCATCGTACCCGGCTGAAAAAACACGCAATGGCGGTTGAAGTAGCTGCCAATGGATGGATCGCAGTGAACAGCAAAAAAATCGACGATCCACTAAGCAACGCCGGGGCAATTTTTGCTAAGCTTCTTCCAATCTTAATGAAAGCTCAGGAAAATGCCATCGCTTTCGCCGAATACCGGATGAACATCCCCGGTCTCCCTGAGACAACTCAGCTTAGAGAAGGCCCGCGCGAATCCCGCGCCATCAGCGTTAAGTACGTTTAAATCTTCCTTGCCGGGAGCCAGCCTGAAAACTTCCCAATCAGGCTGGCGTATTTTTTTAAACCCCGCAAATCTGCTACGCTACTGGCAAAACCACAAGGGGGCTCTATGTTCTTAACGCTCACACTTGTTTTGGCTTCAGTAACCATACACACTTTCAAAAAACCACCCATCGTGGCGCAACGAGTCGCCTACGTGCAAAAGCTTCTCGTAAAACGTGGATTCACCAGAGAGCAAGCGGGCACAATCACAGCTGACCCGAAGCTTCAGATGCCCATGAAACCAGTCGAGGAAGAGCGCACTACCTGGGCGAATCTCAAGGAAAAATTCCTTTCTCCTGACTTCGTCGGCAAAGGCATGGCTTTCCTCCAAGAGCAAGCGGTCGGGCTGCAACAAATTGAAACCACGTCTCACGTCCCGAGCCAAACGCTCATTAGCCTCACGGGTATCGAATCCGAGCTCGGCTCCAATCAGGGCAAATACGAAGCTTACAAACTGCTCTGGCTCCGCACCATGACTTCTTCCCGAGACTGGCATTGGCAAGCGAAGAACTTCGCTGCTCTCGCCGAGTATTGCCGCGACTCCGGGAAAAACTGCTTCGAAATCAAAGGCTCTCGTGATGGTGCTGTCGGCTGGACCCAAATCATGCCAACCAACATCAAAAAATACGGCATGGACATCGACGGCTGCGGCATAGTCGACCTGGACAACCCCGCTCGTCCGCTCGATGCGCTCGCTACAGCGGCAAACTTTCTGCAAGCGTACTGGCAGAAAAGCTGGAAACTCGCGCTAACGAAGTACTATGGCAGCAGCCATGGTTATCCCGACACGGTGCTTGCCTATGCCCATTCTCTTGGACTTGATCTTTCCCAAGACCCGGGCCGCCGCAAACCCGCGCGACGACGCGCCAAAACTACTGCCAAAAAGATTGGCACGAAACGACCTCGAGTGTCTTACAACTCGGGGTCGTCTTTTTTTTGCTGCACTAATAAATTATTGCTACTTTTTCGCAAAAAGCTTGCCTGGCCGCCACGGCATGCCTAAAAGCGGCAAAACATAGCGGTCGAGCCCCCAGTAGCCGGCCACTTTCCACGCCAAGACTATCCCCATGCCCAGGACGAACAAAACCGGATTGGAACTCACTGTACCAGCGAGCAAATAATTGAGATTCATAAATCCGCCAAAAAACGCCGCAATCCCGGTGAAAATTCCCAGGATTAATGCTGCTCCGACCAATATCTCCCCCCAAACCACCACATAGCTCCATGTGGCCGCGTGCGGCAGCACGGTGTGTTGCAAAAAACTCCCGTACCAGCCGGCCACATCCGGGTGCGCCCCGGCGGTTTTGGCCAAAGCGCCTTGGAGAAAACCAGACAAAGCCGTGCCAGCTTTATTCCCTGTCCAAACCGGATTGCCGAGCTTTCCCCACCCGGCCTTGAGCCACTCCCAGCCCACATAGACTCTGACCAGGAGCCAAAACCAGGCTACGCTGGTATTTGCAAAAAGATACCTTGCTACCGGCGGGTCCTCAAAGGTTTGGTAAGCCATATTTTCTCTATTTTTTATTTCTTAAATTTTAAAAATTTTAGACCTTAAATCCGATCTCCTGGCTCGGCCCCTCAGCTGCGGTAATTTTTCCATACCGATCCTCGTAGGCTTTGACATTGGTTTTCAAAGCCTCCAGGATGCGCTTGCAGTGTCCGGGGCTCAAGATAATGCGTGAGGTTAGCATACCCATGCCGCTGCCGGCCGGCAGATTGAAAAAATCCAGCATAAACTCTTCCTGCGTGTGCCCGACCTGCATGAGGTTGCTGTACACTCCTTTGAGATCCGCATCACTGGCGCGGATTTGGATTTGCTGAGGCGGTGGCTGTCCGTTCATATTTTTTGTCTCCTTTGGTTAAAATGCGTCTTCACTATAACACATTGGCAAACAAGAGGTCCCGTACCTTTGTATCTATCTAAGTAGCAAACCACTCTAGCGCAATTTACAATCAGTACGCAAGAGAGCGAGGTCCTGGTCAGTCACAGTCTGGTTTTCGCTTTGGTTCAGGCGGTACATGACGGAATGCGGATCGGCGATGTGCCCGAGGCCCAGCGCGTGGCCCATCTCGTGCGCGAGCACATCGACCAGTTTTTGGTGATTTTCAAATTGGTAAATATTGATTTGCCGGGTTTTGGCGTCTTCGTAATAGAGCCCCTCCTCAAACTCTTTGCGCACGTCAGAGCCGCTGGTATTGTACTGGCTGATGTCGAGATTGAGCTGGGTGCCGATGCGGTTGAGCGCGTCCACCAAGGCGTTGATAGTGTCGACGAGCTGATTGACATTGGCCCGTTCGGCCTCAAGTACTGTTTTGTCCTTGGCTAAACTATCGCGCTCCTTGGTCAGTCGGTCGTACTCAGCCTTGGGCGCGCCGCCCTGCGAATTCCAATAGGACACCTCCTTGTCATACGCGGCGGTCTTGGTCTGAAAAGTAGCCAGGTCCCCTTCGTAAACCGCGTCAGCCTGAACGTGCTGGGCTTTCAGCTGGTCGTATTTGTTTTTTAGCTGGTTGAACGAAGCCTGGGTCGTGTCAATGTTCAGGTTTAATTTTTTCAGCAGGTCAGTCTCTTTCTGCCGGTCATCGTAGACAAAATTTATCACGATCTGGCCGCCCGGCTCATAGGCGAACAAATTGATATTGGCCGGCTTTTCCCAAACCGCTTCCGCGTCAGCGACGGCGTTGAGCGCGTCAGCTTGGCTCAGGCCAAAACGAGAATCGACATTGCCGACGCGATACGTCATGGGCAGGCGGCAGCCCACCACGCTTGTCAGCAAATCCTGGACTGTGTTGGGGGCGTAATAATTGAACGCGCCAAGACCGATCGCCAAAACAAGCAGCGAACTCAAGATGGAAGCCCAAAACGAGGATGGAGAGGATTTCGAAGACGACATAAATATATAAGCCTAGTATATAACAGATAAAGGTTTTTCAAAACCGCGGGTTTTTGCTATAGTTACGGCATATTTATCCAGTACCATCGGCAGCCGATTCCTTAGTTTATTCTCATAAGGTGGATGGAACCGCAATTACTTCGCCGCGAGGAGGTCTAAAGGTGACACGGGGCACAACTTACTAAAAAACATACGATGCGAACTTATATCAAAGATACTGTCGGACAGATTGGCAACAAAATCACCATAGCCGGGTTTGTGGATGTGCGCCGCGACCACGGCAAATTGATTTTTCTCGATATCCGCGACGTCACCGGCCTGGTCCAAGTCGTGGTCAATCCCAAAGTCGCGCCCCAAGCGCATGAACAGGCGCGAAAAATCCGGAATGAATTCGTTGTGGAAATCTCAGGCCCAGTGAACAAGCGCCCAGACAAGCTGGTCAATCCAAATCTCGCCACCGGCACGGTCGAGGTGGAGGCTCAGGAACTGAAAATCTTGAGCGTGGCCAAACCCCTGCCATTTGAACTGGCGGACACCAAAAAAGTCAATGAAGAAACCAGGCTGAAATACCGATACTTAGATCTGCGCAGCCCGCGAATGACTGCCAATCTCAAACTGCGACACAAACTGGTAACGTTGACGCGCGGCTATCTGAACGACCGAAATTTTACCGAAGTCGAAACCCCACTCCTCACCAAAACTTCACCCGAAGGCGCGCGCGATTTTCTGGTGCCCTCGCGACTGCAGCCCGGAAAATTTTACGCCCTACCCCAAGCTCCGCAGCAGTACAAGCAGCTTCTGATGATCGCCGGCCTCGAGCGCTATTACCAGATCGCCAAGGCGCTGCGGGACGAGGACCTGCGCGGCGACCGCCAGCTGGAACACACGCAAATCGATGTGGAAATATCTTACACCGGGGAAGAGGGAGTACTCGAGCTCATTGAGGGACTGATGATCCACCTCACAGAAAACACCGGCAAAAAAGTTTGGAAAAAACCTTTTCCGCGCTACACTTACAAGGAAGCCATGAAAGAATTCGGCGCCGACAAATTTGACCTACGCTCCGATAAATCCGACCCCGACACACTGGCCTTTGCTTGGGTCACAGACATGCCGCTTTTTGAGTGGGAGGAGGAAACAAAGCATTTCACTTTCGCCCACAATCCTTTTTCTGCCCCCAGGCCGGAGGATGTGGAAAAAGTTTACCAAGAAAAAGACCTCGGCTCCCTCCACGCGCAGCAATACGATCTGGTCTGTAATGGGTTCGAGCTCGGAAGCGGCGGGGTCCGCATCTCCGATCCGAAACTGCAGCGCCAAATCTTCAAAATCATGGGACTGACCCCGGAGCAAACCGAAGAACGATTCGGCCATCTACTGAACGCTTATGAATATGCCGCACCTCCGCACGCCGGCATTGCGGTCGGCGTCGACAGGCTCACCATGATTTTTGCCCATGAAGAAAATATCCGCGAAGTCATGTCTTTTCCCGTCACCTCTTCCGGCACCACCTCGGTCATGGCGGCTCCCTCTGAAGTCGACCCTAAACAATTAAAAGAACTACATATCAAAATCGATGTCCCCAAAAACAAAGTCTAACAAGAACCAATTCAAAACCTGGTGGCTATCAATGCCGCACTGGCAGCGCGGCGCCCTGGTCGGCGGCGGCCTGGCCATACTACTTCTCATCGGGCTGGCGATTTACGCGGCCATAACCTTTGAAATATTTTGCTTCAAATACGTCGCCTACTATCAATGCCTGCCTTGGTGGAAATTCATCATCCAGCTGTTCGCGGCAGACGCGGTCCAGCTCATCTTCGCCATCCTAATCCCGATGACTGTCTTGGGCATCATCCTACAGACAGTATTCAGCAGACTGCTCAGACGAAAATAATCATAATTAACAAAACCCCCATGGACAAAACTCTCGAAAAATTTCTGAAACAAAGCAAGACCAAGTTCAAGACTTTGACGCACAAGGTCGTCTACACCGCCCACGACGAAGCACAGACGCAAAAGAAAAAACTTCAGGAATTGGCCAAGACCGTACTCCTCAAGGTCGACCAAGGCTGGGCCATCGTGGTAGTTCCAGCCAGTAAATACGTGGATTTCAAAGCAGTCGGCAAAACGCTCAAGGCCAAAAAAGTGATGATGGCCAAGGAAGCGGATATGGCCCGCTACCTCAAAACCAAAATCGGCCTGCTGCACCCTTTCGGCAATCTTTATAAAATCCCGACGCTGCTGGACAAGGCCGTGGCCAAATCCAAAAAGCTGATCGCTTCCGCCGGGTCCTACACAGAATCAATCGAGGTGGCACTCAAGGATTTTGAAAAACTTACCACTCCGATCAAGGGTATCTTTTCCAAAACCAAAAAATAATCCGTCCCGGCAATGCAAATCAAAATTCAGCAGTTTGAGGGCCCGCTTGATCTGCTGCTCTCTCTCATTGAGGAACAAAAACTGGAAATCACGCAAATCTCCCTGGCCACGGTGACTGAACAGTTTCTCGCGCATATGCGCGGCCAAGCGCACCTCAAACCACAGGAACTAGCCGATTGGCTGGTAGTAGCAGCCAAACTCCTAGTCATCAAATCCAAAGCCCTCCTGCCGGCCTTGAGTCTCGGCCAGGAAGAAGAACAAGATGCGACCAATCTGGCCTGGCAACTCTACCAGTATAAAATCTACAAAGAAGCCGCCCGCTCCTTGGGCAAGCTGGACGGACGCCGGCGGCAAAGCTGGGGCCGGCATACCGCCTTTGTGGAAAAAATCAGCTTTTACCCTGACCCGGGCGCCACCACTGCTGCACTCAGGGACACGATGCGCCATCTGGCCAAAACCCTCGAGGAAATCACCCGCCTGCCCAAAAAAATGCTCGAAGAAGTAGTGACGATCACGGAAAAAATCGAGCACTTGCAGAAACTCATTCACGAAAAAATCGAGCTCAAGCTGGAGGAACTGCTAGCAATGGCCAAATCCAAAACTGAAATCATCGTAACATTTCTGGCGCTCCTGGAACTGGTCAAGCAAAAAATCCTCACTGTCGAACAGGAGGCAACCTTTGCGGACATCATTATTAAAAAACGTTAGCGCAAATGCCCCGAACCATCCTCATCATCTTCGGCTTGCTCGTCTGCGTCAGTGCGAACCCCCGGCTGCGGGAGCCGATTGTGCAGAGACTCATCAATGAAGGCCTCGTCACCCCGCAGCGGGTGAAGCCGGAAAAAGCAGAGCTCATCCGTTTTGCCGGGCCGAATATGAGTTTATTTATCATCGGCGCGATTTTGATTATAATAGGAATAATTATTTAAATCTCGTGGATCTCAAATCAACAATCGAATCAATCCTATTTGTGGCTGGGCGGCCAGTCTCGCGCAAGGAGCTGGAAAAAACGACGGGAAAAACTGCCGAGGACATCGACGCGGCAATTGCCGCCCTCATAGCTTCCCATAAAGACTCAGGGGTAGTCATTCTGAAACAGGGGGACAGCTACCTGATGTCCACAACGCCGGAAAATTCGCCTGCGGTCAAAGAATTCTTGAGCATGGAACTGCGGGAAAAGCTCACTGACGCGGCCCTGGAAACTCTCGCCATTGTCACTTACAAACAGCCGGTCAGCCGCGCGGAAATCGAAGCGATTCGCGGAGTCAACTCCCAATACACCTTGCGCCTCCTCCTGATGCGCGGGCTGGTGGAGCGGCAGCAGAGCCACCAGGATTTCCGGGTCAATCTCTATCGCACCACGCACGAGTTCATGCAACACCTGGGACTCAAAGATATGAAAGATTTGCCCGATTTTACTGAGCTCACTGCCTCGGTCAAACCGCCGGAAGGTTTTGTAACGAACACGGACGGCTCCGCCAGTCCTGCAAATACGGAAAATCTCCCTAGAGCAAAGGCAAAAGATGATATGTTAAACAATGCGTAGCACTCCAAAGTCCCGACAAGTCGGGACGCAGGAGTGTAACAAAACACGACCTCACCCGTCATAATAAATGCAGCAGAGATCTGAAAAGATCAAAAAACAAAAAGCGCCCCTTAGACGGGCGTTTTTGTTTATCCGCAACATTACCAGCCTCAAGCTTTCAAGACAGGAACAAACTCACAGCACCCAGAGCAGCCGCGTGTTTCAATTTAGAAATTTCTACATGCGGCAAAGCTTTTAGAGACGACAAAACATATTTACGCATCTCTTTTAAGGCAGGCCTCCGCAAAAGGTAGTCTGCTCTGGAAATCCCGCCGCCCAAAACAATTAGATCCGGATCAAATATATTCACCAGGCTGGCCAGCCCTCTGCCTAAATATTTTCCTATCTCTTCGTATACGCGGATACTGTGGCGCTCCCCGGCGAAGCCTTTATTCTGGGCGTCCAACGGCTGGCGCACGCCGAGCCGAAAAAACCCACGACTGCTCACTAAATCCTCCAGGGTCAAAGCTTTGTCGCCTTTTTGAGCAATGATGATATGACCCAGTTCAAAAGCCGAATTGTGCACCCCTCGCAAAATTTGGCCATTGATTGCGACCGCTCCTCCGACGCCAGTGCCGAGAGTGAGTGCCACTACCCTTGCTTTCCCACGCGCCGCGCCAAAAACCATTTCCGCGCGCAAAAAAGCTTTGGCGTCATTATCCACGCGAACCGGCTTTTTAGTCCGGCTGTGAAGCCAGCTTCGCATCCCGAAATTTTTCAAAAATCGCAGGTTGGGGCTCCGAAGAATTTTTCCTTGTTTCAAATTGATCGCGCCGGCCACCGAGACTCCGACGCCGGCGACGTTTTTTCCGATAGAGAGTTCTTTGACCAAATCCAAGACGCACGCCAAAAATTTCCGGCGCGACTTGGGCGTGCGGCTTTTGAGGTTGCGGGTAGTACGTCCGTTCTCCCACAGAATACTGTCAATTTTTGACCCGCCGATGTCTATTCCAATGTATTGAGCTTTGCGTTTGATCATGTCGTTATTAGACAGAAATACTGCCGGCAATCCGACTCCCGCCCGCCATAACCGCAAAGGGCGGTGAAGGCCGGGTCGAGTCCGATGTAAGACTTGGGGGAATTAGTCATTTGGTTTCAAGAATTTTTTTGAAAGAAGTCCTTTGCTGTCTGCCACATTTCCGGATGCCCCTGGACAAAAGCCCAGTACCACCATTCTACGCCCCAAAAATAATTTTCTGCAAATCCAACCTGCCGCGCGTAGTCGACATACTCGGCAAAAAGCCCCGGATTCATCAGCGCCGCCTGTTTCTCCCAGGGAGTGTCAAAAGGGCTGGTCGCAAACCACGGCTCGGCCTGTAGCTCGACATTGAACACCTCTCTCACCCCGGAAAACGTCTCGAGGATACCAGCGCGGATTCGGTAGAGCGCTGGCGGAATCGGATAAGTGAGATATTTTCCCTGTTTATTCTGATAAACAGTCCGATACATCGTGGACCCAAAAATATCCGCGCCCGCCCACACCGTCGGCAGCCACGCTCCTTTTTCCCCGCTGTCAGTGGCAACCAGAGGCCGCAGGTCCAGACTCTTGACCAAGGCCAGCTCCTGGACAAACAAACCCGCGGGAACAGCCGGACAGTTCGGGCCATAAGGAAAAAACGGCTCGTTTTCAATCTGCCACGCCTGGATGGAAGAAAATTGTTTGAAATGTTCGACTGCGCTCCTGAGCATGGTGAGCACGGCTCCGGACTGCGCGGCGGGCGACAGCTTCTCGTACCAGGTCGGGTGATGGCATTCCGGCCAGCGCGGCTGTTTGTGGCCCAAAACCAGGATCACTTTGGTCCCCCGCTTGTCTGTTTCTCGCAGCATCGCGTCAATACTCGAGAAATCAAATTTGCCCGGCGTCGGCTCCAGTGTCTCCCAATACGCGGTCAGACGGAGGCTGGGCGGTCGGAAATCGTCGAGCATCTGACGAAAAAGCGGTTCTGGAGCGAAACCTAAATACTCTGCCTGCTCCGGCGAAAAATTCAGGCCCCAGCCCGGCTGGGGCGTCGGCTGAAAACGGTAATAAAAAAACAGGGCGAGTCCTGCCAGCACCAAGACGATGGCCAAAAAGATTTTGGCCGCCGTCTTGAGCCAGCTGTGTTTGGCCGCGTGCTTGCTGGGCATGTTAGAGGGTGAGTAATACTAATCCCCCGGTAATGAGGACGATGGCCGCGATTTTTTGCGTCAAAATACTGGCGCTGATTTTTTCTTTGAGAATTTTCGGGTGATATTTAGAGAGGATGGTGGTCATCACCAGCAGTATCGCGTACTGACTTCCCTGGAGGGCGTTGACCAAAATCACGCTGCCGATGGAGATGGCATAGTTTTGCATCAGTCCGGCCAAGCCGCCGGAGAGTCTGGCACCGTAGTACAAAAGTTTATTGGCCGGCGAGGCCTCTTTGGGCGCTTCGAAAATATACCGCCGGGAGCGCCGCGGAATGAGGAATGCCAGGGACACGGCCAGGAAGCCGAGCCGGGTCCAGATGAGACCAGAGACGAAATTCGTTCTATCAAATATATATTTGGTGAGCGTAAACGACAGGGCAAAAAGGAAAGCGGCAAAAACGGCGTTGAGAAGCGCGGCGGGATGGTATCCTTGTTTGTCTTTCTTGATAGAGATGAGCACTGCGCCCGCCACCAAAAAAGCAAAAGCAAATCCCTGTATGGTCGAGAGTCGCTCGCCGAGAATGAAATAAGCCAGAATCAGGGTGAAAAACGGGACCAATCCCCCCTCGATCGGCAGCAGGCGCGAGATGGTCGTCTTCAGCGTGGCGATGTAGAGAAAAGTCAGCCCGCCGACGAATGCCGCCCCCCCCGCGATGGCGATGGCCAGGTCAGGTATTGATAAAAATTTGAGTCCAAACGGGGCGAGCACCCAAGTCAACGGGCCGGTGATGCCAATATAAAAAGCATAGGCGACCGGGTGCCGGACGACTTTGCTTAGTAAAAATTTGTCGATGACGCCGTTGACCGCGAACAGGAAATAGGCGCCGATGGCAATCCAAACAAACAGCATCCTTGGTATATCAACTTCCAGAGCCAAGCGTTCCCTGCCGCTTGTACTCAATTAATCTTAAACCCAAAAACCTTCTTCCTTGAGTGGTTTTTAAATATCTCTCTCTACGCTTGGCATCTTGTTCGTCCAAGCATCCCTCAAAATATATTAGTTTGAACGGCCTTCTGTATTTAGTCGCAAAGGAACTGCCATCAGAATGTTCTTTTAGTCTCCGTTTCAAATTGGACGTGTAGCCGATATACCTATTGCCATCTTTTTGACTTTCCAAAACATACACATAAAAGAACAAACTGGAAGTTGTATTACTGGGCATACTTATCCTCTCTCCTTTCGGCGACCGCCCGAAACAGTCGCAGGGATAGCATTCGTTTTGCAAATCTGCGCGTACATTTTGGCACTCGGCCGTACCGTCCGCCTCAGTCCATGCTCAAAATCCACTGCCACCAGGCCAAACTTCATCTCGTAGCCTGTTTTCTCGATCTCCCGGCGCACCGGCCACTCGTAGTTGTCGAGAAGCGACCAATAAAAGTATCCCCATACCGGCACGCCGTTTGCGATCGCCCGGCGCAGTTCCCGCAGATGCGACAGTATAAACTCCGCTCTGTACTGATCTCTCCCATCAGCAATGCCGTTTTCGGTGACATAGATCGGTTTGTTGTACTTGGCGAGTTTTTGCAAAACTTCATACAGCCCATTCGGATATATTTCCCAGCCTTTGTCTGTCTGCCGCTCCCGCGCTGGTTTGGCGATTTTTCTGACCCAGAGATGCCGAAACTGATAAACGTTGTGGAAATAATAATTCACTCCCAAGAAATCGTTTTTGGTCCGAGTGTAGGGATAACCAATGCTGGCCCAATTCGCGACATTGCTGACTAGGTTGTCCATAAAACTTCGCGGGCCCGCCGGCTCACTGTAGGCGATGCCGTTGGCAAACCCGACCTGGGCGTGCGGGTAATAAGCATGGATAATGTCATAGGCGGCGTTGTGGGCATTGAGGAGATTGCGATAGACCGTCAGTTGCGAGACCCGGCTCTTCCGAAATGGCGGCCACATCCCTTGACCATAGCCCATGAGGGCGTGCATCGACGGTTCGTTGATGGTCACCCAAAAATCAATGGACTGGCCCAGGGTTTGGCAGATTTTGGCGACATACTGCCCATAGTCCTGGATATTTTTCTGGTTCGCCATCCCGCCGGACTCAGAAAACCACGCGGGCAGAGTCAGATGCTGGAGTGTCACGAAAGTGGTGAAGCCATGGTGCTTCAAATTTTCCAGGACGTGGAAATAATGATGGATTTCGTTTTCATCCCAGACGTCGCGCTCAGGCTCGATCCGGCTCCACTCCAGGGACAGGCGGTGCGCGTTGTGATGAAGCTTTTTGGCTATCCGAAAATCCTCCTCATAGCGGTGATAGTGGTCGCACGCGAGCCCGGCTGGCGGCTCGCGCCTGGTCGTGGCCCAGTCGTTGTTGCTGATGCCGCCCTCCACCTGGTAGGACGAAGTGGCGGCTCCCCAGAGAAAGCCGGCGGGAAATTTGAGAGTTTTGGAAGTCTTTATTTTTACTTTTGGTTTCATCAATTTATCGGAATTCGCTTGATTGATTATACCATATTTCAAAAAAATCGGCTCTGCCTGGGGAAAAACCCGGGCAGAGCCGTTGCGTACTTCTGACACAATTTATGCCGCTCTCGGCGGCGGAGTTGTTTTGTATTTATACAAATGCGTGCTGATCATGTGAAAGTCGCCGTCTTTGAGCAGATTGTCGCTGCCGTATCCCACGGCTGCCACTTGCTCCACCAGTTCCTCTGGAATCTGGGAGAGATATTCTCCGATCGTGGGATCGAACATTCCAGTCTTCCATCGCACCGGATGCCGGGTAGTAATTGTTGCCAGAGGTTCCAGATCGTTGGCAGGCTCTGTGGATCTGATGTCCCAGAAACCGTCTTCAGGCGGGCGCGTTTCCAAATACCGAAGCGTCCCAGACGTGTTCCTGCCGGCCTTGACCAGATACTTTCCGACAAAACGGATGGATTCGTGTCTGCGCGCAAGTTCTTGCGCAGAAATCTGGGGCAGTTCTTGGCCCTGTGTGGTCTGATCCATACTTCCTCCTTGACTGATGATCATCGGGTCTCATGATACAACAAAACCCCGGTCAAATCAAACCGCCGCGGCAAAATCCGGCAATTGTTTTCTATCGTTTTTTTCAGTATAATTAAGCCAGTTTCTTAGCGGCTTGGCTATCGCCAAGCCGCCGCGGCCCTATCGTCTAATGGTCAGGACGAATGGTTCTCAGCCATTAAATCAGGGTTCGATTCCCTGTAGGGCTGCCAAATTTAAAACCAAATGCACTACTTCTACATTCTCCGCTGCAAAGATGGCACCTTATATTGCGGCAGTACCAATGACCTGGCAGCTCGGGAAAAGCGCCACAATGCAGGCAAAGGATCAATCTATGTCAGAACTCACGGTGGCGGAAAGATAATTTATACGGAAAAATTTAGGGCCCTGAGAAAAGCAATGCAAAGGGAGGTGGAGATTAAGAAATGGCCAAGGATAAAAAAAGAAGATTTAATAAAAAACTCAAACCTAAAGAACTAATAACAAAAATTTCTAAGACGCTGGTTCCTCTGGACAAACTTAGCTTTCTTGAACAGTATGGTATGTTTATGGGCAAGGTTCAATTAGTTGAATTTGTACTTAAAAAACTACTTCGTAATAAATATCATTACACAGAGAAAAAAACTGAGAAATTTACTCTTGGAGCTTCAATAGTTGAATTAAAAAAGCTTGGACTTCGAAAAGATTTTATTTTTTTGCTCGAACAATTGAATGAATACCGTATTCAAATTGCCCATTATTTATTGGCAGACGATGCTATTGGAAAAAGTCTAATCGGCGAAAAATTTGAGCATCTTTCTATGAAAACTCTCAATTATGGGCTCATAAAAGTCGAGGAAGTCATCCAGGTCTATGATTTTTTATCTGCAAATAAATACTTATAAAAAAACAAACAAGACTAAAGTTTACAAAGCTTTGATTTATTGCCAAAACAAAATCTATGGATAATACCAACGACAATATCTTCCAAGTTTCAGTCAAAGGCTTGTTTTTTGACAAAGAAAATAAGTTAATGATGCTGCAGCAAAAGGACGGACTTTGGGAACCTCCTGGCGGTAGAATTCAAAAAGGTGAAGAATTTATAGAAAGTTTGAAAAGAGAATGTCTAGAAGAAACCGGCCTCGAATGTGAAGTCTTGGAGCAACAACCATTTATCGTCTATCCCACAATCGATCAAGTGGGAAGGGGCAGAATTATGGTTTTTTACAAGGTTAGCTTTAGCAGCCTCGATTTCAAACCGTCAGACGAATGTGTTGATATGAAATTCTTCAGTAAGCATGAAATTAAACAACTACCGAAAGTCCCTCAATTAGAAAAGCTCGTGGACTTTTTATAAACCTTTAACAATTTTAAACGTTGGCTCAATAAATATGCTCAAAACCAAGAATATCAAACAAGAAATGATGATAATAGCGAGTGAATCTGCAAATTAGAAACTAAACTTTTGAGAGGGGGTGGAAATATAAATGCAGCTTAATTGGTTAGCGATTTTGGCCTCTGCGATCGCCAGCATGATTATCGGCTCTGTCTGGTTTGGCCCGCTTTTTGGCAAAATGTATATCTCCCTCATGGGCATGGATAAATTGAGCTCGGAGGAGCAAGCAAAGATGAAAAAGTCCATGATGATGACTTATGTCTGGCAGTTCATCGCCTCGGTCGTGACTTTTATCGTGCTCGATCGATTCATCATCAACCTCCATATTACCAGCTTGTCAGGCGCAGTCATCACCGCGCTATTTGCCTGGATCGGCTTCATGATCCCCATTCAGTTGGGGCAAGCGCTCTGGGGCGGGAAAATGAAATTGTTCTGGCTCGGAGCTGGCAACAGTCTCCTCACTATGGTAGCAGCCGGCCTCATCCTGGGTACTTGGAAATAGTTTCACGTCTTTTTTTATATTTTTTCACCCGGAAATCAAAGTGATACAGACCCCTTCCCCCAAATCTCGGGGAAGGGTTTTTGTTTTTGGAATGTGCTAAAATATAAAAGCCAAGACTCTTCTCCAAAATTGACTCAAAAACCCATGCTCAAAACCAAAGACCTCAAGCAAGGCCTGATGATCAGGGCAAGTGCTCATGCGATTTACGAAGCGCTGATGGATAGCAAAAAACATGCCAAGTTCACTAGCTCTCCTGCCAAGATCAGCCGCATAGTCGGCGGCAGTTTCACTGCGCATGGCGACTATATCAGCGGCAAAAACCTCGAGCTCATCCCGGACAAAAAAATCGTGCAGTCCTGGCGCGCATCCAACTGGCCAGTCGGTCACTCCTCCACTATCACGTACCTCCTGAAAGAAACCAAAAACGGGACAAAGCTGATGTTCAGCCAAAAAGGGATACCCATGAGTGATGCAAAAAACATCACCGGCGGCTGGAAAACCTACTACTGGGAGCCTTTGAAAAAAATGCTCGAGAAATAGCAGTCTAAAACCTTACTGTAGCTGGTTCTAGCCCAGGGCACACTGCCATAAAAAATACTAAAAAAATTGACCCACCTTGGCTGATGGCCTCGGCGGGTCGGTTTTTTCAGGTGGCTCGGTCGGGTTAGAGTCTCACGACCTCGACATGGTCAGCGATACCGTATTTCCATCGCGGATTGAAAACCGGCGAGTTGAACGTGCTCCGGTAGCGCGGCGGAAGCGGCTCGCTGCCTTCGTATTTTGCCCTTTTCTGGTTGATGACGATGAGATCCTGCCGCGTCCCGAAGTTGTGCTCTGCGGCCAACTGGTAAGCCTCCTTCAGAGTAGGCACGCGCCTCAGGTCTTTGATAGCCCGAGCCACCACTGCAGCTTTGCTGCCGTTAGTGCCAGCGACAATCTTCATCCGGACTTTCCCATCCTTCAGCACTGTGACCAGTCCCTGCGTAGCCATATCTTTTTTCTCCTCCTCAGGATTTTGATGCGAACTTCACATAATACTAAATTTTGCCACTAGTGTCAAGGCGGCTGCGGCCCGGACCATTTTGACCCCTGACCAAGTGTGTTAAAATGACTTTAGAAAGGCCTGCTGGAAAAGCCCCTAAATATAAATTCTATGCGGAAAAATTTAGCGCCAAATCTCAAAAAAGATTTTCTGACAAAAAGCTACAACCTATGAACCCAGAAAATAGTCGCTTTCGACCAAAGAGCAAGGAAGAACTAGAGGCTCAGCTAGACTCCGCTGAGCAACATTTAGGCGAACCTCTTGTCCCAAAAAACGAACGAGAAGCGAGCCTGCTTCTTCCAGTTGAACAATTGAAGGAGCGCTATCCGGAACAATATCAAAAATACTTAGCCCAGCTGCGTTTAGGTAACAAACAGGTTGAAATTGCTGATAATCCTACCCACCAAACTTACACAGATGAAGAGATCAATGTCATCCGAGAGGCTCTAGCCGGAGAAACGCAGGTGGACGAGCTGCTGCTGAACCGAGTAGAAAACGACGAAAACCTCAAAAGGTATTCTATGGCTGGGTTCTTTCCGATAATTTGGGAACGCATTAGTCAAGGGCAACAGCCGGAGGTGTTTATCCTGCCAACTCAAGGACGGAAGATCGCAGTAAAAATAGCTTTTTCCGATCAAGCCTACGCGGTTAAAACGCTTGAAAATAGCGGGGAAAAAGAAATCGCTAAACTTGCCGACGAATTGCAGGTGGGGCCTCGACAATTTGAATCTATCAAGCGCTATTTGACTGAAGAATTCATTGAAGGTAACCTGATTTCCAAACTTGACCCGAAAATCTGCACTCCCGAATTCATGCGAAACTTAGGGCGTCAAATTGGCGAAGGAATAAAAAAGCTACATAAGCACAATATTGTGATTAACGACCAACTGCTACGCGACGACCTGGGCAAGTCTCACACCATGGTTAGTAAATCGGGTGATATTCGCTTTATTGATTTTGGAGCCGCGGTTGACCTTACAAGTTTCCCAAATTTGTCGGAGGAACAGGTGTGGCTCTTGATGCGCTCCGATCCACTTGGCGCAATTAGCCTATCGATGCTGTCAGGCGACAAGCTTCGCTCAGCCATGGAGAAATATAGGGCAACTCTTCTGGAAAATTTCTCCAGCAAAGATGAATTGATGAAAGCTCGCGATTATCAGCTCATGAGAGAAGGACTCAGTTTTCTCAGTCATTCACTACCTAATACCGCTTCTTTAGCCGAGGGTCTGAAAGAAGTACTAAAAGATTAGTGATTAAGGGATTTTTTCATCTCCTTTAATATAAGCGTGCGCGTGCCAGCGCGGAGCCGTCCTCTGCTTTTCAGTTTAGCCTTTGGCGCTGTTTTCTCCTGCCAAAAATCCACTGGTCCAGCAGATTTGCAGGGAGAAGCCGCCCGAGGGGCGGTCAAAATTGAGGATGTCGCCGGCTAAGTATAGGTTTGTATAGAGTTTGGATTGCACGGTTTTGAAATCTATTTCTTTGAGCGATACCCCGCCAGAGGTGACAATAGCTTTTTCCACCCCAAGAAACCCGGCAACGCTCATAGGCAAGGCTTTGATGAGTTTTACGATTTTTGATCGTTCTCCTTTGGTCAGCGCGTTTCCCGCCTTTTCCGGATCTATTTCCGCGAGTTCCAAAATAGTACTGATCATTTTTGGAGGAACTATTGCCCCCAAATTGTTTTTTAGTTTTTTATTCAAAGACGAGCCAATGTGTTGCAGGACTTTTTTATCCAGAGCCATCGCGTCCAGATCCGGATAGAGGTCCAATTCCAAATCAACCGGGGCGTACTTATACAGCTCGGCGACATTTTTGCTCATATTGAGAGTTAGGGGGCCGCTCAGGCCGAAATGAGTCAGGAGAATTTTTCCGGTGCCGCTGTCTTGCTTCTTCTTGTCCTGGAAAACCGTCAGCTTGGCGCGGGAAAAACTCACCCCGGAAAGTTTTTTGACCCAATTTTCTTTGATTTTTATGGGCACCAGGGCCGGGTCTGACTCTTCTACCGTGTGGCCGAGGCTCTGCATCCACAAAAATCCTTCGCCAGTGGATCCGGTTTCGGGCCGCGATTTTCCGCCCGTGGCGACTATGTAGTTTTTGGCGCGGATTTCGCCCTTGCTGAGTTTCACGGCTGTGATTTTTCCCAGCTCGGAGGCGAGGCCGGTTACCGCGGCATTGTATACGACGTCCACGCGACCCTGTTTCAAATAGTCAACCATTACTTTCCAGACATCTTCGGCTTTTTGGCTTACAGGGAAGGCTCTTTTTTCCGCCTCGATTTTTATGGGCAGTTTGCGTTGCTCAAAAAAATGCAGAGTATCTTCCACGCCAAAACGGGCAAAAGCGCCGAATAGGGCCTTTCCTTTCCGGCCGTACTTGGCCACCATTTTTTTTACGTCGAGTTCGGCATTGGTGATATTGCAGCGGCCGCCGCCCGTAATCAGGAGCTTTTTGCCGAGTTTGGCGTTTTTCTCAAGCAAAACCACTCTGGCTCCCAGTTCAGCGGCCCGCCCTGCTGCCATCATGCCAGCCGGGCCGCCGCCGATGACTGCCACGTCGTAGGAAAGCGGTCTTGTCATTAGTTTAAAATTTCATTTATGAGGCTTCCCAGGCCGATTTTCTGTTCCGCGGAGTATGGAATGACTTTGTAATCGCCGACCGCGTCCTGGACTTTTTGAAGTAATTTTTTGTATTCTGATTTTTTTATCTTGTCTATTTTGTTCGCGACGATGATGATGTCCTTTTCCTGTTCTTCTAAAGCATGGAGTATTTCCAGATCCAGGTCTGTGGGACCTACGTTTGCATCCACGATGAGGACGACTTTTTTCTGTTCGCTGTCTGAGTCCAGCAAGTACCAATAAATCAATTTTTGCAACTGCTCCCGCTCTTTCCATGAAGCCTTGGCAAAGCCATACCCTGGCAAGTCTACCAAATAAAAAGATTTATTGATCAAATATATATTTATCTCCTGGGTCCGGCCGGGAAAAGAACTGGTTCTAGCCAAGTCTTTCTGGTTTGCTAGAGAATTAATCACACTGGACTTGCCCACGTTGGAACGGCCAATAAAAGCTATCTGCGGGGTGCCGTCCTGCAAAATTTTGTCTTCCCCGACCACGCCCTTTACAAACTCGGCGGATTTGATGTTCATACATGCATCATAACAAAAAACCTCCACGAGCAAAACCAATAGTCGTTTTTTTGCCCTCGAAATTTTGAGTTCTGACCTGGCTGCGGTAAAATGAATTCAGCATTCCATAACCTAACTAATTTTATGGACAATCGGGAAAACCAACATCCTGACCAAGAGAATAACTCCGGCGATGTAGGACAGGTAGAACTCGCCGAGTTTCTGGAAAAAAAAGCTTTCCTCGAGGAAATCATTACCAAGTGGAAAGAGGGCGAAACACCGGTGCCGCAACTGCTTGAGGACGTAAAAGCCGCTCTGGAACAGCTAACCTCCCTGGCTCAAAAGGTGATTGCAGAGCACGATGAGGTATTTAAGGAAGTAATGTACCATGACCTGCGCGAGAAGGCGGAACAAACCGAGCCGCTCATGATCCAGTACGCTCGATGGCTTGCTTCCGCCGAGGGTTTACTGGGAAGCAAGGGCGAGGAGCCCGAGGACGAGTGATGTGAAAATACTGTGAACCAGGTCCCGATGGTGTATACTAGAGCAAATCATTAATTCTTAAGTTTTAGAGGGAAAATATGCCTCAAATAAACTATCTTGCTGTGCTGGTCGCCGCGATCGCGTCGATGGTCGTTGGCTATGTTTGGTACGGCCCGCTTTTTGGCAAACTCTGGATGGAAGGGATGGGTTGGGACCCCAACAACCAGGAGATGATGGCCAAGATGAAAAAGTCCGCTGGCCCTGGCTATGCCCAACAGTTTGTCGGGTCCTTGCTGACAGCCTACGTCCTCGCCCATATGCTCTGGGCCTATAGCGCTGCCATACCTGGCATGACTGGCATCTCGGCCGGTCTGCAGGGCGCCTTCTGGGTCTGGTTGGGTTTTTATCTGCCGGTCAAATGGGGGGACAAAATCTGGGGCGGCAAAAAGCTCAAATACGTGTCCATAGATTTGGGCAACTACCTGGTGGTCCTGCTTGTGATGGGCATCATCTTATCGCTTTGGAAATAATCTAGTTTTTTCCCGGAGAAAAAGGCCGCCCCTCGGGCGGCCTTTGTTTTTGCCTGCGTAAAAATTTATTTATTCAAATTGTCGATGTCAGTTTGATACTGGGCGGCGGTAGCAACCACGCTATCCCCGTAAAAACGGTATTTGGGATTGGTCGAGCCGGAGAAATATAGCATGGCCGCAGTCCATTCCCCGGTCTGGGTGCCGGCTCCGCCCGCTTTGAGCTTAATCGCCGCTGCCAGAAACGCATCCCTGATATCCCAAGGGTTGGCCGCCTTGCCAGTGATGACTGCGACCTGGTCTTTGTACCCCAGCCAGGTCGAAGGGATGAACTGCGCCGGCCCCATGGCGCCGCCCCAGCCGATTTGGCGCCCTCTGCTGTCATGCATGGGACAGGACACTGGCGTGATGTTCGGATCCATGCCCAGTTCGCTCGTTATCTGCAAAAACGGCTGCTGATCCCGCTCCGGCTTCATCACCGCTTTCCAGCTCTTACTGGGCGGGTCGCCGGGGCGGTTGCAAGTGCCCACGTTTTTCCCTAGGTTTGACTCCTGAGTCAGGATGGCGAGCAAAAATGCCACGCGCACGCCGGTTTGGCCCGAGGCCCATTGGGCGATTTGGACCGCTTGGCCAAAAGTGATTTGCGTCCCCACACCCAGCAGTTCATACAGCCGCGACCGAATCGCCGCCGCCTGTTGCTGGGTGCCTTTCAAAACAGCCTGATAATCGCTCTCGCGGCCTTTGGTTTCTTTGAGCAGCTGATACTGTTGAGTGGCCGCATCAAACAATTGTCCCTGCTGCAAGCTTTGGATGGACAGAAGATTATTGGCCTCCTCTTGCTCGTCACTGAGCTTTTGTTTCTCCTCAGCCAACTGCTTCGTGTTTTGCGCGGTCTGATTGAGGAGCGAAGTGAGGGCCGCCGAGAGTCGCGAAGAATTTTCAATGGCGGAGAGGGCGTCGGACAGATTACTCTGGGAGAGGAGGACCTCGAGCAGAGAATAGTTGTCCTGTTCGTAGGTCAGCCGGATGACTGCAGCCATCTGTTTTTTTAGCTGCTGGCTTTTGAGTACGTTCTGGTCAATCGCGGCCTGCGTGGCGTCGAGTTGATTGGAAAGATCGGTGACCTGCAGGCTGGTGGCCTGGATCTGCAAGGACAGGGTCGCCTCTTGTTTCTTCAGCTGGTTGATTTTGTTCTGCAGGGTATTTTTCTGGCTGCCGATCTCCACTAACTGCTGCTGGTACTGCTGGATCTGAGCCTCGATATCCTGCAACTGCTGCTGCAACTGCGCTTTTTCGTCAGGGGACGATGTAGGCGTGCTCTGCGCATACACGCTCGAAAACGCCGCCATCAGAACTGCGGCCAAAAACAAGCTGATTTTTTTGTTCCGAAGCCAAAGCATGATTGATATATTATATCATTTTTGCCCAAATCTAGCGGCCGCCGCTTCCTGATCCAAGCGGTTTTCCTGTCCCAAAAGCAAAAAAAATAGCCGGCCGGACCCAAAAGCGGATCCAGCCTGCTGAAAAAAACAAAACCAAAGGTGCCTTACCTCAGACTCTTGTAGCCGCCCGCGACCCCGCGTGGCGACAGTACGATCTGACAAACCCCGATGCTGCGGGCCCGGAATGCCCCTGCGCACATCAGCAGATAGTACCTCCACTTCCGGCGGAACTGCTCCGTATATTTTCCTGGGTTTTTTTTCCGCAGTTCCTCCCAGTGCGACTCGAAATTGTCGTACCAGGAGCGCAGGGTCGGGTCATAATCGGGCCCGAAGTTGTGAACGTCCTCGATGACGAACAGTCCCTCGACTGCCTCGGCGATCTGTTTGAGCGAGGGGAGGTGAGCATCCGGGAAAATCTGCTTCCCATCCACGGATCAAACGGCCTGTTCGTTTCCGGCGAAGTGATCGTGTGAAGCAGAAACAACCCGTCTTGTTTGAGACACCGCCGGGCCACCTCAAAATAGGTCCGGTAGTTCCGCGGCCCCACATGCTCGAACATCCCGATCGAGAGGATGTGGTCAAAAACCTCGTTCATATCGCGGTAGTCGCCCACCCGGATTTCGACGTCCCACAGGTCAATCAAAGACCTCAGCGCGTAGCCGGCCTGCTCGCAAGAAACCGTCAGGCCGACTGCCCGGCAGCCATGGTGTTCCGCCAAATACTTGCACATCGCTCCCCAGCCGCAGCCGATATCGAGGACGTTTTGTCGGGTCCGAACGCCGAGTTTCCGGCAAACGAGCTCTAGCTTGGCGCACTGGGCCTGCTCAAGGGTTCGCGCCCGGCCCTGCCAGTACCCGCAGCTGTATACCATGCTCGGTCCCAACATGGCCCTAAACAGGTCGTTGTCGAGATCATAGTGTTTGGCAGCGGAGCTGTTCCGGCGATTTTTCGGAAAATTGAACAACAGGGTCTTCGCCATCTGGGCCAACACTGGCCATGTCCAGCCCATGCTCTTCTGAATCCCTGCTGACAGGATGCGGCAGAAAAGCTCGTCGAGTTTTTCGCATTCCCACCAGCCCGCGACATAAGAATCACCCAAACCAACTGAACCCTGCAGTACAACGCGCCGATAAAATCGTTCGTCATGGACGCGGACGGGCACATCCCCGACGTTGCCACCGCCCAACGTGACCCCAGAGCTAGACAACCACTGCGTGACCATGTCCTTTGGTTTCAGCATGAAACCCTCCTGGTAGAATTGCAAAGTAACAATCTTTGCGAGCCAACATTTGATTCTAGCTATTTTTGCAATTTCGGGCAAACGCCGACCTCTATTTTCTCAAAACAAAAACGCCTCGTTTCCGGGCCTTGGTAAATTAAATGATTTTTTTACTGCCGCGTCGGCGGGATCTGAAAATAGTTCACCAGAAACTGGGCCATCAGGCCAAAGGCCGGGGCTGCGGAAATTTCCGCAAACTGCGCGGCCTTGGGATTGTAAACTTTGACGACTATAGCAAAGGCCGGATCCTCGACCGGGCCGAAGCCGGCAAAAGTCCCGATATTCGTGTTCGGATCATACCCTTTGCCATCCGTGCGGGCGACTTGGGCGGTGCCGGTCTTGCCAGCCATATAATACCCCGGTACCTGGGCGTGTTCCCCGTGGCCGAGTTCAACGACTGAAACGAGCATGGCTGAGAGCATCGCCGCTGTTTTGGGTGAGATGACTTGCCGCACTTCCTGCGGTTGCGTGGTATCAGTGTGGCCGTCCGCATAACTAATGCTCTGTACTATGAACGGTTTCATCAGCTTGCCCTGGTTGGCAATGGCAGCGTAGGCGGCGGCCAACTGGAAAGGCGTGACCGTGATGCCCTGCCCAAAAGCCGCAGTAGCGTAAAAAACATCTCCTGATTTTGAAAGACTGGCGATATTCCCAGACGACTCGGCTGGCAAAGTGACTCCGCTCACAGCGCCAAACCCGAAATTTTTGACCATATCCGCGAACTGCTGATTGCCGGTATGCTGCTCGGCATAAATGGCGCCGGTATTGATAGACTGTTCCAGAACCTGCGTCATGGTCTGCACGCCATGCACCTTATTGAGGGCGTTCCTGATGGTAAAACCGTTAAGCGTAATAGAGCCGGTATCTTCGTAGGTCGTATCCGGAGTAATCGCCCCGGCCTCGAGCCCCGCCGCCATGGTGACCGCTTTAAAAACGGATCCTGGCTCGTAAGCGTCGGAGACGGCGCGGTTTCGGTAAACCGCCTGGTCAGTCACGGTATTGAACGAGTTTGGATCAAAGGTCGGGTAAGTGGCCATGCCGAGCACTGCTCCGGTTTTGGGCGAGATGATAACCATGCTGGCGTTGTCCGCCTGGTACTTCTCCACGGTATCTTTGAGGATCTGTTCCGCCTTGAACTGAATCGCCCGATCAATAGTGAGGGTGATATCCGCGCCGTCCTGGGCTGGCTGCAGATTGTGCAGGCCGGTCGTTATCCACGCCCCGCTCAAATCCTTGTCCAATTTCAGCGAGCCGGCTTTGCCGCCCAGAGCCGAATTGAAATACTCCTCAATGCCGTACTGGCCGGCTGGCTGGCCATCCTTGTTTCCGAGGAAACCGAGGATTTGCGAGGCAAACGCGCCCTCGGGGTACGTCCGGTACGTTTGCGCTTCCAAATAAATCCCGGCTAATTTCAATTTTTGGATGGACAGGGAAACATCCTCAGGCAGTTCTTTTTGAATCGCCACCCATTTGCGCGAGTTGTCTGAGATTTTGGCCAGTATCTCATTTTTGGGCACACCCAGGATGACAGAAAGTTTGGCCGCTGTTCCGGTCTTGTCGCCAATCTCGGGCGGCACCCCGTAGACGAGGTTTTTTTCTATATTAGTCACTACGGAAACGGTTTTGCCGCCCTGTCCCTCGGCAATGGAGATCTCGCCGCGCACCGGGACGAGCTTTTCAAACAATTGGTGCTGGTTGTCGGCCAGGGCTTGATAGACTTCGTGGTTGAGGATTTGCAGCGAAAAAAGCCGCGCGATCACGGCGGCGGTAAAAATTAGAAAAAAAATATAGAGAAAAACGGAGCGGGACTTCATTTAATTTTGGAAGGCGTAACCATTTTGCCCGACATACTGGACCTTCCCGCTCGGCACTAGATTGAGATTTTTTACCGAGGCTTCGATGTGCTGGATGGATTTGAGGGAAGCGGTTTCGAGGTCCAGCCGCTTATTGGATTCTTTCAAGGCGTTGAGCTCAGTATCAAGTTTTTTGATCTCGTAGCCTTTGGTGGCCGTGCTGTTGACCTGGGTGAGATAGACGACCCCCATGACAAAAAACAGGATGACTATCCAAATACCCCAATTGGTCCGGCTCTGAGGCATGGCCTTCGCCGGTTTGGTTTTGATTTGAGCGGGAATGCCCAGAGTCAGGGCAAAATATCTTCCCATAGTGCAGCAGAACTTAATAATGATTTTAGAGAATCCGCTCGGCAGCCCGGAGTTTGGCGCTGCGAGAGCGGGAGTTGATTTTTGTTTCTTCCTCCCCCGCGAGAACCGGTTTTTTCGTCAGAATCTTGAGCCTGGCCTTGTGTCCGCAAATGCAAATCGGAAATTCCGGCGGACAGATGCAGCCGCGCGCTTCCAGATTAATAAACGTTTTAATAATCCGGTCTTCCAGGGAATGAAACGATATCCCCACAAGCCTTCCGTGAATCTTCAGAATGTCGAGGGCTTGTGGCAATGCCCTTTCAATGTTCCCCAACTCGTCGTTGACCGCGATCCGCAAACTCATGAAAATGCGTCTGGCGGTATCGCCGCCGCGGTGCCGGAACTTTGCCGGCAGAGCTTGTTTGATAAGTTCGAAAAGTTCTCCAGTTGTGTCCAGGGTTTTGAGTTTGCGCGCTTCCATAATCGCCCTGGCGACTTTGCGCCCAAATTGGCGCTCCTCGCCAAATTTATAGAAAATCTCCAAAAGCTCCGCCTCGGGATAATAATTCAGGATTTGGTGCGCGTTGAGTTTCTGATTCTGATCAAAGCGCATATCCAGGGGGCCGTCTTTTTGGAAAGCAAACCCGCGCTTGGCTTCATCGAGCTGGTCGCCCGACAGGCCGAGGTCAAAAAGTATCCCAGCCGCGCCAGTGAATCCTTCGGTTTCAGCTGCGTTGCCAATTTCGGCGAAATTCGCCTGGACCAGAGTGAGCTGACCACTTTTGAGTTCCTGGGAAAAAACCTGGCTCAAATTTTTGATTGCCTCGCTGTCGCGATCCAGTCCCAATACGCGCCCGCCTCTCCCTAAAATTGCCCTGGTATGGCCGCCTGCCCCCACGGTAGCATCTATATATTTCTCTTTGGGCTTTGGATCGAGATATTGGAGAACCTCTTGTAAAAGAACGGGAGTATGCATAACTCTTCGGGAAATTAAGCCGGTCGCTTCAAAAAAACTGCCGGCTAAACCCTAAACAATTTGCTCGAGCTTTTCAGCGATGTCAGTAGACGTCTTTTCCGTATCTTTTTTGTATTTGTTCCATTTTTCCTCATCCCAAATTTCCAGACGATTGTAGAGGCCGGCGACGATAACTTTCTTTTTTATCCCGGCGAAATCCCGCAAGTAATCCGGCAGAATGACACGGCCCTGCTTATCCATTTCCACATCCATCGCGCCCGCCAAGGTCAGACGCGAAAACGCCCGGTTGTTAGCCTTGCTCAACGGCATGGCCGCAACCTTGCCCGCTAAATTTTCCCATTCCTTGGCAGTGTATAGGAAAAGGGCACTGTCCAGACCCCTAGTCACCACGGCTCCGCGGCTAAGCGAGACGCGAAACTTGACGGGTATGGACAGCCTTCCTTTCTCATCCACTGTTAGCGAATACTCCCCGATAAACATTATTTTTTAAGGTACCTTCCCTAAAATCGGGCATTTGTCTAATGTTTGCGGCCCGGTCCTGCCTGCCCGACGGCTGGCGGGTCGAAGGATTACCTTTGTTAATTATCCACTTGTCCCCACTCTTTTCCACAATTCGCTTTACTGGCTCCATTATATCCCACTATCATTTTTTCTGTCAATATTAAAAACATCGAAATTACGACACTTTTCGGTGGAAAACTCAAGTTTCCAAACTAAACGCAGGGATCAGGAGGAAAGCTCTTTCATCCGGCCAAATCCCACTGTATCTTTTGCCCATTCCGCAGGAATTTCCAGCAATCTGGCGCGCCTAATCGTAAACTCTCCGTATTTGTCGTTAATTTTGTCGGCGACCTGCGTGAACCAAATCGGTTTTTGGTATTGCTGAAAAAGCGGCTCCGGAAAGTTTTGGAATCGCAATCCCGAAACCGTGACGCCGATGATTTTCAAAGGAAATCGCAAAGGCAATTGGGACCGACAAATCGCAAACACCGCCCGGTAAATAGCCGCGCCGTCATTGATAAACTCACCGATCTTGCGCTGTTTGTGAAATCCGAAATAACGTTTGTCTGAATGAAAATAATGAACGATATTGCCCTGCGCTCCTTTGGCCCGCATCCGCCTGCCTACTTTCTCGCAAAGTTTGAGGATCAATTTCCGGATATCGCCGGGGTCGCTCATGGCTTTGGATACAGTATAGCTATGGCCAAAAGATTTGATTTCTTCCAGATCCCGGGTCACCATTTCCGCAGTATCGACAAAATTGGCCATCTGGTGCAAAAAAAATCCGCTGATACCGAATTGATTCAAAAGGTTGCCGAGCGGATAATCCGCCAGCTGGCGCAGGGTAAAAATCCCGAGCTGGTTGAGGGCGGCTTCGAGCCGATGCGCAATCCCGGGGATATCAGTGAGGGCCAGGCGATTATAAAGTTTGGGAATATCTTCCGGCTTCACTACGCAAATCCGGTCAATATCTCCCTCACCCAGGTCTGCCGCAATCTTTGCGACCAGTTTGTTCGGCCCGATTCCCACTGAGCAGGATACCCACTCCCCGACCTCGGAGCGCAAACGCTGCTTGATCTCGAGGCCGATGAGTAAAGCCTCGTCAAAATCTCGGCAAATTCGACTCAAATCCACAAACGCTTCATCAATGCTGTATCGCTCGACCCGGTCGGTATAATCAGTCAAAACGCGCAAAAAGCTTTTAGTCACGTGCCGATACTTCTCGGGGTCAACCGGCAGCAGGACGATCTGCGGATAAATTTTACGCGCGTCCCAGACTGTGGTGCCCAGCTTTATCCCGATTCTTTTGGCCTCTACCGAGGGCGCGATGATGATTCCGCCCAAATGCTCGCAGACGCCGACCGGCCGGTTGCGCAAATGCGGATTGGCCTGCTGTTCCACACTCGCAAAATACGAATTCATATCTAGATGGAGAACTATCGAGGGTTTAACAATCATATAAGTTCATACTTGCCCCGTATTTTTGCCTAAGGCAAATAATATCGGGGTTAGAGTGGAGAATAACTTTGGTCATGATATAATATATGTCATATGTCCAAACCGGAACTGGTTTTGTCCAATACCACTTCTTTTTTTGTAGGCGGCATCAGGGCCGCTTTTCATAATGCCCGCAAATTCGGATTTAAATACCTGGAACTGGTTCCCTACCGCTGGACCAAACCAGATGAGGTTTTGCATTGGGCGCAAGCTTACCAGGTCAAAGTGGCAGGCATACATCTTCCAGAATGGTGGAAAAACTCCCATTGGCACGGCGTCCAAGCTCAAAAAGAATTGTCGCAAAAGGTCTTTGCCATCCTTTGGGATATATATCTCGGCCCCGCGAGCCTGAGTCCGAGTCTACGCCTGGCAGAGATGCTGAAAGCCAAAAACGAACCGTTTTATCTCCTCGCTCACAGCGATTTGGTCTGGGAAATGGGTACTGCCTTCAACAATTTGGCAAAAAAATTCCACTTGGTCGTGGAAAACATCCCTTATCACAAACGAGACCCGCGCTTCTACTGGGATCCTCTGGAAATTTTACGAGTACTGCGGGACAAAAATTTGGAAAGCGGCCTGGTGTTTGATATCGGCCACTTGCACCAAGGCTTGAACAAACAACCGTCAATCAATATTCCGGAGATGTATCGGCTGTCCCGCCCGGAAATCATTCACATCTCCTACAACAGCGGCGGTATTCATATGCTTCCTAATCCCAGTGAACAAGATGAACTGACTAAGCTCTTACGGATTCATCAGCCGCAATACATAGTCATGGAGACCAATCCTTTGGTCAGCATTGCCAACGGTAAACAACTTTTGGACAAAATTATCGCCAAAACAGTTTAGGTCGGAGTCTCTGCTTCGCCTAAACTATACTGATCCTCCACCCACCAGTACAGGGTTTCTGTATTGAAACCCAGCTTCCAAGCATTGCTGTCGTCGGAAACTGAAAAAAAATAAATTCGTACTACCCCCTCTTTGATCGTATGGACAAGATTGACTTTGAGAATTTTGTAAGTCACCTTGCCCCACTTCATGAGATGGGGAAATGCCCCGTTTTTCCCGAAAGAAACGATAACTTCAACCGGTTCTTGTGCTTGCATCTCTGTGGCCATAGATTTAACTGAAGACCACGTGCCACAACTTGTCATTGACAATCACTGGCACGCCGTGAATCGCTTCGATGCGCTCAGTCACCTCTCGAACCGGACAAACATGCTCGACGCCGTCTTTGCAGCGCGCGCAGAGACTGCGTAAAACGCTGATTGCTTGATATTTAGTTTTGTCTAGTTCAGACATTTTATTCGAGCTGTCTAATGACCCCAACAACTTTTCCCTGCACTGTCCATTCATCCTGGGGGTAGATATTCTGATACTTGGAATTTTCCGGCTTGAGGTATCGTCTGCCGTTGACCTCAATAAACCGTTTCACTGTAGCTTCATCGTGCAACAAGGCCACCACGATATCCCCATTTCTCACTTCACGCGTAGGTTTGACTATGACCAGATCACCATTGAGAATACCGGCTCCAACCATACTGTCTCCGCGGACTTTGAGCAAAAATACATCTCGCCTGCCCCGGATCAGAGAATGGGGCAGATTCACCCAGTCCTCAATATGTTCCTCGACCATTACCGGTCCGCCTGCGGGGATACTGCCCAAAATCGGCACTGACACCACTCCGGCGCTGACCTCATTTTCAAATTCGTCAAAAACCCGGATGCCTCGCGCTGTTCCGTCCCGCTTCAGAAACCCCTTGTCTTCCAAAATAGCCAAGAGCTTGGCTACGGCATTCTTTGACCTGACACGCAAAGCTTTAGCCATTTCGGAAAGAGTCGGTGGCATACCCCGGTCCCGAATACTCCCGGCAATATAATCAAAAAGTTCTTTTTGTCGCTTGGTAAGATTCATATATTGCTATGGTAAACGTTCGTTCACCTCTTGTCAAGACCTTAAAAATGTGGATAACTTTCAGGAAAAACAAAACCCCCTTCTCAAAGAAGGGGGTTTAAACTTCCCTCAAACAAAATTAAGCTTCGTCGCCATCATCATTCGCCTCTTCGCCGCCCTTCGGCTTTTCCTCGCCGTCGTCATCACCATCACCGGCGGGCATGTCCTGGAGGTAGAGATCTCGCATGATTTTTCTCCTTCTCGCTCCCCCAAAGAAAAGCTTCGGGGAGAGGAGGATTAATTTAAACTGTCCTGAATATTAAAACATCGGCCCAAGACTTGTCAACCCCAAGATTCACGACGGAATACGCTATTATTTCTTACTGAGCAAAAATTTCAAGACTTCGAGCGCTGTCTGCCAGATATTTTTCAAAATCGGAACTGAGGCCGGCAGCAATATGACAAGCAAGATCAAATATACGAATTGCCTGCGCACGACCTTGTAGATCCCATAGATCAGCACAACCGCCAAAACCAGGGAGACAAGACCGTGGACTTTTTCCGGAAAATAACTCAAAAACTGATTGTAGAGAGCATAAGTAGAATCGAGTTTGAAAAACGACATTTTTATTTCTTGAAAGTGTTGAGGACGATGACGTGAGGATAATCAAAGACGTCCCGGATGAACCGATCGTTCATCATGCGGCGGTACTGATATTCCTCGGCCCCCAATACGGCAAAATTGACCTCTTGTCCGATGAGTCTCTCTACTTCCGCCAGCTCTCGCTGCAGACGCAAACGATTGATATAATCCCCGACTACGACCACGTCCACCGGCAGATGCGGTTGCAAAGTAAAAATACCGGACAATACCAATAGCCGAAGATTTGGCACTAGCTTCAGCCTTTTGGCCACCTGATCCTCGACAGCAAAGCCCTCTTCGGCAATCAAATCTTGCAATTCCCCATACAGAGGAAACCGGGGATTGACGCGATAATACTTTCTGGCACCTCGCTGGGCCATATTCACCACCTCACCACGAGCAAACTCCCGCAAAGCCAAGGCGACTGGCTGGGTTGCCCCTGCTGAAAGTTCTTTGAGCTCATTTCGCGAAAAACTCCTTTGCGGAAAGCGGAAGAGGATGGCCAAAATCCTTTTTTTCAACTTCGTGTTCAATAAATTCTCGAGCATGTTTGATTTGAGCGGTAAAAATTATTATGCCTCAGCTTGAGCCTTTTGGCAAGCCCGGTCCAAACGCGATTTCAGGCAAATCTGCTTGCCAACATGGGTCAATTCTAACACATGTGTTATTTGCCCTGCAATGTGAATTTCCTCTATAATAAGCCTATAGTTAATGCTTGTGTCAAGCTCGCACATGAAACTCAAAACCAAGGTCGGACAAATCCTCCTCACCCATCCTCGGGACCAAAATTTCACTTCTCTATATGAGGAGGCTTTTTCTAAACACGGGCAAAATGTCGAACTTTTCGTGACCCTGGAAATAGCTGATGCCGCGGCCAACCTGTCAAAACCGAGACGCCTCGAATATGAACAGCTGGCGCAAATGCTCGTATCGGCTTTCAAAAAAACGTACATCGCCGCGGCGCATATTGACCAAAACACTTTTGAGCAAGCCCTCACCGCCATCAATGCGGCTCTTTCGCGCCTGGCGGCCAAAGGCAAGGTCAGCTGGTATGGCAAATTTCACGCCGCCATCGCGGCCGTCTGCCAAAACCAACTTTCTATTTCGATCACTGGAAACGCGCTCGTCTATCTTTTGCGAAAAAACGAATTGAGCACCCTCAGTGACGATCTGGTCGAGGGAGACGCCAAGGCAGTCAAAATTTTTTCCAATTATTCCAGCGGTCGCGTCACTTCCGGCGATCGGGTCATCCTGAGCACCAACAAGCTCATCAACTATCTCTCGCTTGATCGCATGCGTAAATTTTTGAGCGAAGAAGATCTCGCCGATACCTGCCAGGAAATCATCAGCGTGCTAAAAGACGTGAAAACGATCGGCTTTGCGACTTTTATTTTTGAAATCAGCTCAGGTATTGCCGAGAAAGAACCCGTGAACATTGAGCGCGAAATCAATCTCTCCCTGGGGGCTGCCGAAAATCAAAGCAATCGAGCCGTCAGGCGGCAAGAGGGCTGGGTCGGAGTGCTGATGACGATCGGCAGCTACGCCTGGTCCGGCCTGCAGACCATAGCCGGAGTCATTGCAAATCTCCTGGGAGCACTTTTCGCCCTTGTTGTGAATTTTTTCAAACGCCGGCCCAAAAAATACCTATTCGCCGCCATTGCCATAGTTTTGGCGATTCTCCTGATAAACGTCTTTATCGCCTGGCGCAAATCCGCGAATAAAAACCAGCCGCAGAAAACTACGGTGGTCTCCCAAATCGACAAAGACCTCAACGATGCCGAAGCTGCTCTCATCTACAAGGACAACAACCAAGTCACTACTCTTCTAAACGACGCGCAAAAGCTCCTCGCGGACAACCCCAGAAGCGGCACCTCTGCCGAGCGTCAATCGTTTGCAGCCCGCGTCACCGCTCTCAAAAATAAAATCAATAACGAAATCCATATTGACAATCCCAAAGTCCTCACCCAATTTTCCAATATTCCCACAGAGCTTTTGCATTCGCCCAATGGCTTCCTCGGGTTCAACCGCAACACCAAGACTTTTTCTTTTTATGATTTCCGCACCGGCGCCACCAATTCTATTTTGCCAAATAGCACGAGTACCAGCGTAAACAATTTGAGTTTGGGCACTTATGTCGGCGGCCCACACGAATACGTATTTCTCGACACTGACGGAAACCTCGATAGCGTCAAAGTCGCCACTCAACAAATCAGCCGATACGCCGGACAAATCGCAGTCGTGAGCCCCACCAACTCGCATATCCAGGACCTGCAGACCTTGGGCGACGGCAATACAGCTCGCGTCTATCTGCTGGACACCAAGCAAAACCAGATCTGGCGAAGCAAAGCCTCGGACAAAGGTTTTGCTCCCGCCGAAGCCTGGCTCAAAGACCAAGGTATCAACTTTGCTGGGATTCGCGATTTTGAGATAGATGGCAGCGTGTATCTGCTATTTCCGGACAGGGTAGATAAATACTTCAACGGTCAAAAACAATCCTTCGGCCTCTCTGTGACGAGTCCGGCGCTCAAAAACGCGACCCGAATCTTCGCCACCGCTGATACCAAATCCATCTATATCCTTGATCCAGACAACCAACGCATCGTCGTCTTTGACAAAAACGGCAAATTCCAGGAACAAATCCTATCCAGCAAATTTCATGATCTCTCTGATCTCTACGTGGACGAGTCGCAAAAACAAAAACTCATGTATGTCCTTACCGGCTCCGAACTGCTGCAATTCAATTTCTAACCGTTATGCTTGGGCTACTTATTTTTTTAGCGTTCGCCCTTCTACTTGCGTCTTTAGCTTTTTTGCCAAGCATCCTCTTATATGAATATCTAAAAACGAGAAATAGACGGATGGAAAAACTAGCAAGGGATTTCAACTTGTCATTTCAATCCCTTCTCCCTCCGTATATGAAATTTTACCTTACTTTTTTTCGCGACGTAGAGATAAACCGCGTTGGGGGTAAAATCGGAAAACATTACCTAACGACAACTGATATATATCGAGGAAATGTATTCAACATTAGATATAGCGATCATCAAACACTAATTCAAGTGGACGGCAAAGAAGTTACTGGCTCTATAGAAAATTTCACTCTTGCAAATTCATTTTTTCTTACGACAGTATCTGAATTAAGACAATTTTTTCAGAATCTAAATGATTAGACAGCAAACAAAGACAGCTCGCCGAGGCGAGCTGTCTTTTCACAGTACCAAATTTTACTTCAAGGTTACTTTGCCGCCGGCTTCCTCGAGCTTTTTCTTGAGCTCTTCGGCATCTGCCTTGCTGACGTTCTCCTTGATGGCCTTGGGCGCGCCGTCGACAAGGTCTTTGGCTTCCTTGAGGCCTTTGCCAGTCACTTCGCGGACTATTTTGATGACTGAAATTTTGTTGGGTCCAGCCTCAGTCAGCTCAACTGTGAATTCGCTTTTCTCTTCGGCTGCTCCGGCTTCCCCACCAGCAGCACCAGCTGTCTGTCCGCCAAAGGCGGACCCCATCATCATGGGAGCAGCCGCACTGACGCCGAAACGATCCTCGAGAACTTTCACCAGTTCGGAGAGTTCCAAAGCTGAGAGTTTATCGACTGACTCAACCAGGGCTTTGAACTTTTGCGGAACTTCTTTTTTTGCAGTTTCTTCTTCCATATTACTCCTTAGTAATTTTTAATTATCAATTTTCAATCTACAAAATTTATTGCCTGAGCTTGTCGAAGGCCCTTCGATTCGTCACGCCATGGGCGGAACTCGCTCAGGGACTACTTATGCTTTTTGCTTCTCAATCGCCTTGAGCGCATTCACCAGTCCGCGCAAATTTCCGGATAATACTGAAACAAAACCGCGCAGCGGCGAGGCAATCACTCCGACCACCTGGGCGAGCAATTCCTGTTTGCCCGGCAACAGGGCCAAAATTTTCACTCCGGCCGCATCAATCAGCTTTTTATCCAGCACCCCGGCGACAACCTTGAGATTTTCATGAGTCTTGGCAAACGCCTGCAAAATCCGCGCCGGTGCCAGCTCGTCCTCTTTGCTGAAAGCCAGGGCCAGGGGGACTTTGTGCTCGAACTTTCTGACGTCAATACCGGCGCCGCGCAAAATCCGTTTGATCAGGGTCAGCTTGACGACTTTGTACGTAATGTTTTCTTTGCGCAATTCAGTGCGCAGGACTTGGGACTCTTTGGTCGGCAGTCCCTGAAAATTACTAAGAACGATACCTTTGGCGTCCTTGAACTCTGCGATCAGCTTTTTCACCAAATCCTTTTTTTCCTGTTTTTTGAGCATGAGATTCTAATTTACTAATTCCCTCCGAATGTTCCGAATTATTCGGATGTGCGCATTCGTAGTGCGCTATTTAGGATACAAAAAATCTCGGCATCCTGGCCGAGTCTCTAAAAGCTATTAGCTACAAGCTAACCGCTACTCTAGTTCCTCGGCAGGTTATTTAAGTCCGCTTGTGGCGGACCCCTGCGGTCTTAGGGATTTATTTAACTATAAAGGTATTATACCGGTTTCTAATGACCTGTCAAACGTTACTGAATATACTTCTGCCTGTTCTGATTGTGCTCCTGCAGAGTTTTGGCAAAATAGGCAGTCCCGTCCGGTGCTGTCACAAAATACAAATAATCGCTCTGGGCCGGGCTCAGGGCTGCTTCTATCGAATCAAGCGACGGATTGGAAATAGGTCCGGGCGGCAAACCGCGGTATTTGTAAGTGTTGTAGGGCGAATTGATCTTCGTCTCCTCCAGAGTGGCTCGGTTGGATTTGCTGCCAGTCACATAACTCACAGTTGCGTCTGACTCAAGAGCCATGCCGATCTTCAGCCGATTATAAAACACGCTGGCAACCAGGCGCCGCTCCTGCTGCAGTTTTTGAAAATCAGCTGGTGTGAGTTTATCCACATTCCGCCCGACTTCCCGCTCGATAATAGAAGCCATGGTGACTATGGCGTAGAGGCTTTTGCCCTGAGAATGGGCCTGCGTTTGGACATCAGCAGTCTTGCGGTCGAAGTTTTGCAAGATTTTCTTCGCCACATCAAGCGGTTTGCTGTCTTTCAGAAAAAAATAAGTATCAGGAAAAAGATAGCCCTCCAGACTGGCACTTTTGGGTTTGTCCGCCAGAAAGGCAAAACTTGCGATCAGAGAGGCAAAATCGTTTTTCGCCGCCGCGGTGGTGAGATTGAGAAAAGCATTTGCGCTCAAGATTTGGCCGTTCTCCAGAGCTTTGGCAATGTCTTTGGCTGTCCATCCTTCCAGAATCGTCAATTTGACAGTATTGTTTACGACTTTGCCGTCGATGAAAATTTTGGTGATGTCGCTCACTGACATAGAAGGAGAGAGCGAATACACGCCCGCCTGAATCTTGCCGCCTAAATTTTTAAGGCGCGCATTGAGCTCGAAAAACAAAGGGCTGCTGATGAATCCTTGATCCTTCAGATCCTGACCGATTTGCTTGCTCGTTTCTCCCTTGGAGATCACGAACAGCTTTGCCCCCGCCCCGGTCTTGAACGGCTGCTGTATTTTCACTTGCAGATAGATCACAAAACCGGCGGCGAAGATGAGCAACAAAATCGCGAACCATTTCAAAATGTTCGTCAGATGGCGCATTAGTTTTTATTTCTTTTTTTTAGAAAAGGCACAAATGCAAACCCTGGATAAGTTTCTTTTTTAAATCTATTTCCACCTAGTTTCTCCAGTCTCACCACCGAGCAGTCAAAAACAGTTCCAACCGGAATCACCATGACTCCACCAATTTTCAGCTGCTGCTTGAGTTTAGCCGGGATCGCAGGCGCTGCGGCACCGACCAAAATCCTGTCATAAGGTCCGGCCGGCTCATATCCTTCCCAGCCTGATTGGTTCAACAATTCAATATTCTTGTACCTCGTGCGCTGCAGATTATTCAACCCGAATTTGTAAACAGCCGGATTGATTTCGAGTCCTGTGACCCGCCCCCTGCTTCCCACAATACTCGCGAGAATTGCCGTTGTCCAGCCTGAACCAGAGCCGATATCCAAAACTCTCTGGCCGGATTGGGGCTCAAGAAGCTCGAGCATAAAAGCCACGGTGTATGGCTGCGAAATCGTTTGCCCATCCCCAATAGGCAGCGGCATATCCTCATAAGTATCATCCACCAACTCCGGCGGAACGAAATTTCTCCGGTCATTTTTCAGAAATCCAGCCTCGATCCGAGGGGTTTTCAAGACTCCCAGCTGTTTCAGCCTGTCAATGAGGTCTCTCATGAACTAATTATAGGCAAAGCCCTGGACGAGAAGCAAAAATTCTGCTATAATGAGATTAAGAAAGTATAGGAATCAGAAACAAAAAAGCCTATCCAAGGTGATGGCCTTGGGGCCAAAACAAAAACTAAAATCAATAAGCAATGACTGACAGCCCAGCGGTGGCGACTTTGGGCTTGCAAGCGGATTTCGCGCAGTATCACGAAGAATCCGCCGGCAGACCCAGTCTGACTGTATTCAAAATTCTACTGATAGCAACTATCATCCTGTTTTCAGCGATTTATTTGCCGTCCCGCGAAGCGAACCAGGCCAACCTGACCAGCGGCAACCTTTTGAGCGCTCTCAATCAGGACCGCCTCAAAAACGGCCTTCCTCCTCTGGTCGAGAATCGGCAGCTGCAAAGCGCGGCTTTGGCCAAAGCTCACGACATCCTGGCCCGCCATTATTTCGCCCACACCTCGCCGAGCGGCCTGCAGCCATGGGATTTCATAAAACAAGCCGGTTTTGCCTATCTGTTCGCCGGCGAAAACCTGGCAATCAACTACACGAACACTGATGAATTGGAGCGGGATTTCCTCAAAAGCCCCTCTCACCGCGAAAATCTGCTTTCCCCCCTGTTTTCCGAGGTCGGCATCGCGGTGGTTTCCAATAAATCCAACGGCCAGAACGCAGTCGTAACTGTACAGATGTTTGGCAGCCCGCTTCCCAAGCTGGCCATAAACCCGGCGCCAGCGAACTAGCAGCAATACCGCCAGATGGCCCGGGAACAATCAAATCGTACTCCGAAAGTTAGGAGTAATTAGGGGCCCCCCACTTTCTCATCTTGGAAAGTGGGGGGTTAATTATTACCCAAACAAAAAACCCCGCTGGATGCGAGGTTTTTTGAAGCTGCATGGTAAAACCTATTTGGTTTACTTCCCGTTCAGGTCCTTTTCCATAGCATCCAAGAATTTCTTGGCATGATCTCGGCCGCCGAGACCAAAGGCTAGGCCTCCCGCGATAGCGAGCATGGCCACAAACGCGAGGAACAACTCCTTGACAAAATCCGTAGCGACGTGCAACTGCGCGAGCGTTGCCAAAAAGGCGAAGACCAGAATGGCCCATTTGGTAATGAGAGCCAAAGTATCAGACACATGCAAGCCACCGGCGTGCAACGAATGACGCACCACGCCTTGCAAAAAATCAGCAGCCACAAGCCCAACCAGCATTATCGCAACCGCTACAATGACATCACCAAAATAAGGAATGACTTGGCCATAGAGAAAATTGCTGACCTGGGCGAGGCCCAAAATATCGGCCGCCGCCAAAAAAGTCGCAACAATAAAAAACCACTTCACGAGCCAATTGCCAAATGCTGCCACGGAAAGTTTCTTACCGGCGCGGGCAGACAATCTGTCTAGTCCGAGACTGTTGGCTAGGCTGTCGATTTTGATAGTGTCAAGAATCTTTTCCACGATAGTTCCCAAACCGGCTCCTAGAATCCAACCTAAAATGAGCACCACGACAGCGACAACCAATACCGGCAAAAAGCTGATGAGCCGGTCGTAGAGGCTCTGAAGCGAAATAGCTATTACTTCTCCGGTTGACATTTTACAATATCACCCCCTTCCCCAAGTGTTTAATTTTTATTCTCCAAAAATTTGAATGATAGCGCTGCGCTTGCGCCCACCGTCGAGCTCGACAAAAAAAATGCTCTGCCGGTCGCCGAGAAGCATCTTGCCTTTATCAACCGGGATAGTCTCGCTATCCCCGAGCAAAAATGCTTTCACGTGAGCGTGCCCGTTCGAACGTTCGTCCGGCTTGGCATTGGTGCGGATTTCGAAAAAGTCGTGTCCGTAATTGATGTCCACTGGTACTAACCGATACAGCATTTTCATGATGTCCTGCTTGAGCAGGGCCTCGTCGTGATTTATACGAATTGCCGCCGTAGTGTGAGGGGAAAACACTACCGCGATCCCGGAACGAACTTTGCTTTTGCTCAAAGCGTCCTGGACATCTTTGGTAATATCGCGGATTTCAAATTGCGTGTGAGTTTCAAATTCGATCTCTTTAACGTAGGTGGTCATGAGTTTGCTTATTTCCTGGATAAAATTTTATATATTTGACTCATCCAAACCCGATAATGCGACCTGACCTCCGCTGCAAACTGCAAAAATATTTGGGATAGCATGAATTAAAATTTGTGAATCAAACGTAAAATAAAAAAACCCAAATCTCGCTTTTCAAGCGAAAATAGGGTAAGAGCGGAAAACACCAAGGATGCTTTTCTTTTCATTTGTTTTTTAGGGAAGCCTTCGGGCAAGACCAAATTAACTACTCCGAGGCTTCTGTAATGTTTTGTTTCTATTCAGCCTTTTGAATCGTACATACATTATAGCAAATTATGGCAGTTTCGTCAAACTTTGAAAAAAATACGCCTGGCCCGCTCCCCTTTTCGGGAAAGCAGACCAGGCGCAAACATCTCGTGAAATTTAGAGCACAGCCGCCACCCCCGCTTGAAAAATCCCTAGCCCTTGAACGCCGCCGTGATCCATATCTATGCGGCGCTCTGGGTGAGGCATCAAGACTAGGATAGTTCCATCGTCATTGATCATGCCTGCGACTGGACTGCCGCTGGGACTGGCGGGATATGAAATCTCCCCTCGTGGAGAACCATAAGTCGCAACGACGCGACAGACGGTTTTCTCGAGCCAGACGAACCTGCCTTCCCCATTGGCAACTGGCAGACAGATAGTTTGCCCGCCGAGCTGCTCAGTCCACAAGCACTTTACCTTCGACTGTTCCTGGATATAGATCGAAACTGCATTCCGATGTTCGAAACGCCCGCTAGAGTTTGTATCAAGTGCCGCAGTAGGATGCCCGAGCTCACTGAGGCCCGGCAGCAATCCCGCTGAGACCAAGATTTGGCACCCGTTGCAGACGCCCAACATCGGGACTTTTTTCTCTCTTGCCTCCAGGACCTGGTCGCGAAGAGGATTCGTGAGGTCAATCGCTGCGATCCATCCAGCTCGTAAGTGATCGCCCCAGCTAAACCCCCCTGCCCAGCCGATGAGTTGATGATCACTGAATTTGCGGCGCTGAGCGAGAAACCTGCGGAGCGGTACAATCTCCGCAATCGCTCCCGCAAGTTCAAATGCCCGGGCCATCTCCAGATGACAATTGGTCCCTGGCATCCAAGGAACGAGAGCTTTTGGTTTCACTGGACCACCTCCGCAAACGTTTTGGACCACCCGCATGAAAACTCCTCGAGTGAAGCCTTGAAAAGGCGTTTCTGGTTTGAAGCGAAGACTTCGATAGCAGGCTCGGCCGTAACCTGACCCAGCACGTGCAAATCATTCGCCTCAAAATAGGTGAATGTTTGAAGGTCAGTAGTGAACAAGACCGCAGCGCCAGGTTCGCCAAACAACCACTGCAGCGAATCTCCTGGTAAGCGGACAGAACAACCGAGTCCGCTGCCGAAACCTTTTTCAAACAGCCTGCGAATGAGTCCCCCCTCGCATACCACTGACTGGGAACGAATGCATTTGATCGCTTCTGTGAGTCGGTGATACCTCTCCAGCCCTAGACGCAGCTGCCTGAGATCAAGCTGTGAGAGTTCGCTGCCCCGCTCGTGGAACAAATCGTAAAACACCGAGCCCCCGAGCCTCAATTTCCGCAAACCTGGATGATACAAAACTATCGTATCCCCCGGCTTGCGAAAGGGTTTGGGGATGAGCCGGCCAACTTCTGGCATACGCCCCAGGGCGTTGATATCGAGAGTTAAGGGCGCATCAATTCGCCGGCCGTTTTTGGTGATGAAGGTTCCGCTGCTGCTGTCTTTTCCTGTTATCACGGGCGCTCCTAATATCGCGGATGCCGGTCCATAGCCTCGCTTCACTAGCGCTTTGAGCCGCCAGGCATTCTCCGGAGAATCTGTGGCTCTCGGCGAATACACGTTGGCGCAAAGCGTGATGTCATCGGGGCCGAAGCCGGCCGCGACTAGTTTGGCAAAAGCCTGTGCCGCCACCAACCGGCCCTGGACAGATGGACTGATTTCGCCGTAAAACTGATTGACGGCGTTGGCAGTCCCCGCGCCATGGGAATGGCCGCGAAGCGGAGTGACAACAGATAAATCATCAGGCATTCGATCATCCGCCCCGCCGATATAGGTTCGGACAGTATTTCCCTGCACCGTCTGATCGTAGCGGTGAGCCGCCTCTGACTGATCGCAGATATTATAGTGCGCCAAATGCTCGCACACTAGCCGCACCCACTGGGATTCAGTCTGCGGAACTCTTGGTTGAAAACGTTTCAGTTGAACTGCCGGTTTCCTGGTCTTGATCTTTGGTAACGGACAGCTGGAATTGAGAAAACTATAGGGTAGATCGACTGCGATTGTTCCGCTCATTTGCGCTGTCGGATGCGACGACCAAAGTCCCTGGTTCATTTCCGGAGAATTGACGACTTGGCAACGGCGAGTATCGGTAAATATCCCGATGACCGCCGCGCGCACTTCATAATCCGCCAGAATCTCCAACGCCAGAGGAAGCTTTTCTCGCGGAATCACGAGAATGCACCGCTCCTGGCTCTCGGACAGGAAAATTTGGTAATCTTTCAATCCGGCACATTTGAGCGGGACCCAAGCGAGGTTCAGCCACACGCCGCACGCCTCGCCCAATTCTCCCACTGCGGAAGCCAGCCCGGCCGCTCCGCAATCCTGACAAGCACGAATGCAGTCAGCACCACGAAGCAGGGGTGTCGCTTCCATGATCTTGCGTTCTTCAATCGGCATACCTATCTGGACTGAAGCCGCGTCAGCTGTCCTGGTTTTGGCTGTCATGTTTCCGGAGCTGGAGGTCGCTCCGTGAATGCCATCGTTTCCGGTCGGACCGCCGATGAGCACTACAAAATCGCCCGGCAGCGGTACCCCCTTTTTGGCCTTGTTCTCGGGCAGAATCCCGAACGAGTGTCCCAGTGCCAGTCCTTTCCAGTTGTCTGGATGCACGAGATACTGAGACCACATCATCGGAATCCCCATGGGATTGGTGTAATCGTGGGTTCCTCGGATGCTTTCATGCAAAACGAACTGCGGATGAAACGCACCTTTCGGAACCCGCGATCGAGCGATCCGCGGATCGCAAGTGGCCATGACAGTCGTGCCACCCCACGGCCACGCACCCTGGCCTGTGGAAATGATGTCGCGAATCACGCCCCCGTGTTTGGTCATGATTCCACAATACGGGTCGACGCCAAAGGTCGGAAAAATGTGGGTTTCGCCTTTGGAATTGAGCGCCCAGCCGTCGTAGAAACGCATCACGCCAGAGTTGTCGACGTATGCGGAAACGACGAGCGGGTGGTTGATCTTTTCCGTGGTCTTGCGTAAATACTCCAAAAGACCGAGACGCTTCCACGTAGTATGGTAGCAATGGTCGCTCCACTTGGCAGCAATCATCTCAACCTCAGCATCACGAGATGGCCTTCCCTCACGGATGAAAAACTTCTGCACTGCGAGGAGTTGTTCAGAAGGCATGTGGAGGAGGCGATCGTCGGAAAATTTTCTGAGTTGGCGCAGGGACATAAGCGCGAGGTCGATTTGCTCCACTCCGCCTGGCTCACCCTGTGGGACGAGCGTGGTCCATTCCTTACCTGGAATCAAAAGCGTCTGAACCAACGGGTTGTAGAAAAATTGAGCGGCCAGCTTGCTGGCTTCTTTCCTGCCAATACCTGTGAATTCGTAACGCGTAGAGAGTCGCACCCAAACGAGGCCGCAAATCCCCATGGAAGCAGCCGCATGCATGATAGAGTCAAGCTCCGGATCAGTCATGCTCCGCTGATATGTGACTTCGACAATAGGCTTTTTGCTATTCAGACGACTTCGCTGTCCGACTGTTTCGAGCAACGGATGGTGAAAAAGTCTCTTCAAAGCGTCAATGTCCGAGATATCGCCTTCGGCTCGCAAAACCTGTTCCAATCTGATGGCTTTGATCGTGCGGTAACCTCCAGCATGCAATTGGCTGAGAAGTCTCGAAGCGATCGGGTCTGTACCCAGTGTTCTGCTCTTGTACAATTTCACGATCATAACACCCCCCTTGTATGGATGAAAAGTGCAAGATAACTCTCGACTAGGTAATCGAGTTTATCATAGTAGAATAGCTGTTTCTCAAGGCTTTGGTCAAAATAAAAAATTGCCAAGTCAGGGGCAATTGACAAGGCAGCTAGAATATGATAGTCTGGCTCGCCTGAAGGAGGAAACCATGATTTATTTTCTGCATTACGCAAAACGAGTGGCCTTCTTTTGTTTTCTTCTTTTGATGGTTGCAGACACACGCGTCCCGAATTGGTTCGTCCTAGCTGTCGCGGGTTTTTGTGGATTTGCAGCATTAGCCGCTCATCTGCACGAAATCGGACTTAGATGGAAAAAAACTCAAGCTGAGGAGCAAAAAAAGGAGCCAGTGACAGTCACGGCAGCTCGTGCGTTCATCAAGTGCTGCCGCGACAAGACTAGTGGAGACTGGCTATATTGGCTTGAGGGTAAACCGGAATTATTTGCAGAGAATAAAGATCCTGGCAAAGCCTTGGCACATCTGCTGCCGATACTCAAAAAACACGGCTGGCCGGAAACCTCTGAGCACTATCAGATCGTAGAGATCAACTGCAGCAAAAAATACGGGTCGGATTGATTAGAGTGTAAACACTCGCATCCGGCCCATTTATTTTATTGAGATAGCCCGAGGTATTTGATATAATCCAGGAAATGGGGGTGTGGTGTAGCGGTAGCACAACGGTCTCCAAAACCGTTAGTCAGGGTTCAACTCCTTGCACCCCTGCCAACGTACAATGACCGAGAATAAAGCCTCGGTTTTTGCTTTGCTCATCGGCGTATATTCTCTTCTCTGCTTGACTAACAACGCTAACTGCCCTATGTTTAGTAACTTACAAGATTACCCTCTTTGCGGACTGATCTGAAGGGAAATGAGTCCGAAAGGAGGGAGCATGAAAGCAATAGTTACTAAGAATAGAATTCTCGCTGCTGCTGCCAGTCTCATAGCGAAGGGGGGCCTGGCTTGCGTAACGATTAACTGCATAGCGAAGAAGGCGGGTATCACTCCTGCTGTTGTCTACACGCATTTCCCCAAACCAAAAAACCGAACAACACTAGACACAATCTTCAATGAGATTTGCGACGACTTGCTCAACAGAGTCGGAGATCGTGTTGCAGATGCGCTTGGAAGTGTCAGGATGGCATCCCCGATAGACCAGCTTGTGTCCGTCTTCGAGGCAACACTCGATGTTTTTAGGACTGACGATGAGCAGGGCCTGGGATATGGGAAGGCCGTGTTGCGGGAACGAATAATCGAGACGTGCCCAGAAGGAAGACGTAAAATTGCTGCGATGTCAGAGACATTTCGAGTCGTCGACCAACTTATTAAAGACGCTCGGGAGATGGGTCATCTCGATAATCGTTTTTCCCATTGGGCCGACGGGGAGATCAGGCAATGTCTTTTCAATGTTGCCTGGAGTTTTCTTCGATCACGGTATCTGGATGAAGGCTGCCCCCAGGGTCAAGGCCGATTGGGAGAGCAAAAGATCGAGACCCTAGTCCTGCGGTTTCTTCAGCTTTTCTTCGCAGAAGCCGTTCGTCCACGGATCGATGCATATCTAACAACTCACAACCACGGAGGAGAATAGAAGGATAGTAGTGTATCGCAATCAATAAGGCGTTGGAGTTGATCCAGCGCCTTATGTTATTTATTGTACAACTAGCAGGGGGCCCTGGTTCTGATTTTCTTCTGGTTTCTTGAGTGTACTCTCGATTCTTGATAAAAAAATTTTACCTCGTCCCATAGCCCCTGCAGATCAAAATCGCCAAGCAGGCGATTTTTTGAACAAAACAAAAAGGTCATTTGTATACCGCCACTGAAACTGGTTCAGTGTGACCTTGTGCGGGGGTGGGTGTTAGTTTGATTTCGGTTTTTTGAGCTCATCGTGGATGGTATTAAATTCTGGCGTGTCCTCCGTTGTTTCAGTGCGCTGGATTCCCACCTTGGCGATTTCTTCCGTTGATATTCTTGCGAAATCTGTAGCAAATGCACTTGCCGCTTGTGCAACGTCCTCGTCTTCTTCGGTAGGCTCCTCGGCAGCTTCTTCGGAGCTCAGAAGAGCCAGACAATAAGGACAGCGGGTCATATGCTTGAGAAATGCCTCGCCTCCAAAGAGGGGTAAGTAGAAATATTCGGGTTTTCCTGTTGAAGAGCTATCTTCACGTTTGCGCCGTCCATATCTGACAGCTTGAAGTTCTTGTGATCGTCAGCTTCTTGTATCTCGAGAATTTTCCTGAAGGAGACCTTGCCCAAACGGGCGGCAACATTTCTGATTACCTCGAGCCAGGTTCTGTTTGAGGGACTGATTGCCAGGGCTTCTTTTGGCGTATACAAGGCGGAAACTATAGCAGCGCTTACTTCTTGAGCATGCGTGGCAGCATATTCGCGCCTGGACTGATCTTTCTCTTTCGATTTTTTAGACATCGATCCTCCTTAAACAATTCGTAATAGTAGCCTAATTTGTTTTCCATGTCAATTGCATTCCTCGAAATATTCAATCGCCCCAGAGGCGGTTTTTTTGTTGCGCAAGAGGCTCCCCATTCACAGTCGAAATGGTTTGTGCTATCATAGGCTGTTTGTTGCAGTAGGAGGAATCTATGAAAAAACTTACTGGGTCTGCAGTTGCGTTGTTTGCACTAGTAGTGACGGTGCATCGAGGTGCTCTGCATCTGGGGGTTGACCCTCGGTACGCAATTCTCGGCGTCATCTTCACCGCCGCCTACGTCGCCGTCGTCTCCTTCGCCGACGCCGCTTTCAAAGCTGTCCGTCTCCCCCTCGGCATCGTCGCCATCGTCGTCGCCGCCGCCGCGTTCACCGCCACCCTCACCACTTTCGGCATCGTCGCCGCCCTCACCCTCGCCACCTTCGCCGCCGCGTTCACCGAGAAATTGCTGGTGTCTTATTGGCGGGCCATGGCTGTCCTGGTCGTGGAGGGGCTGGCTGTCTACGTTTGCCTTACGCACCTGTGGTGGTGGGTTTTCCCCGGAGCAGCGGTCCTGTTCCTGCTCTATTGGTTCTCAAGCAAAACTTCTAACCACGAGCTCCAGGTAAGCTGAATTCCATCTGCGGGCGGGAGCGACTGTGCTATCACAGGCAGTCGCCCCGCTTTTTTTTGCTCTAATTTGCTAAACCAAGCCTGTTGAGTTAAATCTAGTATATAAATATACTGGTTTGCCTCTGAATCACGATTCTAACGTCCTCTACGATGCTCCTGCCATCCTTCGCCAACGTTTGCCTGTTTTTCTTACGCAGTCCTATTTTTTGACTTTATTTTCTAGACCTGCTATGATTGCTTTGCAAAATATTTATCTTTAGAAAAATCGTCGAGTTTCATAAATAAATTTAAATTTGCAAATTTCATTCATTAATAATATATATCTATGGACGGCGTAGTGAAAAAGAAAACTGACAAGGGTTTTGGGTTCATCACCCCAGATGGTCAGTCAAAAGATTTGTTCTTCCATAGCAACTCTCTCGTTGGTGTTACTTTCGACGAGCTCAAAGAAGGTGACAAGGTTACCTTCGAGACAGAAGAGTCAGCTAAGGGAATGAACGCAAAAAACGTACAACGCGTTTAAGATCTTGAAAAAACTCCCCCGGTGAATCGGGGGGGGTTTTTATTTGCCCTGATTGGAAACAACCAATACGGCTCTGAGTTAGCTGGCCTCACGGTCCTTGATCAAAAAATACGCGATGACCGCACTGCAAAAGGCCAGGATGGCATTGATAATCATGACCTGGCGGAAACTCGAGACTAGAGACTGCTTGATGATGTGGTCAGCGGTGAGTCTGGCACCCGGGGCAAAATCATTCGGCAAGACGATGCCGCCTAGTTTGTTTGTTTGGTCAAGAACAATAGTCTTCTGTGCGATACTGAGCTCGGGTGAGGCAGCCACGGCTCGGTGCAGCTTCCCGGAAAAAAGGGATAGCGCCACTACGCCCAGCACTGCCACGGCCAAAAGGGCGGCGACCCGGGAAACGGCGTTGTTCACCCCGGACGCCGAGCCGGAATATTTTTCATCCACGGCCAGAGCGCATTTGACCAAGGCGGGGATGAGGAGCGCCATGCCCCCGCCAAAGAGGATCAGTCCTGGCATAAAATAAAGAAAATAATTTGCATGCACTCCCGGGGTCGCCAAAAGCGCCATCCCCGCACATACGATCAAGGGTCCCCAAATCATCGGCTTTCTGGAACCAATCCGGTCGGCCAAGCGGCCCGCCGGCCCGGACAGAAAAGTTATCAAAACTATGGCGGGCAACAAGCCCAGTCCGGCCTGAAACGGACTCAGCCCTTGCGCCTGCTCGAGATTGAGGGCCACGAAAAAAATCATGCCATACAAGGCAAAATACAGAAGCAGGGTGACCAAATTGGCGCCACTGACCAGGGACGAATGAAAAATTTTCAGCGGCACCAGCGGCTGCTCGGTCTTCAGTTCCACAACTACAAACAAAACCAGCAGGACCAGACCTCCGATGAAACTCGACAGCACCAAATAGTTGTGCCAACCAAAAAGCGGCGCGTTGATGAGGCCGTAAGAGAGACCAAACAAACTCAGGGTGATGAGAGTGGTCCCCCACCAATCAAGTTTGGTCGCTTCTGTATTTCGACTTTCAGGGACGTAATAAATCGTCAGGAAAAAAGCCAGAATCCCGAGCGGAAGATTCAGATAGAACACCGACGGCCAGCCGAACACCTGGATCAGGGCTCCGCCGATGAACGGGCCCAAAGCCGCCACGCCTCCGGACAGGCCGGACCACAGCCCGATCGCGCGCCCTTGGTCAGAGGATTTAAACGCCAGTCTGATAATGGTCAAGCTGCCGGGAATCATCATGGCTCCCGCCAACCCTTGGAGCGCCCGAAAAGCAATCAGAACTGTAATATTTCTGGCCAACCCGCAGGCGAGCGAGGAAATGACAAACAGGACAATCCCCCAGGTGAAAATCTTTTTGCGGCCAAACCGGTCCGAGAGCGAACCGCTGATCAAAAGAAAAGCGGCCAGGGTCAGGGCAAACGAATTTATCACCCATTGGATTTGGGTGAGGCTGGCCCCAAAGGCCAGCTGAATCGGAGGGACAGCCAAATTTACAGCCGTTCCTTCCAAAAACGCCATGCCGCTGGCGATAATCGTGGCCGCGAGAATGAGCCGTCCTGGCTTGGAGCTGACTTCGTATTGTTGCTGTTCCATGTTGAAACTTTACTCAAATAAGAGTATCAACTTTGGGCATGGTTTACAAGTTCGTTCAAACAAAAGTGCCGGCGTGTTTGAACAAGCGGCAGCAAGCTCCATTCCCGTTTGCCTCTGCCAAAACTAAAAACGGGGTCTTCACCCCGTTTTTAAAAATCCAAAGAAACTTCCCTACTATTGCTGCTGCGGTTGCGCCGGCGGATTGGGACGAATCTGGATATTCTGCGCGGTCACGCTCCCGTCCGAATTTGTAGTGCCCATAACTGTCACATCCTTGCCGATCTGCAGATCTGTACTGGTACCCGGATCAAACTTGCTGATTTGCGCGCTGCCGGAAACGAGAACAATTTTCGAGCTGCCGTCATTGGATTTGACAGTGATACCCTGGCTGTCCTGGGAAATGATTTGCCCCGACACAAAACCACCCGCTCCATTGCCAGCTCCTCTTCTGGTTCCAGTGCCGCCCGGCCCGCCAGCACCGAACCCAAACTGCGCAGCACGCTGCCCCCGCTGCGAGACGTCCTTTTTCTGCTGATACAACATGCCGCCGTAAAAGCCAACACCCGCTGCAATAAGCGCGACTACAACAGTTATCAAAATAGACTTTTTCATATTTATCTCCTTAACTTGTTAAGATTAATTATAGTGATTAAGTTTATTCAAATCTCAAGGCTTCAATCGGATTCAGCCTCGACGCCCGCCGCGCCGGATAATAGCCAAACACCAAGCCGATGGCGGCGGAAACGCCAAAAGCCAACAGAACCGAGGATATGGACATCTGCGTCGGAGTGCTGGCAAACTTGGCAACCAAGAGAGACACCCCCCACCCGAGTACTATCCCAATTATCCCACCGATAAAGGTCAGCATCAGTGCTTCCATCAAAAACTGCGCATTGATGTCCTTTCTCGTAGCCCCGATGGCTTTCCTGAGGCCGATTTCGCGAGTACGTTCAGTGACGGTCGTGAGCATCATGTTCATGATGCCAATCCCTCCGACCAGGAGTGAGATTCCCGCAATTGAAGCGAGCAGGGTGGTGAAGGTGTTGGTAACACTCGATGCCGAAGCCACAATGTCCGCCTGGTTGGTCACGCTAAAATCCGCCTGCGTCGAGTCGCCAATCTTATGGCGCTGCAACAATAAATCAGTGACCTGTTGCTGGATAGTAGTCATTACATCCGGACTGCTGGCCTGGATGCTAATACCCGTGAGGTAATTACCGCCAGCCAAATAATGCTGCGCGGTTGATAAAGGAACAAAAATGACGTCGTCTTGATTGAAAAAACCAGTGCCCCCTTTTGACTTCGTAATTCCAATTACTTTAAATTCGACTCCGCTTACCCTGATAGTCTGCCCGATGGCACTGGCTCCTGCCCCAAACAAATCATCTCGCGTGGTGGGTCCCAGGACTGCAACCTTGGCTGAATTTTGCACTTGCGGATCCGTAATAAAAGAACCTTCATCAACACTGACATTTCGCACCGTAGTATAGTTGTAATTGGTCCCGATGACTTGGGTGTTGGTATTTGTCCCTTTGGCGGTGATTTGAAACCTGCGCGACACCTCTGGATCAATTGCCATGGCCAAGGTAATATTTTTTTCAAGTGCCTGCTCATCCTCTAGCGTCAAGGTCTGAGACGACCCTCTTCCGGCACTGACAAACGCTCCCGGCCCGCGTTGGGCTCCCGGGGAGACAATGATCAGATTCGACCCCAGCGACTGGATCCGGGATTGAATCGAGCCTTGTGCTCCTTGCCCGATCGCAACCAAGGCGATCACGGAACTGATGCCGATAACGATACCTAGCATAGTCAAGCTGGATCGGACTTTGTTGACAGTCAGAGCACTGTAGGTTTCTTCAAATAAATCTCTAACCTTCATGGGTTTGGTAGTCCACTCTGAGCTTTTTCGCGCGATTTTTCACGTCGTCCAAAATCCTCCCGTCTTTTATCCGGATAATCCTATCAGCGTGTTCAGCGACGTATGGCTCATGCGTTATTAATATGATCGTACGGCCTTGAATATTAAGACTTTGAAACGTAGCCAGTACAATATCCCCGGTTTTAGTATCCAGATTGCCAGTCGGTTCGTCTGCCAAAAGCAAATGGGGATTATTCACGAGCGCACGGGCAATAGCGACGCGCTGCATCTGGCCGCCGGACAGCTGATTGGACAAATAGTGAAATCGGGTCTCATCCAACCCTGCTTGCACAGCAGCCTGTTTGGCTATTTCTTCACGACGAGTGCGATCCATTTCGGCATAGACTAGGGGCAAAGCGATGTTTCGCAAAACACTGGCGCGCGGCAGCAGATTGAAGGATTGAAACACAAAACCAATTTTTTCTTTTCGGATATCGGCCAGTTCGTCGTCAGAAAGCGTGGAAACGTCTTTTCCATCCAAAATATATTTACCGGAAGTCGGCGTATCCAAGGCCCCCAAAATATGCATCAACGTGGATTTGCCCGAACCAGATGGGCCGGTGATAGCCACAAATTCTCCTTCGCTTATCGTAAAAGATATATCCTGTAAAACCTTGGTTTCGATGCCGCCGTTAAAATAAGATTTATTTATGTGCTGACATTCAATCATTTCAATCCCCCGCTGCCCTTCTAATAGCGCCCCCGCCAGCCCCGCCGCCGCCTAAGCCTGGTATCCCAAGCCCTCCGGTACTGCGTTGAGTCGTGCCGGTTGTGGCGCTGCTGCTGCTAGTATTAATTGTTTGGGTAATGACACTCTGCCCTTCCTGCAAACCGCTGGTGATTTCCGTAAGGGTGTCATTGGATATGCCAACTTGGACCGTTTGATTCTGAGGCTGCCCGCGGGCGTCCAAAATTTGCACGTAAGTACCGATATTGTCTGATTTGACGGCAGAATTCGCCACGGTCAAAACATCCTGTTTGGCCTCCGTGATTATGGCCGCCGAAACACTCATACCGGATTTGACCCTGTCGTCTTGGGTATCAAAACCGATTTGTACGCTGTAGTTGACTACCCCTTGGGAGACTGTCCCGATAGGATCAATTTCCGCAACTTCCCCGGTGATGGTCAATCCATCAATCGCGTCAAAACTCAAAGTGGCTTTCTGGCCGAGCTTCACTTTTGCGACATCCACTTCATTGAGCGAAATCGTTGCCAGTTGCTGATTCGTGATGAGAGTGGCGACTGCGGTCCCGCTGCTGGCGGTATCCCCTTTTTTGACATTGACTTTGGCAACCGTCCCGTCAAAAGGAACGTAAACCGAATAGTCCGCCAGCGTTTGCTGAGCGTCCAAAAGTGCGTTTTCTTTCTGCTGCAGGGACAATTGCGCTGATTGCAGGTCGATCGCATTAGGCCCAGCCTGGAGACTAGCTAGCGACTGGGTATCTTCGTTAATCGTTCTTTGGGAATCGACTATCCCCGTCTTGTCGCTCTGAATAGTCGTTTGAGATGAAAGGAGATTAGTGAGATGAGTATTTGTCTCTCCCACGTAGGTATTGAGGCTGTCCAGATGCGTGCTAGCAAGCGACGCCGGGGAGAGATTTTGCTTGGTCAGGACGTCTTTGTACAATTGAATCAAATTGTTTACGCTTTTGACCGACTCGGCGATGCTCTTGGTCGTATGGTAAGTCTCATCAATGAGGGACTCTACCGTGCTGGTAGGCGAGGTCCTACTCGCAGCTTTGTAGTCATCAAAGGTTTGATTGTACGCGCTCAGGGCGGACTGATACTTTTGATCCGCGTCGTTGCGGTATGGTTTTCCCCGACTATCATATTGCGTAGCCACGTCGCCGTAATAATTGATATTGGTTTGATTACCCCCGCCCAAACCCGGGCTGCTTGAATAAAGAATATTTTGTAAACCCGTCATGATGGTGGGCAAATCAAGGAAAGCGTTTGCCACGTTATTGAAACCGTCTTGGTAGGCTTTTACCAGGCCATTTTCCGAGTTTTGTTTCGACTCTTGCGCGCGCGCCACGGCATCTTCCGCTTGCGTGATAGAAAGCGAAGCCGGAGGCTGTTGCAACTTCTGTAGGGAAAGTTTTGCGCTCTGCACGTTGGCTTGTGCGTCTCTGACTGACTTTTGGGCTGCGGTCGAATCAAACTGAGCAATCAAAGTTCCCGCTTTGACTGGTTGGCCGGCCCTCACGCCTACGTAAGTAACGTCCCCGGAGGCTTTTGGTTTGAGGTCCAACTGGTTCGATGCGGAAACCTGGCCGGTGCCGCTGAGAGAGACCACAATCGTCCCTTTTTGCACTTGGCCCGTGACATAGCGAACAGCGGCGCCTTTCGGTGCGACTGATTTGTACAGATAATATCCAGCTGTCGCAGCCAAGATTAGAATTATTACAGAAGCGATTTTGTGCCGCAGTATATACTGAAAAAACTTTTTCATAATTTGAGACTATTTCGGCCCAACAGGGGGAAGACCCAAGGGCACTGCTGATCTACTGTCCGACCGATCAAATACCCTTACTAATTTAGCCTCAATCGAGCCGTCTGTCTTAGGCGAGCCAATCACTACGACCTGCTCGTCGACTTTCAAATCGTTACTTGTCAAAACAGTGCGCCCTTTCTCGATAGTCGTGTCATCGCCAATGCTAAAGGCTTTTTCCACGCCATCCTGGCCCTTCACGACAAGCAAGCCTGGTTCAAGCTTGATGATGGTGCCGAAAGTGCCATGCCCGTTTATGAAATCGTCGCCGACAAAATTAGGTAAAAATCCCCCTCTGGGACCACCGAAAACGCGATGGTAGTTTTCCCCCCAGCCGAAAGAAAACCTTGCTTTCTGAAAACCGACGAAAGCGCCGAGCGCAAAGACCAAAAGCAAAACTATAACTGCTGACACGACCACCAGCGTGCTGGAAAAAATTCTGGACTGAAAAAATTTATTTAAATCCATATCTTAATGGCGCTGCGTGCGCAAAATTTGCGGGTTGCCAAAAATAAATTTCGAATAACGGATGATGAACTTCAGCGAAATCAGCGAAACCGCAAATGCCGCCAACAACGCGGCTGCGCTGATAGCTGGCAAAGACTCCAAAAGCGACCAGGTAAAATCCTGCCAATATTGAGAAGCTACGTGCAAATCAGACAGGGCGATAGTCAAATATTGCCAGAATCCCGAACGGCTGAGTTCCCCTTGAAGAGTTCGCCACGCCGGAATAGTCAGCGCCACGGAACCGGCAAAACAAAAAACAAACAAAAATAATTTTTTGAGCATCAAAACCCGCTGCTCGCGCGCAACACGAAGCATGACCTTGCGGAAAAGGTCCGGCGACGGTTCTGGCAAAAAGTTGGCATTGTGGTTCAGCTGGCTAGTATTTTGACTCATACAAAAAACATAACCCCCCGTAGTTAATACGAGGAGTTTGCTATTTTTGGTGCAAAATTACCTAAAAATCCGGCAATATCTTGCGCAGTTGCTGAAGGGCCCTGCGGTACCGGCTCTTGACCGTATTTGTCGGCTCAGCGAGGCTGGCTGCTATCTCCCGAAAGCTTAACTGCTCAAAATGACGCATCCGAACCACCTGTCGCTGATGAGGAGACAGTTTTTCCAAAGCAGCATCCAGCACCCCCTTCGCCGCAGAGCTGTCAACCGCTTCCTCGGGCGTTGGCTCAAGACTCACTAGAGTCTCTGCCAACCAATTTTCCTGGTCATCCGTATCATAGGCGGAAAAAGGAATACTCTGTTTCTTTTTGAGCCTGTCGAGAGCCGTATTTCTTGCAATCCGAAAGAGCCATGGTTCAAAACGCAAATTGTGGTCAAATTTAGCCAAGTTGCGCCAGACTTTGACAAAAACTTCCTGGGACACGTCTTCAGCCTCTTCCTTGGTCCTCAAAATCTTATAGACAAAGTGAAAAACCGGCCATAAATAACGGCGAATCAAAACCTCCAAGGCTTCCCTTTCTCCAGAACCAGCCTGGCTGACTAATTCTTCATCAGTAAAATTTTCTAAAGCTTGGGCCATGTGTCTATTCTCAATCCATTATATCGGATGTCAGTAAAATCACAAAGAGGCAGCTCTGGAATGAACGCAATCTTGACTATACTGACGCAAAACTATCCAGGTTCTTACCAGCCTGGTAGTTCCAATTTTTGCCTATTTTCGATATAATTCAAAACAAGCTCGGTTTGCAATTAATCCCAAGAGTTCCCGTGCGCATCGCTTTCATAATTTTCCTCCTGGTTTTTTCACTTGTTCTCGGGTTGGCGACCTACTTCGTTTACCACACTGTCGCGTACTTTGGGGTTCTTCCTGAACCGTATCTTTTAGACGCGGCCCTGCCTATTTTCGCGGTCCTACCCGTGATGTTTATTTTGACCTCATTTCTTTCCCGAAGCCGAAACAATTCTACACTTCGGTTTTTTTATTCAGTATCGTCCTTCTGGCTCGGGATCATCACCTATTTGTTCTTTGCCTCATTTCTGTCCTGGATTATCTATATCCTCCAGGGCGCTCCCCTCAACCCCCAAGCAGGAGCAATCGTTCATCAAACCGTATTCGCGATCGCGATTATCGTTTGTGGCTATGGCCTGTGGAATGGGCGAAGACCGGCCATCAGGGAATTGAGCATCAAACTCGAAAATCTCCCGCCCGCCTGGCAGCATAAAACCGCCGTACTTTTTGCAGACTCTCACCTGGGCCTGATTCACGGAAAAAAATTCATGCGAAAAATTGTCGAAACAACGGCCGCGCTCAACCCAGACGTCATCTTTATCGCCGGGGATGTTTTTGACGGGCCCACCATGGATTTTGTGGATGGCGTGTCCCCATTGGCAAAACTCCAGCCGAGTATGGGAATTCACTTCGCGTTCGGCAATCACGACGAATTTGTCGGCAACGACCAGCTCGTCACCGATGCTCTCACAAAAATCGGGGTCAACATCTTGCGGGATAGCTTTATCGAGGTCCAGGGCATGCAGATTATGGGCCTCGACTACCGAATGAGCGAAAAATTTGGCAAAATAAGCGATGTGCTGGCTCATCTCGCTTTTGCCCGCAACAAGCCGAGCATCTTACTGTTTCACGCGCCAGTAAATATAAAAGAAATTGAACAGGCGGGAGTTTCTCTGATGCTCTCTGGTCATACGCACAAAGGGCAAATTTTTCCTTTTAATTACGTCAGTCGCCTGATTTACGGACGTTTTCACTACGGGCTCAACAAATCAGGCCGTTTGACCATCTACACGACCAATGGTGTCGGTACCTGGGGCCCGCTGATGCGCGTCGGCAACCGCCCGGAGATTGTGAAGATACAATTTGAATAAAACTGCCTGAGAATGGCGGTCTTTATTTTACTAGGTTATAATAAACTCGCAAAAAGCAGCGTAAACTTTCTCCGATGCCATACGTCGAAAGCCAAGAAACCACACAAAATCAATCCCAGGAAGTAGCTAGAAAAATGTATGAAATTGCCGATAGAAGCGCTTCAATGGGGCGATCTGCGTTTTATGATACTTATATCCGCGCAGGTACGGAATTTGCTCAAGAAAACTATCACAAAGGCCAGCAGCTTTTGGAACAGCCAGGAAACTGGAATGACGAGCTACGCTATGTAGCCACCCAAGCTAATGGACTGGAAAACCAAAGGACGGGCAGGGAGCCTCTGTCTTTTCAAGAATCTCAGGCTACCCTAAATCGAAACGCGGAAGAACTGGGATCTCTTGGAGATCATAGTGATAGACGGGATGCTTTGGAAATTCAAAGCACAATTCTGCAGATGAACCAACCAGGGCAGGAGGGAATGCAGGGCATTGAAAAAACACTAAAATACGTGGAAGGCTTATTGCAAACACGCGCCACCTCGCAAAGGAACCTTACACCGGAAATCAAGCAATCCTGGGATGAGCGCCGAGCCATAAGAGACGCTTTGTTTATGGAGAAACAAGCAAGGGCGGAACGGACTTCTACTGGACAACGGGCTCGTGAACAAGAGATGCAGGGTCGCTCATCGACGACTAGCTCTCTGGAAAAATTGTATTCGCTTGCTGGCGTCCCCGAAGATGTTCCTTCTCGACAGGAGCTGCTGCGACGTGTCGGAAATATGTCGGAACAAGAAATGCATTTCTTGACTGGTGAATTGAGAACAATCGGCACCCAATTCAGCCGAACCGGTGACAAAAGGAATCTGGATGCCTCGCTTAGGAATTTGGTAACCAAAAAATTTACAAAAGAAGCAGTGGTCGCGAGAAACCAAAAGAATAACCAAAACGAGCTCAATAACATTCGGGCCAAGCTAAACGAACGAGGAAATAAAAACAGCGCTAGAGAAGCCGTCGATCAAATTCTGAATGCCCCCTACATTGAAGAAGGTCGCAGAGATAACCGCAAAGACCAGGAAACCCAACAAAAAAATACAGCAGCCATCCTAGACGCTTTTAGGATGCTTTATCCTGATGGAGATAGATTTCTTCAGAGACTTAAAAACCTCAAAAAAGAGTACGAAAATTTAATGACTCAAGCAATGAAAGCTAACCCTGACAAAGATGCCTTTGTACACTCGACTATAGCAGACAAACAGATTCTTCAAGCGCTCACTGATCGAGAAAAAAAAATATTATTAAATACTATAAATACTAGACTATTATTAGTTTCAGGTAGTGTTACAGGATGGCCATCTGAAGAACGCGTTATGGGAGACCTTTTGGGCTATCTAAGATCTAAGCTCTAAAATCTATGGCATCAAATTCTGACGAACTGCACGGAGATCAAGGAAGGCCAGCCAAAGAGCATCACCTTCAGGAAATCCGAAAGGAGATCGACCAAATTACTGACGCGACAGGCAGACCTATTGAACCGGGCATCAAAGAAGCAGTCATAATGTTTAACGCTCACGGACTGCGCACCAGGCAATCCTGCGAAGGACATTCCGAGACTGATAGGGTCTTGGAGGAACAAACGCTCGCCCCTTGGGTCGAAGTGTACCCAGAAGAACCGGATGTCGAAAAGTGGCAGTATAATGACGAGCTTCGGGAAAAAGTGGACAAAGAAGGACGAGAATTACGACTCAAATCAATAAGACTTTTAGATCAATTTTATCGCGTCAACGACAGAAAAGTCCCTTACGACGCAATGCTTGGATTCGATAACATTGCATACGGCTTCCGTATTCAAAGCAACGGGCTCGAGGTACTGCCCGACCTTCCGGAAGAAACGAGAAATGAGAGGCGGCTGCTATACAAAAAAGAAATGGATGACTTCACTGAGTTCTTAAAAAATGAATATCTAAAGAACTAAATTTGCTTGGGCATTTTAAACCCGCCCGGAGATCGTGAAGATAAAATTTGAGCAAAAAAATAGGGCCGGCTTGCCGTGAGGCAGACCGACCCTTCAAAACAAGCATTCGCAAGAGGCCTTTCTCCTGGCTAAGGCTTTTTTGCTCGCTTTGATTTCGCGGGAGCGACAGGTGGCTCCCACGACTCGGGAATCAGATAGACTTCAACAGCGGCATTTAAAATCCCGAGGTGGGCGCTCTTCAGTTGAAACCGCACCACAATTGCGTCTGGTCTCAGCGCATAATCATCACTGCTACGCTGATTGCAAATACTCCTGAGCTCCTGGATCAGGGGGCGACCCTCACGTACACGACCGAGGTGCTTAAAAAAGGGTTTCGTGGCCCGATCCCAAGGTGCCTCTGTCGGCGGCCCCACATAGTGGAACATAACAAACGCATGCATCGAACTTTCGAGGGGTCCGCCGTGATGGAGACAACACCGGTTTTCCTCTGTGGGAAAAGACGCATCCAAGTCGAGAGACCGGAACGGCTTAAACGCAATGAAGTGCAGCCGCTCCTGCAGCCAACTATCTCGAAATTCGTAGCCCCATTCCCGAAATAAATCACCCAGCCATGGATGTCTGCGGAAATACAACCTCGCGACTCTCGCCTTCATATTTTTTCCTCCTATTCACCTTATAGGTTTTTGGAGCTATGTCCTCCCCTTGTAGGCTCGGACATCGTCAGCATGAACTGACAGTCCAGCGTATCAGAAATCGTTTTGGATATCAAGGACAAAATCCCAGATATCGTGAAGATAAAATTTGAATAAAAAAATAGGGCTGGCTGCTTCGCAAATCAAAATCCCGCGCGAGCGGGATCTTTTTACTTCTTCATTTCCTTATGCACTGTCTTTTTGCGATCCCATTTGCAAAACTTTTTGAGTTCCAGCGCCTCGGGCGTAGATTTTTTATTTCTGGTCGTATAGTAATTGATTCGCTTGCAGACCGTGCATTGCATCTTTACCAAATTCTCTTGCGCCATTTTGATTCCTTGATTATTTAGTTAAGCTGATCCGCCTCTGGCGGAGAGTTGCCCCGCCTGCCAAAGCCTGGAGCCGTTGGTCGGAATTGAACCGACGACCTACTCCTTCATTTGCACCCCAATTTCGTAAAACTTATATGGGGATTAGACTGTATCTTTGGCGTATCCTTTCGGATTTAGCCACCCTTGTCAGTCGTTCGGGCGATTGCTCGCCACGGTCTTAACTCTTTCGAGCCTTTGACCGTAATTCGGGATTCACTGTCGGATTTCTCCGGCAATGGGCAGGGAGCTTATGCCCCACCATGGAGTTGCTCTACCAGCTGAGCTACAACGGCATATATGATTTTTCCAAAGAACCGGCGACCTGTTTTCTGTGAGAGGTGGCCCCATCTCTCACTCTATCGCCATTTTAGCCAGTCGCTACAAGCATTTCCTGATAATGACAGTAGACCTGTTTATTACCATGGAGTTGCTCTACCAGCTGAGCTACAACGGCGTATTGGCGACTCTGGCGGGCAGGTCTACAAACTTCAGCTACTTGGGCCCAACTTCGCTTTGGACTACCCAAAGCTACGATGGGCGAGTACCGCATTTCAAACGGTCACTTGTCCGCCAAAGATCGAGTACTCGAGAGCGTCGGTGGAAGCCCCTTTCTGCAAACGTACTTGAAGCAGTATAAAAAAAATTACCGGAAAAGTCAAAACCCTTCCGGTAATCGAAAAGTGTTGCTATTGAAGTTTCCCGTATTTTTTGGCAATCCAGCCCGTCAGCGCATCACTCAACCGAATCTGATACCAGCCGCCGTTGGCTGAAGAGTCGGAGAGGACCTGATAAACCTCTCCGGGATTGACCTGCCCGACTTTGGCCGTATTCGTTCCAGGCCCCGAACGGACGTTCAAAAAGCCCGTTGGTGTGGCCAAAATTTTCACGCTCTGCGTCAGAACAGGCGGCGGCGCAGGAGCGACAGGAGTGGTAGTTGTCGGCGTTGTCGCTGCTTGCTCAGGTGGCATGCCCTCTTGTGATTGCGTATCGCTTGGAACGATAATGTTGGGTTCAAGTACTGACTGATTGTTATTTTTATAGAAAAACAGATATCCGACCACTCCGGCGGCAACCAAAATTCCTAGGGCAATAAAAACAGCGGCGGCGTACGAATACTTGTCGCTCTTGGAATTGACGAGCTTGTCGTCCATTATCCGTTGCCCGCTAAGGCGCTCAATATTGGTTGGGATAGACGTGGCACGCGCTTTTTTCGTTTTGGCCCCATTCACTGAAAGTTTTTTTTTCGGCATGTATTTTTAAAAAATTATTTAAATTTCAACGGCAGTGTAAAAAAGAAAGTCGTCCCGGCGTTTTCCTCGGAGCGAAAACTGATCTTTCCTCCCATTGCTTGAACTAAAGACTTGGCAATAAATAGACCCAAACCCGTGCCGTCGGGAGAAATCTTGAGCACTTTGGTACTTCGGAAAAACTTTTTAAAGATTTTTTTCTGATCGGCTTTGGCAATGCCGACTCCCGAATCCGTCACGCTGATTCTCAAGTGTGTCGGCAGCTTTTCCACGATTATGGAGATATCGCCACCAGCGGGAGTATATTTGATGGAATTGGTCAGCAGGTTGATAATCACACGTTTCAACTTTTCCGTGTCAGTCTCGACCTGCGGCAACGGCCCCTTCATGATTTCAAAATTGACATTTGCCTTACTCGACTTTATGAGATCATCGAGGTTGTCAATGGCTTCTTTGATTATATCTTCCGCCCTGGCCGGACGCAAGTCAAGGTGAATTTCCCCTTCCTGAATGCGAGAGACATCCAAAAGATCATTGACCAAGCTGATGGCGCGTTCATTGGAACGATAAATTTCCTGCAGATATCGAAGTTGTTTGGGATTCAGGTGGCCGGATTTTTGCGAGAGCAAAATTTCCGTGTTCCATTTGACGGCAGACAGCGGGGTACGCAATTGGTGAGAAGCCAGGGAAACAAAATCCGAGGTAATGTTCTCGATGCTGGCTTTTTCGCCTTTTCCTAAAATATTCTTGAATTTCATAGTGTAAAGCTTTTAAAAAGTCAAACTTTGGCCGAGCTTACTCCCACCGTTTCCGATAAGGGTAAGGTAAAATAAAAAGTCGTGCCGCGACCCTCTGCGGAAACGACCCCGACTTGTCCGCCGTGCGCTTCGACCACGCCTTTGACTACCACTAGCCCCAAGCCTGTCCCCTTTTTTTCGGACTTGCTGGCCGTGGATAATTGTTGAAACTTGTTGAACAATTTTGGTATTTCTACCGCTGGAATGCCAACCCCGTTATCAGAAACACTTATTACCACGGATGGGGTCTGGCACAAAACTCCGCTCGCCGCCCCTGGCCAGCCAAGATTATTGCGAAGGGCTTCGCGCACAATATCTTGGCCAGACTCACAAACAAATGCGCCAATTTGGATTTTTCCGCCCTCAGGAGTAAATTTGACGGCGTTGCTCAATAGGTTATTCAAAACCTGGGGGATTTTGTTGTCATCAATCGCCAGAGTTTGCGGTACTTCCGGCAAAACTTTTTGCTCCAATGTCAACTTGCCTTCCTGAGCCAGCCCGGCAAATGATTCAATTCTCGTTTGGATGACATGGCGCAAATCTGTTGGGCGCCTGAAAACCTCAAATTTTCCCGACTCCAGCTTGGCCACGTCCAGCAAATCATTCACTAGGGCTAGCATTGAGCTGGAATTGGTAGTGATGAGATCGACAAATTCCTGATACTTTTTTTCTTCGTTCTTGACTTTGTCGTTTTTGAGAAGCGTGGCAATGCTTCTGATGCCGGTCAGAGGGGAGCGCAGCTCGTGCACCATCATTGAGGTAAAATCTTCACGCATTTTTTCCAACTCTTTTTCATGAGTGACGTCGTGAAACAGAACGACACTTCCCAAAGGCTCGTTTTTGTTGTCTTTCACCGGGGTAATGAGGATCTGCAAAAAACGGTTATTGATCTGAAGATTTTCCTCGACTATCAGCTCGTTGTTTTTAATACTTTCCTCTATCTTTGTGCGGAGATCAAGGTGACTAGAAACGGCGTCCAATACGTCAAATATCGATGGCGCGGAGCTTTTCAGACCGAGCATCTTTTGTGTCTGAGGATTGATGACCAACAGCCGATTCTGTATATCGACCATCATCACTCCGTCTGCCATGCTTGCCACCATGGAATTGAGTTTGCCTTTTTCAATTTCCAAAACAGTTTGCAGTTTGGAGACCGCTTCTGAGGCCTGGTTCATGATCGTGTAAAGTATTTCCACTTCATCGCTAGTTTTGTACAAGCCAGCCTCGGTCGACGCCACTGTCAAAATAGCGGATGGCTTCCCGTTGATCACAATAGGAACATTAAAAGACGACTCGACCTTGTGCGTACTCGTTGGATCAGTGATAACTCCAGAAACGCTCTCCTCTATATCGTGATCGATATAATTTTTACCAAACAAAACTGTGACGGCCTTGAGCATCCGGGCACGAACCTCGCTGATAAAAGCTTTATTGACCGATTCTGCCAGAGAAATATTGAAAGCCAATCGCCCATCTTCAGTGGGCAATATATACGACACGCTCGAATAAGGCAGTAGTCTGCCCAGACTCCCTGTGATCACATCCACGATTTTATGCACGTTCAAAGAATAGCCGATGCGCTCTCCCAATTCCCGCAAAATGGAGAGCTCATACATCCTATGCTTCATTTGTTCCTCGCGCGTCAAAAGCCTGGCTCGCACCCGCCGGTATTCAAGCCAAAAAATAATCAATACGATTCCTGAAAAAATTGCAGCCCACAACAAGGACTGCGAGGTGTAAATTGGCACGATTTTTTATTTTTGTTTCAAAACCGACACCGTGGAACTATTTTGGTCCTGCGGTTTTATTTGGCAATCTTGGTAAGTTTGGAAAAACCAATTCCGGAAAACATCAATCCAAAAATCAATATTGCGTCGTGTATGGGATCTGCATAAGTCACGGTCAGGTGGCTGACGACGCTCAAATTTCCCAACGCTCTGTCCAGCCCTTCTATCGAAAAAAATACTACGCCGAGACCAATCCACTTCAGAGCTGCCCCCACCAACCCCCCGTAAGTCCGGGTAGTTCTCCAGAGGCTGTAGATTACCCCTACCACTATTACTGCAACAAACACCTGAATCAGTAACTCAAAATCCATTTTATTTTAGATTTAGTTTTATGTCGGGATATTTGGCAAAAACGGGGCCGAGAATGTTTTTTACGATTTCTCCCGAGAGAGAAATATATTCATCAATTAATTTTTGCAGAACCTGCGTCGGATCCCCTGAAATTTGGGAAACTTCCCCGGCGTCGTTGACTTTCAGACCGGAAACGTTTTTGGCTTTGCGGATGGCAATCTCCGATCCCAGGATATCCATCTGTTTGTGTATAATCTCACTAATAAGATTTTTGTAATTCTCAGCTGAATCCATAAAGGAAATCCTTAGCTATTTTCGGGCCAAAACGGTTCGAACTTTATCCAAAAGGTCCTCGAGCTTGTAATTGGCTTTGACTAAGTAATCCATCGCTCCTAGAGACAGCGCTTCGGAAATTTTTTCGTAATCAGAAAGGTTTGTCAGAATGACGACTGGGATATCCCGACTGGCGCTGTCCGCTTTGAGCTTCTGCAACATCTCCATCCCGTCCATTTTCGGCATCAACAGATCGAGCAAAATCAGCTGGGGTTTAAAAGTTTTGACCTTTTCCAAGCCTTCAACTCCATCACCTGCGCCCTCGACCACATAGCCGCCTGTTTCCAGTTCTTCTTTTAACCCTGTCAGTAGAATTTCTTCATCCTCGACCACTAAGACTTTGGCTTTGGCTTTGTCTGCCATAAATTTTTTTGTCCCTCAATTCAGTGGCATGAATCAACACCTTGCCGCCTCTATAAAAAGGGAGTTTAATTTATTTAATACTAAAAAATCTAACTTTGTTTCAATTATTAGCCTCAATTTGTGCCTTTAGTATAGCACACATTATACCATTTTGTCAAAATTTCGTAGTCGCTAAGGCAGGACTTTCACCCCGCACCAAATACATCGAAAACTCTTCTATGGTGGACTTTGTGCGAGTTCAGTGGAACCAAATTATAGAGGAATTGCAGCAGTGGCAACAACTTAAGGTTGATACACAACTCGCATTTGCCGCTTAAAATAAGGCGAAACTAAACTCTTATGCTCCTAGTATAGCATGGCTGGCTAATCTGCTGAAGAGTGCCGGCTGCCATTCTGCCTTAAATTTTGTTTTCTGCCTGAAGCTTATGGAACCGACCCCCAGCCCGAAAAACCGGATTCTTTTTAGAGGGTATATACATCAAAATAGGATCCCCCTGCACGCGAGTGTACAGGTAGAATCTGAAAGAGTGGAAAAATATCGTCGCTATCGTTTCTGTTCCTGCCGTCTTTTCAGCACCTCATCAAAGAGTATGTCGTAAGCCCTTTCCATCTTTCGCCGCCCTTCTTGATAACCAACGCGGGGCCAAAGCCCCGCGTGGTTTAGGACACGCTTCTATCTCCTAGTCATCCTGAAGATCTCTAGCGTCGGTATCATCCTGTTCAGTTTGTTTCTTCGTCGCATTGCCGAAGTTCACGCCCGACACATTGGAGCCGGCCGAAATCACAATCGGTTTCGGATTCTTGGTCATGCGCTTCCAGCCCTTTTGGTGGATCTCGCGGACTTTGTAGGTGCCAAGAGGAAGGTTGGTGAAGCTGTAGTTGCCGTTCGCGTCGGTCACCGCCGTGCGTACGAGTGAGTTATGATTGCGCACGATTCGGATCGTCCAGCCGGCGAGGCCCGGTTCACCTGCGTCTTTGAGGCCGTTCCGGTTCAGATCACTGAACTTCATACCTTTGATGGTGCCCGTGGTCTGGGTGGTTTTGCGGGTGTTTGTGATGGTGCAGGTTTTGTTTGCGCCCGCAGCAAGGATAATGGTGCCGTTTAGAGCGCAATCTCCGCTGATAACCGTAGTGTAATCACTAAGATTCGTGCCAGCGCTAGCACTCTCCGCCACCGTGTGTGGTCCAGCAGAAACCGTTACCGCGCCGGTTGTTCCGCCATTGGAAACATTGGCTCCAGTTCCAGCAACAACGGTATCAATCAAGAGATTGAATTCGCCCGGGTCAGTGTTCGGCAGGAGAACCTTGTTGATGCTCAGGGTGGCGGTTTGGGCGATGTCGTCATTGGTGATGGTACAAGTGACAGATCCACCGTTCGGAACCACAACGTTCGTGCAGTTGGCATAGGTTGTAGCGTAGCCCGCGTCGGCAACTTCTGTTAGCGAATAACTCCCGGCATTTACGGTAAGATCATTTTCGCCGGTGGTCGTGGTGATGGCGACAAATGGAGTTGAGACACCATTGTTGACCTTGAAGGAGAAATTCTGGGGCTGCTTCGAGCCGCCGCTGTTGTTGATCACCACCTTCTTCACGATCAGTGTTCCCAGTTTCTCTTCGTTGGTAATCGTGCAGGTTTTGGTGGTGCCTGGGGCGAGTTGGATTAAGCCGTTTGGACCGCAATCCCCGCTAAAGGTCGCCGTATAGTTCGAGTCGGATGTCTCGGATACGGTGTGATCACCCGGATCGAACGCCGTTGCCTGGTCGAGCACGACCGTCGTGGTATCAACCCTGTACGGAGCGAAGTGGGACGCATCATTGGTCAGGCCATGATTTTTCACAATCTTGTGAACTGTAATCGTTCCTTTCTTCAGCGTGTTCGTGAATGAGCAGGTTTTGGTCTCGCCCGGGTTGACGGTGACTTTGCACGTTCCGTTATCAACATCCCAGGATGAGGACGGGGTTTCGCTGACTGTGAATTCAGAACCGAGTTCAGTGAAGACATCAAAGAAGCTTGAGGCAACGAGGCCAGCTTGCGTGGTCGTGATGTCTTTTGAGCCAAGGCCGTGATCGACGTTAAAGGTAAACTTGTCGGTGCCGCCGAGCGAGATCTTGTTGATTACAATTTTGCCGGGCTTTTGCTTGTTAGTGATGGTCGCAGAACCAGAACCATGCGAACTAACGGTGATATCGTCCGTTGTGCCGATGACGTAATTCGAATCAGCTGACTCAACAACAGAGTAGGTGCCGGGGTTGACGCTGAATATGGCGTCAGTTCCTTCGGCAAGATCTTTCAGTTCGCCATTGACCGTGACACGGAAGAGATGGCTGTCAGAGACGGACTCATTGTTCGGGCCAACGACATCTTTGTGGATGGTAATGGTCGCTTTCTTCTGTGTGTTCGTCACAACGATCGTCATGTCCTGACCGCTTTGCGGAGTAAACTGGCCATTGGGCAATTCGGTATTTCCGTGGCTGATGCGAAGCAGATCAAAGTCAGGGTCACCGATTTCCGCAAGCGTGTGCGAACCGGGTCCGACGCCGCCGTAGAGGGCCTCAAGACCTTGATTGATAGCGTCGCTGATTGGCTTCTGGTTTTCACCGTCCAACGTAACTTGGAATTCGTGCGGGTCGTGCGCATCGTGTCCGTCCGGATCAACTACGTCTTTTTGCACTGTAACCGTAATCAACTTAAAATTGCCGAACTCTAGTGGAATCGGCTGGCAAGTTGTGACTGGCGTTGGTTGGCAGCCATGTAGAGTCCCCGTGTTGATCGTGGCACCGCTCACGTCGACAAAGATGTCAAAAAATGAGTTTGCCGGGAAGGTCTGCTCGGAGTCGCTTGGCGTGTGTTCTTTTGCCTGCAGATGACCAGGCCCAGAGACGACGAATTGTGCAGCACCATCAGCGCCCGTCAAATTGAGAGACAGGAGCTCGGTTTGAATCGGATCCTCGTGTGTCACACGGTCGAGCTCTATCGGCACACCCGCAAGCGGCGGTTCAGGATTCGTGCCACCTTTTTGCCAAATGCCGTCGCCATTCAAATCGTCCCACTTATGCACGATAATCGTTACATCATGGAAGTTGCCGAAGTCGACATCGCTGACCGTGTCGCCCGGATTAATCGTGATCGGCGCGGGATTCGCGGT